>NZ_KB899538.1:900000-1574912 GCF_000378305.1 Thioalkalivibrio sp. ALJ12
CAGGCTGATACTGCCCAAGAGTCCATATCGACGGCAGTGTTTGGCACCTCGATGTCGGCTCATCACATCCTGGGGCTGAAGCAGGTCCCAAGGGTATGGCTGTTCGCCATTTAAAGTGGTACGCGAGCTGGGTTTAGAACGTCGTGAGACAGTTCGGTCCCTATCTGCCGTGGGCGTCGGAGATTTGACAGGATCTGTCCTTAGTACGAGAGGACCGGGATGGACGCACCTCTGGTGTTCCGGTTGTCACGCCAGTGGCATTGCCGGGTAGCTATGTGCGGAAGGGATAACCGCTGAAAGCATCTAAGCGGGAAACCCACCTGAAGATTAGATCTCCCTGGACCCTCGAGGTCCCTAAAGGGCCGTTGAAGACTACAACGTTGATAGGCTGGGTGTGGAAGCGCGGTAACGCGTGCAGCTAACCAGTACTAATTGCCCGTGCGGCTTGACCATATAACACCCAAGGTGTTGATGGTGGTCTCGTCTGACACATCACTGTTGTACACATCACCTAGAATGCATTCCGAATTCAGATGACGCAGCGCACGCGCTGGGTGATCTGGCCAGTTTGTCTGGCGGCAATAGCGAGTAGGAACCACCCGATCCCATCCCGAACTCGGAAGTGAAACTGCTCTGCGCCGATGGTAGTGTGGGGCCTCCCCATGTGAGAGTAGGTCACCGCCAGGCATTAATCCGAAGCCCGGTTCCCAATTATGGGGGCCGGGCTTTTTTTATGGCTGACACGGCAGGCATGATGCTGAGGTGCGTTGTGCGCGGCGACTAGAGACGGTTTTAAGAGATGGCTCGAGGCAAGAAGCGGACAGATGGTGGTTTGGTGACGGTCGGGTTGGTGCTGATCGGGATCGGAGCCTACGCGGTTCTCGGAGGCGAGGTGGCGTTTACTCCGATTGCGCCCCGTGAAGGTTCAGGGTTTGGCGGGCCGGTCGCGACCATTATCGGGCTCGCCTTCATCGCGGTTGGCGTGTATTTCCTGCGGGAGTCGCGCCGTTAGCAATTGGACTGCATTGACGTGCTCCGATGGCGAACAAGTGCTCTTCAGCGGATGCAGCGCCAGTCGAACCCGTGGTCCTGGGAAGCGATCGCGATCTCGTCGCGACTGGCGCCGACCCCCTCGCACAGGGCCTGTTCAGCCAGTTCGGGGCGGTTATTGTCGCTCGAAAGGTGCATGCCGATCAGGTGTTCCAGCTGGGACGTGTCGGCGCGTTGAAGAAGGCGGGTCGCGTCGCGGTTGGGCAAATGTCCGTACCCGTCAGCAATGCGTCGCTTGAGCTTGGGAGGGTAACGTCCGGACGCGAGCATCTCCGGGCAGTGGTTGCATTCAAGAAGGAGGCCGTGGGCGCCGGAGGCCGTCTCGATCATGTGGGGCGAGATGTGGCCGGCATCGGTCATCAGGACGAGGCGCGACGCGCCGTCGGAAAAGGCGAACTGGGTCGGTTCGCGGGCGTCATGCGGGACTGTATAGGGGATGACCAGGGCGTCGTCCAGCTCGACTGGGAGGTCCGGCTGGATCTCTTCGAGGTGTGCAAATGCGCTGTCGCGTGCCGCCAGTCGGGTCCCGACTGAGGCGTAGACGCGCAGGCCATAACGGCGCGAGAGGGCCGGCGCGGACCCCAGGTGGTCGCCGTGTTCGTGGGTCACGAACACCCCATCGAGATCGGTGGCCGCGAGCCCCTGACGTGCGAGGCGCCGCTCGATCTCCTGTACGGAAAATCCGCAGTCCACCAGCAGGCGGGTCGAGCCGATCTCGACCACGAGCGCGTTGCCGCCACTCCCGCTGCCAAGTGAACAAAATCGGATCACGCACTGCTCCGAAGGTGAATGCAGGGTAGACGTGTGGACCACCCGGGCACGCTGTCAGGCCTAAGCGCCAAGGGGGAGCAGGTTGCTTCGCCCCGGCGCTTCTTCGCTGGAGTCGCCCCGGGCTCCGGGTGCCTTACCGCTGCATCTGAGTCTGAATTCGCTCCAGCACGAACTCGGCGTCGCGATCGCTCAGGCGGTCGCCTTCAATGTCGCGTGCCTCGATCAAGAGGTCGCCATCGCCCCGATCCTCCAACCGGACCTGGTAGCGCTCGTTTTCCCTGCGATCTCCACCGCGACCGAAGATGCGGCCGAAGAAACCGGGCTCGTCGCGGTCGCCGGTCATGTCGGGACGGTAGGTGACCTCGTAGATGCCGGCCTGGCGGTCCTGTTCATCCACCAGCAAGCCGGCGCGGTCCAGGAAGGTGCCAAGTTGGCGCCAGACCCGTTCATATTCACCGCCCAGGAGCAGGGCGGGCGAACCATCATGCTCCGTCATCTGCAGTTCGGTCGGGCGGTCGACGAGGGTCTCGGCAACCCGTGCGCCCCCTTCACCCGGATCGCCGGTGGTGAGGTAAACGAGCAGCCGGTTCAGCATCTCGGCTTCGAGCTCCGGGTCCGAGGGGCGCATGGCCCAGCGCCAGGACTGGCCCTCGGCCTGCTCTTCGGCACCTCGATGGGTGATGTAGATTTCCGACTGTCCGTTCACGCGCTCGACGCGCATCCGGTACTGGTCGCGGGTGTTGGCGTCGTATACGTTGCCAAGGGCGCGGGCGAAGATGTTCTGCGTGCCGCGCAGCGGGATGCCGGCTCGGTCTTCGGCCCACTCGGTCTGCATCACGCCCACTTGGGGTTCGTTGCGTTCCAGGCGGAGGTTCTGGCTGTCCCAGAAGGCGACCAGTCGATCCCAGATCTCGCCGGGATCGCCGTCAACCTGGAGCCAGCGCGTGCCTCCGTCGCGCATGAGCTGCACCTCGGCGGACTCCGGGAGTACCTGGGCGGTGCGGGTCGGGGCGCCGGGCTGGGCCTGCGCGGGTTGTTGCTGGCGCTGGGCGGTGTCCTGCTGCATGTCGCGGGCACTGATGCGGCCGCCCGGGTCATCGGGCAGGCGGTAGGCCCGCTCGGTGTCCGGCGCGATCAGATCCGGCGGGACTTCGAGGTCCTCCATCTGCCGGCTCATTTCGTATTCCGGGCCGGACTGGCGATCACCGCCCCAGCCTCCGCAACCAGCGACGGCGAGACCCGTGGCGATCGCGAGGGTGGCGCGCGTGGCGGAGTGATAGGGCTTGAAAGGCAATTTCATGATCGGACTCAGACCTCAATGCCGGCTTGGCGCATCGCGTCCAGTACCGGTGCATGGAACGGTTCGGAAAGGGGTGTCAGGGGCAGGCGAATACCTTCCTCTATCATCCCCATGCGCTGCAAGGCCCATTTTACGGGGATGGGATTGGCTTCGAGGAACAAGGCCGAATGCAGACCATCCAGCTGGCGATTGATTTCGCGGGCTTCGTCCGCGCGTCCCTCGCGCACGGCGCGGCACATGCGGGCCATTAGCGCCGGGGCGACGTTCGCGGTCACCGAGATGACCCCTTGTCCCCCGGCCAGCAAAAAGGCCAGCCCATTCGCATCTTCGCCACTGAACAGGTCGAAGCGGCCGCCCACGCGCTGGACAAGCTCGGCGGTGCGCTCGTTATTGCCCGTGGCCTCCTTGAGGCCGACGATGTTCGGGATTTCGGCCAGGCGTTCGACTGTCTCGGGGAGCATGTCGACGGCCGTGCGCCCCGGAACGTTATAGAGGATCTGCGGGATATCGACGGCCTCGGCGATGGCCTTGTGGTGCAGATACAGGCCCTCCTGCGTGGGCTTGTTGTAGTACGGGGATACCAGCAGGCAGGCATCGGCGCCGGCTTCGTGGGCACAGCGCGTGAGCGCGATCGCCTCGCGCGTGGAGTTTGCGCCGGTGCCGGCGATCACCGGCAGACGCCCGCCCACGGTCTTGACCGTATGGGCAATCGCTTCACAGTGTTCGTCGAAATCGAGGGTGGCGGATTCGCCGGTAGTACCGACCGCTACGATGGCGTCGGTTCCGGCCTCGATGTGGAATTCGAGGAGCCGATCAAGCGCCGGCCAGTCGAGACTGCCGTCCGCGTGCATCGGGGTCGCCAGTGCGACCATGCTGCCTTGAAACATCGACTCCTCCAGCGACGGTAATGGTGCAGTCTAACGGGCGCGCGACAAGGCGTTCAAGAAGCCGTGCGCAGACCCCGTCTGGATGGCGCCCGGACCGTTGGCGCCACCCAGGCGAGGTGGTATGTTCCCAGCCATCATGCCAGTGGATGCATCCAACCCGTCCAGCATTGCCTCAGGCCAGTGGCCGCCCGGCTGCGCTCTGCGCTCCAGGGGCCGGCATGGCTGAGGTCGTCGGGGCCGGCTCGCACACCCATCTGATCCTGAATCTGATCGGACCCGACCAGCCTGGCCTGGTGGCCGGCGTTACGCGTGTCATCGTCGATACAGGCTGCAACCTGGAGTCCAGCCGCATTACGACCCTGGACGGCTATTGCTGCATGGCGCTGAGCGCCAGCGGCAACTGGAAGACCCTCGCCACGCTGGAATCCCGCCTGGAACGGCTGGAGGCCGAGCTGGATCTCGCGATCACCGTGCGCCGTGGGCCGCTGGATGAATCCAGCCAGCCCGCGATGGCCTATGCGGTGGACGTGGTCGCGCTGGACGCCCCGGGGCTGGTCAATGCCCTGGCCGATTTCTTCACCAGCCGTGGTGTGAACCTGCGTGACGTACAGACGCGCGTCTACACCGCTCAGCACACGGGCGCGCGCATGTTCGCCGCCAACATGGTGGTGGACATCCCGGCGGGACAGCACCTGGCCAGCCTGCGCGGCGAATTCATGGATTTTTGCGACGAACTGAACCTGGACGGCGTGCTGGATCCGATCAAGGCCTGATTCCGATCCGGCGCCGTCCGGCCCCACCACGACACGGAGTGACACCTAATGACGATCGCCATTGACCAGACCGTTCCCGAAGACCTTCGCGTGCCCGCCACCGGCGAGCAGACCCTGGGCCCGGGTGATTTTCGCGGCAAGATCGTGGTGCTCTATTTCTACCCGAAGGACAGCACGCCGGGCTGCACCAACGAGAGCCGCGACTTTGCGGCCAACAAGGCCGCGTTCGACGCCACCGGCGCGGTCATCCTCGGGGTCTCGCGCGACAGCGTGAAGAGCCACGAGAACTTCCGCGCCAAGCAGGAGCTGCCGTTCGACCTGCTGAGCGACGCCGACGAGCAGTTGTGCGAGGCGTTCGACGTGATCAAGATGAAGAACATGTACGGCAAGCAGGTGCGCGGCATCGAGCGCTCCACCTTCTTGATCGACGAGCAGGGTGTGCTGCGCCGGGAATGGCGCAAGGTCAAAGTGCCGGGGCATGTGGACGAGGTCCTGGCCGCGGTACGCGAGATGGCCGGCCAGTGAGGCGCCCCGCGAATCCTTCGAGAGTACTGGCAGTAGACGTTCGCCCCATTTGTTTTCGACTCACCCCGGCCGCGGAGGCGCCATGAGCGAAACACCGGAGGACCCGAAACGCCTGTTTGTCCTGGACACCAATGTCCTGATGCATGACCCCACTGCGCTGTTCCGCTTCAAGGAACACGACATCTTCCTGCCCATGGTCGTGCTCGAGGAACTCGACCGTGGCAAGAAGGGGGTCTCCGAGGTCGCGCGCAACGTGCGCCAGGTCTCGCGCTTTATCGACGAATTGATGAGTGGCGCGACCCACGAGCAGATTGCCGCCGGGTTACCGCTACAGGCCGAATCGCTCAGCGAGTCTACGCTTGCACCCTCCGGGCGGCTGTTTTTTCAGACCCGCAATCTGACCTCGCGCCTGCCGGACTCGCTGCCCGGCTCGACCCCGGACAACGACATCCTGGCCACCGCCCAGGCACTCAAGACGGAGTGGTCGGACCTCCCGGTCACCCTGGTCTCCAAGGACATCAACCTGCGCATCAAGGCGGCGGTGATCGGCCTGCACGCGGAGGACTACTACAACGACCAGGTCCTGGACGACGTCAGCCTGCTGTTCTCCGGCATGACCGAGCTGCCAGCGGATTTCTGGGAGACCCACGGGACCAAGATGGACTCCTGGCAGGAGTCCGGCCGGACCTACTACCGAGTCACCGGGCCCCTGGTCAGCGAGTGGCAGCCCAATCAGTTCGTCTACCGCGAGGGGGAGAATCCGTTGTCTGCGATCGTGCTGGAGATCGACCAGCCGAACGAGTCCGCGGTGATCGAGCTGGTGGACGACTATATGACCCCGCGCCACAGCGTCTGGGGCATCAATGCCCGCAATCGCGAGCAGAACTACGCCCTGAACCTGCTGATGGACCCGGAGGTGGATTTCGTCTCCCTGCTGGGGGCTGCCGGTACCGGCAAGACCCTGCTGGCGCTGGCCGCGGGGCTTGCGCAGACGCTGGAGGACAACACCTACAAGGAGATCATCATGACCCGGGTCACGGTCCCTGTGGGCGAGGACATCGGCTTCCTGCCCGGGACCGAGGAAGAGAAGATGACCCCGTGGATGGGCGCGTTGATGGACAACCTCGAGGTCCTGGCCAAGTCCGAAGGTGCGGGCGACTGGGGCCGGGCAGCCACGAACGACGTGCTGACCAGCCGCATCAAGATCCGCTCGCTGAACTTTATGCGCGGGCGGACCTTCCTCAGCCGCTACATCATCCTGGACGAGGCGCAGAACCTGACCTCCAAGCAGATGAAGACCCTGGTTACCCGCGCGGGGCCCGGCACCAAGGTGGTGGCGCTGGGCAACATCGCACAGATCGACACCCCGTACCTGACCGAGACCTCGTCCGGCCTGACCTACGTGGTGGACCGCTTCCGCAACTGGACCCACAGCGGGCACATCACACTGACCCGCGGCGAGCGCTCGCGGCTGGCGGACTACGCCTCGAATCACCTGTAGACGGCGGGTAAGGTACGCTTGGGGGCGGCAACGGAGCGGGAAACGGGCACCGTCATTGCGAGGCCCCGCAGGGGCCGCGGCAACCTCCGGAAGCTGGTGGTGAGCCAGCTATGGAAGCAGATGGTTTCGGACGGAGTTCGCCACGTCGCTTCGCTCCTCGCGATGACGGTGCTTGTGGCGGGGCGTGGGGGTGGTGAAGCGAGGGAGGCTTAGCCGTCCTCGCTGTAGCGTACGCAGGCGCGGTCGGTCTCCCACAGGGTCAGCGCGTGCATGCGCAGGCCCGGGCGGTTCAGGCGCTCCGCCATCTGGCGGAAGAACCACTGTGCGATGTGCTCGGCGGTCGGGTTGACCGTGTCGAACGGCGGGACGTCGTTCAGATAGCGGTGGTCCAGCTGCCCGGCGATCTCGCGCGCGGCGGTCTTGACCACCTTGAAGTCCACTGCCATGCCGGCGTCATCCAGCGTCTCGGCCTGAACCTCGGCCTCTACCTTCCAGTTGTGTCCATGCATGTTCGCGCACTGCCCCGGGTAATCGCGCAGGGTATGCGCGGAGGCAAAGTCGGTCAGGACGCGGAGGGTGTAACGGGCGCTCATGGGTCGATTCCGGCAGGCGACGCTGGTGGTCGCGGGGTAACAGTCAGCCCGCGAAGCCTATCCGGCCGCCGGCGTCCGCGCAATTCTCCTGCCCGCAGGCGTGGCGAATCGCGGCCAGCACGCCCTCGGTGTCGAGGCCGCAGTCGGCCAGGATCTGTTCGCGCGAGCCATGTTCGGTGAAAACGTCCGGGATGCCCAGTACCTGGCAGGGCAGGGTCAGGCCCTCGGCGGAGAGCCATTCCAGCACCGCGCTGCCGGCGCCACCGGCGCGGGCATGATCCTCGAGCGTCACGAAGCCTTCATGGCGGGCGGCCAGCCGCGCCAGCAGTTCGGTGTCGAGCGGCTTGATGAAACGCATGTTCACCACGGTGGCGTCCAGCGCCTCGCCCGCGGCCAGGGCGGTCTCCAGCAGCGCGCCGAAGCTGAGGATCGCCAGGCCTTGGCCCTCGCGTACGACCTCGGCGCGTCCGACAGGCAGGGTCTCCAGGTCCTCGCTGCCCCCTTCCGGCAGGACGCCGGGGCCGCCCCCGCGTGGATAGCGCACCGCCGCCGGGCCCTCGTAGGCGTAGCCAGTGGACAGCATCTGGCGGCACTCGTGCTCGTTGGATGGGGCCATCAGCAGCATATTGGGGACGCTGCGCAGCAGCGCGGTATCGAACGTGCCGGCATGCGTCGGGCCATCGGCGCCGACGATCCCCGCGCGGTCCACCGCGAACAGCACCGGGAGGTTCTGCAGGGCGACGTCGTGGATCACCTGGTCCATCGCCCGCTGCAGGAAGGTCGAGTAGATCGCGACCACAGGCTTCTGCCCCTCGCAGGCCATGCCGGCGGCCAGCGTGACCGCGTGCTGCTCGGCGATGCCGACATCGAAGTAGCGCTCGGGGAACTGCTCGGAGAAGGCCACCAGCCCGGAGCCCTCGCGCATCGCCGGGGTGATGCCCAGCAGGCGGTCGTCGGCCGTGGCCTGATCGCACAGCCACTGGCTGAAGATGTCGGTATACGCGGGCGGCTTCGGCCCGGAGGGCGTCAGCCCGTTCTCCGGCTCGAACTTGGAGACCCCGTGGTAGCGGCAGGGGTCCTCTTCGGCCGGGGCATAGCCCTGTCCCTTGCGTGTGACCACATGCAGCAGTTGCGGACCGTGACCGCCGCGCAGGTTCTTCAGGATCGATACCAGGCCGTTCACGTCATGGCCGTCCACCGGCCCGAAGTAGCGAAAGCCCAGTTCCTCGAACAGCGTGCCCGGCACCAGCATGCCCTTCATGTGCTCCTCGGCTCGCTCGGCAAAGGCCTTCATCGGCGGGACGAACTCCAGCATGCGTTTGGAGCCCTCGCGCACCGAGCTGTACAGCCGCCCGGACAGCAGCCGGGTGAAGTACTGGTTCATCGCGCCGACGTTCGGCGAGATCGACATGTCGTTGTCGTTCAGGATGACCAGCAGATTACAGTCGAGATCGCCGATGTGGTTGAGCGCCTCGAAGGCCATGCCGGCGGTCATCGCCCCGTCGCCGATAACCGCCACATGGCGGCGGTCCAGTCCTGCGTGCTTGGCGGCGAGGGCCATGCCGGCGGCGGCACTGATCGAGGTGCTGGAATGCCCGGCCCCGAAGGCGTCGTACTCGCTCTCGGCGCGTTTGGGGAAGCCGGCCAGCCCGCCGTACTGGCGCAGGCTGGCCATCCCGGTGCGCCGGCCGGTCAGGATCTTGTGGGCATAGGCCTGATGCCCTACATCCCAGACGATGCGGTCGTCCGGGGTATTGAACGCGTAGTGCAGCGCGACCGCCAACTCCACGGTGCCCAGGTTCGCGGCCAGATGGCCGCCGGTGCGCGAGACGCTCTCGATCAGAAACTGGCGCAATTCGCCGGCCAGCCCCGGCAGTTCCGAGGCCGGGTGCGCCCGCAGGTCGGCGGGCCATTCGATTGCATCCAGCAGGGGGGTGGGGGTCATGGGCAGGCCGTGTCAGTTCATGCGGTCGACGATGTACCGCGCGAGGAAGCGAAGCAAGTCCGCCTCCTGGCCAAAGGGTTGCAGCTCGTCCAGCGCCTCGTCGACCAGGGCCACTGCGCGTTCGCGCGAGGCCTCCAGGCCCTGCAGCGAGGGGAAGGTCGCCTTGTCCAGGCGGGCATCCGCCCCGCAGGCCTTGCCGAGCACCTCCGGATCACCCTCCACGTCGAGCACGTCATCGCGGATCTGGAACGCCAGGCCAATGCATTCGGCGTAACGGGTCAGGTGGCCAAGGGTGTCCTCCGAGGCGCCACCGGCGATTGCGCCCAGGCGCACCGACACGCGGATCAGGGCGCCGGTCTTGAGCCGGTGCATGCGCTCCAGTTCCGCCAGATCGATCGGCTTGCCGCAGGCGCCGAGGTCGATGGCCTGGCCGCCGGCCATGCCGTGCAGGCCCGCTGCGTGGGCGAGCTCGGCCAGGGCATTCAGGCCGGCTGTGCCGGGCAGGGTGCGGACGCCGGCGGTCATGATCTCGAAGGCGCGGGCCTGCAACGCATCCCCGGCGAGGATCGCGGTGGCCTCGTCGAAGGCACGGTGGCAGGTGGGCCTGCCACGGCGCAGGTCGTCGTTGTCCATCGCCGGCAGGTCGTCGTGGATCAGCGAGTAGACATGGACCATCTCCACGGCCGCCGCCATCGCATCGAGCGCGTCATCGGGGGCGTTACAGGTGGCCCCGGCCGCGTATACCAGGACTGGGCGCAGGCGCTTGCCACCGGAGAGCGTGGCATAGCGCATGGCCTCGATTAGTCGCGGGTCCGGGGAAGAGTCGGCCGCGAGCCGCTGGTCGAGTACGGTCTCGATACGACGCTGATAGGCCTTCAGCGCCTCGGATGGATCTGGAATGCTCAAGGCCGGGTCCTAGAATGGGACGTCGTCGGGATCGGTGGGGGTGTCCGGTGCGCTCCCGGACGCGGCACCCTCCGCAGAAGGCTCGCTGGCGAGTTTCTCGATGCGTGCCTGGGCGTCGTCCAGCGCCTTCTGACAGCGGCCGACCAGCTCCATGCCGCGCTGGAATTCCTCCAGCGACTGTTCCAGGCCCAGGTCGCCGGACTCCATCCGTGCCACCAGGGCCTCCAGGGCCTCCAGGCTGGCTTCGAACTCGGCGGGGCTGTCGGTGGATGTGTCGGTCATGGTGTCGGATTACGTGTTGGGTTCTTATTGGATCGCGGGGGCTAAAAGGTGAGAAAGTATCCGATCCGCCGCGGCGAGGAAAGAAGCCGGGCGGCCGGGGGCTTGAGTTTCGTGACCGTGCCCCCACGGTCAGCGGGGCAATCGGTTGACATGCGACCGGGTGCTAACTAGAGTTTCGAAGTGTTTTAGACAAAGTCTAAATGCCCGATCCGCACAACGGCCGTACCGGTGTGTGGATCCTAACCAGCAAGAGGAGAGACCCATGGAACTGAAAGGTAGCAAGACCGAAGAAGCCCTCAAGGAGGCCTTTGCCGGCGAATCGATGGCCAACCGTCGTTACCTGTACTTCGCTTCCAAGGCGGACGTGGAAGGCTACAACGACGTCGCGACCGTGTTCCGTTCCACCGCCGAAGGTGAAACCGGCCACGCCCACGGTCACCTCGAGTACCTCGAGAGCTGCGGCGACCCGGCCACCGGCCTGGAATTCGGCCCCACCGCCGCGAACCTGAAGACCGCCGTTGCCGGTGAGACCCACGAGTACACCGACATGTACCCGGGCATGGCCAAGACCGCCCGCGACGAAGGCTTCGACGAAGTCGCCGACTGGTTCGAGACCCTGGCCAAGGCGGAGCGTTCCCACGCCAACCGCTTCCAGAAGGCCCTGGACCAGCTGGACGACTGATTGTCCGGTAGTAACGGAAGCACGCGGGGCCGCTACGCCGGCCCCGTTTTCCGGGAGGTACGGAACAGCCTGTGAAGTCAGCCCTGCGGCTGCGTTCGCATGTTGTTCCGTGTTTCCCTCGAAGCATCGTCACTGATACGGATACCGGAGGGATGCATGTCTGCGCCGACGCACCAACGTGAAGGAAGTCTGGAAGCCCCGACCCGCCATCCGCTGGACTGGAAGAATCCCGAGTTCTACAACGAGGAATCGTTGTTCGCCGAGCTGGAGCGGGTCTACGACATCTGTCATGGCTGCCGGCGCTGCGTCAGCCTCTGCAACTCCTTCCCCACGCTGTTCGACCTGGTCGACGAATCCGAGACCATGGAGGTCGACGGCGTTGATCGGAAGGACTACTGGAAGGTGGTGGATCACTGCTACCTGTGTGATCTGTGCTACCTGACCAAGTGCCCCTACGTGCCCCCGCATGAATGGAACGTCGACTTCCCGCACCTGATGCTGCGTGCCAAGGCCGTGCGTTTCCAGAAAGAGGGAGCGAAGGCCGCGCACAAGTTCATGTCCAGCACCGATACCGTCGGCAAGCTGGCGGGCATCCCGGTGGTTGCCGGCGTAGTCAACGCCGCGAACAAGACCGGCGCGATGCGCAAGGTGCTGGACAAGACTATGGGCGTGCACCCGGATGCCCCGGTCCCTGAATACCACTCGAGCAAGGGTCGCTCGCGCATGGCGAAGGTTGCCAAGGGAGTGAGCAACCCCGAGCCGGCCGGTGCCACCCAGGGCAAGGTAGCGCTCTACGCCACCTGCTACGGCAACTACAACGAGCCGCACCTGGTCGAGGACCTGGTCAAGGTCTTCGAGCACAACGGCATCGAGGTCACCCTGGTCGAGAAGGAGCAATGCTGCGGCATGCCCAAGCTCGAGTTGGGCGACCTGAAGGCCGTCGAGTCCGCGAAGGATGCGAACATCCCGGCGATGAAGCGCATGATCGACCAAGGCTACGACATTGTCGCGCCAGTCCCGTCCTGCGTGCTGATGTACAAGCAGGAACTGCCGCTGATGTTCCCGGACGAGCCCGATGTCGCCGCTGTACGCGATCGTATCTTCGACCCGTTCGAGTACCTGATGGAGCGCCACAAGGAAGGCAAGCTGAACACCGACTTCCCCGAGAAGCTCGGCAAGATCGCCTACCACGCGGCCTGCCACCTGCGGGTGCAGAACATGGGGCTCAAGACTCGCGACCTGCTGAAGCTTGTGCCGGATACCGAGATCGACGTGATCGAACGCTGCTCCGGGCACGACGGTACCTATGGCGTGAAGAGCGAGTTCTACGAGACTGCGGCCAAGATCTGTCGTCCGGTGGTGAACCGGGTGCAGAAGGCCGAGTCCGATCACTACTCGAGTGACTGCCCGATGGCCGGGCACATGATCGAGAACGGACTGCAGGGCAAGGGCGAGGACAAGGCGCCCGAACACCCGCTGACCCTGCTGCGCCAGGCCTACGGGCTGTAGCGCCGGGTATCGGTTACCAGAACACGACGTACGCCCGCCGAGGCGCCGCGGATGGAGACACGAAATGGCCAGTGACAGCTACCACGAACCCGTCGAGGAACTGAGCGACGAGTCGCGCGAGATGCATCGCGCCATCGTCTCGCTGATGGAAGAGCTCGAGGCGGTGGACTGGTATCAGCAGCGCATCGATGCCTGCAAGAACGAGGAACTCAAGGCAATCCTCGCGCACAACCGCGACGAAGAGATCGAACACGCGGTAATGGTGCTGGAGTGGATCCGTCGCCATAACCCGGTGTTCGACCACGAACTGAAAGACAACCTCTGGTCCGACAAGGACTACACGAAGAAGGGACACCACGACCACTGAGGGGTCCCGCGGACCAGTCCGACGTGACGGAGGTATCGAGATGGAGGCAAGTGTGGACAAGCTGAGTCGAAACGACCTGTATTCGCTGGAGAAGTACCACGAGGTGCGGCCCCAGTTTCGCAACGAGGTCATGCAGCACAAGCGCAATCGCGTGGTGCAGGTGGGCCCGGCCGTGACCCTGCACTTCGAGGATCGCAAGACCATGCAGTACCAGATCCAGGAGATGCTGCGGGTCGAAAAGATCTTCGATGCCGAAGGCATCCAGGACGAGCTGGACGCCTACAATCCGCTGATCCCGGACGGTTCCAACTGGAAGGCGACCATGATGGTCGAATACCCGGACGTGGACGAGCGCAAGGTGCAGCTGTCCAAGCTGATCGGGATCGAGCGCAAGACCTACGTTCAGGTCGAAGGCCACGACAAGGTCTACCCGATCGCGAACGAGGACCTGGATCGGGAGACCGACGACAAGACCTCGTCGGTCCACTTCCTGCGCTTCGAGCTGACCCCGGAGATGGTCTCCGCCGCGAAATCCGGTGCGGCCATTGCCATCGGGGTGGAGCACGAGAACTACAGCCACCGGCTGGACGCCGTCGCCGAGGGTGCGCGCGAATCGCTCGCATCCGACCTCGACGCCGTCAACTGACGCGGCCTTTTT
Source organism: Thioalkalivibrio sp. ALJ12 (assembly GCF_000378305.1). Lineage (NCBI taxonomy): Bacteria > Pseudomonadati > Pseudomonadota > Gammaproteobacteria > Chromatiales > Ectothiorhodospiraceae > Thioalkalivibrio > Thioalkalivibrio sp. ALJ12. Next base: position 913,750 of record NZ_KB899538.1, read on the forward strand.
GCCCGCTTCACCAAAGGCGCCTCCGGGCGCCTTTTTCGTTTCCGACTTACGTTGTGGCTGTTCAGGCTGGCCCTGGTTCGGCATCCGGTGTTTACGGTGCCTTCGTCCGGCCGCCAGCCTGCGCTGTCTCGGCAGCGCACCCCGAGGTACTTTCTTGCTTGCCCAAGAAAGTACCCAAAGAAGGGCACCCGGATTCCGCCCGGGGACCTTGCTCCAGGGCCCTCGGGCCGGCGGCGCTGAAACTCGCTGCGCTGTCGCTCCGCTCAGACAGTCAGCGCCCCCGTTTTTATTTTGAATCGTCCGTCCCGAGGACCCTTCCGCAAGGGGCTTCATACGGGGGGATAAGGTCAAGACAACGGCTGGCCTGATGTTCTTGCCGATGGATGGAGACAAGTTGTTCCAACATCCTGGGCACGCGCGGCCTTCGGCCCTGGCGTGCCGCGCCCGCAAGCGGGCGCCAGACCCCATCGTAGGATGTGATGAGCGCAGCGAATCGCATCAGGATTGCCACGGCGTCGGAACGGTGCGTTTCGCTGCGCTCAACGCACCCTACAGCGCGGGGCTTACCGCAGAGGCTGTGTTTTGACCTACCCTCCCGATATGAGCCCCTTGTGGAGGGCGTGACAGGCCGGGAGAAGGCGCTGACTGTCTGAGCGAAGTAAAAGGCGTAGCGAGTTTCAGCGCCGCTGGCCTGGCGCGTCCGGAGCAAGGTTCCCGGGCGAATCCCGGGCGTGTTTCTTGGGTACTTCTTTGCACGAGCAAAGAAGCCCGTTTTTGATCAACAACTGGCGCGGCGCGCTGGCGAGACAGCGCTTGGCAGTATGTGGACCGAAGGCACGTAAACACCGGATGACGAACGGTGCCTTGCCACAAGAGGCGGCGGGGCCGGGCGCTAAAGGGCGTCGAGGACTTCGGAGAGGCGCGAGACCGCGACCACCTCCATGCCCTTGATGGGCTTGCGCGGCGCATTGGCCGCCGGCGCGATCGCCCGCGTGTAGCCGTGCTTGGCGGCCTCGCGCAGGCGCTCCTCGCCGTTCGGCACAGGCCGGATCTCGCCGGCCAGCCCGACCTCGCCAAAGGCCAGCATCTCCTGCGGCAGGGGGCGGTCGCGAAAGCTCGACAGGGCGGCGGCGAGCATGGGCAGGTCGGCCGCGGTCTCGGTTACGCGTACGCCGCCGACCACGTTGATGAAGACATCCTGGTCGAACAGCGCGACGCCGCCGTGGCGGTGCAGTACGGCCAGCAGCATGGTCAGGCGGTTCTGCTCCAGCCCCACGGTGATGCGCCGCGGCTGCGGTGCGTGGCTCTCGGAGACCAGGGCCTGCACCTCCACCAGCAGCGGCCGGGTGCCCTCGCGCGTGACCATCACCACGGAGCCGGGCACCGGGCCCTGGTGGCGCGAGAGGAAGATGGCGGAGGGGTTGGAGACGGCCTTCAGCCCGTTCTCCAGCATCGCGAACACGCCCAGCTCGTTGACCGCGCCAAAGCGGTTCTTCACCGCGCGCAGCATGCGGTAGCGCCCGTCCGGGTCGCCCTCGAAATACAGCACCGTGTCGACCATGTGCTCGAGCACGCGCGGTCCGGCCAGCTGGCCGTCCTTGGTCACGTGGCCCACCAGGATCACGGTGATCCCGCGCTGCTTGGCCAGGCGCACCAGGGCGGCCGCACTCTCGCGCACCTGCCCGACCGAGCCGGGGGCGGACTGCAGTGCGGCGGTGTACAGCGTCTGGATGGAGTCGATCACCAGCACGCGCGGGCGTTCGCGCTCGCAGGTGGCGATAACGTTCTCCACCTGCGTCTCGGTCAGCAGGCGCAGCCCGTCGACCTCAAGCCCGAGCCGCCTAGCGCGCATGCTGATCTGCTGGGCGGATTCCTCGCCGGTCACGTAAAGCGTGTCATCGACCGGCAGCATGGCCAGCGTCTGCAGCAGCAGGGTGGACTTGCCGATCCCCGGGTCGCCGCCGAGCAGAACGACCGACCCGTGTACCAGCCCTCCGCCCAGGGCGCGGTCCAGCTCCGACAAGCCGGTGCCGGTGCGCGGGACCTCGCCGGCCTCCACCTCGCCCAGCCGGGTAATGCCGGCGACCTCGCCCGCGTAGCCGCCGCGCGGTCCGGACGGGGTGGCCGGCACGGCCTCCTCCAGGGTGTTCCAGGCGCCGCAGTCGCCGCACTGGCCCGCCCACTTGGGGCTCACCGCGCCGCATTCCCGGCAGACGTACTGGGTCTTGGCCTTCGCCATCAGGCTTCCTTGTGGTCCGGCGTGGCGGGCAGGTCGGGGGCGACCACGCGCACGGTGCGGATGGTGTTGTTCTTGATTTGCACGATGTCCATGACGACGCCGTTAATGCGCACGCTGACTGGCGCTTCGGGGATGCTCTCGAGGTATTCGACGATCAGGCCGCTCAGGGTCTTGGGGCCATCCACCGGGAGCTCCAGGCCCAGCGAGCGGTTGAGCTCGCGCAGGTGGATGCCGCCATCGACCATCGCCGAGCCATCCTCCTGGCGCAGCACGTCGTCGCTCATGGCCGGGGAGTCGGTGGTGAATTCTCCGACGATCTCTTCCAGGAGGTCCTCCAATGTGATCAGACCCTCGATGTCGCCGTACTCGTCCACCACCAGGCCGATCCGTTTTTTCTGTTGCTGGAAGTTAATCAGCTGGCGGTTTAGCGCCGTGCCCTCGGGGATGAAGTAGGGCGGGGTCAGGATCTGGCGCAGGTCTTCGGCGTCAAAGTCATCACGCTCGATCAGTGGGATCACGTCACGCCGGTGCAGGAAGCCGACGATATGATCCAGCTCGCCCTCGACCACTGGCAGGCGGGTGAAGCTGCCGTGCACCAGCTGCTCGACGATCTCGTTCCAGGGCTCGTTCAGGTCCACCACCACGATCTCGTTGCGCGGGATCATGATGTCCTCGACCGTAGTGCGTTCCAGGTCCAGCAGGTTCAGCAGCATGCGCTGGTGGTTTGCCGGGATCAGGGCGCCGGCCTCGGAGACCACACTGCGCAGCTCGTCGGTGTTCAGGGCCGAACGCTGGCCGGGCTTCATGTGCACCCCGAACAGGCGCAGTACGCCGTTGGCCAGCACATTGATCATCCACACCACGGGCCACATCACCTTCAGCAGCCCGCAGTAGATCCAGGCGGCGGGATAGGCGACGCGTTCGCTGTGCAGTGCTGCGAGCGTCTTGGGGGCGGTCTCGGCGAAAATCAGCAGGGTCAGCGTCAGCACCCCGGTGGCGATGGCCACGCCGGTATCGCCGAACAGGCGCCAGCCGATAAAGGTGGCGATCTGGGCGATCAGGATGTTGACGAAGTTGTTGCCGAGCAGGATCAGCCCGATCAGGCGGTCCGGCCGTTCCAGCAGGCGGGCGGCAATCGCGGCGCCACGGTGCCCGGTCTGGGCGCGGTGGCGCATGCGGTAGCGGTTCAGCGCCATCAGCGCCGTTTCCGATCCGGAGAAGAACGCCGACAGCAGGAACAGCACGAGCAGGGCGCCGAACAGGACGGACAGCGGGATCTCTTGCAACGGGATGGCCTGCGGTCAGGTGTGGGCGGGCTGACGGGGCTGCGTAGTCTGAATCATTTCAGGCAAGCGCCGCCGGGCTGTCAAGCCTGTCGGCCGGGAGCACCATCAGACGCGCCCGAGGATGATCTCCAGGACCAGCTTGGAGCCGAAATAGGCCAGAACCAGGGCGACAAACCCGCCCGTGGTCCACGCCAGGGCGCGGGTGCCGCGCCAGCCCAGGCGCCAGCGCCCGACCAGCAGGGTCGAGAAGATCACCCAGGCCAGCAGCGACAGGACGGTCTTGTGGACCAGGTGCTGGGCGAACAGGTCGTCCACAAATACTAAGCCGGAGAGCAGGCTGAGTCCGAGAAACAGCCAGCCGATGAAGATCATGCGGAACAGCCAGACCTCCATCGAGAACAGCGGCGGCAGGTGGCGCACGATCCCGGCCGTGTGATGGTTGTGCAGCGCGCGGTGCTGGGCCGTCATGACCGCGGCCTGGGCGGTGGAGAGTGCCAGGAAGGCCCAGCCCAGCGCCGAGAACAGGATATGCAGGTCGATCCCGGCCGAGGTCGCGTAGGACGTGTCGCCGTCACACAGTACCGCGGTCAGGGTGGCCAGTGCGGTCAGTGGCAGGATCACCACGCCGAGCACGGCTAGTGGGTGGCGTAGCGCGGTCAGCCACAGCAGCCCTGCAACCAGCCACATCGATGCCGACAGGGCGTTGCCCAGGCACAGGTTCAGCCCTGTCTCGGTCGCGACGAGCGGGATCAGGGCCCCGAGGTGCGCGAGCAGGGCCGCCAGCCACAGCATCAGCGGCGCGCGGGGCTGCCCGGCGGCCAGGGGCTGGGTGCGGGAGGCGACGATCAGGTATCCCGTGGTGGCGAGATACAGGGCGACGGCGAGCAGTCCGGCAACGGTGGTCATGGGCGGCGATTATCCCCGCTCCCGAGCCTGAATGCACATTCAGGGCGGCAAACCCGGATCGCGACTGGGGCCGTGCAGGCCGGGTGGCGGGGCCGGTATACTGTGCGGTCTTTCCCGGCATGGGCCGGGCCAGAACGAGCGAGACGAGGACAGACGATGTTCGACGGCCTTTCCAGCCGCCTCCAGGAGACCATGAAGCGCCTGAAAGGCCAGGCGCGGCTCACCGAGGACAATATTCAGGATGCCCTGCGCGAGGTGCGCATGGCACTGCTGGAGGCCGATGTGGCCCTGCCGGTGGTGCGCGAGTTCGTCAAGGACGTCAAGGAAAAGGCGCTGGGCCAGGAGGTCATCGGGAGCCTTACCCCGGGGCAGGCCCTGATCAAGGTCGTCCATGACGAGCTGATCGCGACGATGGGCGGGGAGAACGCCTCGCTGAACCTGGCGGTCCAGCCGCCGGCCGTCGTGCTGGTGGCCGGCCTGCAGGGCGCGGGCAAGACCACCAGTATCGGCAAGCTCGCGCGCCTGTTGCGCGAGCGCGAAAAGAAGAAGGTCGCGGTGGTCAGCTGTGACGTCTATCGGCCGGCGGCGATCCAGCAGTTGGAGACCCTGGCCGGGCAGGTCGAGGTCACGTTCTATCCCAGTGACATCAGCCAGAAGCCCGAGGCGATCGCGAGCGAGGCGGTCACGCGAGCGCGTCGTGACGGCACCGAGGTGCTGCTGGTGGATACCGCCGGGCGGCTGCATGTCGATGAAGACATGATGGCCGAGGTGAAGGCCCTGCATCAGGCGATCGACCCGATCGAGACCCTGTTCGTGGTCGACTCCATGACTGGCCAGGACGCGGCGAACACCGCGCGCGCCTTCGGCGAGGCCTTGCCGCTGACCGGCGTGGTGCTGACCAAGGCTGACGGTGACGCCCGCGGCGGTGCCGCGCTATCGGTGCGCCAGATCACCGGGGTGCCGATCAAGTTCATCGGTATGGGCGAGCGCCCGGATGCGCTGGAGCCGTTCCATCCCGAGCGTATCGCCTCGCGCATCCTCGGCAAGGGCGATGTCCTGTCCCTGGTTGAGGAGGCCAGCCGCCAGGTCGACCAGGACAAGGCCGCAAAGCTCACGCGCAAGCTGAAGAAGGGGCGCGGTTTCGACCTGAACGACCTGCGCGAGCAACTCGGTCAGATGCAGAAGATGGGCGGGATCAGCTCGATGCTGGAAAAGCTGCCCGGGGGCGGCAAGTTGCCGGACGCGGTGAAGAACCAGGCCAACGACAAGGAGATTGGTCGCATGATGGCCGTGATCTCGTCGATGACCGAGCACGAGCGGCGCCACCCGGACGTTATCAAGGGTTCGCGCAAACGCCGGATCGCCGCCGGATCTGGCACTCAGATTCAGGATGTGAATCGCCTGCTCAAGCAACATGCGCAAATGAGCAAGGCGATGAAGAAATTCTCCAAGGGCGGCGCATCGAAGATGATGCGTGCCCTGGGGGGCAAAATGGGTGGCATGGGTGGAATGGGTGGCCCCGGCGGGGGCATGCCGTTTCGCTAGTTAGCCGCTGTCACGGCCGCCGGCACCTTGTGCTGGCGGCGGGATTCGTTATAATCGCGCGTTTTCTCGAGAAAACGGACTCAAACGGGGTTCAACAGAACATATGGTTACGATTCGCCTGCTTCGCCGCGGCGCCAAAAAGCGCCCGTTCTACTCGATCGTCGTCACCGATTCGCGTAAGCGTCGGGACAGCGGTTACAAAGAACAGATTGGCTTCTTCAACCCGGTCGCCCGCGGTCAGGAAGAGCCGCTGCGCATTGATCTGGAACGCGTGGACTACTGGCTGGGCCACGGCGCCGGCATGTCCGAGCGCGTGAACCACCTGGTCAAGGGCTACCGCAAGCAGCAAGCCGCGGCCTGAAGCCGTCGGTTCGCTGATTACGCGTAGTAGACCGAACTCCGGTGATGAACGAGGCGGGTGAACGCATCCGCGTCGGACGCGTCTCCGGGGTGTACGGCGTGAAGGGCTGGGTCCGGATCTTTTCCGAGACCGAGCCGCGCGCCGCGATTGCCGACTTCCCCCGGTTGTGGCTGCGTTCCGGCGCCGGCTGGCGGCTGGCGGATGTCGAAGCGGGCCGGGCCCACGGGCACGGCGTCGTGATGAAATTTGCCGAGACCGCGGATCGCGAGGCGGCCTACGGCCTGATGGGCGCCGAGCTGGCGATCGAGCGCGACTGGCTCCCACCCGCCGAGGATGGCGAGTACTACTGGGCCGACCTGCTGGGCATGGAGGTCGAGCACCAGGACGGGACCGCGCTGGGGCGCATCTCGGGATTCATGGAGACCGGTGGCGCCAATGATGTGCTGGTTGTGCGCGGTGATCGCGAACGACTGATCCCCTGGGTGCAGGGCCAGTACATCCTGGATGTGGACCTGGAGGCTCGGCGGTTGCGGGTCGACTGGGATCCGGAATTCTGAGGCGGACGATGCGCTTCGATATCGTCACGCTGTTTCCGGAGCTGGTTACGGCGGTGGGCGAATCCGGGGTGACCGGGCGGGCGGTGCAGCAGGGCCGGCTCGCGCTGGAGACCTGGAACCCGCGTGACTGGGGGGCCGGTTTCCACCAGGCGGTGGATGATCGCCCCTATGGTGGCGGCCCCGGCATGGTCATGCAGTATGCGCCGCTGGCGTCCGCGCTGGAGGCGGCGCGGGCCGACGCGACGGCGCCCCTGCACGTGATCGCCCTGACCCCGCAGGGGCGGCCGATCCGGCAGGCCATGTTGCGAGAGCTGGTCAGGAAGCCGCGGGTGGCGCTGGTGTGCGGCCGCTACGAGGGCATCGACGAGCGCTTTATCGAGGCGCAGGTCGACGAGGAATGGTCGCTGGGCGACTATGTCCTGTCCGGTGGCGAGCTGGGCGCGATGGTGGTGATCGATGCCTGTGCGCGCCTGCTCCCGGGTGTGCTCGGTCATGCGGATTCCGCCGGGCAGGACTCGTTCAGCGAGGGCCTGCTCGACTGCCCGCACTACACGCGGCCAGAGGTGGTGGCAGGGCGTGCGGTACCGCAGGTCCTGCTGGGTGGCGATCATGGTGCCATCCGACGCTGGCGCCGACGCGAGGCGCTGGGGCGAACCTGGGAGCGGCGGCCGGACGTGCTGGCGCGCGAAGAACTCGGGGCCGAGGATCTGGCCCTGTTGGACGAATACCGTGTGGAACGCCGGAAGGGCGGTCCGCACACCGAAAGCGATGATTGAGGTCGAACGATGAACAGCGTGATTCAGCAACTGGAAGCCGAACAGATGAAGTCCGACGTACCGGACTTTGGTCCGGGCGACACCCTGGTGGTGCAGGTGAAGGTGCGCGAAGGCGAGCGTGAGCGCCTGCAGGCCTTCGAGGGTGTGGTGATCGGCAAGCGCAGCCGTGGCCTCAACTCGGCGTTCACCCTGCGCAAGGTCTCCTACGGCAACGGCGTGGAGCGTACCTTCCAGACACACAGTCCGCAGATTGCCGAGATCAAGGTGAAGCGTCGCGGCAAGGTCCGTCGCTCTAAGCTGTACTTCCTGCGGGATCGCACCGGCAAGGCCGCGCGCATCAAGGAAGATATCAAGGCGAACCGGAACGGCGCCTGATGACCGGGGTGGCCGCGCAGCCCCGCTCGCGCCCACCCGGTTTTCCGTTGTCGGCCGAATCGGCCATGCGAAGCCAGCGCTGTCTCCTGCCGGGAGTCGCGCTGGCTTTTGCGTGGCTGGAGTCCGGGCAGGGCGACCTGCTGGCCTGCGGCTGGCAGCGTCCCGACGATCCACCCGACCTGTCCCCACTGCGGGATATCCCGACCGCTGACCGGTCCCCTCCTGCCTTCGACCCTGCAGACTACGCCCGCGATCCGGGGCAGTGGCGGGCGACGCAAGCCGTACCACCGGGGACGGAGCACGCCCGCCGGGTCTGGGCCGCACTTTCGGCCATCCCCCTCGGCGAGGTGCGGACCTACGCGCAAATTGCCTCCCAGGTCGGCTCGGCCCCGCGTGCCGTGGGCCAGGCCTGCCGCGCCAACCCCTGGCCGTTGTTCATCCCCTGTCATCGCGTGGTGTCCGCGCGTCACCGCGGTACGCGCGACATTGGTGGCTACGCGGGTGATCAGGATGGCCCGTTGGCCGAGGTGAAGCGCGCCCTGCTCGTTCACGAAGGCGTGCTTCAGCTCGACTAGCGCTTTTTACTCCTGTCACTGGCAGTGCGCCGGTAGTGCGAGGCGCGGTTTCCTCCCCTTGTTCAAAGGCTTGCCAGGCATTACGCCTGGCCTGGCTCGTGCCGGCAAGCCGACACCACCGAAAATTCCATCACTCGGTGGAATAGAAGTCGCGTATGCTGCGTCTGCCAGACGGTGCTGGGCTCCGAGAATCCTTGAAAAACAGACTGTTAGAAAACGCTAATATAGCTTTTTGTGTTGACAGCACGGACCCCGGTTCAGCACTCTGCTACACAGGTCCGGGCCGCTCCGGCCACGGACCGTATCGAAAAAACCGTGTGATGGAGGTTTCCATGTTCAAGAAAGCATTGCTTGCGTTGCCCGTAGCAATGGCGGTCGGGGTTGCGGGTACCGCGGCCCAGGCAGAATGGCAGGATCCGAACGATGTCCTGCAAAAGCTGCTCGAAGCGCAGCCCGACTCGAAGTACCTGCATCAGAGTGAAATGAACATCATGATGATGCCGGACAACCCCGCCCTGTGGCTGCTGGATGACGGCGAGCGCCTGTTCTACGAAGAGCGTGGCCCGAACAATGCATCGCTCGAAAGCTGCGATTTCGGCAAGGGCGAGGGCGTCCTGGACGGCGCCTATGTCGAGCTCCCGCGCTACTTCGAGGACACCGGCAAGGTGATGGACTTCGAAATGCGCCTGGTGCATTGCATGAAGGAGATCCAGGGCTTCACCGACGATGATTCCGCTGTCTCCCAGCGTCACGGGTCCGGTTCGGACATCATGCGTCTGACGACCTACATCGCGCATCAGTCCTCTGGTTACGCGTGGAACCCGCCGCTGGATCACCCGAAGGAAAAGGCGATGCGTGACGCCGGCGAAGTCCTCTTCTTCCGCCGTGGCGGCGCGATGGATTTCAACTGCGCGGCGTGCCACGGGTCTTCTGGCAAGCAGATCCGTGCGTCCGTGCTGCCGGAAATGCGTAACTCGCAGGAGTGGACCAAGGCGGTTTCCTGGCCGGCCCACCGCGCGGGACAGGACAATGTCCGCAGCCAGAACCATCGTATCCGTGGTTGCGTATGGCAGATGCGTCATGCCGGTATCCTGCCGGATACCCCGGTGAACACCGCGCTGATCTCCTACTGGAATGACGCGGCGCGTGGCGAACCGGCCATCCTGCCCGACCTGAAGCGGTAACTACGGACGCAATAGGAGACATCAAGTATGTTTAATAAAAACACTGTTGCGGCCGGTGTAGCCGCATTTGCATCCGTCGCCCTGGCCGCTGGCTGTGCGGTCGCCGATGGCAACAAGGCGGATGACGTGGATATCACGGCCATGAGCGCCGAGGAGCTGGCTGAGCATCTCATCTTCGAGACCAACAGCTGGCGTGATCAGGAAATGCAGGAAGGCGGTGGCTGGCGCGACCGCATGACTCAGGACGAGATCCAGAAGGCCTGCTCGTTCGACTCCACCCGCAATGATCTGGACGGCGAGACGGCCGGCAAGGTTGTGGCTCTGGCGCGTGAGCAGTACCAGGCGCCGGAAGGCGACATCGAGCTGGGTGACTGGCGCAAGGGTGCCGAGCTGGCGGATTCCGGCTACGGCTACCGTATCGGCCACAACGTCGATGACCACGGCACCCGCGAGCAGGGTGGCAACTGTTACAACTGCCACGTGATGGATTCGAGCGTTTCGGTCCAGGGCACCATCGGCCCGAACCTCGAGAACTACGGGGCGCAGCGTGGCGACAGCCAGGAGATCCGCCAGTATGTGCATCAGGTGATCTCCAACCCGCATCAGTACTTCCCCTGCGGTGAAATGCCGCGTTTCCAGGGGCTTCTGACCGAAGAGCAGATCAGCCACATCATGGCCTACCTGCTCGATCCGGAGTCCCCGGTTAACAACCGGTAAGTCGTCTTGCACGACAGCTGCTCGGCCCCTTCGGGGCTGGTGCAGCAAGGCAGTAGAGCGGGTTGTCGCGCACGACGCGTGGCAACCCGCTTCCTTACGAATTTCTGCGGTTGGGTGCTTGCACGGCTCTTTTACGAGCGTGCCCGCCGGGCCGCACAGATGGGCTGAACAGGGGAACCGATGGACCGCGGGATTGGTGCGGGCACGGGCTAAGAAAAGCCATCGGTCATGACGGGCGTGAGGGGAGGCTCAGGGATGTTCAATAAGAAAAATCTGACTGCCGCGGTGGTGGTTTCGGCATCGGCGGCGCTGGCGGGTTGCGACCAGTTCTTCCAGGACGCCTCGGACCGCGAGGTCGACATCACCCAAATGAGCCCCGAGGAGCTGGCCGAGCATCTGGTGCTCGAGACCGATAGCTATCGCATGGACCAGGAGGTGCAGGAAGGTGGCACCGGCCGGGAGCGAATGCAGCAGGACGAGGTCCAGGCCTTGTGCTCGCTCGAAGGATCCCCGGACAGCGAAACCGCAGGCCAGGTGGTCGCGGCCGCGCGTGCCTCATACGAACGACCCGATGGCGGAGTGGAGCTGGGCGACTGGCGCCGCGGCGCCGAACTGGCCCGTTCCGGCTATGGCTATCGCGTCGGGCACAACAACGACGACCACGGCACCCGCGAGCCGGGGGCGAACTGCTACGCCTGCCATCAGATGGACCCGGCGGAAACCACCTATGGGACAATCGGTCCGAGTCTTGCAAACTACGGCCGCGAGCGCGGCACCGATGAGTCAGTGCTGAACTACGTCCATGAGGTCGTCAGTAACCCGCACCAGTATTTCCCTTGTACCTACATGCCGCGATTCGGGCGCAATTTCCTGACCGAGGAGCAGATCAGCCACGTCATGGCCTATCTGCTGGATCCCGATTCGCCGGTGAACCAGTAAACCGTTCACACGGTCGCGGGCGGGTCTGAGAGGGCCGGCCCCCTTGGACCACCGCGGGCTGCCCGCGGTGGTTTTTTTGTTTGCAGGGGCCGGGTGCTGGCCACGACTAGAGGACGTCGCGCGGAGCCTGCGGGCTTGAAAATGCGAACGCTGCCCCCAAGGTGCGTGCTGTAGAACCCATCCAAGCGCACGAGAGGAACGTACAGGACCATGACGGACACGCAGACCGCATCGGCCGCCGAGGGCCATACCGAGACCCGCCGCTTCGAGACCGAGGTCAGCCAGCTGCTGCAGCTGATGATCCACTCGCTGTATTCCAACCGCGAAATCTTCTTGCGCGAATTGATCTCCAATGGTGCCGACGCCTGCGACAAGCTGCGCTTCGAGGCGCTGGCCCAGCCCGACGCGATCCCGCAGCCGGCCGAGCTGGCGATCGACGTCGAGGTGGACAAGGAGGCCCGCAGCGTCACCGTGCGTGATAATGGCATCGGCATGTCGCGCGACGAGGTCATCGAGCACATCGGCACCATCGCGCGTTCCGGCACGAAGGCCTTCCTCGACAAGCTGACTGGCGACCAGAAGAAGGACTCGCAGCTGATCGGCCAGTTTGGCGTCGGGTTCTACTCCTCGTTCATCGTGGCTGATCACGTCCGCCTCGAGACGCGTCGCGCGGGGACGCCCGGGGAGGCCGGTACCCGCTGGGAGTCGCGCGGCGATGGCGAGTACACCCTGACCGACTGCGAGCGCCCCGAGGCCGGCACCGAGATCACGCTGACGCTGAAGGAGGATGCCGACGAATTCCTCGAGTCCTTCCGTCTGCGTCACATCATCAGCCGCTACTCCGACCACGTGGCGTTCCCGATCCGTATGCGCAAGGCCGATGACGACGGCAAGCCCACCGACGAGTGGGAGACCGTCAACCGCGCCAGCGCACTGTGGACCCGGCCGAAGAGCGAGATCAGCGACGACGAGTACCGCGAGTTCTACAAGCACGTCGCACACGACTTCGAGGATCCGTCCGCCTGGACCCACAACCATGTCGAGGGGCGTCAGGAGTACACCACGCTGTTCTACATCCCCAAACGCGCCCCGTTCGACCTGTGGGACCGCGACGCGCGCCACGGCGTCAAGCTCTACGTGAAGCGCGTGTTCATCATGGACGACGCCGAGAAGCTCCTGCCCAACTACCTGCGCTTCGTGCGCGGGGTGGTGGACTCGGCCGATCTTCCGCTGAACGTCTCGCGCGAGATCCTGCAGGACAACCGCCTGGTCGACTCGATCCGTTCCGGCTCGGTCAAGAAGATCCTCGGCCTGCTGGAGAGCATTGCGAAGAACGAGCCGGAGAACTATGCCGAGATCTGGCAGAACTTCGGCCGCGTGCTGAAGGAGGGCCCGGGCGAGGACCACGCCAATCGCGAGCAGATCGCGGGCCTGCTGCGCTTCGCCAGCACGCAAAACGATGACGACACCCAGAACGCCTCGCTGGCCGACTACATCGGCCGAATGAAGGACGGCCAGGACGCGATTTACGTAATCAGCGCCGACAACGCCAGCGCGGCGCGCAACAGCCCACACCTGGAGATCTTCCGCAAGCACGGCATCGAGGTGCTGCTGCTGTCCGACCGGGTCGACGAGTGGCTGCTCTCGCACCTGCGCGAGTTCGATGGCAAGCCGATCAAGAATGTCGCCAAGGGTGACCTTGATCTGGACAAGATCATCGGTGAGGACGCGGCAAAAGAGGGTGCCGCGGACGACAGCGCGAAGGCCGACGAGGATCTGGGCGACCTGCCGGAGCGCATCCAGGCCGCACTGGGCGAGCGCGTCGACTCCGTGCGCGCCTCGAAACGCCTGGTCGATTCGCCGGCCTGCATCGTGCTCGGCGAGCACGAAATGGCGCTGTACCTGCAGGAACTTCTGAAGCAGGCCGGGCAGGAGACCTTCTCCAGCAAGCCGGTGCTCGAGATTAACCCGAAGCACCCGCTGGTCGAGCGCCTGCGCGCGGCCGAAGGGGACGACTTCGGTGATCTGGCCTCGCTGCTGTTCGACCAGTCGCTGCTGGCGGAAGGCGGCCAGCTGGAGGACCCCTCCGGCTTCGTCTCGCGCCTGAACCGTCTGCTGCTGCAAAAGGCCTGATCACGGAACCGGGGAGGGTTGCCCCTCCCCCGGAAACCGCCCCGACAAAGGGTGGACCTGACGCCGCGGGGCCATGCGCGTTACCCTGTGCGGTTCACATATCGAGAGGGCGAAGCCCATGCAAGTTGCACAGAACGCCGTGGTGTCCATCCACTACACCCTGACCAACGATGCTGGCGAGACCATCGACAGCTCCGAGGGCCGCGAGCCGCTCGCCTATCTGCACGGGAATGGCCAGCTGGTTCCGGGTCTTGAGCGCGAGCTTGAGGGCAAGGCCGCCGGTGACAAGGTCCAGGCCAAGGTGGCGCCGGAAGAGGGCTATGGCGAGAAGATCGAGGCCATGGTGCAGGAGATCCCGCTGGAGGCCTTCCAGGGCGTGGACTCCGTGCAGCCGGGCATGCAGTTCCAGGCCGAGACCCAGAATGGCCCGCTGACCGTGACCGTGACCAAGGTCGAGGGCGATACCGCGACCGTGGACGGCAATCACCCGCTGGCTGGCGAGAACCTCAACTTCGACGTCGAAGTCGTCGAAGTGCGCGAGGCCTCCGCCGAGGAGCTGGAGCACGGCCACGCCCACGGCGTCGGCGGTCACCAGCACTGAGTTTGTTGTCAGGCCCTCGAGAGGCGCGCGTACGTCGCGTTTCCTGGCCTGCCAAGTGCTTTTTAAGGCCCCGCGAATGCGGGGCTTTTTTCGTCTGGCTGCGTGGAGCGGCGGTGCAGCGCACTTCTGCGGCATGCGAAACCCGTTCAATCGCTAATGGTGTTGCAAACCATTCTCAGTAATCGTATCGTCCGCCTCAGTAGCCAGGTAGACTGAGGAAGGCGATGATCGTCTGTATCTGCAAATCCGTTCGCGAGCGCGATATTCGGGAACTGATCGATTCCAGCCAGGAAGGCCTGCGCATGCGGGATCTTCGCGATCGTCTGGGCGTGAGTTCCGAATGTGGCAAGTGCGCTCGTCGAGCGAATTGCCTGCTGAAGGGGTGCTCCCGTGATACCGCCGCAAATGTGCTGCAGGTGTCGGGAACGCGCACGCCCCCGGAGCCTGCCGCCCGACCCGGCCCCGCCGTGGCCATGTAAGGCTGCCACCCGCTTTGTCGTATTGTATTGGAGCGCGGTGGCGGGTCTGCCGTGCTCGTTTCTTCTAGAGCCGCCGTCCGTTTTGCGGTGCCCTGCCGCGTTGGAGGCCGGGGCGTCGTCGGCATGGGCGGCGTGCATTTTCAGAACGCTCGGAGCTAAGCGATGAATTTCGACCAATGGATTCCATCGGAGCGCCTGGCCGGCTTTCTCGACGCGGGTGGGCCCGTCGTCCTGATCCTGCTGGGCGCCTCGGTGGTCGCACTGGCCTTTGTGCTGGTCAAGCTGTGGCAGTTGTGGCGCATGAGGGTCACCGATGTGCGTCCGGCGGATGAAGCGCTGAACCGCTTCCACCGCGGGGATATCCAGGGTGCGATCCAGTGTGCCGAGGCCACCCCCAATCCCGCCGCGCGGGCGGTGGCGCGGGGCATCCGGGGCCTGCAGGCCGGCGCGTCGGAGTCCATCGTGCGGGAGGAGGTCGTGCGCTACGGTAACGCGACCATCCAGTCCCTGCGTCAGGGGCTGCGGCCACTCGAAGTGATCGGCGCGCTGGCGCCTTTGCTGGGCCTGCTGGGTACCGTGATGGGGATGATCCGCGCCTTCCGAGCGATGGAAGAGGCCGGAAGTCAGGTGGACCCGGCGGTCCTGTCCGGTGGTATCTGGGAGGCCCTGCTGACGACCGCCGTCGGGCTGGCGGTCGCGATCCCGGTCGTGGCGGCACTCAACTGGCTGGAGACGCGGGTGGAGCGGGTCGCGCACCGCATGGATGATGCCGTGACCCGCCTGTTCACCGGGGGGCAGTACGCGGCCGTACCCCTGACCGCCGAGAGCCCGGTCCAACCGAGGCCTTCCGAGGCTGACGAGGCAAACTCGCCTGGGGGCGCTCTGCCCCGAACGGCCGATGCTGGACACTAGCCGCCCGCGCCGACGCAATCTGATCAGCCTCACTCCGCTGATCGATGTCGTCTTCATCCTGCTCGTGTTCTTCATGCTCGCCTCGAGCTTCCTTGAGTGGCGCGCGGTGCAACTCGAGGCGCCGGCCGAGGCCGGTGGGGCCGGCTCGATGGAAGGCGCCATGCTGGTCGAGATCCGGTCGGACGGGCTGCGGCTGGCGGGAGAGATGCTGTCGGAGGGCGACCTGCACGACCGTATCAGCGCGCGCGTGCGCGAAGAAGCGGACACGCGGGTCCTGGTGATGCCGGCCCCGGGGGTCAGCATGCAGGACACCGTCAACGTGCTGGAGGGACTCGCAGATGTTGGGGCGCGCAATCTTTCGGTAATCCGGCAGGCACAGCCATGATCGGACAGCGTCGCCACTTTCAGGTTGCCCATCGCCCGCGCAACGACGACGAGAGCATCCTGCCGCTGATCAACATTGTTTTCCTGTTGTTGATCTTCTTTATGGTGGCTGGCCAGTTGAGCGCGATCGATCCGTTCGAGGTCGAACCGGTGGAGTCGGCCGTGGATGGCCAGCCCGGGCCGGACGAGTTCATGGTGATCATCGGGACCGAGGGCCGGCTGGCGGTTAATCAGGATGAAGTCGATCTTGACGAAATGGCCGGCCTGGTACGCGAACACGTCGAGCGTCACGGAGATGCGGCCCGGGTCCGTGTGAAGTCGGATGGACGGGCGGAAGCCGTCGAGGTCGTCGGGGTGCTTGAACGCCTGCGCGAGGCGGGGATCGAGCGCATTGATCTGCTGACAGTACCGGAAGTCTGATGCAGCCGACGTTTCGACACTGGATGGTGGCCATCGTGCTGGCGGTCGCGTTGCACCTGCTGGTGGCGATGGCCTTCCTGCTGCGCGAGCCGCCGGCGGGCGCCGAGGATGCCGGAGTGGGCGGGCTGGAAATCTCCATGGCGGCCGCTGGTGGTGCTCCTCATGCCCAGCAGGCAGAGCCGGCCGAGACTACGGAGGCCGAGCCTGTAGACGACGAGCCCGTGGAGGCGGAGCCTGTCGAAGCGGTCGACGCGGAACCTGCGGAACCGGAACGTCAGCCCGTCGAAGAGGCCGAGGTTGTCGAACCCGAACCCGAACCCGAGCCCGAGCCCGAGCCCGAGCCCGAGCCCGAGCCAGAGCCAGAGCCAGAGCCAGAGCCAGAGCCAGAGCCAGAGCCAGAGCCAGAGCCAGAGCCAGAGCCAGAGCCAGAGCCAGACTCCGATGCGGACTCTGTGGAGGCCGCGGATGCCTCCCCGACGGATGAGGACGCCGAAGCGGTCGAGGACGACCCTGGCGACGAGGAAGCCGGTACTCCGGGTGCCGGTGCCACTCCTGCGGACGCTGATGCCGAAGGTGGTGGTGAGCCGGGTGTGGATCCCGATTATCTTGCGGAACTGCAGGCTTGGGTGGAGCAACACAAACGCTATCCGCGCCAGGCCCAGCGCCGCAGAGAAGAGGGCACGGCATCGGTCTGGTTGCGGCTCGATGGAGATGGCAACGTCGTCGACTATCGGATCGAGGAGGGATCCGGCAGCCGGATCCTGGATCGGGCGGTCGAGGAGATGGTCGAGCGCGCCGATCCGTTTCCGGCGCCGAGCGCGATCGATCGAGACGAGTTCGAGATCGTGGTTCCCGTAACGTTTTCCATTCGCTGACCAGGAGTGGAGCACCGTCACGGACACCGGCATGAGGACCGATGACCCGGACCTTGGCGGCAGACCCAGTTGAAAACGAGGACTTACCCATGCATTTACCAGGCAGGAGCATCCGGATACTGATCGCGGGCCTTTTCGTATTCGGCCTTTCGGGAAACGCGGCAGCCGAAGCGGACCCCGAGATCAGTGTCCAACTCAACAAGCTGGAAGCCGACGGTGATGACTGTCGTGCCCATCTGGTACTGGAAAATGCCCTGGGTGAAGCGCTGGAATCATTCCAGCTGGATATGGTGGTTTTCGACAAGGAGGGGGTTATTCAGCGCCGCACCGCAGTCGAACTGGCACCGCTGCGGGAGGGGAGCACTTCCGTGCGGGCCTTCCGGATGCCGGACACGGACTGCGACGGCATCGGGCGAATCCTGATCAACGAGATCGCCGCCTGCGAAGGCCCCGAGGGCGCGATAGAGGGCTGCGTCGATCGGCTGGAGATCGAAAGTCTGGCGGATGTGCCCCTGATTCGTTGAGGCAGGTGCCAGGAGATTACCGTGGCCTGTCCAGCCGGTTTCGCTGCAAATATAGATAATGGTGTTGCAAATCGTTCGCATTACCGATATTGTATCGACGCGTTGAGGGTGCCTTGCATCCGGGCGAAGCCGGGCGGGATAGTGGGGACGGACCCTGGCGGTCCCGGGGTCTCTTTAATCAATCCGGCGTTTGACCCGACCAACCCCAAAATATCTTCTCAGGAGAGTTCTGATGCAAGGCGATAAGGATGTAATTCGTTACCTCAACCAGGCCCTCAAGGGCGAGTTGACCGCGATAAACCAGTATTTCCTCCATTCCCGCATGTTCAAGGACTGGGGGCTGGAGAAACTGGCCGCGGCCGAATATGAAGAATCGATCGACGAGATGAAACACGCGGACGAGCTGATCAACCGCATCCTGTTTCTCGAAGGGCTGCCCAACCTGCAGGACCTGGGCACGCTGAGTATTGGCGAGAACACCCGCGAGATCCTGGAAGCGGATCTGGCGCTCGAGCATGCGGGTACCCCCATCTACCGCGACGCCATTGCCCACTGCGAGCAGGTGCGGGACTTCGTGACGCGGGATCTGCTGCAAAAGATCCTGGACAGCGAGGAAAGCCATATCGATTGGCTGGAGACGCAGCTGCAGCTCATCGATCGCATCGGTTTGCAGAACTACGAGCAGAGCCAGGCGAGCTCCGCGTCGTAACCGTTACGAGTACGACCGCCCCCGGGGCGGCCGGGGAGACAAACATGAGTTTCAGTGAAGGCGGGCGCATCCCGGCATCCAAGGCGTTCCCCCCGGCCGGCCGGGGCGTATGCGACGGCCCTGGCGCTGTGCCTAGGGAGGTCGCGTCGAGCGAATTGCTGCGCGACGCCGACCGTCTGTTTATCCGCCACGAGGGGCAGTGTTACACCCTGCGGGTGACCTCCAGCAAGAAACTGATATTGACCAAGTAGTTGTACTGAAGGAGTTTTCAGGCAAGCCAGCCAGCGCCGGAATCAGCCGGAGCCCGCCAGCCAGCCTCCCGTGATGCTGACCAGCCCTATGGTCAGTCGGACGTCTTTTACAGGGAGACTGATCATGATGAAGAAGCAATTGTTGGCTCTGTCGGTGGGGGCGGCGCTGGCAACCCCCGTAGTGTACGCACAGGAGGATCCCTCCAACGGCACAGAGCGCCTCTCGCCGGTCGTCATCACGGCGGGCGGTTTCGAGCAGGACCTCGAACAGGCGCCGGCCAGCATCTCCGTGGTGACGCGCGAAGAGCTGGAGCGCCGCGAGGTCACCAGCCTCGCGGACGCCCTGCGCGGGGTCGAAGGGGTGAACGTGCGCTCGCTGGATGCCCGCAGCGGCAAGACCGGCAATCAGACGATCAGCCTGCGCGGCCTGCCCGAGGAATACACCCTGGTGCTGATCGACGGTGTGCGCCAGAACGTCTCCGGCACCGTGGCCCCGAATGCATTTACGGATGCCTCCAGCGTGTTCATTCCGCCGGTTGCGGCCATAGAGCGGATCGAGGTGATTCGCGGCCCGATGTCCACCCTGTATGGCTCCGACGCGATCGGGGGCGTGGTCAACATCATCACCCGCCAGCCGGGTGACGAGTGGGAGGGCTCCGCAACGCTGGGGCATACGTTCCAGTCGGATTCCGACTTTGGCGGCTACTCCACCCTGGAAGGCTATCTTGCCGGCCCGCTGGTGGACGAACGCCTGTCCATGCAGCTGTATACGCGTCTGTACGAGCGCTCGGCCTCCAGCATCGACATCCCCGGCACCGAGCCCAGCCTGACCGACAACCGCACCATGGGGCAGAACCCGACGAGCGCGAATGTCGAGACCTTTGGCGGTCGCCTGCTGTTCACACCCAATGCGCAGGATGAATTCTCCCTGCGGCTGGATACCACGCGACAAAGCTATGACAACTCGCGCGGACAGCTCGGGCGCCTGACGGGCACGGGCGATTCACGCGAGGACTTCCTGCGCGGCTATTCGCGCGACCTCGAGTTCCAGCGGGATCAGGTGCGTCTCGGCCATCGGGGCGATTACGACTTCGGGACCTGGGAGACCACCCTGACCCAGGATCGGGTGGAGACGCTCGGGCGTACGATCAACGAGGGGGCCGTTCCGGATGCCTCGCGCGAAGGCGCGCCGCGAACGCTCCGGCTGGACACCACGATCCTGGATACTCAGGTGGTCACGTATCTGGATGACCACGTGCTGACGGTCGGGGGGCAGTATCTGCGTCCGAAGCTGGAAGACGGCATCCTGCCGGATTCGCTGTCTTTCTGGCAGTACAGCCTGTTCGTCGAAGACGAGTGGTTCATGACCGACCGGTTCACCCTGACCGGTGGTCTGCGGTTTGACGACAATGAAAACTTCAGCAGTCAGATCACGCCGCGCCTGTACGGGGTGTTCAGTGCGACGGACACCGTCACGCTCAAGGGTGGGATCGGTCAGGGCTTTCGCGCCCCGTATATCGAGCAGATCACCGGCGGGGTGATCGGCTATGGCGACGGTGGCTCCACGCCGCTGTTCGGCAACCCGGACCTGGAGCCCGAGCGCAGCACCAACGTCGAGTTCACTGTCGCCTATGACAACCGCCAGGATTTCTCGGCCCAGGCGACCGTGTTCCGCAACGAGCTCAAGGATAAGATCGAACGTGGCACCGGGGCCAATGAAGGCATCGACGTAAACATTGGCGAGTCCGTAGTGCGGGGGCTCGAGCTCTCGACGCGCTACCGCTTCGCACCCGACTGGGCGTTCTCGGCCAACTACACCTGGACGGACAGCGAGGTAAAACGGGGCGGGACCGCCGCCAGCAACGTCGGCGACCCGCTGGCCAGCGTGCCCGAGCACATGCTGAATGCCCGACTGGACTGGCAGGCGACCCCGCGGGTCGAGGCCTTCGCCGAGGCCGAGTACCGCTCCAGCGCCTTCCGCCCGCGCAATTATCACGAGCCGCAGGACGGTGGCAGCGCGCAAGGCGCCTACGATGCCCTGGGAGATTTCCACGGGTTCACGATGGTGAACGTCGGTGCGGCCTACCACATCTCCGAGAACGTCACGCTGAACGCGACGATCTACAACCTCTTCGACAAGGACTTCAAGGACTACCGGCCGTATGCCCGGGAGGACACCGGAGAAACCACCTTCAGCAATGTCTACAACAACATCTACGAGCCCCGGCGCCTGTTCGTTTCGCTGAATGCCCGTTTCTGATCGGTTGCCAGCGAGCCCGCCGAAAAACCGGACGTCGATCACAGTGTGGCAGGGCAGGTGCCTGGAGCGGCGATCATTCCGGTTTGCCGATGGTCCCAACGCCCGAGTCCAGCAAGCGGCGGTCCTCGACAGAGGTCGCCGATTGGACTATCTACGAGAAGGATCCATTTTCCGGTAAAGGAGCGAACCGATGCTCAACAAGTCTCGACTGACGATTTTCTTCCTGGCGCTGATGCTGGCGCTGGGCGGTGCCAGCCTCGCCGGCTGTGACAACCAGGGCCCGGCCGAAGAGGCGGGCGAAGACATTGATGACGCCATGGATGATGCCGGCGATTCGATGGAAGATGCTGGCGAAGAGATGGAAGACACCTTCGACAACTGATCGTTAGTTGTCAGGTTTTCTGATCCAGGAGGGCAGCGGCCATTGTCGCTGCCCTTTTTGTTTGCGGTGTTCGATGCAGTCGGTCGGACATAAAAAAGGAGGGGCCAGGCCCCTCCTTTTGTGTGCTTCAGGCAGGTGACAGGACTAGAAGTCCTGTTCGCCACCCTCGTCCGCGGGCGGTTCCATGCTGCCTTCTTCATCCGGCATCTGGCCGCCTTCCTGCGGGGGTTGCTGCTGTTGCATGCCCTCATCCGCCGGCGGTTGCATCGGCTCGCCACCACCTTGTTCCTGCTGCTCCATTTGTTGCTGCTCGAACTCTTCCATGTCCATGTCGCCTTCGCCGCAGCCGACCAGCAGGGCGAACGGGGCGATTGCGAGCGTCGCCAGAATTCCAGTGGATCGTTTCATAATGCCTCTCCTTGTTGTCCGAAGGCTTTGGGTGAGTCGTGCGTGAAAACACTCTGCTTTCCGTGCAGGGGACAACAACCGTTTTTATGAGTTCGACCCGATTTTTCGGCGCGTCCCTGGCTGTGCCGGCCGTCACGAAAGACTGTGTGCCAAATCGCCCTCTACATGAGGGGGCGTTAAAGTGAACTCACTACTACCCGGAGGGTCCCGGACAATACCGGGTTCGCAGGACAGACGATGGCTGATACTCCAGAACTGGAAAACCTCGTGGAGCAGGCCCGCAAGGCCTGGGGGCGCGGCGATATCGAGGCCGCGATCGACGGCTGGCGCGCCGGTGCCGCAGCTGGCGATGCCCGCTGCGCCTATAACCTGGGCGTCCTGGCCGACGAGGGGCAATATCAGCCGCGCGATCCGGAAGCGGCCGCGCGCTGGTACCGCCGGGCAGCGGAGGCCGGCTTTCCGGATGCGGCCTTCAATCTCGCCGTCCTCTACGAGCAGGGCGATGGCGTCGCCCCCGATGCCAACGAGGCCGCCCGCTGGTTTCACGTAGCGGCCGAGCGCGGCAATGCCCAGGCGATGTTCAATCTCGGGCTCAAATTCGACGAGGGGCGCGGGCTGCCTCAGGACGCCGAGCAGGCCGCGCAGTGGTATCTGCTGGCAGCCGAGGGCGGCGAGGGCCGGGGTGCTGCGAATCTGGGGCGGCTGTTTGCGATGGGCGAGGGCGTGGAGCGCTCGGACGTATCGGCGTTCAAGTGGTACGCGATCGCCGCCGAGATGGGCGTGGCCAACGCAGCCCGCTATCGCGAGCGCGTGGCCCGAGAGCTGTCTCCCGACGAGCGTTTGCATGCGGGCGAGAAGGCTCGCGAGTGGTTACAAAGCCAGGGGCAGCCGGTGACGCGGCTGCAATAATCGGCGGGGTTGGTGCTTCAGGTGGCGTTACTAGACCACCACGTTAAGTTCGCGCCGTGGCTCCTCGGTGGGGCCTGCCAGGCGCACGGCCAGTTCCACCCGGCGGCGCAAGGCCTCGACGCCGTCCTGTCCCAGCGAACTGCCATCACGAATCGCTGAATCGTCCTGCGTGTCGCCATCGCGGCGCATGCGGGCCGCCTCCTGCTCGGCGCTGATGCGCGCTCGGCTCGACAGTTCCTGTTCGGAACGCGCGCCGAACTCCAGTGAGCGGTCACTCTGATCGCCACCGCGGCGATCGCTATCCTGCTCCGCATCGTCCTCGATCGGGCGGCGGGCCTCGCCGGCCTCGGGGTCGTTCAGCGGGCGGTCAAACTCCGCGGGTGCCGAGGTCTGGCCGAGTCCCAGGCGATCGGAACCGGTCGGCCGCGTGCCGAGCGGGACTGCCGCCGAAGGATTGCTGACTGGGACTTCCATCGTCCGCCTCCCGGATTCCGCCGTCTCAGGCGCGCACGTCCAGCAGCGAGCCGATCATGCGATCTTCGGCCTGAAGGGTTTTCACCGAGGCCTCGACCTGATTCTGGCTCGCGATCATGCCGACCTGTGCGGTTGTGCTTTCGCGCCCGCCGGCCGGTTCGGTGGCCACCGTATGCGCCTGCTGGCGCAGGCTGGTGACACCGTTCTGGATGCCCGTCAGGGACGCGCTGCCATCGATCATCGGGTGAATCCGTTAAATGAACGTCTTGAAGATTATAGATCAATTACTTGGAAGACGCTTCATGCGTTGGCGAGACTGCCGGTCAGGGCATCGCGAACGGTGGAGCGGGCATTGGCCTGGCGCTGCTGCCATTGCGTCAGATCATCGCGTCGATCCTGTGCGGTCCGGCCCTCGGCCAGGCGTGCGAGTACCTCGTCGGCCACCTCTTCCGGCGTGCTGCCGCGCGAGACCAGGCCGGTGTGCTCGGCGGCCATCCGCAGGCGGGTGGCGGCATCCGGCCGAGCCGGGTCGTCCGCCGGGCCGCAGACGACGGCACTGCCGTGGGCCAGGGGCAGCCCGAGGTCCGGCGGCGTCTCGCTGGCGGCCAGTGTGCCGCCAGGCAGGGTGATGTGCGCGCAGCCATAGGCCGAGTGCAGGGTCTCGGGATCCTCGATGTAGTACACCCGGTTCTTGCGCGGCACAAAGGAGGTCATGAAGCGGTTGTGGCGGATGATCGGGAGTGAGTACTTGATCGCGTCGCGGTACACCGGCTCGTGGCGTTCGCGGTCTGCCGGCGCCAGCAGCAGGATCGCGGCGGTCTTGCGCAGCACGGCGAACAGCACCGCGAACGCAAAGGCCTCTTCGCCGGGCCCCGTGTTGGGGGCGAGCAGGATGGGGTGCCCCTTCTCGTGGTATTCGCGAAAGCGTTCGCAGAAGTCCGTGTCGGGCGCCGGGGCCGCGGGCAGCTCGACAGCCCCCGCGATCGGGTCGCCGATCACCTGTGTCCCGGGCGCGTTACAGGCCTGATCGCGCGCGGCGAAGATCCCGGCCCACTCGACGCCGGCAGGTGCGTCGCCCTCGGCGTTCATCCAGAGGCGAGGCGCGGTGATCGCGGCGAGTGGCGAGCCCAGTTTGCCAACCGGGCCGATGACGACCACGGCCCGTGGTTGCAGACGTGCCAGGCGCTCCCGGGCCAGGTCCGGTGGCAGCGCCACTGCGGGCCGGTCATCACCCGGGTCGGACAAGTCTCCATCGCGTTCGGCATCGGTTACGCCGAGCGTTAGCGGGCCCGCCTTGCTGGCCAGGTCGTCCAGCCAGTCGCCGGCGGCCAGCAGGGTCTGTTTCGGGGCCAGCACGACGATGCGACCGGCACTGCCGGCAGGCACGGAGCGGGCGGTGATCCAGGCGGACAAACGTGAGAACATGGCGGGCTGTCATCCGGTGGTCAACGGGAGGGCCGGCATTATACGAGAGCCGGCGCGTCGGGGCCGCCTCGCGTCGGGGAGTGCAAGGCATGCAGATACGCTGGATCGTGGGACTGATCGCGATGGCCGTGATCATGGCGCTGGCGATGTGGGTCTATTCCAACCCGGGCGGTCAGCGTACCCAGCAGTTCACCGACCTGCCCTGGCAGGTACAGGTGATCGACGAACAGCGCACCCGCGTGCTGGGCATTACGCTGGGTGAATCCACCATGGCGGACCAGATGGGCCGTCTGCCGGTGCCGGATATCCGCCTGTTCGTGGACCCGGACGGCAGTCGTTCAGTCGAGGCCTATTACGTGAACGCGCGCATCCCGCCATTCGAGACGAACCTGGTGCTGCGCCCGGATCTGGACGAGGCCGACCTCGATCGCATCGAGTCCCAGACGACCTCCGATCGGCCGATGCCCAGCGGGGCATGGCGCTACGGGCTGAGCGACGAGGCACTCAGTTCACTGGGCAATGTGCCGATCGTCGAGATGAGCTACATCCCCCGCGCGCGCTGGACCCACGACGTCCTGGAGGAACGCTTTGGCGAGCCGGCCGAGCGCATGCAGATCGATTCCGACCACAGCTACTGGCTTTATCCGGATCGTGGCCTGGCCATCATGGTGCCGCGCCGAGGACGTGTATTGATGCACTTCGTGACCCAGGAGCGCTGGGCCCAGACGGTGAGTCGCTTGCGTGATGAAGGACGGCGCATGCTCGGCGAGGATCATGAGTGATCCCGTCGACGGGGCCCCGGTCCCGTTCTGGGAGCGCCCGCTCGAGACGCTGAGCCACGCCGAGTGGGAGGCCCTGTGCGATGGCTGCGGCCGCTGCTGCCTGCACAAATTGGAAGACGAGGACTCGGGCGAACTGGCCTTTACCTGGCTGGCCTGCGATCTGCTCGACTGCGAGACCGGCGCCTGTTCGGACTACGTGAACCGGCGCAACTTCGTGCCCGACTGTATCCAGCTCACCCTGGAAGACCTGCCCAACTACCACTGGCTGCCGCCCACCTGCGCCTACCGGCTGCGCTTCGAGGGCCAGCCGCTGCCCACCTGGCACCCTCTGCTGACCGGCGATCCGGAGACGGTCAAGCGCGCCCGCGTCTCGGTGGCCGGAAGGGTCATCCGAGAGTGTGATGCCCCGGATCTCCCCCTGATCGACTACGTGGTCGACTGGCCCGGCCAGGTGCCGGAGTCCGCGCGCCTGTGGCGCCCGGTGGTACGGCTCTCGCAGGAGTAGGCATCGGTATGGCGGCGTTTGTTGACCTGTTCGTATACGGGACGCTGAAGCAGGGCTTCGCCAACCACCGCGCATTCTGCGCGCGGGCCCTCCGGATTCGTACGGCCAGCATCGCGGGGTCGATCTATGACCTGCCCGTGGGCTATCCCGCCGTGCAGGTCCCTGGCAGCAGCATTCTCCTGAAGGCCGGTCAGGACCCGGCCCGTGACGCGGGGCGTCAGCACCGCTTTCGGGGTCTGACGCAGCCAGTCCCGGAGGGGACGCAGGGGCTTGTGCACGGCGAGTGGATTCGCCTGCCCGATCCGCCACGGACCCTGCCACACATCGATGCCCTCGAGGGCGTGCGCGCGGACGGCCGCGGGGAGTATCGCCGTGCCCTGGTGCCCGCCTGGACCGAGGAAGGCCCGGCGGCCCTCTGGGTCTACTGGATGCCACGCCTGCCGCCCGGCGCGCGCCATCTGGCGGACGGCACCTGGCCGGCGCGGCCCTGAACCGTATGGCCCACTCACTGGTGGTGATTCTGTAGCGTCCGCTCCACGATCCGCGCGGGGTGTAGGATGCGGATGAGCGCAGCGAATCGCATCATTGGGGTTGAAGCAGGTTCCACGCTTGAAGCGATGCGATGCGATGCGCTCATCGCATCCTACGCTTTGCCTTGTGGTCTGAGTGCCGGATTATCCAGCAGCGGCGAGGAGTTCGCGGGCGTGGGTGCGGGTGGTCTCGGTGAGCTGGGTGCCGCCGATCAGGCGGGCCAGGGCCTCCACGCGGCGCTCGTCGTCCAGGGGCTGGATGGCGGTGCGGGTGCCGTCCTTGCCGTGCGACTTCTGCACCTCCAGCTGCTGGTGGGCCTGAGCGGCGACCTGCGCCAAGTGGGTTACGCACAGCACCTGATGGCGCTCGCCCAGGGTGCGCAGCTTGCGCCCGACGACCTCGGCGACCGCGCCGCTGATGCCGCTGTCGACCTCGTCGAAGATCAGCGTGGGCACGGTCTGCTGCTGGCTGGCCAGCACCTGTAGCGCGAGCCCGATACGCGAGAGCTCGCCGCCGGAGGCGACCTTTGCCATCGGCTGGGGGGCAGCGCCGGGGTTCGCGGCGACTCGGAACTCGATGTGATCCACGCCGTGCGCCTGCGGCTTGTCGGCGGGCTCGATCGCGATCTCGAAGTGGCCGCCGGCCATGCCCAGCTCCTGCATGGTGTCGGTGACTGCCTGACCGATGCGGCTGGCGGTCTGCTGGCGGGCCTGGCTCAGCGCCTTGGCGGCCGCATCAAAGGCGGTACGGGTCTCCTGTTCGCGCGCCTCCAGGGCCTCGAGGGTCTGGTCGCCGTTCTCCAGGGCGTCCCGCTCGGTCTGCAGTTCGTCGTGCAGGACCGGTAGGGCCTCGGGATCGACGCGGTGCTTGCGCGCCAGGCGCAGGTACTCGCCGACGCGCTGGTCCAGCTCGGCCAGGCGCTCCGGGTCCAGTTCGATGCCGTCGGCCAGCCGGCGCAGGGTGTCGCCAGCCTCGTCGATCTGGATGCGCGCGGATTCCAGTAACTCGACAGCCGGGTTGACCCGTTCGTCGTGCTGCGCGGCGTCTTGCAGTGCGTGCAGCACATGGCCGATCTGGGCATCGAGTCCGGCGTCGTCCTCGATCTGCTGGCTGGCGGCCTGCAGCGCGCTCAGCACCTCGGTGCCGTGGGCGAGCTGGTTCTGCTCGACCAGCAGTTGTGGGTACTCGTCCTGTACCGGGGCCAGTTCGGCCAGCTCGGTGGTCTGGAAGCGCAGCAGATCGAGGCGGTCGGAGGTGTCGGCCTGGCTCTCGCGGGCCTGCTCCAGCGCACGGGCGGTCTCGCGCCAGGCTTGATGGGCCTCGCGCACGCGGGACACGCGGTCGCCTTCGAGGAAGCCGTCCAGCCAGTGGCGCTGAGTGTCGCGCTGCAACAGCTGCTGATGGGCGTGCTGGCCGTGGATGTCCACCAGCCACTCGCCCAGCGTGCGCAGCTGGCCGACCGCGACCGGGCGGCCGTTGATCCAGGCGCGGCTTTTGCCCTGGCGGGTCAGGACCCGCCGCAGGAGCACCGCGTCGTCATCGGGGTCCGCCAGATCTTGCTCGGCCAGCCACGTGCTGGCCGAGCCCTGCTCGGGCAGGGCGAACTCCGCGGACAGATCGGCCTGCTCGGCCCCCTCGCGCACCATGCCCGCATCCGCACGGTCGCCCAGCAGCTGGCCGATCACGTCGATCAGGATGGATTTGCCGGCCCCGGTCTCGCCGGTCAGGGCGCTCAGGCCCGTGTCCAGCTCCAGTTCCAGCCGGTCGATGATCGCGAAGTCGCGGATGCTGATCAGTCGCAGCATGGCGGGATCAGGGCTGCTCGCCCCAGCGCAGCTTGGTGCGCAGGACGCGCAGGAAGTAGTGCTCGCGCGGGTGGATCAGGGTCAGGTTGCGCTCGCGGCGGCGGATGCGCACCAGATCGCCGGGGGCAAAGTCGATGTTCTCCTGGCCATCCAGCGCAATCTGGGCCGGCGACCGGCTCCCGCTGGACAGGCGAATCTCCACCGTGGAACGGCCGCTGACCACCAGCGGGCGGTGGTTCAGGCTGTGCGGGCAGACGGGGACCATGACCATCGCGTCCAGCTGCGGGGTCAGGATCGGGCCGCCAGCGGAAAGGGCGTAGGCAGTGGAGCCGGTGGGGGTGGCCACGACCAGCCCGTCGGCCCGCAGGCGGCCGATGTCCATGCCGTCGATCGCGGTGTCGAATTCGATGATGCGCACCACGCTCAGCACGTGCAGCACCACGTCGTTGAGCGCGATGCCTTCGTGGATGGTGACACCGTCGCGGATCAGCTCCGCCTCGAGCATCGCGCGCGGTTCCAACTCGTACGCGCCATCGAGGACCTCGCCCAGCTCCTCGCAGGCCGTCTCCGGCGAGACGTCCACCAGGAAGCCCAGTCGCCCGAGGTTGATGCCGAGTACTGGGGTCTCGTTGTCGGCAATCCGCCGGGCTGTGGCCAGCAACGTGCCGTCGCCGCCGATTACGACCAGCAGATCGGCGGCCTCGGCGAGTTCGGCCAGGGGGAGCAGGGCGATGTCGTCCGGACGGTCGAAGCCGGGGATGTCCTGCTCCATGTGGACCTGGCGGCCGCGCGAGTGCAGCAGCTCCACTAGCCGTGCCACCAGTGGGCCCGTGCGCGAGTCGCTGGTCTTGCCCACCAGCCCGATCGTCTTGAATTCCGGCATCATGGCGGCATTATCCGGAAAAGGGCGGGGGACTGCATCCGCGGTTTCTTGACGTCTCCCGGTGCGGATCGAACACTGGGCATTGTTACTCGCCCCCATGGAGCGCTGATCACCGATGGAAAACGCCGCGATCAATCTGGATGCCAGGGCCCGTACCCTGCTGCGGACCCTGATCGAGAGCTATATCCGCGACGGTCAGCCGGTCGGCTCGCGCACCCTCGCGCGCACCTCCGGGCTCAAGGTCAGCGCGGCCACGGTGCGCAATGTGATGGCCGATCTCGAGGACCTGGGCCTGATCCAGGCGCCGCATACCTCCGCCGGGCGGATCCCGACCGCGAGCGGCTACCGCCTGTTCGTCGACAGCCTGCTCGAGGTGCGCGAACCAACGGTCGAGGAGATCCGCGCGATCCAGTCGGGTTTCGACCCGAACGCGACCACCCAGGACTTGATGGGCGCGACCTCCAACCTGCTGTCGCAGGTGACGCGCATGGCGGGCATGGTGCGTCTGCCGCGCCACCGTAACGTGGCGCTCAGCCAGCTCGAGTTCCTGCGCCTGGGCGAGCGCCGGGTGCTGGCGATCCTGGTGATCGACGGCAAGGAGGTGCAGAACCGCGTACTGGAGCTCGAGCGCGACTTCGATCAGGACGACCTCCAGCGCATGGCCAACTACCTGAACGCACACCTGGCTGGCAAGAGCCTGCACGCGGTGCGCGATGCCCTGCTGCGCGAGATGCGCGACGTGCGCGAGAACCTCGATGCGATGATGCTGGCGGCCATTGATCTGGGCGAGAAGGCCGTGGCCGGCGAAGACCCGGACGATGTCGTGGTGGCGGGCCAGACCCACCTGCTCAGCTACGAGGAGCTGGCGGACATCGATCGCCTGCGCCAGTTGCTGGAGGCATTCAACGAGAAGCGCGAGATCCTCGGGATTCTGGATCAGTGCATCCGCAGCGACCGGGTACAAATCTTCATCGGGCGCGAGTCCGGGCTCGACTGGTTCGAGAACTGTTCGGTGGTCACCGCCCCCTACAGTGTCGACGGGGAAGTGGTCGGCGTGCTCGGGGTGATCGGGCCTACGCGCATGTCCTACGATCGCGTGATTCCGATTGTGGATGTGACCGCGCGCCTGCTGGGGTCGGCGCTTGGCGACCCGGTCCATGACACGAAATAGTCGGACGCCCTTGAAACCGCCCAGGGTGCCCCCAGAGTCCCGATAGTCAAACCGAATTGATCCGCGTGTGCCGCCCGTAGGGTCCGGCATGCGTTTTACTTTTTCACCGATTCTACGAGGCAGACATGTCCGATCAGCGTGAACCCCAGGAACCGGCGGAAGCATTCGAGGCCGCGGATTCGGAGCACACCCAGCCCGAGGGCGACGAGGCCGTTGAGGGTGTCGATGCCCGCCTCCAGGAGCTCGAGGCCCTGGCCGAGGAACGCCGCGACCAGGCACTGCGCGCTCAGGCGGAGCTGGAGAACCAGCGCCGGCGCTTCGAGCGCGAGCTGGAGAACGCGCACAAGTACGCGATGGAAAAGTTTGCCTCCGAGATGCTGGAGGTGGGTGACTCCCTGGAGATGGGCCTGCAGGCCGCCCGCGAGTCCAAGGATGTCGAGCGCATCATCGAGGGCGCCGAGCTGACCTTGAAAAACCTGAACCGGGTGTTCGAGAAGTTCGGCATCCAGGCCGAGGACCCGACCGGCGAGCGTTTCGACCCGGAACGCCACCAGGCGATGTCCATGCAGGAAGATCCGGAGAACCCGCCGAATACCGTGGTGGCCACCATGCAGAAGGGCTACCTGTTGCAGGACCGTGTGCTGCGCCCGGCGATGGTCGTGGTCTCCAAGGCGCCCACCTCGCCCAACATCGACGAGAGCGCCTGACCCGGTCTCTCCGGGACGGTTTTCGGGGCGCGTGACAGGGCGTCCCTTGAAAACGCGGCCGGGGGCCCCAGATTCCCGTACAAGTTGGCAGAGAGTTGTTCTCTGCCGCGCAAAAATTTTCGCATCAGGAGAATTCAGCCATGGGCAAGATCATCGGTATCGACCTCGGGACCACCAACTCCTGCGTCGCCGTCATGGAAGGCGACCAGGCCAAGGTCATCGAGAACGCGGAAGGCACCCGCACCACCCCGTCCATCGTCGCGTTCAGTGAAGATGGCGAGGTGCTGGTCGGCCAGTCCGCCAAGCGCCAGGCGGTTACCAATCCGCAGAACACCATCTTTGCGGCCAAACGCCTGATCGGGCGCAAGTTCGATGAAGGCGAGGTCCAGAAGGACATCAAGCTCGTCTCCTACAACATCGTGAAGGCCGACAACGGTGATGCGTGGATCGAGGTGCAGGGCAAGAAGATGGCCCCGCCGGAGATCTCCGCGCGTGTGCTGCAGAAGATGAAGAAGACCGCCGAGGACTACCTGGGCGAGACGGTGACCGAGGCGGTGATCACCGTCCCGGCCTACTTCAACGACTCCCAGCGTCAGGCGACCAAGGATGCCGGCAAGATCGCCGGGCTCGAGGTCAAGCGCATCATCAACGAGCCGACCGCGGCCGCGCTGGCTTACGGCATGGACAAGCAGCGCGGGGATCGCAAGATCGCCGTGTATGACCTGGGTGGCGGTACCTTCGACGTCTCGATCATCGAGATCGCCGAGGTGGACGGCGAGCACCAGTTCGAGGTGCTGGCGACCAACGGCGATACCTTCCTGGGTGGCGAGGACTTCGACAACCGCCTGATCGACTACCTGGTCGAGGAATTCAAGAAGGACCAGGGCATCGACATCAAGGGCGACCCGCTGGCGATGCAGCGCGTGAAGGAGGCCGCCGAGAAGGCCAAGATCGAGCTGTCCTCCAGCCAGCAGACCGAGGTCAACCTGCCGTACATCACGGCCGACAACACCGGGCCGAAGCACCTGGCGCTGAAGATTACCCGCGCCAAGCTGGAAAGCCTGGTCGACGACCTGGTCAAGCGCTCCATCGAGCCGTGCAAGGTCGCGCTGAAGGATGCCGGCCTGTCCGCCTCCGAGGTGGATGACGTGATCCTGGTCGGCGGTCAGACCCGCATGCCCAAGGTGCAGGAAGCGGTGCAGTCCTTCTTCGGCAAGGAGCCGCGCAAGGACGTGAACCCGGACGAGGCCGTTGCGGTGGGTGCCGCGGTGCAGGCTGGCGTGCTGGGTGGTGACGTCAAGGACGTGCTGCTGCTGGATGTGACCCCGCTGTCGCTCGGGATCGAGACCATGGGCGGCGTGATGACCAAGCTGATCGAGAAGAACACCACCATCCCGACCCGGGCCAACCAGGTGTTCTCCACCGCCGACGACAACCAGACCGCGGTGACCGTGCACGTGCTGCAGGGCGAGCGCGACATGGCCAGCGCCAACAAGTCGCTGGGCCGCTTTGACCTGCAGGACATCCCGGCCGCGCCGCGCGGTGTGCCGCAGATCGAGGTCACCTTCGATATCGACTCCAACGGTATCCTGAACGTCTCGGCCAAGGACAAGGCGACCGGCAAGGAGAACAAGATCGTGATCAAGGCCTCCTCCGGCCTGTCCGATGAGGAAGTCGAACAGATGGTCAAGGATGCCGAGGCCCACGCCGAGGAAGACAAGAAGTTCCAGCAGCTGGTCGGCGCGCGCAATCAGGCCGATGCCCTGGTGCACTCGGCCGAGAAGTCGCTGAAGGACCTGAGTGACCAGGTCTCCGACGACGAGCGTTCCGCGATCGAGGCGGCCGTCGCCGAGGTGAAGAAGGCCATGGAGGGTGACGACGTCGAGGCCATCGAACAGTCCACCCAGAAGCTGGCCGAGGCCTCCGGCAAACTGGCCGAGAAGGCCTATGCCCAGGGCGCAGATGCCGCGGGCGAGGCCGGGGCCGAGCAGGCCGGTGGCGAACAGCAGGCCGACGACGTCGTGGACGCCGAGTTCGAGGAAGTCGACGACGACCAGAAGAAGCAGGGCTGATGCCGCAGCCGGCGGGGCTTCGCGTCCTTCCGGTCCTGTTTGAACGCCGCGCCCGGGGTACTCGTGACTCCGGGCGTTTGCGTGAAGGCATTCCGCGTTCGCGCGAACGATCTACCTGGAAATGACCATGTCACAACGCGACTATTACGAGGTGCTGGGCGTCGCCAAGGACGCCTCGGCCGCCGACATCAAGAAGGCCTTTCGCCGCCTGGCGATGAAGTACCACCCCGATCGCAATCCGGGGGACGAGGAGGCCGAGGCCAAGTTCAAGGAGGCGCGCGCTGCCTATGACGTCCTCAGTGACGACCAGAAGCGTGCAGCCTACGACCGCTACGGACATGCCGGCGTCGATGGTGGGGCCGGGGGCTTTGGTGGTGGTGCCGGGGCCTCCAATTTCTCGGACATCTTCGAGGATATCTTTGGCGACATCTTCGGGGGTGGCGGTGGCCGCGCGCGCGGTTCGCGCGCATTCCGCGGCTCCGACCTGCAGTACAACCTGGACCTGACCCTGGAGGAGGCCGTATTTGGCACCGAGGTCAAGATCCGCATCCCGACCACCGTCTCCTGCGAGGCCTGTGACGGCTCGGGTGCCGAACCGGGTACTTCGCCGGAGACCTGTCCGACCTGTAACGGCGTGGGCCAGGTGCGCATCCAGCAGGGCTTTTTCTCGGTGCAGCAGACCTGCCCGCGCTGCGAGGGCTCGGGCAAGATCGTCGCCAGCCCCTGCAAGGCCTGTAATGGCAACGGCCGGGTGCAGGAGCAGAACACGCTGGACGTGAAGATCCCCGCAGGGGTCGACAGCGGTGACCGCATCCGCCTGGCCGGCCAGGGCGAGGCCGGCGTCAACGGCGGTCCGCCGGGGGATCTCTATGTGCAGGTGCGGGTCAAGCCGCACAAGCTGTTCCGCCGCGACGGATCGGATCTGCACATCGAGGTGCCGATCTCGTTCGCCACCGCCGCACTCGGTGGCGAACTGGAGGTCCCCTGCCTGGACGGCCGGGTGAAGCTGAAGGTGCCGGCCGAGACGCAGACCGGCAAGCAGTTCCGCGTCGGTGGCAAGGGCGTGCAGTCCGTGCACGGGGGGGGTGTCGGCGATCTGATCTGCCGGGTGACCGTGGAGACCCCGATCAACCTGACCAAGGAACAAAAAGCGCTGCTGCGCCAGTTCGAGGACTCGACTCAGGCGGGCGGCACCAAGCACAGCCCGCAGGCGCACTCCTGGCTGGATGGCGTGAAGGGCTTTTTCGAGGACCTGAACTTCTGGTCGAAATAGGCTAGGGAAACACTGATTTAATCGCACGTCCGCGTTGGTGCCCCCTGTTCCCCGATCCTGCGTTGCGCCGCTTGCGGGTAGAACCACTACCCGCTGCACGACGCGCCTTGTCTCGGAAAACAGGGGGCACCAACGCGGACGTGCGATTGAATCAGCGTCTCCCTAGGTCAGGTCGCCTCGAAGTCGAACGTCGGTTTGGCCAGGGGCGACTGGATGAAGTACCCCTGCACCAGGTTGACGTTCAGCCCGTACAGTACGGCGAGCACGCTGGC
The DNA here is from genome assembly GCF_000378305.1 of Thioalkalivibrio sp. ALJ12. Lineage (NCBI taxonomy): Bacteria > Pseudomonadati > Pseudomonadota > Gammaproteobacteria > Chromatiales > Ectothiorhodospiraceae > Thioalkalivibrio > Thioalkalivibrio sp. ALJ12. Next base: position 948,357 of record NZ_KB899538.1, read on the forward strand.
ATCCTCGACGTGCGGCACGATCACCTGCTTGCCCTTGGCGTGCGCCGCGTCGACGTACTCGCGGATCGCCTCCTGGTTTTCCTCGTTCTCCGCCAGCCCCTCGACGAACGAGGGGTCGAGCTTGATGTGATCGGCCTCCAGGTGCTGCAGCAACTGGAAAGGGTTCAGGCCATTGCCGAAGTCGTCGATGCACAGGTGGCTGTGCATCTCGACCAGGCCGCGCGATACTTTCATCGCCGGCTTCAGGTTGGTGACCACGGTCGGCTCCTTGAGCTCGACCACGACGTTGTCGGCCGGGATGCGCAGGGCGTGCAGGTCATCGTTGAGCCAGCTGACCACAGTCGGGTCGCCCATTGAGCCGGTGCCCAGCTTCAGGAAAAACTGGGTCTTGGGCTGAGCCTTCAGGCACCCGGCGAGTTCGCCCAGCGCGGTCTTGACGATCCAGCGATCCACCGCCGGGGCCATGCCCGTGCGTTCGGCCGCAGGCAGGAAGGCAGATGGCTCGTGCAGGTGGCCGTCGGCGTCGCGCAGGCGCACGAACACCGAATAGCGCGGCCGGTCGTTGCCGTGCAGATGCACGATCGGCTGGAAGCGAAGCTCCAGGCGGTCATGGTCCAGGGCGTCCTGGATGCGCAGCTTCCACTGCTGGTCGGCCTGGCCCTGGGTCAGCTCGCCTTCGGCCGGGTGGTAGAAGCGATGGACGCCGCCGCCGGCCTCGACCGCCTCCTCCAGCGCCCGGTGGGCCTGGTCGAGCAGATCCTCCGTGCTGGGGGCGCTTTCGTCGGCGATCACGGCGCCGGCCGACAGGGTGCAGTTGGTCGACGACTGGTTGAGTTCGAAGACATGCCCGGTGACGGCCTGCATCAGGCTGTGGATGCGCTCCTCGACCTCCTGGCGGCGGGTCTCCGGCGCCAGGACACCGAAGTGTTCGCCCTCCAGACGTGCGGCAATGGCGGGTTCGGGGAAATGATCCTCGATGACTTTGCCCATGTCGGCCAGGAGCAGGTCGGCGGCCGACATCCCGACCTTCGCGCGGATCTCCGCGAAGCGGTCGACTGCCAAGGTCAGCAGGGCGAAGGGTTTCTCCGTCTCCTCGGCCCGGGTCTGAGCGCTCTCGATTGTGGACAGGAAGTGCTGGCGGTTGTACAGACCGGTGACCAGATCGCGCTGCGATAGGAAGTCGATTCGCTCCGCCAGCTCGGGGTCTTCCTGGCTGGCTTCCAGCTGGAGCTGGGTGCAGGCCTCGCCCTCCACGCTTGCGGCGGACAGGCGCAGGTCGGCCTCGAATGGCAGGCCATCGATACTCTGCAGGTGGAAGTGGGCGCGAGCCGTATCGCCTTCCTCGCCATTCTGGAAGCGGCGCAGCAGCGCCTTCATCTCGCCGCGGTTATCGGCCGTGACCAGGTCCATCAGTGGCAGCCCGTCGACCTCGTCCGGATCCTCGATACCGAAGCGTTCGCGCCAGGAGGCGTTGGCGTACAGGTGCATGCCCTCGTGGACATACGCGATCGCGTCGCGCGAGTTATCGAGCAGCAACTGGCAGCGGTTCTCCGACTCGTGCAGGGAGGCCTCAAGACGCTGGACACGCTGGCGCAGGCGCCGTTGTTCGGCCGCGCGGATGGCCATCAGGCTCGCCAGTTCCACCTGTTCGTGATCGACCACGGCGAAACTCCCGGCCTCGTAGTCCAGGACACGCTCGGGCTCCGGACGCTCGGTCAGCAGGACCAGCGGGATGCGGCGCCCACTGTCGCGCAGGGCCGTATCGACCACCTCTCGCGAGAGCACGAGACCGGGCTCGATCAATACGACCACGTCGTGTCGCGTGTTCTCCAGCGCGTTGATCAGGTCGTCCTGGGTCTCGACCTGCTCCGGGCGTACCGCGCTACCCCGCGTACGAATGCTGCTGATGACTTGCTCGGCGAGGTTCGGATTCGCCGTGACAAAGAGGATTCGGATGGTTTCGCTCATGCGGGTCCATTATTGCGTTCGCGCGGTGTGAGCGACAGCCCGGGCTGGGCCTGGTCAGTCACCGCTTCATTGGCTTCCATGTCATCGGGAGGCGGTTCTCCCAGCGTCAGATCGGTCATCCGGCAGCCAGTTTCGGTAAACAGTGTCGTACCGGTACGCTCGCTGTCCAGTGCCAGGACACGCGGGCGGCCCGCCAGCCAGCATACGACGCGGCTCTCGTGGTCGAACACCTGGGCCGGCATGAACAGCGCCGCCCCGCCACGATCCCTGCGCAGCGAGGCAAACAGACCCGGGTGCGCCGGGCCGGCCGCGCGGCCATTGCGATACTCCTGCAGTTGCACCGGCAGGCCGCGCTCGGCGAGAAATTCCACCCCGATGCTGATCTCGATGTCGCTTTCGTAGCGGATCCAGCGCAGGACCCCGATGGTCCAGTAGTGGTCGTCGGGGTGGCGCAGGGCGGCCAGGTCGCCAATCAGTAGTGACTGGCGGGGCTGGGCCAGCCGCAGGCGCAGTCCGCCCGCCCCGATGTCGTCCACGGTCCATTGCTCGGGGGGGTGCCGCTTGGTGATCGGGGTGCGGGGTTCGCCCGGACGGGCACTCTCCAGCCCGCGGCCGACGTTCTCCCAGGCGGCTGCGGCCGCATCGGGCGGCCCCTCAGCCAGTTTGCGCAGTTCCGACGGTGGCCGGTGTGGGCTCGCGGCATCCACCAGGGCGAAGTCCGAGCCGCGCTCGGCGGCGGTGGACATGTGGTAAACGCCCACTCGATCCGTGTCCCGGGTGACCCCGCTGGGGAGGGGCGTATGCGATGTGTCGCGCTTTCGTTCCTCCAGTTCCTCGCACAGGAAGTGCTGGATGCGCTTGATCCCCAACAGGCACAGGCGGTGCTGGCCCTCGGTGGTTTCGCGCGAATGCTGGCGGGTGGGCAGCTGCGACCAGAGCCGCAGCAGGCGTTCGGTCAGGCTGCGCTCGTCCGGGCGCCGGTGCGGTTCCAGGCGGCGAGGCGCCTCTCGCAGCTGCTCCAGCACCGGCCCGAGTTCGACACAACAGTCACCGTGCAGCCGCGCGTGCTCGCGCAGTGTCAGCCCCGGAGGGTGGGCGCTGTCGAGGGCCGCACACAGGACCGGGAGGTCGGGGTGCGGGGTCGCGGACAGCCCTTCGGCGCAGGACAGCGGCAGACGGTCCAGCCAGCGAGCCAGCAGGTCGACCTCGCCCACCTCCAGGGCATTGGGGTCGCTGCCGCCCAGCAGCATCAGACGTGCCGCCAGGGTCTCGACCGGGGCCATGGACAGGGGCCCATAGCGAGGCTCGTCGCGCGGCTGTGCCTGCGCGAGGTTCTGTGCGCGTGCCCATGACAGGAGGGCGTAGGTACGCTGCCAGAAGTCATCCGGGAGCGGTTGATACAGGCGCCAGTGGTGTACGGCCTGGGCGGCGCTCAAGGCCAGGGCGGCCTGCAGCGCACGCGCACTGCGTTCGCTCTGCCCGTGGTGTTCACGGGCAATCAGGAGCCAGGCGGTAAGCAGGCTGTCCAGTGCCTCGGCCTGTTCGCGCGCGCGCTTCAGGCTGCGCGCTCCCAGGGGGAGCATGCGCTGGGAAAGGGATTTCCCGGTCCGCTGTAGCAAGGGCAGCAGGGGCTCCTCCAGCAGGGTGATCAGCGAGTAACGAACCCCGGGTTGCAGCGCGAAACTGTTCAGTTCTCTCAGGGCCTGACGCAGATGGGAAAAGGCCGAGTCCGGGTCGGCCGACGGGAGCGCTCGACACCACTGGCGCAGGCTGCGCGGCTGGCGATGCGGGAAGCTCTCGGGGCCGGCCGTGCGGGTGGGCAGTTTGGGCAGGGTGTCGGTCATGAGGGGGTCTGGAGGTTGCACCGTTAGTGGCCGGGCATCCGTTCACTGTAGCACCTCCCGAGGGGGCTGCTAATCAAGGCCTCTGTGCGCGCCTTCATAGCCCGGCCCAACGGGGCGTCTTGCCGGGCTCGCCCGGGACCTCGCGGACCAGGCGGGGCACCAGGTAGCCGGGCAGCCGGGCATGCAGGGCCTGGTGCAGCTCCAGCGCGCGCTGTTCCGTGACCTCGAAGTGGGCGGTGCCCCGTGTGCGGTCTAACAGGTGGAGGTAGTAGGGCAGGATACCGTGGCGAAAACCGTCCTCCTGGAGCTCGCACAGGGTGTCCGGGTCATCGTTGATCCCGGCCAGCAGTACCGCCTGGTTCAGCAGTGTGATGCCGCGCGCGCGCAGACGCGCAAGGGCGGCGGCGGCCGGGTCGGCAAACTCCCTGGGGTGGTTGGCGTGCAGGACCAGTACATGATGCAGGCGTCCCTTGCCCAGCCAGTTGAGCAGCTGGTTGTCCACCCGCTCCGGCAGGACGACCGGCAGCCGCGTGTGGATGCGCAGGCGCTCGAGGTGGGGGATGGCCTCCAGCCGCCGGACCAGATCGGCGAGGCGGGGATCCGACAGCGACAGGGGGTCACCGCCGCTCAGGATTACCTCGCGGATGGAGCTGTCGGCGTGGATGTAGGCAAGCGCTGGCGCCCAGTCCTCCTGGGACGCGTTGTGCTCGGCATACGGAAACTCGCGGCGGAAACAGTAGCGACAGTGCACCGCGCAGGCCCCGGTCGTCAGCAACAGCACGCGACCGTGGTACTTGTGCACGAGACCCGGGGCGGCCAGGGCGTCGTGGTCGCCCACCGGGTCCGCCACGAAGCCCGGGTGTTCCTCGCTCTCCTGCTGCTGCGGGAGGACTTGCAGCAGCAGCGGGTCTTGCGGGTCCGCCTTGCGCATGCGTGCGAGGTAGCTCCTCGGCACGCGCACCCGAAACAGGGTATGGCCCGCGTGCAGGCCGGGCAGGTGAGCCGGGTCCAGTTCCAGTTCGCGGGCCAGGGTCTCGGGGTCGCGGATCGCGCGGGCGAGCGCCTGCTGCCAGGCCGGGGTGGTGTCCCCCGTGTGGGTTCGGTCGCTCGGCTGGGTTCCCCGCGGCGTGCGCGTTATCATGATGGGCTTTGTGGGCATGGCGGACTCGTTAGTGGGCGGTCATGTCCGCGCCACGCAATCGCTTGAGGACTGACGCGCAATGGCAACCTACAGTACCAACGAATTCAAGGCCGGTCTCAAACTCCTGCTGGATGGCGACCCGCAGGCCATCGTCGAGAACGAATTCGTCAAGCCAGGCAAGGGCCAGGCCTTCAACCGCGTCAAGCTGCGCAACCTGCGCACGGGGCGGGTGCTGGAAAAGACCTTCAAGTCCGGTGAGTCGGTCGAGGCGGCCGATGTCATGGATACCGAGATGCAGTACCTCTACAACGATGGCGAGTTCTGGCATTTCATGGTGCCGGACACCTTCGAGCAGTACGCGGTCGGCGAGGCCGCGCTCGGTGGCTGCGGTCAATGGCTGAAGGAGCAGGACGTCTGCACCGTAACCCTGTGGAACGGCGAACCGCTGTCGGTGGTGCCGCCGTCCTTTGTCGAGATGAAGATTACCCAGTGCGACCCGGGCGTGCGCGGTGATACCGCCCAGGGCGGCACCAAGCCCGCAACGCTCGAGAGCGGTGCGGTGGTCAAGGTCCCGCTGTTCGTCGAGGAAGGCGAGACGGTCAAGGTCGACACCCGCTCCGGCGAGTACGTCTCGCGCGTCTGATTGCCGCGGGCGGCCGGGCATGACTGACTGGCGACCGGGCGCCGCGGCGGCCCGGGAGGCGCGCGCGCGGCTGCTGGCCGGCCTGCGCGGGTTCTTTGCCGCACGCAATGTGCTCGAGGTGGAGACCCCGATACTGAGCCGTGGCGCGCCTCTGGATCCGATGGTCGAGAGCTGGACTGCAACCAGCCCGGACGGCGCCAGTGGCTATCTGCAGACCTCGCCGGAATACCCGATGAAACGCCTGCTGGCGGATGGCGCACCGGACATCTACCAGCTCGCGCGCGTCTTTCGCGGTGGCGAATCGGGGCCCCGTCACAATCCCGAATTCACACTGCTGGAATGGTACCGCCACGGGATGGATCATCACCGTCTGGCGCGCGAGGTGGTGGCCCTGATCATGAACCAGGCGGCGCTGGATACGCGCTGGAGGCGTCCGGCCCGCCTGCGCGAGATCTCGTATCAGGCGTTGTTTCAGGAGCATCTGGGTGTGGATCCGCTGGTGGCGGATGCCGACGAACTGCAGGCCGTCGCGGCACGGCAGGGGCTGGATATCGAGGGCGAGCTGGATCGTGATGCCTGGCTGGATCTCCTGATCAGTCTGGCGATTGCACCGGCGTTTCCGGGCGACCGGCTCACCGTGGTGCACGACTACCCGGAGAGCCAGGCGGTGCTGGCACGTCCCTGCGAACATGATGCCCGGCTCGCGGCGCGCTTCGAGGTGTACTGGGGTGCGCTGGAACTGGCCAACGGCTACCACGAGTTGAGCGACCTCGCCCAGTTTCGCGAACGTCGCGATCGCGACCAGGCGCTGCGCAGGCAGCGTGGCCAGGTCCTGCCCCAGCCCGATGCCCATCTGGAGGCCGCGCTGGCGTCGGGGCTGCCCGAGTGTGCCGGGGTGGCACTGGGGGTCGATCGTCTGCTGATGCGGCTGCTGGGGGTGGAGCGTATCGAGCAGGTGATCGATTTCCCGTTCGAGTCCGCCTGAGGCGGTTTGCGGGTTTGTCCGGCAGGGCCGGCGTTGCGCCGATCCGGGGCTTGTCAGCCCCCCCGTTGCGGGTGACTATTGTGGCGTCGATCCGGTGTCTGCTTCGGGATGGTAGCTTCGATGCGCAAGTGTTTTTTCTGGTTCTCCCGACGGTCGTTCCGCCGGGCCTTGTCTCCCTGGACGCTGTGTGTCGCGCTGTTGCTGGCCGTGCAGCCGGCGCAGGCGCAGTTCGAACACCTGCCTGCGCCACTACAGCGGGCAATCCAGGCCCAGGGGCTGTCCCCCGACTCAGTGGGTCTCTGGGTGCAGCGGGTCCCGGACGGGGCCGTGCTGGCCCGGCTGAATGCCGATACCCCCTATAACCCGGCCTCCACGGTCAAGCTGGCCACCTCGCTGGCGGCCCTGCACGAACTCGGCCCCAACTACACATGGACGACCGAGATCTGGGCCACCCGCCCGATCCAGGACGGTGTACTGCGTGGGGACCTGGTGATCCGCGGGACTGGCGATCCGGGTATGGTGAGCGAGGAGTACTGGCGCATGATCGGCGAGCTGCGCCGAACCGGGCTCAAGCGCATCGAGGGCGATGTGATCCTGGATGCCAGCCACTTCCAGCTCCCGAATGGGAACCCTGGAGACTTCAACCGTCAGCCACTGCGGGCGTACAACCAGCTGCCGTATGCCCTGCACGTGAATTCCAATTCCCAGCGCTTCCACGTGCGTCCCGAGCGCCGCGGCAACGGCATCGACGTGGTGGTCGATCCGCCGCTGCCCGGGCTCGAGGTCGTCAACCGTCTGCAGCCGACCCGAGGGGGGTGTGGCGAGTGGCAGCGGGGTATCCAGTTCAATGTCGATCAGGACGCCCAGCGGGTGACCTTTTCCGGTCAGTACCCGGTGAATTGTGGCAACTACGAGATGTTGCGCTCGGTACTCTCGCCGGAGGCCAATCATGCCGAGATGTTTCGCATGGCCTGGGATCAATGGGGCGGCGAACTGACGGGCAGGGTGCGTACCGGCGTGCTGCCCGTGCTGCATGACGAGCCGATTGTGCGCCATCGCTCGCGGCCCCTGTCCGATCTGATCCGGGTGTCCAACAAGTGGAGCTCGAATGTCATGAGCGATCACTTGCTGCTGACCCTGGGGGCGCGCAAGAACGGCCCGCCCGCGACGATGGACAAGGGGCGCGAGGCCCTGGTCGACTCACTGCGCGATCTGGGGGTGGATGTCGGCGGTATGGTGGTCGACAACGGTTCGGGCCTCAGCCGCGATGCCCGCATGACCGCGCGCCAGCTCGGCGAGATCCTCGAGGCGGGCTGGAAGCACCCGCATCGGCCCGAGTTCCAGTCGTCCCTGGCCCTGTCGGGGCTGGACGGTACCCTGCGCAACCGTTTCCGCAATGGCGACCTGCGCGGGCAGATGCACCTGAAGACCGGGCACATCAACGAGGTCTCGGCGGTGGCGGGCTATGTCCGCACGTCCAGCGGCGATGACGTGATCGTCACAGTGCTGGTGAATGGGCCGCGTGCGCATATCGGGCATGGGCGCAATCTCCAGGATGCGGTCCTGGAGTGGGCGCACGGGCTCTAGGGAAACACCGATCTCAGGGTTTCCCTGGTTTAGCGGGTTTCGACCTGCCAGTTCGAGAGCACCGGTTTCTTCGATACCTCGACGTCCAGGCTCTCCAGCCACTGGGCGACCACGCGGTTCGAGTTGTGGCGCAGGGTGTAGGCATCCGGATGGTGGACGAAGCTCATGCCCCAGGCCGCGGAGTCGACGCGCTCGTCGGCCCCTTCTTCCCATATGGCCTCCAGCTTTTCGATCAGCGCCTGCGCCCGCGTGGCGGGGACCTCGATGTGGTGGATGTCCTCCAGCGGGACCCGCAGACCCCCGCGCACGGCAGTGTTCAGGTCGGCGCCCTCAAGTTCCTGGCGCCCCAGTGCTGCACGGGTCGAGGCGAAGACGGCCGCGAGCATCGCGCCCGGTCCGGTATTGCGTTCGACATAGAACGACCAGTCGCCATAGGAATAGCGCAGCCAGTGCCCGGGCGGCTCGGTCGGCAGCACCAGGCTGGAGTGGCGGCCGTGGTCGAGCACGGCCACGGTCACCGGGTCTTCGGGCTCCGCCGGGGCCTTGAGGGTGGTCGGGGCGCAGCCGGACAGCAGCCCGGCCAGGCCGATGCCCAGGATCAGGTATAGCCAGTGTGTGGTCTGCCTTGGGCGCATGGTTCGGGGGCCTTTGGCTGTGTGTGTCGACGATCGCGACAGCCGATCGCATCGTTGTCCGTCACCCGTTCGGGCGGGTTCCATTGACGCGGTTCGCGTTGAGCGAGATTAGCATGGCCGGGAATGGGGACGGCGAGTGCGTTCGCGACGGTCGTACGGCACAATGGCGGCCGTGTTTCCTCGCGGAAGGTGACAGTGGAAGATCAAACGGCAGTCGGGCTGTGGACGGCCCTCGGGATTCTGGCAATCGTGGTGGCCGGTCTGGTGGGCTTCTGGGTCGGCCGCGTGACCAGTGACGAACGCAAACTGATCCGCGAGCTGGAGGAAGAGCTGGATCGGCGCATGCAGGAGCTGACGCGCTATCGCGGTCAGGTCAACGATCACTTCGATCGCACCGCTACCCTGTTCGCCACCATGGCCGGTTCCTATCGCGACCTCTACCACCACCTCGCCCAGAGTGCGGAGGAGTTGGCGGACAAGCCGACCCGGGACCGTCTGGAGGATCGTGCAGGACGTCTGTTGTCGAACGTGCCGAATCGTGATTACGGCGACAGTCCGAGTGAGGGCCGCGGTCACCGTGAACGCGACTCGGAGCCGGAGGGCGATGCACCCGACCGGCGCTACGAGAGCGACTACCGCGAGTCCTCCGACACCGAGCAGTCGCCGTCGCGTCCGCGGGTCGATTAGGCGGGCGAATACTCCTTCCGCTGGCGAGGTGTAATCGCGGGAGCGGACGAAAGAAAGGCCGGGCGTATGCCCGGCCTTTCTGTTTGTCGGGGTGGCTATACGGGGGTAACGGGATTAGAGCGCCGAGATTTCCGCGCGGATCTGGTTGTCCAGATTCTGCACCCAGTTGTTGTAGTTCGGGTGAATGCGGCCATCCTCGTAGTCGAGGTTCGAGCTGTCCTTGTAGCGGATGCTGTACGCCCCGTCGCTGTAGGGGATCTCGACCACTGCAATATGGTCGCGCAGCGACAGCCGACCTTCGAGCAGGCCGGGCTCGGTTTCGCTCATCTGCCAGCCCAGTGCCGCGCCGGCATTGCGGATCGCCTGTTGCATCTGCTCAGCGTTCGGGCGCTCGCCGTGCACATCGGTGACTGTGGTGTCGCTGACATCATGCACCGGTGCGGTACCGCGGCAGCCCGCGAGTACGAGTACGCTGGCCACGAGCAGGATCAGCAGGAGTCTTGCAGACATTGGTGTCGTCCTTGATGGTGGATGATCACCTCGCAGTGTAGGCAGCGTGACCGCGAATTGCCATTCCCGCCCTGGAAAAAGGTTTGTGAATCCGACCCTTGCGGTGATTTTCAGGGTCTGCGCAGCAGTCCCAGGTGCCTCAATAGACCGAGCGGGTGCAGGCCACGTGCCAGCAGGCGCAGGGCGACCATCTGGATAATGCGCAGGGTGTCGGTGGCGGCCCGAAAATGGCTGGCGCGGTGCTGGTCCGGATAGATGCAGCGCACGGGCACCAGGGTGACCGGGAAGCCCAGGCGTTCGGCCTCGATCAGGGCCTCGCTCTCGAATACGAAGCTGCGGCGCGCGCCATGGGGTAGTTGCAGTTGCTGCAGCAGTGCTGCCGGATACAGACGAAAGCCGGACTGCGAATCGCGCAGGGGTTGCCCCGAGGCCCAGCCTATCCAGAAGTCGGCGGTGCGGTTGCCGAACAGGCGCAGAGGGGGCGTTGTTTCCCGGCCCTTGAGCCGTGCCCCGATCACCAGATGATGGGGGTGGGCGTGCCCGGCGGCGATCAGGTTCGGGATCTCCGAGGCATCGTGCTGGCCGTCCGCATCCAGCGTGATGATGGCATCCGCTCCCTGTTCCAGGGCGTACTGCATGCCCGTCCACAGCGCGTTCGCCTTGCCACGGTTTTCCGGCAGCCGCAGGACTTCAATCACCCCGGGTTCGGTTGGGACGCGGTCGGCAGTGCCGTCTCGCGAGCCGTCGTCGACCACGAGTACCCGGTCGACATGGGCTCGCGTGGCCGCGACGACCGCGGCGATCGTGGGGGCCTCGTTATGGGCCGGTATCAGTGCGTGGACGGCCGCCATCGTCTCGGGTCAGGCCAGCGCGCCATTGATGCCGATCACCTGGCCGGAGACATAGCCGGCCTGCTCGGAGGCCAGATACGCCACCAGTCCGGCGACCTCCTCGGGGCGTCCGGCGCGCTGCGCGGGCACCATGCGCCTGATCGTCTCGGCGTCGAAGCTGGACTCGCTCATCGCGGTCTCGATAATCCCCGGCGCGACCGCATTGGCCGTGATGCCGCGCGACCCGACCTCCTGCGCCAGCGAGCGGATGGCCCCGTGCAGTCCCGACTTGGCCGCGGCGTAGTTGGCCTGGCCGCGGTTGCCGACCACGCCGGCCACCGAGGAGATCGCAATCACGCGCCCCCAGCGGGTCGTGATCATCGGCAGCAGCAGTGGCTGGGCCACGTTATAGAACCCGTTCAGCGCGACATCGATCGGGCGGGCCCATTGTTCCGGGCTCATGCCGGCCAGCGGGGCGTCGTCGTGCACGCCCGCGTTGTGCACCAGGATCTGCACCGGCTGCGCAGCCGCGACGGGCTCCAGCTGCGCCCGCGCGGCATCGGCGTCGGTGATGTCGAAGACCAGGACATCCGCCTGACCGCCGTCGGAGTGAATCTGTTCGGCCAGATCCCAGGCGGGGCCCGGGTTGCGGTGTGCGTGCAGCAGGACCTCGCAGCCGCTATCGGCCAGAGCCCGCGCGATGGCCTGGCCGATGGCGCCGCTGGCGCCGGTGATCAGTGCGCGATGGCTCATGTCGGGGTGTCCTCGGTTTGCAGGATCACGGTCGCGCGCGCGGACAGGACGGGCTCGCCGTCGGCCGATACCTCGAGATCATAGATGGAGCTGTAGCGATCCGACATCACGCTGTGGGCTGTGATGTCGAGGTCCGCGTTCAGGTCGTCCAGCAGAGTCCGGTGCACGCGCAGGTTGCGGACCGCGGCCAGGAAGCCGGCCTTGGGTGGTCCGGCATCGGCCAGCAGGGCTCCATGCACGGCCATCGCTTGGGCGCCGTACTCCAGCGCCGACAGGGCCGGGAGCCCGGTGGTGTTGCGCAAGGGGTTTTCGGGAGCGCGGTGGCTGATGGCGCGGCAACGGATCGCCTGTTCGTCCCATTCGACCACGGCCTCCAGCAGGCACATCGCGCCTGCATGCGGCAGCAGGCGGCAGATTGCCTCGTGGTTCAGTTGGGGGCTGGCGGCCTTCATGCGGGATCGTCCTGATCCGTTGTTAATGCGAGAGGCGAACCACCGGGAGATCAGGGCGTGACGCGGATCTCCAGTGATCGTCCCAGCGGCGCGGCAAGCGTAACATGACCGCCTTCGCCGCGCGCGAGCACCTCCAGCAGGGGCAGGGCGCGGGCGGCGGGGTTGGTGCCGCGCAGGGCCTCGAGTGAATCCTGGCGGCAGGGGGTGGGATCGCCGCCTTCTCCCAGCGCCAGCTCGAGTGTGGGCCGCCCGGCGCCCGCGGGACTCAGGCGCAGGCCGACGGCAAACGGCTCGGTGATGGGGCGTACACGCCGGAATGTGACCATGGATGCGACATCGTAGGCGGCCAGCAGGACGTCGCCACCCTCGGCCTCCAGCAGCCCTGCCGCCAGCGTCGCATTAAACCCGGAGATGGCCGTTGCCGGGGCCGGATTCGCGGTCGCGATCGACCAGTTGCCGGCCGGTGCGTTGTGGACCGAGTTATGGAACTGCACGGGCGAGACCATGGGCTCCGCCTGTGTCAGGGCCTCGCAGATACGGTCGATGATATCCATATCTCCAGAGGACGAGGCGAACACCGAGCGCAGCTGGCTGCGGTCGCAGTCGGCCGTGGCCTCCTCCGCGACCTTCAGCGCCAGGCGAATCGTGTCCGTCGTGCGGCGGCGCTCGTTGGCCGGCAGCAGGGTGGTCGACGGGATGGCCACCGGCGCCCGCTCATGGGGTTCCTGCCCGGCGAGGATGTGGCGCGCCGAGGCGAAATCGGCCAGCCCCGGGCCCAGCAGGCCGATGGCCGCAATACCAACCTTCATGCGGCCTCCAGCAGCAGGCTGCAGTTGTTGCCGCCAAAGCCGAATGCGTTCACCAGTACGTGCCGGATGTCGCGTTCCTCAGCGGCCCCTCGGGCGTCCAGTTCAAGCCCCGGGTCCAGGTGGTCGAGCCCCGCCGTAGCCGGCACGAAGCCCCGCTCCAGGCTGGCCAGTGCCTGCGCGACCCCGACGGCGCCGGCCGCCCCGAGGGTATGGCCGGTCAGGCCCTTGGTGCCGGTGGCGCGGCTCTTTGCGCCAAACAGGCGCGCCAGGGCGCGCGCCTCGGAGCGGTCGTTGGCCGGGGTCGCGGTGGCATGCATGAGCACATAGTCGATGGCCTCGGCGGACCGCTGTGCCCGCGCGAGGGCCTGCTCCATCGCGCGCGCTGCACCGAGTCCTTCCGGATGCGGGGCAGACATATGGTGGGCATCGCTGGATTCGCCGTGGCCGACCAGTCGAGGGCCGGCGGCGTGGCTGTCGGCCCTCTCCAGCAGGAAGAATCCGGCGGCCTCGCCGATCGAGATGCCGGCGCGTTCGGCATGCAGCGGGCGGCAGGGTCCCGGTGCCACGAGTTGCAGCGCGTTGAACCCGTGCAGCGTCATCCCGCAGAGGGTGTCGACACCGCCGACCACCGCGGCATCGCAGAGCCCGGCCGCAATAAAGCGTTCGGCATCGGCAAAGACCTTGGCGCTGGACGAGCAGGCCGTGGAGACCACCATCGCTGGTCCCCGCAGTCCGAGCCGGGTGCCGACGAAATCGGCCAGCGAGAACATATTCTGGGTGTGCTGGTAGTCGTAGTCCGGTGGCAGGTCCCCGGTGTCCGGGTCGCGGCGGTGGTAGGCCTGCTCCGTCGCGGCGATCCCCGAGGTGCTGGTCCCCATCAAGACCGCAATGCGTCCGGCACCGTAGCGTTCGCGCGCGATCTCGACGGCCTCGATGAAGCCATCCTGGCGCAGCCCCAGCTCGGCCAGCTGGTGGTTGCGGCACTGGAATGGGGCCAGGTGATCCGTCAGCACGATGTCCTCCACACCCGCCACGCGCCCGATGTGGGTGTCCAGCTGTACGGAGTTCAGGTCGCAGGCGCGCAGCCCGCTATGCCCTTTTTGCAGTGCGTCGGCATTGGCCTGGCGGCCAGTTCCGGTGGCGGCGGTCAGGGTGTGGGCGGAGATTACGAGTGGATTCATTCGGCGGGCTGCGATTGGCGGGACTGTTGGCGGTGGGGTCAGGGATTGTTAGTGCCTACTGTACGGCGCGACAGGGGGGGCTGCGCCAGAAGCGCGGCTGCGAGAAAGGAAAATACCACGCCCAACACCACGGTGAGCCCCATGGCCCGCAATACCGGAAGACTGGAAAGGGCCAGCAGGCCAAACACGGCCACGGTGGACAATGCGCAGATGCTGACCGAAGCGGCCGTGTTCTGCCGTGCCTTCAGGTCTCTCAGCGGACGGCTGAAAAATACGGCGTAGTCCAGGCACAGGCCAACGATCAGCAGCAGCGCGATCAGATGGAAAAGGGACAAGGGAATCCCGAGCAGGATCAGCGCAGCCACGGTCAGGACCAGCCCGCTCCCTACCGCGGTCAGGATGCGCAGGCTGCGCCCGGGGGCGCGGGTGACCAGCAGCAGCAACAGGGCGACGGCCACCACGCCGAGGGCCAGCCGCTCCAGTGCCTGATCGCGGAATCCGCTGACCAGGTCCTCCGAGGCGCGCAGGAAATCCACGTGCTGCACGCCCACATCGGCCAGGGCGGGCAGGTCCGCTAGCGGCTCCCGCTGCAGCCATTGCCTCACCGCGGTTGCATCCTCCATGCCGCTTAGCCGTACCCAGGCCATCCAGTCGCCGCGGTCCTCGTCCGGCATCAGCAGGGTGCCTGCCGTCTGACGCAGCGGGCCGTCGGGCAGTGTGCCCGGGCTCAGCGGCTCCAGGTCACGGGTCCGGGCTACATCCTCCAGAAAGGGATCGAAGGCATCCGTGCGAAAGCCCAGCCCGTCGACGGCGGTATCCAGCCGTTCGCGCAGGGTGTCCGTGGTGGGCAGGGAACCCTGGCGTGCGCGCTGCAGTGCCTGGCTCGGCAGGGCCTGGGCCGCATGGTCGTAGGCGGTCAGCGCCCCCTGGTTGCGCAGATCTTCAAGGCCCGGGGTCAGTGCCTCGGCGGCCTGCAGCGCCCGTTCGGGGTCGGGTGCGGTGATCAGCAGGGCATGGCGGATATCCGGAAGCCCCAGGGCGTGGCGCAGTTCGCGGTCGCGGTCGATGTGTTCCTGCGGCACCGGGTGCAGTGCGCCCAGGTTGTCCTCCCAGGGGAACGGGTCGGCGCTGGCGATGACCACCAGCGCCCCCAGCACGGAGGCGGCCAGGATCCAGCGCGCCGTCACTGGCGGCTGCGTCAGAGCGGTCGGTATCGGCAGGCGGGCCGGGGGTACCCCGTCACGCTGCAGCGCCTGCGGCATCAGGCGGGGCAGTACCCAGCGCGTGGTGATCGCGGCCACGCCGACGCCGGTCAGCACGAACAGCCCGAGCTGGGCCATGCCGGAAAACCCCGTGATCGCCATCAGCGCGTAGACCAGTACCGTGCTCCCGGCACCCAGGCCAATCGCCGGCCACAGCTCGCGCGCCACGCCGCGCATCCCGTCACTCGGGGGCTGCCGGCTGTGCGCGAACAGGTGCAATGGGTAGTCGAGCGCGATGCCCAGCACGGTAATGCCGAACGCCAGTGCGATCCCGTGCAGGTGGCCGAATACCACGGTCACGACCGCCGCCCCGGCCAGGATGCCGGTGGCCAGCGGAACGGCCGCGAGCCAGACCGGGTGGGGGTGGCGGAATACGACCAGCAGGAGTGTGGCCAGGGCCAGGCTGGCGGCCAGGCTGAAGGTGGTGATCTCGCCGCGGATGCGCCCGCGTGATTCGACCGCAATCACCGCGGGCCCCGCGACGAGCAGGTCCAGATCGTCCGTGTAGTCGGCAAAGGCCTCGTCCAGTGCCTTCAGGAGCGACTCCTGACCGTCCAGGTCCATGCCTTCGGCCGCGCTGTGCAGGACCAGCAGGGCCCGATCGCGCTCGGGGTCGACCCAGACGCCGTGGCTGTCGCGTTCGCCCCCGCCACCGGCCTGTCCCAACTGCTCGAGCACCACCAGTGATTCGCCCGTGGGGTCGCGGCCGATCAGTTCCCGGGGCATCAGCGGGGCGGCACTACTGAGGTCCTCCCGGCGTTCCCCGAGCCGGTCGCGCAGGGTGTCGACCGAGAAGCGCTCCGGGGTGACCTCGGGGCTCAGGAGATAGCGGTGCTCAAGCAGGAAATCCAGGGCGGGGTCATCCGGGTCGAGACGCCCGTTGTGGATCTCCGCGACCGCGGGGTGGTCGCGCAGCGCCTGGACCAGACGGTCGCTGGCATCCGCGCGTGCCTGGCTGTTCCCGCCTTCGATGCCCAGCAGCAGGACCTGTCCGGCCGGGCCGCCCCCGGGGTCCAGCGCAATCCCGGTCTCGGTGACCGGCTCCGGGGTGAAGCCCTGGAGGTCGGTGACCAGTTCGCCCCGCCACAGCAGGATGCTGGCTGCCACCAGCAGCCCGATCAGCCAGAGTGCCGGTCCCGGTGACAGGGGGAAGCGATTCGGCACCAATCAGTCGCCGTCTTGCGGATCGAGCTGCATGCGGCTGTGGCGCCCTCCGGATTCCTCGGTGTCCAGACGCAGGAGGGCACCGCCCTCGCCCTGGAGGTCGAGTCCGAGGATCATGCGACGAAGGGCGCGGTCACGCGGGGTGAGTTCCAGCCTCCAGGCCTCCAGGTCGCCTTCGGTCTCGACCTCGAAGTGTTCTTCCAGTCCCTCGCGTTCCCCCTTGGCGAGGGAGCGGAACAAGGCGGCAAACGCGGCCAGGCCCGGCTGCTCGTCCAGGTCCACCTCGCGGCTGGAGCCTCGGCGCTCCACGATCACTTCGCGCCCCTCGATCCGCACGCGTTCGCCGCCGTCGCCATCCATCCGGCGCTCCAGGGTGTCCGGTGGCTCGAACACCAGCGTGCCGGTCCGGGTCTCCGGGAATTCGAGCAGGGGGTCCTGGCGGGTTTCGCGAAAGTCGATACGTGAAGGCGGATTGTCGGCCAGTGCCTCCAGGATCTGGTCCAGTGTGTCGCCGGAGGTCTCCGCCTGTGCGAACAGCGGGCAAGTCAGCAGGAGCACCGCCAGGGCCAGTGCCCGGACCCCGGGCAGTTGCCGGAAGCAAGGCTTAGCGAGACGAGTCATTCCAGAAATCATAGAAGTTGAACCAGTTGTACGGGGCCTCGCGCACGCGTGCCTCGAGGCGATCGGCGTAGCGTTGCACCCATTCGGCCAGGGCCTCTTCGCGTCGGCCGCGGGGCGCCTCGATGACGTCGGCAAAGCGTTCAAAGACGATATCGTAGCGATTGCCGCCGCGATAGAGGCCGAAGCACAGGATGACCGGGACCTTCAGAACGGCGGCCATTAGCAGGGGGCCCTGGGGAAAAAAGGCCCGTCCCCCGAGGAAACGACATTCGACCATCTTGTCGCTCTCGGCCACGCGATCGGCCAGGGTGGCCACAATCCCCCCTTGTTCCAGGCAGTCGCGTGCGTGCAGCAGGGTCTCGGTATCGCCCAGGGGGATGACCGTCGCGGCGATCTCGGGGTTGAGCGCCTCCAGCAGTTGGGTGATGCGCTGATTGTGATTGCGGTACATCAGCACGCGAACGGGAAAGTCGTTTTTGCCGACCGCGAGTACCCGCAGGGCTTCGAAACTGCCCAGGTGTGCCCCCAGCAGCAGGGCCCCGTGGCCACTTTCGACATGTTCGAGGAAGATCTCGCGATCGTGAACCTGAAGATCCAGGCACTCGTCCTTGCCGGCCAGCAGGAAGACGCGGTCCAGGATCACGGCCGCGAAGCTGTGGAAGTGCCGGGCAATCTCGCGCAGGCGCGGTTCGCGTCCGAGCACGCGGCGCAGGTAGTCCCGGCTGGACCCCCGGGACTTGGGAGCGAACAGAAGAAAATAGGCGGTTATCGGGTACAGCAGTACGCGCCCGGCCGGTCGCCCGAGATGCAAGGCAACCCACAAGATGATGCGCAGCGCCAGGGGGGACCCTCGCTCCCCCTGGCTGAACCACCCCCGGCTCACGCCGGTTGTCCGGCGTCGTGCAGTTTCAGTTGCCCGCTACACAGGAGTTCGGGGGGCTCCGTACCGTCGCGGATAACGCGGAATGCGCGCAGGCCGCTGGTACCAGGGGGGTCAATCTCCACCCGGAAATCGACCTCCGGGAGCAATGGCGCCAGGAACTTGGCCCGTGGCAGGGCCGCCACCGGCCCCAGGCCGCTTCCGCGCGCGACGGCGTCCACCGAGCCCAGGATGACCACGCCCGGTACGACGGGCTGACCGGGGAAATGCCCGGGCAGTGAGGGGTGGCTGGCCGGGATGCGGCGCGTGGCAATGATTGGGGCCATTGTTCAGGCGCACTGACCGTGCTGATCCAGCAAGTCCAGCAGGACCTGGCGCGGGAGCTTGCCCGTCGCGCTGCGGGGAAGGGCATCCACCATCACCAGGGGGCGCGGAAGGAACAGCGGGTCCGTGGTTTCGGCCAGTGCGGCCAGGATCTCGGCCTCGGAGCGCTCCGGGGCGACCACGATCGCAGCCAGACGGGCAGTCCCGCTGTCCTGTCCGGGGTTGGGCGGGATGAACACGCCGTCCAGTACCCCGGGGATGGCATTCAGGCGCCGGTTCAGCTCGGCAAGAGAGGCGCGCTTGCCGGCGATATTAAGCTGATCCGCCAGGCGCCCGCGCATGCGGAAGCGCCGGGCATCTTCCCGTTCGATGCGGTCGGGCAGGGGGACTGGTGCCGGGTGCTGGGGCCCCTGTACTGCCACCCGGTCGCTGTCCTGGGTTGTCAGGGCAATCCCGTCATAGACCGTCCACAGGAACTCCCGGGCCGTCTCGCGGCTGGCGATGGCCCCGGCCTCGGTGCAGCCGTAGATCTCGCGGACGGTCGTGCCAAACAGTGTTTCCGCGGCCCGTGCGCGGCCTTTTTCCAGTGGGGCGGTGGCGCTGAGGATGCGCGCCGCTCTGGGCCAGGTCAGCCCCGCCCGCAGGCAGGCGTCCAGGTGAAACGGGGTCGTGACGAGGTTTGCCGGGGCATGCTCGGCCAGGGCCTGGCGGATATCGTCCGGGAAGAACGGGCGCTCGGCCAGCAGCGTGCAGGGGCCGAGCAGGGCATACAGCACCGTGGACTCCAGGCCGTACATGTGTTGTGCGGGGACCGTTCCCACCAGTGTTCCCCCGTCGGCATCCAGTCCGAAGCGGCGCAGGGCCTGTGCGGTCACGACGTGAAGGCTGTTCCAGCTCCTGCTGTGGGCAGTGGGCTGTCCGGTGCTGCCCGAGGTATAGGCATGCACCGCCATCTGATTCGACGGGATCTCGGGGGTCGCACCCGCATTGTGGGCGTGCCCTGTCCCGTCCGCGGTGACGGGAATGACGGGGATGGTGACACTGAGGTCGCGCTCGTCCACCAGTGCGTGCGCGCCGGGATGACGCTCGGCGATCTCGCTCAGGGTTGTCCGGGCGCGGTTCGGGGGGAGGATGTTAGTGCCCCCGCGCAGCAGGATCGCGGCAAACGCGACGGCAAAGCGATAGCGATCCTCGCACAGGTTGAAGTGGGCTCCACCGGCCGGGATTCGCCGGGCGAGGGCGCGGACATCCGCCAGAAACGCGGTCCGCGAGACACAGCGTCCTGCCACCCAGGCCAGTGGCGTTGGGTGGTCGGCAATCAGCGCTTGCGTGTTCGAGTCCCTCATCGTTGTCTCAGGATGTGGCGGTGGTCGGCGCGTGCCAGCGCGGCGAGGTAGGGCAGGAAACCCGCCCGTGGTTCGTCGCACAGGAGCCAGCGCCGTAACGGATATTCCAGCATGAACAGCGCCGCCAGGAACAGATAGTTGATCCCATTTGCGAACAAGGCCCAGGTGGTGGTGGATACCGCCACCGCCAGTACCGCCGACAACAGGGCGAGTCCACCGCACAGCAGGGCCCAGGCGGCCGTCAGCCGCCGCGTATAGCGATGCACCGGCGTGCTGTCGGAGGCGCCCATGGCCAGCGCATACCGGGTGATCAGGGGTGTGGAACCCGGGCGCAGAGAGCGGGCAAACAGCCATGCCAAGCCCCCCTGGATAAGCACCGGTACTGCATAGATCAGCCATTTTCCGGCCGGCTCGGTACCCAGAAGCAACACTAGCACGGCCAGCACCAGGGCTATCACCCCCCGGCCGAGCACGGGCAGGGCCGGCCAGGCGAGGACCAGTATGAGCAGCGCCAGCCACGCCAGTGGCAGTCGCGGCAGCTCCAGGAAGCTGCCCGCGATCACGGCCACCGGGTAGCCCAGGGCTACCACGGCGGCGATCCGGGTACTCACGACGTGGCTCGGTGCGCCTCGATATGGGCGGTCAGGGCCCGCAAGGATGCGAAGATCTGGCGGTTGTTCTCGTCATCGGAGCGGATCTGCACGCCATAGGCACGCGAGATGGCCAGCGCCAGCTCCAGTGCATCGATCGAGTCCAGCCCAAGCCCCTCGCGGAACAAGGGGGCCTCCGGCTCGATGTCCTCGGGGCTGACCTCTTCGAGATTCAGACTGTCGACGATCAGCCTGGCGACTTCCTGTTCCATTGCGGTTTGTGCTGCCACGTCTCTCCCCTAAATAGCGGCGTAATCCGAAATCGGCTCTCCCTGTGCGAAGGTGCTGGGCTTCCCGCGCACCTTCCAGCCCGGGGCCGATGATACGCAACCCCAAGGGGGCGTGGTACCCTCCAAATGCAGGGAACAAGCGGTTTTGCGGGGCGGGCCGGCAGAGTGGGCGCTCTCATGGGATGAGACGACTCGGCCGCCAGCGAGCCGCCAGGGGGGGGGATATGGGGGGCAAGTCGTGATCGGCGGCCGAGTAGGACTGCGGCGCGTCGGGCCGGATGGGCTGCTGACGTTTGGGTTGTCCAATCTGGTCATTGTGCTGACGGCGGGGCTTAGCTGGCTCGCGCTGTGGGGTCGCATGCAGCTCTGGGTGCGCGGTCTGCACTGTCCGGGGCGGGCACCCTGGATCATTGTCCTGGGGCAGCAGTTACAAGAGGGGCGTCCTGGGCCGGGTTACCGGCTGCGCCTGTTGCGGGCCCTGCGCTTGCTGCGGCGCGACCCGGAGGCCCGCGTTCTGCTGTTGGGGGGGTATACCTCGCCGGAGGGGCCCAGCGAGTCAGCCGCAGGGGCGGCCTTCCTGCGCCAGCGCGGCATCCGGGCCTCTCGCATCTTCTGTGAAGAGGACTCGCGGCACACCCTGGAGAACCTGCAAAACGCCCGCGACCTGCTCGCCCAGCGTACCGGCGGCAGCCTGCCGAGCTGCGTGCTCGTGACCAGTCGCTTCCATCTGCCCCGGGCGGTGGCCATCGCGCGCGGGGTGGGACTCGAGGTCTGTCCCTGCCCTGCCGAGCACTCGCCGCGAGTGCCGCAGCTGCGGCTGGCACGCGAGATCTGGATGTTGCACTGGTACCACACCGGGCGGCTGTTCGCCCGGCTGATCCGCCATCAGGGGATGCTCGACCGGATCAGCTGACCCGCCCTTTGCAGTAGCGGTCGCAGCCGCTACATCGCGCGGATGCGTTCGCGCTGGGCGGCGAGCTGGTCGCGGGTGGCCTGCATCTCGGCGACGCGGTCGCGTTCCTTCTGCACGACCTCGGCCGGGGCGCGGTCGACGAAGCTCGCGTTGGCAAGGCGCTTTTCGCTCTGCTCGAGGTTCTTGTCGAGCTTGCCGATCTCCTTGTCCAGGCGGGCCAGCTCGGCATCCTTGTCGATCAGCCCGGCCAGCGGGATCAGCAGCTGCATCTCGTCGACTAGGGCCATCGCCGATTCCGGGGCCTCGTCGGCGGCGTCCAGCCAGGTGACGCTCTCGGGTTTCGCGAGGAACTCCAGCAGGCCGCGGTGGCGCGTGTAGCGCTCCTGGTCGGCCTCGCTCCAGTTCTTCACCAGCACCGGCAGCGGCTTGCCCGGGGCGATGTCCATCTCCGCGCGGATGCGGCGCAGCCCGGTGATGAAGTCCTTGACCCAGTCGAGCTCGGCGGTGGCGGTGGCGTCATTCGGGAAGCCGTCCTGCGCCGGCCAGCGGCACTGCACCAGGAACTCGATGTCATCGCCGATCCCCGCATGCGGCTTTACATTGGTCCAGATCGACTCGGTGATGAACGGCATAACCGGGTGCAGCAGGCGCAACAGGGCCTCGAGCACAGTGACCAGCGTATTGCGCGTGGCGCGCTTGACTGCATCCGGGGTGGTGTCGTCGTTCAGTACCGGCTTGGTCAGCTCCAGGTACCAGTCGCAGTAGTCGTGCCAGGTGAATTCGTACAGCGTCTGCGCGGCGAGGTCGAAGCGGTAGGCATCGAGCTGCTGCGTGGCGGTCGCGGCGGTGGCGGCCAGGCGGTCGAGGATCCAGCGATCGGCCAGGGTGCGGTGTTCCGCCGTGTCGGTGGCCGCCGAGCAGTCGTGGCCCTCGACGTTCATCAGCACGAAGCGCGAGGCGTTCCACAGCTTGTTGCAGAAGTTGCGGTAGCCCTCGATGCGGCCGAGGTCGAACTTGATGTCGCGCCCGGTGGTGGCCAGTGCCGCGAGGGTGAAGCGCAGGGCGTCGGTGCCGAACGCGGGGAAGCCGTCGGGGAAGGCCTTGCGCGTGGTCTTCTCGATCTTCGCGGCCATCTGCGGCTGCATCAGGCCCTGGGTGCGCTTGGCCACCAGGTCGTCGGCGCTGATGCCGTCGATCAGGTCAATCGGGTCGATCACGTTGCCCTTGGACTTGGACATCTTCTGGCCTTCCGAGTCGCGGATCAGGCCGGTGACGTACACCTCGCGGAAGGGCACGTCGCCCATGAAGTGCTCGCCCATCATGATCATGCGGGCGACCCAGAAGAAGATGATGTCGAAGCCGGTGACCAGCACGCTGGTCGGGTAGAAGGCGCGCAGCTCCGGCGTCTCCTGCGGCCAGCCGAGGGTGGAGAACGGCCACAGCGCGGAGGAGAACCAGGTGTCCAGTACGTCCTCGTCCTGTTCCAGCGCCACCTCGGCGCCCAGGCCGTGCTTCTCGCGCACCTCGTCCTCGGAACGCCCGACGTACACGTTGCCATCGCTGTCGTACCAGGCCGGGATGCGGTGGCCCCACCAGATCTGGCGCGAGATGCACCAGTCCTCGATGTTGCGCATCCACTCGAAGTAGGTCTTCGACCAGTTCTCCGGCACGAAGCGGATGCGCCCGTCTTCCACCGCCTTGATCGCCGGCGCGGCCAGCGGGCCGGCCTTCACATACCACTGGTCGGTCAGATAGGGCTCGACCACGGTGCCGGAGCGGTCGCCGCGCGGGACCATCAGCTTGTGGTCGTCGATCTTCTCCAGCAGCCCCAGGGCGTCCAGGTCGTCGACGACCTTCTGCCGCGCCTGGTAGCGGTCCAGGCCGCGATAGGCCTCGGGTACGTTGTCGTTCAGGCAGGCGTCGATGGTCAGGATGTTGATCACCGGCAGGTCGTGACGCTGGCCCATCGCGTAGTCGTTGAAGTCATGCGCCGGGGTGATCTTTACGCAGCCGGAGCCGAACTCGGCCTCGACGTAGTCATCGGCGATAATCGGGATCTCGCGCCCGACCAGCGGCAGCTTGATCGTCTGGCCGATCAGGTGGCGGTAGCGCTCGTCCTCCGGGTGCACCGCGACGGCGGTATCGCCCAGCATCGTCTCGGGGCGCGTGGTCGCGACGGTCAGGTGCCCGGAGCCGTCGGCCAGCGGGTAGCGGAAGTGCCACAGGTGGCCGTTTTCCTCCTCCGACAGCACCTCGAGGTCGGACAGCGCGGTGTGCAGCACCGGGTCCCAGTTGACCAGGCGCTTGCCGCGGTAGATCAGGCCCTCTTCATGCAGGCGCACGAAGACCTCGCGCACCGCCGCGGACAGCCCGTCGTCCATGGTGAAGCGCTCGCGCGACCAGTCCACCGAGTCGCCCAGGCGACGCATCTGGCGGGTGATGGTGCCGCCGGACTGGTCCTTCCAGTCCCAGACCGCCTCGAGAAACTTCTCGCGTCCGAGGTCGTGGCGGCCCTTGCCGTCGGCGGAGAGCTGGCGCTCGACCACCATCTGGGTGGCGATCCCGGCATGGTCGGTGCCGCCCTGCCACAGGGTGCGGTCGCCGTGCATGCGGCGGTAGCGGATCAGGGTGTCCATCAGGGTGTGCTGGAACGCGTGCCCCATATGCAGCGTTCCGGTCACGTTCGGCGGCGGCAGGAGGATGCAGTAGCTGGCCTCGCCCGACTCCGGCGGCGCGAAGATGTTCGCAGCCTCCCAGCGTTCGTACTGGGTCTGCTCGATGCTCTTGGGGTCGAAGCTTTTGTCCATGATCGCGGGCGCGCTCGGGTCGGAATGGGCGAAAGCCGCGCATTATAACGGCGCGGCGCGTGCGCCGCCCGCTGCCCGCTCATGTGTTTACATTGGTTTTGTCTGGCCGCCTGCCCAGTAGTGGCTGGGCCTGGTTCGGCCTCGGGTGTTTACGGTGCTTTCGTCCGGCCGCCTGCCTGCGCTGTCTCGGCAGCGCGCCCCGAGTTACTTCTTTGCTCGTGCAAAGAAGTAACCAAGAAACACGCCCGGGATTCGCCCGGGAACCTTGCTCCGGACGCGCCAGGCCGGCGGCGCTGAAACTCGCTGCGCCTTTGGCTTCGCTCAGACAGTCAGCGCCTTCTCCCGGCCTGTCACGCCCTCCACAAGGGGCTCATAACGGGAGGGTAGGTCAAAACAGGCGGTATTCGAGCACCCGCGACAAGCCCGAGCTGTAGGGTGCGTTGAGCGCAGCGAAACGCACCAGCCAACGTCGGGGCAACCCTGATGCGATTCGCTGCGCTCATCAGCATCCTACCTGCCCCCTGGCGCCCGCTCGCGGGCGCGGCACGCCAGGGCCGTAGGCCGCGCGTGCCAAGATGTTGGAACATCTTGCCTCCATCCACTCGCACGAACCTCTGGATCGCCGTTGTCTTGACCTTCTCCCCCCGTATGAAGCCCCTTGCGGAAGGGTCCTCGGGACGGACGATTCAAAATAGAAACGGGGGCGCTGACTGTCTGAGCGAAGCGAGTTTCAGCGCCGCCGGCCCGAGGGCCCTGGAGCAAGGTCCCCGGGCGGAATCCGGGTGCCCTTCTTTGGGTACTTTCTTGGGCAAGCAAGAAAGTACCTCGGGGTGCGCTGCCGAGACAGCGCTTGGCAGGCGGCCGGACGAAGGCACTCGGAACACCCGAGGCCGAACCAGGCCCAGCCTGAAAGCGGTGAGAGCTTGGCTCAGGTGGTGGCGAGCCGGTGGAGCAGCTCGCGATAGCCGGTGCGGTAGTCGGGGTAGCGCAGGCGATACCCGCTGGCATGCAGTCGCCCGTTGCGGCAGCGCTTGCCGCGGACGTCGCCAGCCGGCATCGGCGGCGTCCCCGGCGGATCGAGCTCCATCTCCTGCGCCAGCCAGCCGAGCAGCTCGTGGCGCAGGGCCGGTTCGTCATCGACGCCCAGATAAAGCGGCTCGGGGTCGTCCAGATGAAACAGGTGGGTCAGCAGGCCCACGCAGTCCTCACGGTGGATGCGGTTGGTCCAGACCGGTGCTTCGTGCTGGCCACGCACGCCCTCGCGGACCTTGCGCAGGTGGTACTCGCGCCCCGGACCATAGATGCCGCCAAAGCGCACGACCACGCCGGCAAACGGGCTGTCGGCCAGCAACTGCTCGGCCTCCAGCAGGCAGTGCCCGGAGAAACGGGTGGGCTCGGCCGGGCTGGTCTCGTCCACCCAGCGCCCGTCGTCGGCGCCAAAGACCGAGGTGCTGGAGACGAACGCGATGCGGCGCGGATTTTGTTTGGCCTGCTCCAGAGCGGCCAGAGTGTTGCGCAGGCCGTCGACATAGGCGCGGCGGTACGCGGCCTCGGTGAACTCGCCCGGGGTGGCGATGAAATAGACGGTGTCCAGAGCCGCGGGGAGCGGCGGCAGCGCGTCCGCGCGGGCGAAGTCGCCGGCCAGCGGCTGGATCGGTTCCGGGATGCGCTCTGGCTGACGGCGCAGGCCCCAGACCGCGTGCCCCGCTGCGGCGAGCTGTTCTCCGACGCCGACGCCGAGATCGCCGCAGCCCATGATCAGGATGTTGGCCATGAATCAGTATCTCTCTGGGTGCTTTCGCAACCTAACGTTTCGGCGTACGGAAGACCAGTCCCAAAGTATGGGTTCGACCCGGGGCAATGGCTCGGGCATGCTGGCGGCGACGTCGATCAGGGGAGGTATCGCTTGGGCAAGGCCAGCCGCAGGAAGGGGAATATATGCGCCTGTGGATCCGGGCTGGACCGGGCGGCCTGCTGCGGGCAGTACCTGGACGGCGCGGCTGCGGCCCCGACGGCGCAGGCGCTGATGCGCTCGCGCTATGCCGCCTTCGTGGAGGGGCGCGAGGACTATCTGCTGGCCACCTGGGCCGCCGCGACGCGACCGGAATCCCTGGTGCTGGAGCCGGGCCAGCGCTGGCTCGGTCTGGCGATCCGCGCGACCGAGGCGGGCGGGCCGGAGGATCAGGAGGGCTGGGTCGAGTTCGTCGCCCGCTCGCGGGTACGCGGCCAGGGGGTGCGCCTGCACGAGCGCAGCCGCTTTCGCCGCGAGGACGGGCGCTGGGTCTATGTGGACGGCGAGTTCCCGGGCGCATGATCGATGGGGATCGCCCAGCCGGTTCGCCGGTGGATACGGCACTGCTGGAGCGGGTGCTGGAGGCGCTGCGCGGACATCCGTGCGGATGTACGGAGCATGCGCTGATTGCGCAGCTGCGCGATCTGGAAGTGGAGCCGTTCGCCGCGGCGCGCCTGCAGGAGCCGTTGAGCCTGTTCCAGACCCACTTTGTGCTGTTCCACTGTCTTTACCGGCTGCGCGACATGCTCGCGGGGCAGGGCGAGTGGCTGCGTATCCATTGCCTGGGTATCGGGATCGAGCCGCTACAGGCGGCGGACATGGGGTCGGACCTGCCGGCGCGGGGTGATCCACTGCGGGCCTACTACCTGGATCTGACGCGGCTGGAGGGGATGGATGCGGCCGCGGTGGAGGCGCTACTGGGCGAGTTCTGGGCGCATCTGGCGCGTGACGAGCGGCGCGAGCAGGCGCTCGAGGTGCTGGGGCTGGAGGATCCGGTTGATGCGGCGGCGATCCGGCAGCAGTACCGGCGTCTGGCGCAGCGTCACCACCCCGACCGGGGTGGTGACACAGCCGTCCTGCAGCGGATCAACGCGGCCCGCTGGGTGCTGCTGGCTCAGGGCAGTTAGTCGTCCGAGTCGGACATCGTGGTCACGAAGGCCTGTTCCACGGTGAAGTTGCCGACCCCCTTGTAGTTGGTCTGGGTCCAGCCGTGGTCGACCAGCCACTCGCTCATCTCGCGGTTCATCGCCGGATTGCCGCAGAGCATCACGCGGTCGTGCTCCGGATCCGCCGGGGGCAGGTTCAGGATCTGAAACAGCTCGCCGGAGCGGAACATGTCGGCGCCGCGCTGGTTGTTGTCGTACGGCTGCTGCGCGATCGGGCAGGCGAAGTCGTGGTTCTCGCGGGTCACCGTCGGCACGTAGCGCAAGCGATTGCTGATGCGCGACTCGATCTCCTGGCGGTAGGCCAGCTCCTCGACGGTGCGCACGCTGTGCACCAGTACCGCGTTCTCGAAGTGCTCGAACAGCTCCGGGCTGCGGATCAGCGAGATGAACGGGGCCAGACCCGTGCCGGTGGCCAGCATGTACAGGGTCCGCCCGGGCTGCACGTAGTCGAAGGTCAGTGAACCGGTGACCTTGGTGTTGATCCAGATCGAGTCGCCGGGGCCGACCTGGGCCAGGCGACTGGTCAGCGCGCCGTCGGGAACGTGGATGCTCAGGAACTCCAGTTCCTCGGCCTCGGGTTCGGAGACGATCGAGTAGGCGCGCGGGATCAGTTTGCCCTCGGGGCGCAGACCCAGCGTGACGAACTGCCCGTTCTTGAACTGCAGGCCTTCGGGGCGCGTGGTCTTGAAGCTGAAGGTCTTGTCCGACCAGCGATGGGTCGAGGTGATCTGTTCTTCCGAATACGGCATGGGGTCCCACGGTTGATCAGTTGAGATGGGCCGCACGCTAACAGCTTGCCGCTGGCAAGGCGAAAGCGTCGGCTATCTCAAGGGTTGAGGCGCGCGAGCCGGGATTCAAGCCTGATCAGCGGCCGGCAATTTCCGCGAGGTAGTCGGCCAGCGGAATCGGCCTGGCCAGGTGATAGCCCTGGACGAAGTCGAGCCCGATCTCGCGCAGGTGGTGCATGGTCTCCTCGGATTCCACGCACTCGGCGATGGTGCGCAGCCCGAGCACATGGCCGACGCGGTGGATCGCGGTGACCATCGCCGCATCGACCGCGTTGGTCGCGATGTCGCGCACGAAACTGCCGTCCACCTTGAGGAAGTCGACCGGCAGGTTCTTCAGGTAGCCGAACGAGGACAGCCCGCTGCCGAAGTCGTCCAGGGAGAAGCGGCAGCCCATGTAGCGCAGCGCGCGGATCAGGCCCTGTGCGCGGTCGTGATGACTGATCGCGGCGGTCTCGGTGATCTCGAAAATGATCTGCTGCGCCTGAATGCGGAACTGGCTCATGCGGCTGGTGATGAATTCGAGCATCCCGTCCTGCGCCAGCGACTGCCCGGACAGATTGATCGACACCACGACTGGGGCATGATCCGGGTTCTGGTCCCGGTGATCGGCCAGCTGGCGGAACACGAGTTCGACCACATGGCGATCGATCTCGGGCATCAGGTGGTAGCGTTCGGCAGCCGGGATAAAGGCGCCCGGGGTGATCAGGGTTCCGTCTTCCCCGTGCAGGCGCAGCAGGATCTCGACATGGTCCAGCGGCAGATCGGCGCCGTTCAGGGGCTTGACCGGCTGGGCATAGGCGACAAAACGGGCATCCTCCAGGGCCGCACGCAGACGGCCGACCCATTCCATCTCGCCATGGCGTCGGCGCAGGATCTGGTCGGAGGGCTTCCAGGTATAGAGCCGGTTGCGCCCGAGATCCTTGGCCACGTAGCAAGCGGAATCCGCCTGGCTGAGGACCTCCGGAAGGTTCCGGCCAGGGCCCTCGATCGGGACCAGGCCGATGCTCATGCCCACATCAAAGCGGCGGCCCTCCCAGGAGAAGCGCAGACCCTGGGCCGTGGCCAGTAGTTTCTTGCCGATGGCCTCCGCGCGTTCCACCGGGCAATGCGTCAGTAGCAGGCCGAACTCGTCACCACCGAGACGCGCCAGGGTGTCGCTGTCGCGAATATGGGCGGGCAGCAGGTCGGCCAGTTCGCGCAGTAGCGCGTCCCCGGCCTGATGGCCGCAGGTATCGTTGATGATCTTGAACTGGTCCAGGTCCATATAGAACAGCGCGTGGGGCGTGTCGCCCTCCTCCAGGGTGCGCAGGGCCTCGTCCAGGCGCCGTTCGAACTCGCGGCGGTTGCACAGGCCGGTGAGCTCGTCGTGGGTGGCCTGGTGGTTCAGTTGCTGGGTCATGCGCCACAGCTCGGTGTGGTCATGCAGCACGACCACGACCCCCTCGCTGTGGTGGTCCGGTCGCCGCAGGGGCGAGACCAGCAGGCGGACCACGCGGGCCGCACCGTCCGGGCGGCGCAGCACGCGCTCCGGCGACTCCAGCGTCATACCCGTCTCCAGGCACTGCGTGACCGGGTTCATGACCCGGTGGCCGGTATGCGTGTCCTCGAGCTCCAGCACCTCGTCGAGACGCTGGCCCTGGACCGCCGTGGCGTCCACGCCCAGCAGGTCGCGCGCCGACGGGTTGAGATAGGTCAGGCGCCCGGTGGTGTCCGCGGTCAGCACGCCGTCGCTGATGGAGTGCAGCGTGGTCAGGAGTCGGTCGCGCTCCGAGGCCGTGGTCGCCTCGGCCGCGCGCAGCGATGTGATGTCCCAGGCGACGCCGAGCACGCCCGGCTGAAGTGACTGGGCAATCTCCGACGGCATCCATGAGATGGAGAAGTGGCTGTCGCCGACCTTGACCTCGGTTTGAAAGCGCTCTCCGGCGAGTGCGCGATCGATTGCAGACAGGATGGCCGGGTGGTCGGCGTACAGCCGGCGTGCGTCCTGCCCGACGACCTCGCCGGGTTGCAGCCCCAGGCTGTGCAGTGCAGCCCCCTCGGACAGGGTGAAAACACCATCCGGCCCCAGCCCGAACAGGATCAGCGGCGCGTGGCGGATCGTGGCCGAGAGCTGGGTCTCCAGCTCGTGCAGGGCCTGCTCGGATTGCTGCTGTCGGGTGATGTCGCGGACCGTAGTCAGGACCTCGATATCCTCCCCGGTATGAATCGCGTTGATATTGATCTCGGCCGGAAATTCGCCCCCGTCTCGTCGGCGGTAGCGCGTTTCAAAGCGGGCCGGCAGGCGCTCGTCGGGCTGGCCGTGAGCATGGTCGACGTCGGCTTGCGTGGCCTCGAGGTCGATCGCGGTGATGTGGATGCCGTCGGTCAGTTCGCCTTGGGCGTAGCCGAGCAGGCGCGATGCGGCTTGGTTTGCCGCGACGACATGGCCCGCTCGATTGAGCACCAGCTGCGCCTCCGGTGCCTGGTCAAACAGGCGCTGAAAGCGGGTGCTGTCCGGATGATCGGGCATGGCGACAGGATGAGTCCTTTCTTAGGGTGCCGGGGTCGCAAGTGGGTCCGCTCCCGAGTGTCACCTGTCGCGTGGGTGCTGGCAAGCGCTGGTCGCCGGTTATTGTCCGGGGGCCTGTGTGAGACGGGAGGTGTGGTCCGCGGGCGGCGATGACGCGGGACTGCGCAATCGTTCGAGGGCCCAGCCGACGTGTTCGCGTACCAGGGCGGAGGGGTGGTCGGCGCGGGCGCGAAGGGCCGTCTCGGCCTCCGCGGAAGCCGGGCCATTGCCCAGGGCGACCGCCAGATTGCGCAGCCACTGCTCGTGGCCGATACGGCGGATGGCCATGCCCTCGGTGCGTTGCAGGAAGGTGGTCTCGTCCCAGCCGAACAGTTCCACCAGACTAGCGGCATCCAGTCCGTGGCGGGCGACGAAGTCGGGTTCCGCGGAGACCTCGGCAAAGCGATTCCACGGGCAGACCAGCTGGCAGTCGTCGCAGCCGTAAATACGGTTGCCGATCAGCGGGCGCAGCTCTTCGGGGATCGACCCCTTCAGCTCGATGGTCAGGTAGGAGATGCAGCGCCGGGCATCCAGGTCGTAGGGCCCGCGAAAGGCCTGCGTCGGGCAGATGTCGAGGCAGGCGGTACATGCCCCGCAGTGTTCGCCAACCGGGTCGTCCATCGGTAGCGGCAGGTCCGTAAACAGCTCGCCCAGAAAGAACCAGGATCCACTCTCGCGGGCGAGCAGGTTGGTGTTCTTGCCGATCCAGCCGAGCCCGGCACGGGCGGCCAGGGCCTTTTCCAGAATGGGTGCGCTGTCGGTGAAGGCACGATAGCCGTGCGGTCCTGCTGCGGCCTCGATGCGCCGGCCCAGTTCGGTCAGGCGCTTGCGGATCAGCTTGTGGTAGTCGCGGCCGAGGGCGTAGCGGGAGACATAGGCGCGGTCCCGTTCGGCCAGCTGGATCGCCGGGCGCCGGGTGCGCGGAGGAAAGTAGTCCATGCGCACGCTGATCACGCGTTGTACGCCCGGCATCAGTTGTGCGGGATCGTGGCGCAGTGCGGCGCGTTCGGCCATCCAGCCCATCTCGCCGTGCGAGCCTTTCTGCAGCCAGCGGTCCAGGTGCTGGCGGTCCACCTCCGGGACCGTGGCCGGCGCGATGCGCAGGGCCTGGAAGCCCAGCTCGCGGCCCCAGGCCCGAATCTGTTCGGCCAGCGCGTCACATTGGCGTGGATCGAGAGGCTCAGGCACGATTTCGGCAATCATACGATCGGGGCAAGAAACGTGAATGATGGACCCGGGGTGATCCCCCTGACCAGCGCGCTCTACGACAGCGAGGGCATGCGGGCCCTGGATGCGGCCGGCATGGCCCTGCCGGAGATCGCGCCCGGGGAATTGATGGAGCGCGCCGGGGCGGCCCTGCTGGCGGCTGTCAGGGCCCACTGGCCCGAGGTGCGCCGGCTCGGCATCCTCTGCGGCCCCGGCAACAACGGGGGCGACGGCTATGTGCTGGCGCGACTGGCGGCACAGGCCGGCCTCGATGTGCGGCTCCACGGCGGCCCGTCGCGCGCGCGCCCGGAGTCGGACGGCCGTCAGGCGCATCGACGCTGGATCGAGCACGGGGGGGCGATGGCGCCGCTCGAGGCCTTCGACCCGGCGGACGCCGAGCTGTGGGTCGACTGCCTGTTCGGTATCGGGCTGGAGCGCCCGCTGCACGATGCCTATGGCGAGGTGGTTGAACGCCTGAATGCCTCCGGGCGGCCCGTGCTGGCCGCGGACATCCCCTCGGGCGTCAATGCCGATACCGGCGCGGTGCCGGGACCCGCGGTGCGCGCCCGGCATACCGTGACCATGATTGCCGACAAGCTGGGGCTGCACACCGGCGCGGGCGTGGACTACGCGGGCACCGTCGAGGTGGCGCGGCTGGATCTGCCCGAGCAGATTGCCCGGGGCGTGATGCCGCGGGCCCGGCATCTGGGCCCGGAGGACTGGCAGGATCGTCTTCCGGCCCGCCGGCCGGGGGCGCACAAGGGTAACGCCGGACATGTGCTGGTCGTCGGGGGCGCGCCGGGATTCTCCGGGGCGGCCCGCCTGACGGCGCTCGCGGCCCTGCGTGCCGGGGCCGGGCGGGTGACGCTGGCCACGCACGAGGACCATGCGGCCTGGGCCAATGCCGACCGGCCCGAGATCATGGTGCGGGCGGTGCGCGAGCCGACCG
The DNA here is from genome assembly GCF_000378305.1 of Thioalkalivibrio sp. ALJ12. Taxonomy (NCBI): domain Bacteria; kingdom Pseudomonadati; phylum Pseudomonadota; class Gammaproteobacteria; order Chromatiales; family Ectothiorhodospiraceae; genus Thioalkalivibrio; species Thioalkalivibrio sp. ALJ12. The sequence continues at coordinate 981,028 of NZ_KB899538.1, forward strand.
ATCTGTTACGCCTGGCCCGTCAGGTGGATGTGATCGCGGCAGGCCCGGGTCTGGGCACGGAGGAGTGGGGGCGCCGCCTGTGGCACGCGGTCGCGGATGCGGGGGTGCCCCTGGTGGTGGATGCCGATGCCCTGAACCTGCTGGCCGCGACGCCCCGTCAGATGGATTCCTGGATCCTGACTCCGCATCCAGGCGAGGCCGGCCGCCTGCTGAATCGTCCGGCGGCGGAGGTGGAGGCAAATCGACCGGCGGCCGTGCTCGAGCTGGCGCAGCGCTTCGGCGGCGTGTCGCTGCTCAAGGGGGCCGGGACGCTGGTCGCCGACGCCGATCCCGGTGTTGAGGTCGGGCCACTGACCTGTGTGACCGGGGGCCACGCCGGCATGGCGGTCCCCGGGAGCGGGGACGTGCTTACGGGGATTATCGTCGCGCTGCGGGCGCAGGGGCTCGAGGCACGCGCCGCGGCCGAGATCGGGGCAGCCTGGCATTGTGCCGCTGGTCGGGTCCTGCGCGCGCGGCTCGGCAGCTGGCGCGGGCTGCTGGCGGGCGAGCTGGCGGATGTGCTGCCGGCCGCCGCCGGGGAGGAGGGGGTGTGAACGAGGGGATCCGGCTACCGGACGCCGCGGCTACAGAGCGGGCCGGTGCGGCCCTTGCGGGGATGGAAGGCCTGCAGATCGTCTCCCTGGAGGGGGATCTCGGCGCGGGCAAGACGACCTGGGCGCGTGGCCTCCTGCAGGCGCTGGGTCATGCGGGCAACGTGCGCAGCCCCACTTACACGCTGGTGGAGTCCTACGAACTCCAGGGACGCAGCGTGCTGCACTTCGATCTGTATCGCCTGGCGGACCCGGAGGAGCTGGAGTATCTGGGGGTGCGCGAGGCCTTTGGCGGGCAAGCGCTCTGGCTGGTGGAGTGGCCGGAGCGCGGGGCCGGCTGGCTGCCGGAGCCGGATCTTCGGGTGCGGCTGGAGCCGTGCGAGCCGGACGGGCGCATGCTCTACGTGTCCGGGCCGGCCGCCGGCGACTATCGCACGCGCCTCCAGCGAAACGCCCCACCCTGATAACCCAATGAAAAGCCGGAATAAATCCAGCCCCCAAGAGGGATTGCGGTTCTTGTGGGGCGAGGTATCAGTTGCAATGCCACACACAAAAACCTCGATATCTCGCTCATAAAGAAAGAATTTTGCTATTGCTTTTCCAGAAAAAGCGTCCACAATGGAGTCAGACCCCCTGAATTAAAAGGGATTCGCCGTGGGCCAAAGCACGATTCCGGATATGCGCCGCCGCCAGGTGCTGCGCGCTCTGACTGCCCTGGGGCTGGTCGGGCTGCCGCTGCCCGCACTGGCGCGCACGGGTGTCGAGCGGGTGCGCATGTCCGTGGATGGTGACACCACGCGCCTGGTCTTCGACATGGATGGCGATGCCGAGTACTCGATGTTCAAGCTCGAGTCGCCCGATCGCCTGGTGGTGGATATCAAGAACGCTCGCGCGGTGGACGAGCTGAAGCTCAGCTCCAATCCGCGTTCGGTCGTGGAGTCGATCCGTCACGCCCCGCGCGACGGCGGTGATCTGCGCGTGGTGTTCGACCTGCGCAAGCCGATCGAGCCGCGCAGCTTCAAGTTGATGCCGGCCCAGGATTCCCCGCATCGTCTGGTGCTCGACCTGACCAGCCGCGAGGGTGCCCCCACGCAGTCGGCCCGGGAGGAATCCCGCGACAACGGCGAACCTCGCCGAGGCCGCTCGCAGGAGGATCTGCGTGATGTGGTGGTGGCCATCGACGCTGGCCATGGCGGGCATGACCCGGGCGCGATTGGCCCTGGTGGTACCCGCGAGAAGGACGTGGTCCTGCAGATCTCCAAGCGGCTGGCCGAGCGCGTCGACAACGAGCGCGGCATGAAGGCGGTGATGATCCGCACCGGCGATTACTTCCTGCCCCTGCGCGAGCGCATCGAGCGTGCCCGCGAGGCGGACGCTGACGTCTTTGTGTCGATTCACGCCGACGCGATCGCCAACCGCAACGTGCAGGGTTCCTCGGTATACATGCTCTCCGAACGCGGGGCCTCCAGCGAGGCCGCCCGTTTTCTGGCGCAGCGAGAGAACCAGGCCGACCTGCGGCTGGGCGGTGTACCGATCAACGGCAAGGATGACTCCCTGACCAACGTGCTGCTGGATCTGGCTCAGAGCGGCAGTCTCGAGGCGAGCAACACCCTGGCCGAGCGCATGATTTCCGAACTGCACCGGGTGGGCAAGGTGCGCAAGCCGGAGGTCGAGCGGGCGAACTTCGCGGTGCTGCGCTCGCCCGATGTCCCGTCCATCCTGGTCGAGGCCGCGTTCATCTCCAACCCGTCCGAGGAGCGCAAGCTGCGCAGCACGGACTTCCAGAATTCTCTTGCGGATGCCCTGCTGACCGGGCTGCGGTCCTATTTCTCGACGCATGCCCGCCCGGGCACGCTGATCGCCGATGGTCAGCCGGACCAGCACATTATTCGCCCCGGCGAGACCTTGTCCGGGATCGCCGATCGTTACAGCCTGTCGCTGGCCGATCTGCGCTCGGCGAACGATGTCAGCGACGATCGCATCTACGCCGGCCAGGTCCTGCGCATCCCGCGCGATTCCTGACGCCCATCGGCGCCTGCCCGTCCCGGAACGGGTGCCCGTCACGGATTCGGACTTTGTACCCACCGCGGTCTGTGCAGGGGCGCCCACCGGCGCGTGCAAATCGAGCTGCGTTTCCCTAGGCTTGTGGACCCATTCCGGCCCATGGATTCGCGTGTGTCCATCGAGAAACTCTCCGAGCAACTGATCAACCAGATCGCAGCAGGCGAGGTGGTCGAGCGCCCGGCCTCGGTGGTCAAGGAGCTGGTGGAGAATGCCCTGGACGCGGGTTCGACCCGCATCGAGATCCGTCTGGAGCAGGGCGGCATCCGTCTGATCCAGATCAGCGACAATGGTTGCGGCATCCATCGCGACGAGCTCCCGCTGGCACTGTCACGCCACGCGACCAGCAAGATCCGCTCGATGGAGGACCTCGAGGCCCTGCACACCCTCGGCTTTCGTGGCGAGGCACTGCCGTCGATCGCATCCGTCTCGCGCCTGTCCATGACCTCGGCGGTGGAGGGCGAGCGCAATGGCTGGCGTCTGACCGGGGATGGTTCGGATGTCTTTCGCGAGGCGGCCCCTGCCGCGCACCCGGTGGGCACGACGGTCGAGGTGCGGGACCTGTTCTTCAATGTCCCCGCAAGGCGCAAGTTCGTGCGCACCGAGCGCACCGAGTTCAACCACTGCGAGACCGTCATCCGTACCCAGGCGGCGGCCTGCCCGGAGGTCGCCTTCATCCTGCGCCACAACGATCGTGTGGTGTTGGACCTGCCCGCCGCAGCGGACCCTGCCCAGCGCGTGCGTGCCCTGCTGGGCGAGGCCTTTATGGACGCGGCGACGCCGGTGGACGAGCAGCGCGCCGGCCTCAAGCTTTCGGGCTGGCTGGGCGCCCCGACCCAGTCCCGGGCCCAGCCCGATCAGCAGTTCTTCTTCGTTAATGGCCGCGCGATTCGCGACCGCGTGCTGGCGGCAGCCGTGCGCAAGGCCTATCAGGACGTGCTCTACCACGGGCGTCACCCGATGTTCGTGCTGGAGCTCGAACTGGACCCCGTGCAGGTCGACGTGAACGCCCACCCCACCAAGCAGGAGGTGCGTTTTCGCGAGTCGCGGATGGTGCACGACTTCATCTTTCATGCCCTGCACAAGGCGCTGGCGGATGTGCGTCCCGGGGATGGCGGGATGCCCGGGCATCTGCCGCCCGTGACCGGGGCCGCGCGGCCGTCACAGGAGCAGGCTGCGCCGGGGTTCCCACGCGAGCGGGCGCTGAGCGGACTGGGGGTGCCCGAGTACCGCGCCGAAGCCCGGTCGCCTGCGGCCGGGTCGGGTGACCGCCGCGAGTATGCGTCTGGAACATCATCGGAGTATGCGGCAGCCTGGGCCGAGTTCCGCGGGCCAGCCGCGGTGGCCGAGCCCGCGCCCCGGGCATTCGAGGCGGCCGCCCGCGCGGATGAGGACGCTGGCACGGAAGGCACGCCCCCGCTGGGCTTCGCGCTGGGGCAGGTCGCGGAGACCTTTATCCTCGCGGAGAATGCAAGCGGCCTGATCGTGGTCGACATGCATGCGGCCCACGAGCGCATTACCTACGAGCGGCTCAAGCGCGAATGGGGTTCGCAGGGCATTACCTCGCAACCCCTGCTGGTACCGGAGACGCTGGACGTGACGCCCACCGAGGCCGCGCTGGCCGAAGAGCATGCCGGTGTGCTGGGTGCTTTGGGTTTCGAACTGGATCGGTCGGGGCCGGAGGCGCTGACCCTGCGCGCGGCCCCGGCGCTGCTGCGCGGGCGTGACACGGCCCAGCTGGTGCGCGATGTGCTCGCGGACCTCGCGGCCGTCGGCTACAGCCACCGCGCCGAGGGCGAGATGAATGCCGTGCTCGGCACCATGGCCTGCCACGGCTCGGTGCGCGCCGGGCGTCGTCTGACGCTCCCGGAGATGAACCAGCTGCTGCGCGACATGGAGGCGACCGAACGCTCCGGGCAATGCAATCATGGCCGCCCGACCTGGGTGGAGCTCGATCACCAGGCGCTGGATCGCTTGTTTCTGCGAGGCCGCTAGCGATCAATGGACGCATTCGGACCCGGCCGCCCGCCGGTGGTGATCCTGGCCGGACCGACGGCCTCGGGCAAGACCGCTTTGTCGCTGGCGCTTGCCGAGGCGCTGGAGGGCGAGATCGTCAGCGTCGACTCCGCGCTGGTCTATCGCGGCATGGATATCGGCACCGCGAAACCGACTGCGGAGGAGCGCGCCCGCGTGCCGCACCATCTGCTGGATATCCGCGATCCGGAGGACACTTACAGTGCCGCCGACTTCGCGCGCGACGCCCGGGAGGCGATCGCCGGGATCCACGCGCGTGGCCGGGTGGCGCTGCTGGTGGGTGGCACGCTGTTGTACCTGCGTGCTCTGCTGGATGGTTTCGACGAGATCCCCGAGGTACCGGATGCGGTGCGCGAACGGGTGCGGGCGCGCCTGGACGTGGAGGGTGGCCTGGCCTTGCATCGCGAACTCGTCAAGGTGGATCCCGAGGCGGCGGCGCGTATTCACCCGAACGACCCGCAGCGCATCCTGCGGGCACTGGAGGTCTTTGAGGCGACCGGGCGGCCGTTGTCCAGCTTCCAGCAGGGTGCGGCGGCCCGCGTGCCGGATGGCTGGGTATCGCTGGCCCTGTGGCCGGAGGATCGCGACGTCCTGCGCGACCGGATCGCCCGTCGCTTCGACGCGATGCTGGAGGCCGGGTTTGTCGACGAACTGATGGCCCTGCAGCAGCGCCCCGGGCTGACGGCGGAGCATCCCTCCCAGCGCGCGGTGGGCTACCGTCAGGGCTGGCAGTGGCTGGCGGGAGAGCTCGACTTTGCGCAGTTCCGCGAGCGGGCGATCGCTGCGACGCGGCAACTGGCCAAGCGCCAGCTGACGGGCTTGCGGCGATTCCCGCTGCATGCGCGATTGAACGCGGCCACGATCGATCGGTCGGAAGTGTTGAACGTGATTCGCCGCGCAGACTTCCAGTAGTGATGTGCTACTCTCTGAGAAGGCGCCGCCGGGGCTTGGTGGAGGAGCTTTTGGCGTGTGGCGAGATGAAGAATAACAACCAAGGAACGCACTGATGGCCAAAGGGCAAATGCTGCAGGAACCCTTCCTGAACGCGCTGCGTCGGGACCGTGTGCCGGTCTCGATCTATCTGGTCAACGGCATCAAGCTGCAGGGGCAGATCGAGTCCTTCGATCAGTTCGTGGTGCTGCTGCGCAGTACCGTTTCGCAGATGGTGTACAAGCATGCGATCTCGACCATCGTCCCGTCCCGCCAGGTGCGCATGAATACCGAGGGCGAAGAGGTCACCACCGCTGAGGCGGAGGCTTGAGCGTGCGCGGGAGGTTCGTCTTTTTTGTTTGAGCGTCCCGACAGCGCCGGCGATCGCGCCGTGCTGGTGGCACTGGCCATCGGCGAAAACCCCGATATCGAGGCCCAGGTCCAGGAGTTCGACGAACTGGTCCGCTCCGCCGGCGCGGATGTCCTGGAACTCGTCCGTGGTTCACGCGACCGCCCGCATCCCCGCTTGTTCGTAGGCGCCGGCAAGGCCGACGAGATTCGTGCCGCGGTCGAGGCCCATGGCGCCGATGTGGTGATCTTCAACCACGCCCTCTCGCCCAGTCAGGAACGTAACCTCGAACGTCAGCTGCAGTGCCGTGTGCTGGACCGTGCGGGGCTGATCCTCGACATCTTCGCCCAGCGCGCGCGTTCGCACGAAGGCAAGCTGCAGGTCGAGCTGGCCCAGTTGCGGCACATGGCCACGCGGCTGGTGCGCGGCTGGACTCACCTGGAACGGCAGAAGGGCGGGATTGGTCTGCGCGGCCCGGGGGAAACCCAGCTCGAAACCGACCGCCGCTTGCTGGCGGCGCGCATCAAGCACATCGAACGGCGTCTGGAGAAGGTCGAGCGCACCCGCGAGCAGGGGCGTCAGGCGCGCCTGCGCAACGAGATCCCGACCGTGTCCCTGGTGGGCTATACCAACGCCGGCAAGTCCACGCTGTTTAACCGCCTGACGCACTCGGATGTGTACGAGGCGGATCAGCTGTTCGCGACCCTGGACCCGACCCTGCGGCGGCTGGACCTGGCCCCGCACCAGTCGCTGATCCTGGCGGACACGGTCGGGTTCGTGCGCGACCTGCCGCACGAACTGGTGGCGGCCTTTAAAGCGACCCTGACCGAGACCCGCGAGGCCGCGCTGCTGCTGCACGTGATCGACGCCGCCGATCCCGAACGCGAGGCGCGCATCCGCCAGGTCGATGCGGTGCTGGAGGAGATCGGCGCGCAGGATGTCCCCTGCTGGCGGGTCTACAACAAGATCGACCGACTGGAGTCGGCCCCGGATGCCGCCGAGGCCCGCTTCGGCTCCGGCGATGACGTCTTCTGGGTGTCCGCGTATACGGGCGAGGGGATCGCCACGCTGGAAGAGCGCCTGGCCGAGACCTTTACCGAGTCGATGATGCGGGGCTGGGTGGAACTGCCGGCCAGTGCCGGCCGTTTGCGCGCCCAGCTGTACGAGGAGAAGGCCGTGGAGGCGGAGCAGACCACCGCGGACGGTCAGATCCAGCTGCGCTTGAGTCTGCCGCAACGGCGCTTCCAGCAACTGGTGCGCGATGCCGGTCTGAATCCGGAGCAGCTCGAGGTCGTATTCGACGCGCCCTCATCGGCCGCGGTGGGACAGTAGGTACCCGGACGGGCGCGCGGCATCAGGGGCCGCGAGCGCCGGCGCGTCAGGCGTCGCGGGCTCGCGCAATGGCCTCTTCGTCGGCCTCGGCCACGTAGAGCGTCAGGGTCTCCCCCGCGCGGATGCCGTCGCCATTGAGCGAGTTCCAGCGGCGCAGGTCGCTTACCGAGACCTGGAACTGACGGGCAATGCTGGACAGGGAATCCCCAGGCTGGACTTCGTAGGCCACGCTGCGGCCGTTATCCGACGCGCTCCCCCCATTGGCTTGGGCGACCTGCAACGTGTCGCCCGGACGCAGGATGGCGTCGCGCTCCAGCTCGTTCGCCGCGCGCAGTTCGCTGATGGTCATGCCCGTACGTTCGCTGATGGTCCACAGGCTGTCGCCTTCCTGGATCTCGTAGGTGTCGAGCTCGCCCGCCTCGGCAGCGGCCGCGACCTGGATCTCGGCGTCTTCCTGTCCGGTTACCGGCAGTTTCAGCGTCTGTCCGGCGCGGATGTTGTCGCCGTTGAGACCATTCATTTCGCGCAGCACGGCCACGCGGGTACCGGCGCGCTGGGCGATGGAACCGAGGTTGTCACCACTGGCCACGGTGTATTCGCGGAAGCGGATCAGCGGGTCGTCGCCGTGTTCGGCCAGGGCGACTTCCAGGGTCTCGGCCGCATCGTGCGGAATGAACAGGTGCTGGGCATGAGCCGGATGGGTGGCGTGGCGCTGATACCCCGGGTTCAGGCGCTTCAGGTCATCCGCCTCGAGCCCGATCATCTCGGCGATCAGGGCGAGATCGGCCTGGCGACCGGGCTCGATCCGCTCCAGCGCCGGTTCGTTGGCGATCGGGGTGATCTGTGTCCCGTGTTCGTCGGGCTTCAGAAACAGCTCGCGCAGGGCCAGGAGACGGGGCACGTAGGCGGTCGCCTCGGCCGAGAGTTCGAGGCTCCAGTAGTCGGTCGGCTCCCCGCGCGCGGCGTTGCGTTCCATTGCCCGCGTCACGTTGCCCTGGCCGAAGTTGTAGGCGGCCAGGGCCAGGTACCAGTCATCGAAGCGCTGATACAGCGCCTCCAGGTAGTCCAGCGCGGCGAGGGTGGACTGATAGACATCGCGGCGCCCGTCGTACCAGTGGTCGCGCGTCAGGTCGAAATGGTCGCCAGTCGCCGGGATGAACTGCCAGATGCCGGCTGCACGACCGCTGGAGGTCGCCTCGGCGGCAAAGCCACTCTCCACGATCGGCAGCAGCAGCAGCTCGGTTGGCATGTCGCGCTGTTCGATCTCCGAGAGGATGAAGTACGCAAACGGCTCGGCGCGCTCGGTCGAGAGCTGGATGATGCGCGGGTTGGCGCGGTAGTGCTCGATGTACTGCTCCACGCGCTCGTGGTGCAGGTCATCTTCAAAGCCGAAGCCCAAGCGGGTGCGCTCCCACAGGTCGTCGGTCTCCGCGGCCTGGTCGGCGGCCTCGAGGGCCTGCCGCTCCATGGCGGCCTGGACGTCGGCCTGGGTCGGACCCTCCACCACGGGCTTGTCGACCTGGGAGGTATCCAGTGCGCGTTCGGAGTCGTGTAGGCTACAGGCAGAGGCCAGCAGGGTCGCCAGGCCCAGGATAATGCCAAGCGGCAGTCGGGAGCGGGGTCGGATCATCATGGCGCTGAAGGATAAACCACACTCGGAGTATCACCAAGACCCTTTTTTGCGCTGGCTTTCTCACTGGTACGAGAAGCCGCAGGGCCGGCGCGTTCGCGAGCGGCTTTTGCAACGGATTCGACAGCACGCCGCCCCCGGCCCGGGGGAGGTCGCGATCGAGCTCTCCCCGGTCCCGATGCTGGAAGATTCCGACACCCTGGGCGGTCCAGTCGTGCGCATGGACTCCTCGCGTCCAGGCCTGTTGATGGAGCCGGAATCCTGGCCACTGGAGTCGGATTGCGCGCGCCGCATCGTGCTGGCCCATCCCTGCTCTTACAGCGATCTGCCCGCCGCCGTGGTTGCCGAGGCCGCGCGCGTGCTGGAGCCGGAGGGCATGGTCTTCATGCTCGAGGGCAACCGCCTGCAACTGGGCGATCAGGGTGGGGTGCGCGTGTCTCCGCTGCCGGAGGGGCTCCGGCGTCGCCAGTACCGCGAGTTCATGGAATCGGCCGATCTGGAGGTGCTGGAGCAGTGGAGCCTCAGCCTGCTGCCGCCCGGACTGTCCGAGGCCTGGCAGCAAAGGCTGGCCCCGGTGGACGCCTGGACCCGCCGGGGGCTGCCGCCGCTGGCCAGCGTGATCCTGACCGTTGCCCACAAGCGCGTGGATCTGCCCTTGCGCCCGGCGCCGCAATATCGCTTCGCCACCCCGGGTCCCCGCCTGCGGCCCGGACTGGTATCCTCGCGCTCCCCTCATTCCGGAGTCCGCCGAGCGCATGGCTGACGAACGCGTGTACATCTATACCGACGGCGCCTGTCGCGGTAACCCGGGCCCTGGTGGCTGGGGCGCAATCCTGCGTTACCAGGGCACTGAGCGGGAGTTGTACGGGGCAGAGGCCGAGACCACCAATAACCGCATGGAGATGACCGCCGCAATCCGCGCCCTGGAGACGCTCAAGCGCCCCTGCAAAGTGGAACTGGTCACGGATTCGAAATACGTCAAGCAGGGGGTGACCGACTGGCTGCCCGGCTGGAAACGGCGTAACTGGAAATCCGCCAGCGGCTCCCCGGTGAAGAACCGCGACCTGTGGGAGGCCCTGGACGCCCAGGCCGCGCGTCACGACATCGAGTGGTACTGGGTGCGTGGGCACAGCGGTCACCCGGAGAACGAGCGCGCCGACCAGCTGGCCAATGCGGGGATCGACGCCCTGCTGGCGGGCGAGCCGACGGAGAACTGAAATGCGACAGATCGTGCTGGATACCGAGACCACCGGCCTGGAGCCGGCCGAGGGGCACCGCATCATCGAGATCGGTTGCCTGGAGCTGGATAACCGCCGGCCGACCGGACGCAAGCTGCACGAGTACCTGCAGCCGGATCGCGAGATCGATGCCGGCGCGATCGAGGTCCATGGAATTACCAACGATTTCCTCGCGGACAAGCCGCGTTTCGCCGATGTGGTCGGCCAATTCATCGAGTTCGTGCGCGGCGCCGAGCTGATCATCCACAATGCCCCGTTCGATGTCGGCTTCATCAATCATGAGTTGCGTCTGCTGGGTGCCGCCGCGCCGGTGACGGAGCTGGCGGAGGCCTGCACCGTGCTGGATTCGCTGGTGATGGCGCGGCGCATGCACCCGGGGACACGCAATTCGCTGGACGCGCTGTGCAAGCGCTACGAGATCGATGCCTCCGGGCGCACGCTGCACGGCGCGCTGCTCGATGCCGAGCTGCTGGCGGATGTCTATCTGGCGATGACCGGTGGTCAGGTTGCCCTGGGCCTGGACGCCGAGGGCGAGGGCGGTGCCGAGGCCGGTGCCCCGGTGCGCGCGCAGCGCTCCGGCAAGCCCCTGCCGGTGATCGAACCGAATGCCGACGAACAGGCCGCGCACGAGACCCTGTTGCGCACGCTGGACGAGGCCGCGGGCGGGGCCTGCCGCTGGCGCGCGACGACGTCCTGACGTAGGGAAACACTGATCAATGTACACACTCGCGTTGGCACCCCAGGTTTTCCGAGACAAGGCGCGTCGGGCAGCGGGTAGTGGTTCTACCCGCAAGCGGCGCAACGCAGAATCGGGGAACCTGGGGTGCCAACCCCTACAAGCTACTGAGAGACGGGGCTCGGCCGCCCGTTTTAGATGACAACGGGCGCGCGCACGGCGTTGCGGTTCCCTTGTGCAGAATGACTGCACGGCAGTTACCGCGCCTTGTTCGCACGCAAAAGCGACTCGAGCGCGAGCGTGTACATTGATCAGTGTTTCCCTTTGGCCTTCCGGCGCGGCCGGTCGCGGTCAGAAGACCAGATTGATCACCACCAGCGAGACGACCATGAACAGCAGGGTCATCAGCGCGCCGGCGCGCAGGTAGTCGGCTACGCGGTAGCCGCCCGGGTCCATGATCAGGGCATTCACCTGGTGGGTGGGTAGCAGGAACGAGTTGGACGCGGCAATCGCGACGATCAGGGCGAATACCCGCGGGTCGGCGTCGATGCCCACGCCCTGGGCGACGGTCGCGAAGCTGACGGCCAGTGGCACCAGCAGCACGGTGGCCCCCACGTTCGACATCACCAGTGTGAAGAAGGTGGTCAGCAGGAACACCGCGACCTGCAGGACCCAGACCGGCATCCCCTCCAGCTGCGCCATGCCGTTGGCCGCGATCCACTCGCCGGCCCCGGAGTTCTCCACCGCGAGCCCCAGCGGGATCAGCGAGGCCAGCAGAAACACCGTCTTCCAGCTGATGCCCCGGTAAGCCTCGTCCATCGCGATCACGCCGGTCAAGATCATCCCCAGCGCGCCCCCCAGCAAGGCCAGCGCCAGTGGCAGATCGGTGAACAGCACCAGCCCCAGGCCCAGCGCCAGCGAGCCGAGGGCCGCCAGTGGCCGGTGAGTCGCGGGCTCCTCGCGCCGGCGGCGCGGGTAGCGGCTGGTGACCACCACGAAGTCGCGGTCGTCCTCCAGCGCCTGCAGGTTCTCCCATGGGGTGTGCACGACCAGGGTGTCGCCGGCCTTGAGTGGGGTCTCCGGGACCTCGTCGACGATGCGGTCGTCCCCGCGCTGGATACGCAGCACCGAGATCCCGTAGGTACGGCGCATGCCCTTGTCGCGCACGGTCTGGCCGATCAGGTCGGAGCCGGGTGGGATGATCACCTCGGCAATCCCGCCGTAACGGGCCGACATCGCACGCGCGAACACGTCCAGTTCGTCCTTGAGGATCGTGCCGGTGCTGTCGCAGGTCTTCTCGATGGTGGTGACCGGACCGAGGATCGCCAGATGCGCGCCGCGTTCCAGTTCGATCTCGCGGTTCGGTTCGATGCGCGTCTCGTCACCCGTGGTCACCCCCACCACATGCACCCCGAAGGCCGCCTCGAAATCCCCCACCCGCATACCGGCCAGCGAGCTGTTCTCGCCCAGGCGCGCCTCGCGCACGCCGAAATCCATACCGTAGACATCACGGAACCAGGCCGAGGTGGTCTGCACCCGGCTCTCCTCCGGGTCCTCGGCCTGCGGATCGCGGGCCGGCAGGACCCAGTGCCCGAGAATCGCGAAGTAGAGGATCAGGGTGGCCAGCAGCGCCAGCCCGATCGGGGTCACGTCGAACAGCCCGAAGTCGTCCAGATGCCCGGGCATCAGGTCATTGAGCAGGATCAGCGGGCTGGAGGCGACCAGCGTCAGGGTGCCGCCGACGATCGCGGCAAAGCCCATGGGCATCAGCAGCCGCGAGCGCGGGATGCGCGCGGCCGCGCCGATGCGGTTAATCACGGGCATGAACAGGGCGGCGGCCCCGATGTTCTGCATGAAGCTGGTGATCACCCCCACCGCGCCGGAGGTTGTGGCCATCACCCGGCGTTCGGTCTGACCGCCAAAGCGCAGGATCAGGTCCGCCAGGCGGTTCATGACGCCGGAACGGTCGAGGCCCGCGCCGATGATCATCACCGCGATGATCGCGATCACCGCGTTCGAGGCAAAGCCCGAGAACAGTTCGTCGCCCTCGACGATCGGGGCCACGCCCGGTACCAGCGCCACCATGCCGAGCAGGAACAGCACGCTCAGCGCCGCCAGGTCGATCCGGATGATCTCGGTGACGAACAGCAGGATCGTCAGGCCCAGCAGGCCGAACACGATCCCCATCTCCAGGGTGAAGGCGACCTCGTCCATCGTGGTCGCCCGGGTTCAGCCGAGCAAGCGCTCGCGCAGGGCGTCGAGCAGGCCGTCCATCGGGAGGTGTTCGGCTTCGCTGGAGGTGCGCGCCTGGTATTCGAGTTCGCCGGCGTCGAGGCCGCGTTCGCCGATGACCAGGCGGTGCGGGATGCCGATCAGCTCCATGTCGGCGAACATCACGCCGGGGCGCTGTTCGCGATCATCCAGCAGGACCTGGAAGCCGGCGGCCTCCAGCTCGTCGTGCAGTCTCTCCGCGGCCTCGCGCACGCGCTGAGACTTCTTTGCGCCGATCGGGCACAGGGCGATGTCGAAGGGGGCGATCGCCGTGGGCCAGCAGATGCCGCGCTCGTCGGAGTTCTGCTCGATTGCGGCCGCGACCACGCGCGAGACGCCAATGCCGTAGCAGCCCATCGTTACCACCTGTTCGCGGCCGTCCTCGTCCAGCACGCGGGCGCCCAGGGCCTGCGAATACTTGTCGCCGAGCTGGAAGATGTGGCCGACCTCGATACCGCGGCGGATCTCGATCGGGCCGGAGCCGTCCGGGGCCGGTTCGCCCTCGGTGATGTTGCGCAGGTCGGCGCTCTCCGGCTGCGGCAGGTCGCGTTCCCAGTTCACGTGCTTCAGGTGGTGGCCGTCCTCGTTGGCCCCGACCACCATGTCCGCCATGCCCAGCACGGCCTGATCGGCCAGCACGGGGATCGGGCTGTCCACCGGCCCCAGCGAGCCGGGCTCGGCGCCGAAGGCGGTACGGATCTCGGCCGCCTCGGCCATGCGCAGGGGGTCGGCTACCCATGGGTGCTTCTCGGCCTTCACCGCATTGAGTTCGTGGTCCCCGCGCAGGACCAGCGCGACCAGATCGGCATCGATCGCGTCGGAGGCGGCCACGACCAGGGTCTTGACGGTCTGTGCGGCTGGGATGCCGAGGGAGTTCGCCAGATCCTCGATGGTATGCACCCCGGGGGTGGCAATTTTTTCCATGGCACCGCTGGGGGGCGGGGCCTGGGCCGGCTGCGGACACATGGCCAGCTCGACGTTGGCGGCATAGCCGCCCGGCGAGAAGGCGATCGCGTCCTCGCCGGAGCTGGCGAGCACGTGGAACTCGTGCGAGGCGTTGCCACCGATCGCGCCGGTGTCGGCCTCTACCGCGCGGAAGTCCAGGCCGCAGCGCTCGAAGATGCGGCAGTAGGCGTCGTGCATTTGCTGGTAGGTCTGCCCCAGCGACTCGGCATCCAGGTGGAAGGAGTAGGCATCCTTCATCAGGAACTCGCGGGCGCGCATCACGCCGAAGCGCGGGCGGCGCTCGTCCCGGAATTTGGTCTGGATCTGGTAGTAGTTGACCGGCAGTTGGCGGTAGCTACGGATCTCGCGGCGCACGAGATCCGTGATGACCTCCTCGTGGGTCGGGCCGAAGCAGAAGTCGCGTTCGTGGCGATCCTTCAGGCGCAGCAGCTCGGCCCCGTAGAAGTCCCAGCGACCGGACTCCTGCCACAACTCGGCCGGCTGCACTGCCGGCATCAGCACCTCCAGCGCTCCGGCACGGTTCATCTCTTCGCGAACGATGTTTTCCACCCGGCGCAGCACACGCAGCCCCAGCGGCAGCCAGGTGTACAGCCCGGCGGCCAGGCGCCGGACATAGCCGGCGCGCAGCATCAGCTGGTGGGAGATGATCTCGGCGTCGGCCGGGGTTTCTTTCAGGGTGTTCAGCGGGAATTGCGAGACGCGCATCGGGGCAGTCCGTTATCAAGTGCGTGAGAGAAGTGACGGCCCACCGGGCCGCGATGATTCAGAACGTCGTGCTGTTGGTGCCCCAGAAGTGGCGCGGGGCGTCGGAGAATTCGATATAGACCCGGGCTGGGTCCAGGCCCAGCTCGGTTTGCAGGGCGTCGCAGAGTTTGCGTGACAGCTCGCGGGTCAGCCCCTCGGGCAGGTCGATGCTTTTCAACTCGCAGTAGGCGAGTGGGTCGGTGCTGCCGGCGAAGCACATCGCCGGGTTGTGCGTGCAGGTGACCATCACGTAGCCCTCGGGCTTGCCCAGCCAGTCGGCCACCTGTGCGGACAGGTGCTGGCACAGCCCCGAAGGATCGTCGGGCAGGACGGTGTTGGTCTCGACTCGCAGCAGCGGCATCTCGGTTCCCCATCGGTTAGCTACGGCGCCACATGATACGGCCAGCGGACGGACCGTGCAGTCCGGGGTGCGTTGGCTGACGATATAGCTATACTCACCGCAAGGTATTTCCGGGCGTCGGCGTTGCCGTCGGCGCGCAATCGGCGTATAAATTAGAAAACGCTAATATATGTCGAACCCGCTTGATCCCGACCCAATGGGCTCGATAGCACGCAAGGAACCGAAGCCGATGACACTCAAGTGGATGCGCCCGGCCCTCTGGGGTCTGTTGTTGTTGCCATTTTCCGCCCAGGCGGACTTCCCGTTCGACACGGCGACCGCGGAGCGACAGACGCTCGCGCAGGAGCGCATCCTGGATGGCCGAGTCGAGGCCGTTCAGCGTTCCACGATCTCGGCGCAGACCTCCGGCCGGGTGCGCGAGATCTACGTCGACGTAGACGACTTCGTCGAGGCGGACGAGCTGCTGTTGCGCATTAGCGATTCGGAGCAGCAGGCGCGTGTGAGTCAGGCCGAGGGCGATCTGGCCGAGGCCCGTGCCCGCTTTGGCGAAGCACGCTCCGAGTTCAATCGTATCCAGGACGTATTCGATCGCGGCGTGGTATCGCGTTCGGAGTTCGAGCGCGCGGAGGCCGAGCTGGAATCGGCCCGGGCGCGTTTGCGCTCGGCCGAGGCCCGCGTCGAGGAGGCTCGCGAGCAGCTCGGTTACACCGAGGTGTTC
Organism: Thioalkalivibrio sp. ALJ12; assembly: GCF_000378305.1. Classification (NCBI taxonomy): domain Bacteria; kingdom Pseudomonadati; phylum Pseudomonadota; class Gammaproteobacteria; order Chromatiales; family Ectothiorhodospiraceae; genus Thioalkalivibrio; species Thioalkalivibrio sp. ALJ12. The sequence goes on from NZ_KB899538.1 coordinate 996,928, forward strand.
GCGCCGTTTTCCGGAATCGTTACCGAGCGCCACGTGGAGTTCGGGGAGTCGGTCAGCCCCGGCTCGCCGCTGCTCTCGGGGATTAGCCTGGACCGTCTGCGCGTAGAGGTGGATATCCCGCAGCGGCTGATCCACGCGGTACGCGAGCGCCGCGAGGCCGAGGTGCTGCTGAATGACGACCGTCGCCTGGCGGCCGAGAGCCTGACCATCTTCCCCTATGCCGATCCGGCGAGCTCCACCTTCCGTATCCGCGTGAATCTGCCGGAGCAGGAGGACCTGGGGCTGTTCCCCGGCATGTTCGTGAAGACGGCGTTCTTCCTGGATGACGTCGAGCGCCTGACGGTCCCGCGCGAGGCCGTCGTCTATCGCAGTGAGGTCACCGCTGTGTACGTGATCGACGACGAGGACCGGGTACGTTTCCGTCAGGTCCGTGTCGGGCGCACGCATGACGGATACATTGAGATCCTCGGTGGCCTGAGCGAGGGCGAGCGCGTGGCGCTGGACCCGGTGCATGCGGCGATCTACCTGAAGGAACATCAGCAGGTGGGCGCCGATGAGTGATGCCAGCACGGACGCGGCATCCGGCCGCATGGGGATCTCCGGGCGTATCGCCAAGGCTTTTCTGACCACCCAGATCACGCCGCTGCTGGCCCTGGTGGGGCTTCTGCTGGGGCTGTTCGCGATCCTCGTGACCCCACGCGAGGAAGAGCCGCAGATCAACGTGACCATGGCGGATGTGTTCATCCCGTTCCCCGGGGCGAGCGCCGAGGAGGTCGCGCAACTGGTGGCGACACCGGCCGAGCAGGTGCTCTCGGAGATCGAGGGCATCGACGACATCTATTCCACCTCGCGCCCGAACATGGCGCAGGTCACCATCCAGTTCGAGGTCGGCGAGGACCGCACCGCGGCGCTCGTGCGCCTGTACAACCAGGTGTTCTCCAACCAGGACTGGTTGCCCGAGGGCCTGGGGGTCGGCGAGCCGATCATCAAGCCGATGGGCATCGACGACGTGCCGATCGTCAACGTGACGCTGTGGACCGAGGACGGGGATCGCGGCGGTCATGACCTGCTGCGCGTGGCACATGCGCTGGAATCGGAACTCAAGCGCGTCCCCGGGACCCGTGATATCTATACCGTCGGTGGTCCGGATCATGTAGTGCACGTACGCTTCAAGCCGGAGACGCTGGCGGCCTACAACCTGTCGGTGGACGACCTGCGCGACAGCCTGCAGGCCTCGAATTTCTCGCGCGATGCCGGCCGGCTCTACCAGGACGACCAGGAGATCCTGATCCAGGCCGGCGATTTCATCACCGAACCAGAGGCCTTCGCTGGCCTGGTGGTCGGGATGCACGACGACCGCCCGGTCTACCTGTCCGATGTCGCCGAGGTGATACAGGGCCCGGCATATGCGACCGAGCATGTGCGCTTTGCCCATGGCGCGGCGGCCGGGGATCACGCGCGTGTCGGCGAGAGCCACCCGGCGGTCACCGTGGCGATCGCCAAGCAGCCGGGCACCAACGCCCCGGACATCGCCGATGCCCTGATCGAGCGGCTCGAGCAGCTGCGCGGGACGTACATCCCCGACGGCATCGAGACCACGATCACCCGCAACTATGGCGCGACCGCCGACGACAAGGCGAACACCCTGATCCAGAAGCTGATCCTCGCGACGGCCTCGGTGGTGATCCTGGTCTGGATCGCGCTCGGCTGGCGCGAGGCCTTCATCGTTGGCGTGGCGGTGGTGATCACGCTGGCGATCACGCTGTTCGCCTCCTGGGCCTACGGCTTCACGCTCAACCGCGTGTCGCTGTTCGCGCTGATCTTCTCCATCGGGATCCTCGTGGACGACGCGATAGTGGTGGTGGAGAACATCCACCGGCACATGGTCCAGGGCGGCAAGAAGTTCCTCGAGGCGATCCCCCATGCGGTCGACGAGGTGGGCGGGCCGACGATCCTCGCCACCTTCACCGTGATCGCGGCGCTGTTGCCGATGGCCTTCGTCACCGGTCTGATGGGGCCGTACATGAGCCCGATCCCGATCAACGCCTCGATGGGGATGATCATCTCGCTGGCCGTGGCTTATGTGGTCACGCCGTGGCTAACCTACAAGGTCTTGCGGCGCCAGGCCGAGCAGTATGAACACGCGGCCCCGGCCGCCGGCGGCCACGCCGCGCAGGGCGAGAGCGCCTCCGCCGGGCTAATGAAGATCTTCAACACCCTGCTGCTGCCGTTCCTGGGGACCGGTGGGCGCAAGAAGGCCAATCGTCTCGCGCTGTGGGTCGGCACGCTGGTGCTGATCCTGGGCTCCGTCTCGCTGGCGTACTTCCAGCTGGTGGTGATGAAGATGCTGCCCTTCGACGACAAGTCGGAGTTCCAAGTGGTGCTGGACATGCCGGAAGGGACCAGCCTGGAGCGCACCTCCATGGTGCTGTCCGAGATGGCCGACTACCTCAAGACCGTGCCCGAGGTCGACAACGTGCAGACCTATGCGGGTACGGCCGCACCGATCAACTTCAACGGCCTGGTGCGGCAGTACTACCTGCGCGAGGGTTCACATGTCGGGGACATCCAGGTGAACCTGACCCATGAGTCCGAGCGCTCGCGCAAGAGCCACGACATTGCTCTCGGCGTGCGCGAGGCAATCAACGCGATCGCCGACCGCCACGACGCGGCGGTGAAGGTGGTCGAGGTGCCGCCGGGGCCACCGGTGATGTCGCCGATCGTGGCCGAGATCTACGGCCCGGACTATGCGGGCCAGATCGAGGTCGCCAAAAAGGTGCGCGAGTTATTCGAGAACACCGAGGGCATCACCGACATCGACGACTCGGTGGAATACCCGGGGCCGAAGAAGATCCTGCAGGTGGACCGCGAGCGGGCTGCACGCCTGGGCGTGTCGCAGCAGGCGGTGGTCAAGGCGATCGAGACCGCGCTGTCCGGCGAGGACGTGACCTACCTCTACGGTTCCAACGTGAAGTACGCGGTCCCCGTGCGGCTCGAGTTCGAGCAGGCCGAGAAGGGCAGCCTGGACCCGGTGCTGGGGCTCAAGGTGCGCTCGCGCGACGGCGCCCTGGTGCCACTGTCCGAGGTCGTCAACGTGGTGGACTCGACCCTCGAGCACTCGATCCACCACAAGAACCTGCTGCCGGTGGTCTACGTGATGGGCGACCTGGCCGGCGGGCTGGACAGCCCGTTGTACGGCATGTTCGACATGTTCTTCGGCCTGCGCGACACGCCGATGGCCTACGACGAGCCGCTGGAACAGCTGTTCATCAACCAGCCGGACAACCCGTACAACTTCTCGCTGAAGTGGGATGGCGAGTGGCAGGTGACCTACGAGACCTTCCGCGACATGGGTATCGCCTACTCGGTGGGTCTGATCCTGATCTACCTGCTGGTGGTCGCGCAGTTCCGTTCGTACATGGTGCCGCTGATCATCATGGCGCCGATCCCGCTGACGGTGATCGGGGTGATGCCGGGCCATGCGTTCATGGATGCCTTCTTCATGGACGCCAAGTTCACCGCGACCTCGATGATCGGGATGATTGCGCTGGCCGGGATCATTGTACGCAACTCGATCCTGCTGGTGGACTTCATCAACGACGAGATCCGCCGTGGCGTGGAGGTGATCGAGGCGGTGGTGCACGCGGGTGCGGTGCGCGCCAAGCCGATCATCCTGACCGGGCTGGCGGCGATGGTCGGCGCCGGGTTTATCCTCGACGACCCGATCTTCTCGGGCCTGGCGATCTCGCTGATCTTCGGCGTGTTCGTCTCGACCCTGCTGACGCTGGTGATCATCCCGGTGCTGTACTACCTGTACGTGCGCAACCGGGTCGATCTGATCCGCGCCCAGACGGCGTAGGCCGGCCCCTTCATTGCGAGGAGCGTAGCGACGAAGAATTGCCACGGTGGACTCCGGGCCCCAGCGCGCTGCCAGCGTCAACCGATTGCCGCGACGCCTTCGGCTCCTCGCAATGACGCCGGCCGGGACGGGCGCTGTGTCTCGGCGCGTTGCTGCACGGCAATGCCCGAGCTCGGGTCCGGCGTTTTCGCGGCGGGCGCGCGAGCCGCTACAATCCCGGCTTTGACCGAACTGGAGTGACCCGATGGATGTCGAGATGGGAGAAGAGGGCCTGAACGTCCTCGGGATCAGCCGCGAGCAATGCGCAACGCTGGTCGAGGTGCTGAAGGCCAGCGAGGACCAGCGCTTCATGGACGATCCGGAGCTGCGCAAGCTGTTCAAGCTGCTGGCCGTGCTGCAGAGCGACCTGTGGGACGACATGACCGCCGGGCAGTTCGACTTCGCCCCCTACAAGAAGCAGTAATCGCCTGCCGCGCAGGCCCGGAGCCCCCCGATGCCCGAAAACGGATCCCGCCGTCCCTCGAACTTCGTAATCGGCAATATCTTCCTCGGCGCGGCCGCGTTGATGCTGTTCTTCTTCGTCACCCTGTGGGAGATCCTGGGCGTGGTGGCCCTGGTCCTGTGGATGGCACTGGCGGCCATCGGGGTCTACTTCATCGTGAAGGACAAGGACATCAATCCCGGTGGCCCGCCCAATTAGGGAAACACTGATTTCAGTGTTTCCCCGGGAAGGTGACCGCCATGCCCGTCCGTTTCGGTACGGGATGTGATTCGGCCGGTGGCTGTGCCCGGCGTTTGACCCCCGTCAACCGGGCATGCGACCCGATCACTGAGGACAGCCGCCATGAACCTGCGTGAGCAGCACCCGACCGGCGCGCGCCTGCAGGCCGAGTTTCTGCAATCCCTCCCGGAACACGTCACCCGTCTGCGCGAACTTGCCCGGAACCTGGAGGAAGCCGCTTCGCCGGCCCAGGCACGCGACCTACTGGGGCAGCGGATCAGCGAGCTCCGGCACTCGGCCGAGGTGTTCGGGATTCCGGTGGTCGGGGCAGCGGTGGCAACCCTGGCCGACTCGCTCGATGCCTCCACCGGAGACTCGGATCTGGTCGATCGTGACCAATGGGACAACGCCCTGGACCGGCTCGCGGCGATTGCCGCCCAGCATGCGCGTGGCGACGCCCTCGCCATCGCCAGCCGGGTGCAGCCGTTGTCCGGCGCGCGTGCGGACGGGCGGGTGCTGGTCGTCGTGGATGATGACGCCCTGGCGCGCGATATCGTGCTGATGCTCCAGGACCACGGGTTCCGGACGGACCAGATCCCGGTCCGTGATTCGCAGGCCCCGCAGCCCCCCGACGACGACCCCTACACCGCGGTCGTCCTCTGCGCCGGTGTGGTGATGCCCGGCACCGTGATTACGAATGATTTTGCTGGGTGCCTGGCGCCGGGGCACGCGCGCCTTCCGGTGCTGGCGGTAGCGCGGGAATGGAATCCCGGTGCACGGCTGGATGCCGTGCGCCAGGGGGTGGCCCGCTGCCTGGATTATCCACTCGACGGGGATACCCTGATCGAGCAGTTGGTCCAGATCGGGGGTGTGATAACCGAGAGCGACTACCGGGTCCTGTTAATCGCCGGTGCCGAACAAGAAGGCGTGGAGCGCACGCTGCTCGATGCAGGCTATCGTGTGGAGCGGGCGGAAGAGCCGGACCGCCTGGTGGAGGTCATGGACGAGCTCGACCCCGAGGTGGCCATCCTTGATGTCGAATCCCTGGACTGCTCGGCGCTCGAGGTGGCCGCGGTTCTGCGGACCCGGCAGAGCGGGGGCTCGATTCCACTGGTGATCCTGACCGCGGATGCCTCGCGTACCAATGCCCTGATGACGCTTCATCCGGGCGTGTGCGGTGTACTCCTGAAGCCGCTGGAGGCCAGCCGGGTCCTCGCGGTGGTGACCAATCGGGCGCGCCAGTTGCGCGAGATGGACAGTGTCAGCCGTTCCTACCGCGAAACCCTCTACGAGCGCGAACGGGAGCATCTCGCCGTCAACGAGCATGCCCTCGTCAGCATTGCCGATGCCCGGGGCGACATCATTTATGCCAACAGGCGGTTCGCCGAGGTCAGCGGATACATGGTCGAAGAGCTGCTCGGGCAAAATCATCGAGTGGTGAAGTCCGGGCAGCATCCGCCGCACTTCTACACCCGCATGTGGGAGACCATCACGGCGGGCCAGGTCTGGCAGGACGAGATCTGCAACCGGGCACGTGACGGTTCGCTGTACTGGGTCGACACCACGATCGTGCCGTACCTGGATGCCGAAGGCGTGCCCTATCAGTTCGTGTCCATCCGCACGGAGATCACCACGGTCAAGCGCCAGGAACAGCGCCAACGCTCGAGCCAGATCTTCGCCAATATGGGCACTTGGGAATGGACGCCCGACCAGGAGCGCCTCGAATGGTCCGAGCGGATTCCACCGCTGCTGGGTTACCGCGACGGTGCGGTCGAACCGACGGTTACCAACTTCATGCACGCCGTGCATCCGGAGGATCGCGATCGGATGCGCAACGCCATCTCGAGCAGCCTGCGTCGGGGCGCGCACTTCGAACTGGAGCACCGGGTGCTGTGGCCCGACGGCTCCGAACACTGGCTGCTGCAACGGGGCGACGCCGTTCGGGACGCCGATGGCAGCGTGCTGTACATGCTGGGCGTGATGCAGGACATCACCAAACGCAAGCACTCCGAGCTGGCGCTGTCGGAGCTGTCGACACGGTTGCTGGAGGCACAGCGACTGGCCCGGCTCGGTCACTGGGAATACGAAGTGCGCAGCGACCGACTGACCTGGTCGAAGGTGATTTACGAGATGTTCGAGATGATCGCCGGGAACGGCCATCTCGCCCGGGATGACTATCAACGCCTAGTGCATCCGGACGACCGCGAGCGGGTGCAGGCATTCGAGGCCGGTCTGGCCGACTCCGGACACGGCGAGATCACCCATCGCGTGCAGCTCCCGGACGGCATGGTCCGCTACGTTCATCAGATCGCTACGGCTACGTTCGACGACGGCGGTGAGGTGGTCCGCCTCTCGGGCACGCTCCAGGATCTGACCGAATTGCACGAGGCTCAGGATCGGCTGACCCTGTTCGGGCGAATCATCGAATCAGCCGAACAGGGCGTTGCGGTGGTGGACCGGGAAGGTTGTTTCGTGTACGTCAATCCGGCAGCGCTGGATCTGGTCGGTTATCGCCTGGATGAGATGGTCGGCCGCAGCTTCCGCGCAATGGGCATTATCCCCGAGGAGGCGCGCGAGGAGGCTCAGGAGATCGATCGGGTGCTGGCGGAGGGCGGGGTATGGACTGGGCTGTTGCCTCACCGCTGCGCCAACGGGGCCGTATTCGTCACCGCAAGCACCATCAGTGTTGTGCGCGACGAGCACGGTGATCCGCAGTATGGCTTCAATATCTTCAGTGATTACACCGATGAGTTGCGGCGGCGCGAAGAGCTCCGTCAGGCGCGTGATGCCTCAGAGCGTGCGAACCGGGCGAAGTCGGAATTCCTGTCCAGCATGAGTCACGAGCTGCGCACGCCAATGAATGCCGTGCTCGGCTTCGCCCAGTTGCTGGAGCGCGACCCCGGACTGGGCGAGCGCCAGCATTCGCATGCGACCGAGATCCGCCGCGCCGGCTCGCACCTGCTGGACCTGATCAACGAGGTCCTGGATCTGGCCCGGATCGAGGCCGGGCGGCTGAAGATCGACCTGCAGCCGGTCTTCGTCGCGCCGGTGGTCACCGACTGCCTGTCCCTGACCCGTGCCCTGGTCGATGAACATGCGGTGCACTGCGAGGCCGAAGTGGCTGATGATGTGCAGGTGCAGGCGGACCCCCTGCGCCTGAAGCAGGTCCTGCTGAACCTGGTGGGCAACGCGATCAAGTACAACCGCCGCGGCGGCGAAGTCCGTGTCGGTGTCACGCCGCAGCGGGATGTCGTCGAGATCGCGGTAAGCGATAGCGGACCCGGGATCGCGCTGGAGGATCAGGCGCGGCTGTTCGAACCCTTTGAGCGGCTGCATGCCGATGGCGGTCGCGTCGAGGGTGCGGGCGTCGGACTCGCGGTCTCGAACAGCCTGGTCAAAATGATGGGGGGCGAGCTTGCGGTGGAATCGGAGCCGGGTGTCGGCAGCCGCTTCTGGTTCCGGCTGCCGCGTGCCGGGGCGGAGCCCCACGTGATGGATGACTCAACCGTCGAGTCCGGCGTGGACAAGGACCCGCATGTCCTGTTGATCGAGGCCGACCCCGAACACCTCGCGAGGCTCCAGACCATGTTCGAGGGGCAGGTGGGGCTGCAGCCGTTGTGCGCGACCTCGGCGGTGGAGGGTCTGGACCTGGCGCTGCGCCATGTGCCGGCCCTGGTGGTGCTGGCACTGGACCTGCCGGTGATGGATGGCTTCCAGGTCCTGCGCGCGCTGCAGGCGGACCCCGCCCTGGCGCCAATCCCTGTAGTTGCGGTCGGGGGGGGCGAGGATTCAGAGAGGACTGAACGCGCCCGCCATGCACCCTTCCGGCGCGTGCTGACCCGGCCGGTGTCGGCGGACGATCTGGCCGCGTTGCTGGACGATCTCGCGATCTGTCAGAGGTAGAGGAAGCCGACGATCGCGACCGCCGCGATCACGGCCACCGCATCGGCGCTCAGCGCCGCGGCCAGGGTGTGGCGTACGCGCTTGACGCCGATCGCGCCGAAGTACACGGCGAGCACGTAGAAGGTCGTCTCGGTCGAGCCCTGCAGGGTGGAGACCAGGATGCCGACATGGGTGTCCGGGCCGGTGGCCGGGTCCTGCATGATGCCGGCCATGATGCCGTAGGCGCCGGAGCCGGACAGCGGACGCAGCAGGGCCATCGGCAGGGCCTCGGCCGGCAGGCCGAACGGGGTCGTCAGTGGCCCGACCAGCCCGACGAACATGCCCAGCGCACCACTCTCGCGCAGCATCCCCACCGCGACCAGGATCGCCACCAGATAGGGGATGATGCGCAGGGCCACGTTGAAGCCCTCCTTGGCCCCCTCGACGAAGACCTCGTAGACCGGCACCCCGCGGATCACCCCGTAGGACAGGAACCCCACCACCAGCCCGGGGATGATCCAGGGGGCGATTGCCTGGCCGTACACGATCGTCAGCGGGATGATCGCCAGCACCCCCAGCAGGACCAGGATCGAGACCCAGGCCGGGTAGCCCTCGGTGGGGACCTCGATGTTCATCGGCTGCTGATCGGGCTGGGCGCTGTCCTGCTCGCGATTCTCGGCCTTCGCCGGTTCGGTGCTGTCCTGGCTCGCTTCCCGGATCGTGTCTTCCAGTTCGTCGGAGCCGGCGGAGGCATCCGCGTCGATCGAGCGGGTGGGGGCCGGGCTGCGGAAATAGCGCTGCAGGATCAGGGCACTGGTGATGCCGGCGATGGTCGCGAACAGCGTGGCGAACAGCGTGGTCGGCAGGATCGCCGCCGGGGCCTCGGAGCCGAGCGAGGCACGCAGCGCGATCACCCCGGTGGGCAGCAGCGTAATGCTGGAGGTGTTGATTGCCAGGAACAGCGCCATCGCATTGGTCGCGGTGCCCGGGTGCGGATTCAGCTTCTCCAGCTCCTGCATCGCGCGGATGCCGAACGGGGTCGCGGCGTTGCCCAGCCCCAGGATGTTGGCGGAGAAGTTCAGGATCATCGCGCCCATCGCCGGGTGCTCCGGCGGGACCGACGGAAACAGGCGGGTCATCAGCGGGCGCAGCAGGCGGGCGAGCACGGTCAGCAGGCCGCCGGCCTCGGCGATCTTCATCAGCCCGAGGAACAGCGCCATTACCCCGACCAGCCCCAGCGCCAGTTCGACCGCCGAGCCGGCGGCATCGATCGCGCCCTCGGACAGGGCCTGCATCGGCTGTTCGTCGGGGTCGGTGGACTGGAACTCGCGGATCGCGGCCGTAGCCACGGCGATCACGATCAGCGCGAGAAAGATCAGATTCATGCGGCGCCCGCCCCTGGCCGCGCGCGCATCAGCGGTTCTCCCCGCGCGATACCCCGCGCAGCACGGCGTCCATCGCGCGCGCCGGCAGCAGCCACTTCAGGAAGGCGAACAACTTGGTCGGGAAGGTGATGCGGTAGCGCACCCGCGGGCGGCGGGCCTCCAGGGCATGCATCACGCAGCGGGTGACGGCCTCCGGGCCGAGGGTGAACGGGGCATCGGACTCGGCATTGGCCATGCGCGCCTCGGCCGCGCGGTAGGTCTCGGCCCAGGGGCTGTGCTCGCGGTGGATGTGGCGGCGGAAGGCCTTCAGGGCGTTGGCGCGGAAGGCACTGCGGATCGGGCCGGGCTCGACCAGGCTCACATGGATGCCCGTGCCGTGCAGCTCCTGGCGCAGGGTGTCGCTCATGCCCTCGATCGCGAACTTGGACGTCACATAGGCCCCGCGCAGGCGCAGGGCGGCAAAGCCCAGCACCGAGGAGTTCTGGATGATTCGTCCCTCCCCGGCACGGCGCATCGCGGGCAGTACCGCATTGGTCAGCTCCAGCCAGCCGAGTACGTTGGTCTCGAGCTGGGCGCGCAGGGTGGCGCGCGAGAGGTCCTCCACCGCGCCGGGCTGGCCATAGGCGCCGTTGTTGAACAGGCCGTAGAGATGCCCGTCGGTGCGGTGCAGGATCTCGGTGACCGCGCTGTGGATGCTGGCGGAGTCGTCCAGATCCAGCTGCAGGGCCTCGAAGCCCTCCTTCTTCAGGCGCGCAACATCCTCGCCGCGACGGGCGGTAGGGAACACGCGGTAGCCGCGCTCGCGCAGCGCACGTGCGGCGTGCAGCCCGATCCCGCTGGAGCAGCCGGTAATCAGGACGGCACGGGGCCAGGACTCGCTCACCGGTCGCGGCTCAGTAGGTCAGGGTGGCCACATCGTCCTCGACCACCTCGCCGATAAAGGCGCCTCCGCCGCGCATGCCGTCCAGTTCGGGGATCGCGTTGTCCAGGGTCAGGCCGTTCTCGTCCATCGCCCCGGCGCAGGCGTAGAAGCGGCAGCCGGCCTCGTGGGCATCCTGCATGAAGCTGTAGACCGATTTCTCCTTCGCCTCGCCGGGGTAGATCTTGTCCGCCACGCCCTGGCGCAACAGGCGCGTGGTGCCGGCGGCGAAGTACATCTCGACTTCCAGATCCATCGCGGCGGCGACGGTCGCCTGGAAGAACGGGGCCCCCAGCGTGCCGGGGCGGTCCAGGTCCAGGTTCAGCAGCATGATCACGATCTTTTCGGCCATGACGGGTCCTTGCGGGCAGTACGTTCGGGTATGGGGCGAATGATCGGCGCTGCGGCCTCGCGGCGCAAACACGGATTGCCACCGGGGAAAGCCTTTTATTCCCGGGAAACGCCCGCATAATACGCCTCGAACCGTTTTGTTGCGGCCGTTGTCGCGGACGCGAAGCCTGAGGAATACACGCATGCCCATTTACGAGTATCAGTGCAAGGACTGTGGCGAGATTTCCGAGATCCTGCAGAAGATCTCCGATCCGCCGGCCACCACCTGTCCCGAATGTGGCGCCGAGGCCCTGACCAAGCAGGTCTCCGCTGCCGGCTTTCGCCTGGCGGGGGGCGGCTGGTACGAGACTGACTTCAAGAAAGACGGCAAGCGCAATCTGAAGGATGGCGGTGGTGCTGGCAGCGGTTCCGGCAAGGGCGATTCCACGGCGACCTCGAAAGCGGCAGCGACCGGAACCTGATCGATGCTGGTCTCCCTGCGCCGCTACCTGATTGCAGGGCTGCTGGTCTGGCTGCCGCTGATCGTCACCGGCTTCGTTATCAAGCTGCTGGTCGATCTGCTGGACTTCACCATTCTCCTCCTGCCGCCGGCCTGGCGGCCGGAGGCCTTGCTTGGCTTTTCGATCCCCGGTGCCGGGATCGTGGTCGCGATCGTGGTTGTGTTCGTCACCGGCGTGATCGTGGCCAATATTGTCGGGCGCAAGCTGGTCTCGGTGGGCGAATCCATCGTGCACCGCATCCCGCTGGTCAGCTCGATCTACGGGGCGGTGAAGAAGGTCACCGAGACGGTGCTGACCGATGGTGGCCAGGCCTTTCGCAAGGTCGTGATGATCGAGTACCCGCGTCGCGGGCTGTGGTCGGTCGGTTTCATGACCGGCGTTGGTTACGGCGAGGTGCAGGAGCGTACCGAGCGCGAGGTGATTACCGTGTTCGTCCCCACCACCCCCAACCCGACCTCCGGCTTTGTGCTGCTGGTTCCGCGCGACGAGGCGGTCGAGCTCGACATGACGGTGGAGGACGGGCTCAAGTTCGTGATGTCCATGGGCGTGGTCACGCCGCTGTCGAGCCCGTCCGAGGCCCCGGCTCCGGTTGCGCGAGAGCAGGGCAAATCGTAAGATTTCCGGCCTTTTCGCGGGCGCAGGCGCGACGTTTGCCCCGTTTTCCCGACTAACCGTGCAGGCCCTTTCGGGCGTGCCCTTCGGCTGGAACAGCGTAATGCGAACTCATCTGTGTGGACGTGTCACCGAGAACGAACTCGACTCGGAGGTGACCCTTTGCGGCTGGGTGAATCGCCGGCGTGACCACGGGGGCGTGATCTTCGTTGACCTGCGCGACCACACGGGGCGGGTGCAGGTGGTGTTCGACCCCGACCGCGAGGACGTCTTCGCCCGCGCCGAGCAGCTGCGTAGCGAGTTCGTGATCCGCATGACCGGCCGCGTGCGCCGCCGCCCCGAGGGCACCGAGAACCCCGACCTGTCCACCGGCGCGGTGGAGATCCTGGGTCTGGAGCTCGAGGTCCTGAACGCCGCGAAGACCCCGCCGTTCCCGCTGGACGACGAGGACGTCGGCGAGGACACCCGCCTGCGCTATCGCTACGTGGACCTGCGCCGCCCGGTTATGCAGGAGCGCCTGCGCCTGCGTGCGAAGGTCTCCGCGGCCATGCGCCGCTTCCTCGAGGAGCGCGACTTCCTCGACCTCGAAACCCCGATGCTGACCAAGGCCACGCCGGAGGGCGCACGCGACTACCTGGTGCCCAGCCGTACGCATCCGGGCAGCTTCTTTGCCCTGCCGCAGTCGCCGCAGCTGTTCAAGCAGCTGCTGATGATGTCCGGCATGGACCGCTACTACCAGATCACCCGCTGCTTCCGCGACGAGGACCTGCGCGCCGATCGCCAGCCGGAGTTCACCCAGCTGGATATGGAGATGGCCTTTGTCGACGAGGCCGACGTGATGGACGTGACCGAGGGCCTGATCCGCCACCTGTTCCGCGAGGTACAGGGTGTCGAGTTGCCCGATCCGTTCCCGCGCATGGCCTACGCCGAGGCGATGGCCCGCTTCGGGTCGGACAAGCCCGATCTGCGCATCCCGCTGGAGTTCACCGAGCTGACCGAGGTGATGCAGGCGGTGGAGTTCAAGGTGTTCAACGGCCCGGCGAACGACCCCGAGGGCCGCGTGGCCGCGCTGCGCGTGCCGGGCGGGGCGAAACTGACGCGCAAGGAGATTGACGTCTACACCGAGTACGTCGGTCGCTACGGCGCGAAGGGCCTGGCCTACATCAAGGTCAACGACCCGGCGGACCTCGAGGGCGGGCTGCAGTCGCCGATCCTGAAATTCCTGCCGGAGGATGTGACCCGGCAGATCCTGGAGAAGACCGCGGCCGCCGCCGGCGACCTGATCTTCTTCGGTGCGGACAAGGCCTCGGTGGTCAACGAGGCGATCGGCGCGCTGCGTGTGAAGCTCGGCCACGACCTCGAGCTGGTCGAGGCGGGCTGGCAGCCGCTGTGGGTGGTCGACTTCCCGATGTTCGAGTACGACGACGAGGACAAGCGCCTGTACGCCCTGCATCACCCGTTCACCGCCCCGGCGGTGGACAGCCCGGACGCGCTGCGCAATAACCCGCGCGAGGCCCTGTCCCGTGCCTACGACATGGTGCTCAACGGCACCGAGGTGGGCGGTGGCTCCATCCGTATCCACAACCCCGAGATGCAGCAGGCCGCGTTTGAGGCCCTGGGCATCGGCGAGGACGAGGCGCGCGAGAAGTTCGGCTTCCTGCTGGATGCGCTGGAGTTCGGTGCCCCGCCGCACGGTGGCCTGGCCTTTGGCCTGGACCGCTTGGTGATGCTGATGAGCGGCGCCCACTCCATTCGCGACGTAATGGCCTTCCCCAAGACCCAGACGGCCGCCTGCCTGCTGACCGATGCCCCGGCGCCGGTCGGCGAGAAGCAGCTGCGCGAGCTGGGCATCCGTCTGCGCGCCAGCGCCACACAACAGGCCGGGTAGGCAACGGGCCGGTCGTTTACCATGGCCGGCATGCGCGCCAGCGTGGTTACGGTCCATGGCTGGCATATGCCGGGCCTGGAGCTGGCGCTGCTGGAACGCCGGCTGCGTGCGGCCGGGCTGGAGGTCCATCGCTTCCACTATGCCTCGCGCCGCCAGACCCCGGAACAGGCGGCGCGCGCCCTGGCCGCCTTCATTGAGGCAGTGCCCGGCGACCTGGTGCACCTTGTGGCCCATAGCCTCGGCGGCATCATCGTCCGCCATCTGTTTACCGTTGCCCCGGTCCAGCGCCCCGGTCGGATCGTGATGCTGGGTTCGCCGCTGGCGGGCAGCCGGGTGGCCGCGCGTCTGGCACGCAACCGGCTCGGCCGCTGGTGGTTGGGGGCCGCGCTGGACCGCGGTCTGCTGGGGGGCAGCCCCGTCTTGCGCGGACGCGAAATCGGGATGATCGCCGGCAGCCGCCCACTGGGTCCGGCACCGCTGTTCGCGCAGATGCCGCCCCCGCATGATGGCTTCGTGGCCGTCGACGAGACGCGCGGCCCGGATGTCACGCGCCATCTCACGCTGCCGGTCTCGCATACGGGGATGCTGTTCAATGCCACGGTGGCCCGCGAGACCCTGCACTTTCTTGATCGCGGCGACTTCCTTCCCTGAGCGGCCCCTTTCAGCGTTTCCCTCAGGCGGCGCCTCGCCGGGTCTCCAGCAGTTCTTCGATCTGGCGCCGCCATTGCGGTTCCACCCCCTTGCTGTGCCACTGGCCGATATCGGGGACGGGCGGTCGCGCGCCGGTCAGCCATGCGCCGAGACGCGTGGCCAGTGCTTGGGTATCACCGGCGGGGTAACGGCAGGTGGCCGGGTATTGCTCGGGGTATACCAGGCCATCGGGCACCAGTGGCAGTACGCCCGCGCGGGTGGCCTCCAGCAGCGAAAGACCCTGGAACTCGTGGCGGGCAGTGCTGACCACGATCCCCGCCCGGCACAGCCAGTATTCGTATTCGTCGCGCGAGCACTTGGCGTCCACGATGATGCGGTCAGCCAGATGCGTGCGGAGTCGTGTGAGGGCGTCCGGAATCCTGGCGGGCCGAGGGCCTAGCAGGGCCAGTCGGAAATCGATTCCCTCACGGGCCAGTTGCAGCAAGGCTTCCGCGAAGTCGTCCGGGGCCTTGTCGTACTCCCAGCGGTGATTCCACAAAATCAGGTTCGGGTCGCGCTCTGCGTAGTCGGTGGTGGTGATGGCCTGGATCGGAACGGGCAGGATCTCGCTGCGCTCGTCGAGCGTCGTGCGCAGACCCGGGGGTACCTTGTCTGGCATACGTGCAAGCAGGCGGTCGACGCCGTCGAGAAAGGTATCGCGGTTGTAGTGCGAGTTGAACGCGATGCGGTCGGCCGCCAGGGCGCCGTAGAGCTGGACCATCTGCGGATCCACCGAGGGGTTCTGGCCGGGGCTGGTCGGGTAGGCGAACTGGTTTTCGTGGAAGTAGTACAGCGCAGGTGATTGCGCGAGTGCCGGGTGCAGGCCGCGCAGTGTGGCGAGATCGACCATGGAGGTCGCAACGATGGCGTCGGGTTGGGCGTCGCCGAGGCTGCGGAGCCAGGAGAGCGGGTTGCCCCGTATGCGCCAGCGGAAGTGGCGCCCCGGTAATTCCCGGCGATCCCAGTCGAACTCGGGGAATTGCCGGGTCAGCCAGTCGGCCCAGGCGGCGTGGCTGTCCGCACGGTAGGCGGACAGTAGCAGGATGCGGGGTGCCGCGGGCTGCACACCTACGGGGCCCGGTCCGGCGGGAAGTCCGGCGAGGGGCGATTCAGATGGTAGCCCTGGACCATGTCGACCCCCAGGTCGGCCAGCATCGCAAGGGTGTCGCCGTCTTCGACGCACTCGGCCACGGTCCATTTTTCCAGTCCGCGAGCGACGTCGACCATCGCGCGGATGAATGCCTGGTTGTCGCGGTTGTTCGGCAGATCCCGCACGAACATGCCGTCGATTTTGAGCACCTGTACGCCCAGGTACTTGAGGTAGGCAAAGGTGGAGAAGCCGGAGCCAAAATCGTCCAGGCAGACGAGGCAGCCGGCCTGCTGCAACGCTTCGATGAAGCGCTGGGCGTCCTGCATCTCGGAGACGGCTGCCGTTTCGGTCAGTTCGATGATCAGCCGCCGGGGATTGACACCCTGCTGGCTCAGCTCGTTGGTGATGTATTGCGGCAGCCCGGGTTCGTCGAAGCTGCGACCGGAGATGTTGATCGCGATCCCCGGGAGTTCAGGGTGGCCGGCCAGGTGCGCGATGCTCTCGCGGATCACCCAGCGGTCGATATCGAGGATCTGCCCGGTCTTCTCGGCCACAGGGATGAACTGCCCCGGCATCACGACCTCGTCGGACGCCAGCGGGTCGCGCATGCGGACCAGGGCCTCCATGTGATTGAGCGCCCCGCTGTCCAGGTGGTAGATCCCCTGGAAATGCAGCTCGAACTGCCCGCCCTCCAGCGCGTTGCCAATGCGCTGGCTCCAGCTCATCCGCTCGAGCATGCGCTCGGCCGTATTACGGCTGGCGTCGAATACGGCCCAGGTATTCTTGCCCGAGTCCTTGGCCTGGTACATCGCGGCATCGGCATGCGCCACCAGGTCTTCGACGTTGTCTCCGTGCTCGGGGTAGCGGGCGATCCCGATGCTCGCGGTCAGGCGGTAGTTTTGGCCGCGGAAGCGGAACGGAATCGCGGAGATCGCGCGGGCCACGCGTTCGGCCAGCCCTTCAGGTTCCCGTTCGGATGCCTGGTCGACGAGGATCGCGAACTCGTCGCCGCCAAGGCGGGCAAAGATCTCCTCCTCGCGTACGAGGCTTGCGATCTCGCCCGCCGCGCGCACCAGGACCGTGTCCCCGGCGCGGTGGCCGAAGGTGTCGTTGATGGTCTTGAACTCGTCGAGGTCGAAGTAGATCAGTGCGAGCTGGGTCTCGCGACGGCGGGCGTTGTGGATCGCATGCTCCAGCTGGCGCTGGAAGCGGTGGCGGTTGTACAGGCCCGTGAGCGGGTCGTGCTCGGCCAGATAGACCAGTTGCTGAGCGGTCTGACGCTCGTGGGTGACATCCTCGTACAGCCACAGCCGGCCAATGGAGCGCTCGTCGGCATCGTGTACCGGATAGGACAGCTGCGTGAGAATCCGGCCATCGTAGAGATCCACCTCGAAGCGTTCGCTGATCTCGTGGGTGTCGAGGACGTGCAGCACGTGGCGCGAGGCGTGATCAGGCCGGGCAAAGCGATGGGTGGAATGTTCCAGCATTGCACGCGAGGGCTGGCCGACCAGGTCGATTTCGTCGGCGATCGCCCACATGCGGCGAAATGCCGGGTTCACGTACTCGATGTACCCCTCGCGATCCTCGAACAGGATGCCGATGCTCATGGCCGACAGCAGCGAGGCCATGCGTCCCTGCTCGCGCCGCGTAAGTTCCAGCAGCCGGGCCTGCTCGTCGCGCGAGGTCTCCAGGCTTTCCAGTGCCTCCAGAAGTGCTTCTTCATTGCGCCTGCGCTGGCTGATGTCGTGCACGATGGCGACATAGCGCGGGCGTTCACCCCGGGGGGCGACCAGCTGCAGGGAGATGTGTACGGGGATCAGATGGCCGGCGATGTGCTGGTGCGTGGTCTCGAACAGCAACTGGTCGCGCTCCCCTCGCCGCAGGGGTTCCAGCATGCTGCGGAAACGGGTCTCGGGGAACTCCGGTTTGATGTCGTAAGGGTGCAGTTGCAAGAGCTCGTCGCGAGTACGCCCGGTCTGGTCCATTGCGCCCTGGTTGACATAGATGAACTGCAGGCTGTCCACGTCGAACAGGAAGACGCCATCCAGCGTCAGGTCCAGCGTGCTGCGAAAGGCCTCGAGCTCCTCGCTGCGGCGTTCGAGTTCGTGGGAGGTGGTGACCAGCTCGTGGGCGTCGATCACATGACCCTGAAGATAGATGAGCCGCCCGTGTGCGTCGTACACGCCGGTCCCGCGTTCGAAGACCCAGCGCAAAGATCCGTCCCGGTTTACCGCTCGATACTGGATCTGATAACTGCCGTCTCGCTTGAGCCCTTCCTGCACGCCCTCCCAGGTATAGTCGGTATCGTCCGGGTGGACCCAGGCGGCGAAGGTGATGTCGCCACGATAGAAGTCGCGGGCCTCGTAGCCGGTCAGCTCATGCACCCCACCGTCGACGAAGATCACGTCCCACTGCGGGTTGTTGCGGCAGCGGTAGACAAAGCCATTGACCGTGTCCAGCACCCGTAGCAGGTCGTCGCTGTGCTGCGCGCCGAGACTGCGTGCGAGGCTGATCAGCGCCAGGGTGAAGAGCATCGCGGCACCGGTGCGCAGTGACTGGATCGGGACCCCGGTTGCGGCCAGGAAATCGCCCTGCGTGGGCAGCCATGGGGGGAGGCCGAAATCAACCTGTGCCGGGAAAGGCAGAAACGCGGCATAGGCCAGGAACGCGAAGGCTGCGATCCCCAGCGCCGGGATATGCCGCTGCATCTCCGGCTGCGCCTCCGGGGGGCGAACGTGCAGCAGGAACGCGAGCCCTGTGAGGAGCGCGCCGGGGAATCCGATCAGGTAGCGGGCGCCATTGGCGAGGCCCGTTGCCGGCTCAACGACGACCAGGAGCATTGTGCTCAGGCCGATAGCGAGACCCCCGTATATCCCCCAGGCTGGCAGGTGCAGGCCGGGGCGGATATCGAGCAGCGCGCGCCGACCGAACTCCAGCAGGGGCAGATAGGAGATCGCGAGCCAGGTGGCCATGAACCAGCGATCGGACACTATGCCCAGTTCTTGATGCAGGCCGATCGCGTTGAGGAAACCATAGGTCCCGTGCAGCAGACCGAACGGCACCAGCCACCCGACATGAGCGGCGAAAGGTACAAACCGTTCGCGGCGCGGCAGCATCAGCGCCACGATGCCGAGGGTGAAGAACGCGAGCCCGTTGAGCGCGTACAGCAGCGTCAGTGGCGTGGTGTCCAGGCCCACTGGCTAGAGGGGGGCTCTGATTGGAGAACGATGTTGCTCGGGGCCGGGGCAGGCGCTCGAACGGGAGTGGGGCACGCGGAGCTCCTTAAACGGGCGGTTCATCGTCCGATAACGTCCAGAAGGCCAAAAATTTGAGGCGCTGCGGCGTAAGCGTGACCGGTTTGTGACCCAGTCCGCAAGTCGTACCGTTCAATTGCGGAGGCTATAAACGTGAACACCGCCCGGAGGCGGTGTTCGCAGGTGCCGTCAGGCGGTGTGGTGATCAGCCGCCACGGACATGGGCATCGCACCAGCCGTCGGCGTTGACCAGGACGTCCTGGAAGGCCTGGTGGTGGCAGCCACCCCAGCCGTTGTCCTCTTCGCCCGCCCAGAAGGCGCAGTTGTCGCACACGGCACCGTCTTCGTAGGCGTCGTGGCCGGATGCGTCGGACGCATCGTTCACGTAGTCATGGGCGTGACCGTCTTCGGCCTTCGGCTTGGCATAGGCAACGCCGAAGGTGGTCAGACTTGCGAGCGGGACGGCTGCCACAGCCATGGAGGCGCGGCGGAGAAAGGCTCGGCGGTTCGCGTTCGGTTGATCGGACATGGAGTGACCTCCGTAGATCATATGAATTTTTTAGCGCTTAATTTGACCCGAGGCATGGTTGAAGCATGCCGGACGGATCGCTGGATTAGAGCGAGGGAATATCCAGATGTTCCCGTGGTGGGCAACTTCTGCCTGATTCAAAGACACGCTCCGCACCCTTCGATGCATCGGGCGGCGAAAAAATTCCGTTCCCTGGTGGCCCGCCCCGGTTTCTATGGGCTCGGGGATCAACTAATATCAGCAGGTGCTGAAGTTCCTGCTGGCGGTGGCGGCACGACGCGCCAGCGGAGCTTCAGGTCCCCGTCAATGACTCACTGGAGGTGTCCCATGCTCAAGCTACGTACGTCCCTTGCTATGTTGGCCGCTGGTTCTCTTGCGCTGGCCGGAACGACGGTCCAGGCGCAGGAACGCGTGGGCATGGAACCCAGTATCGCCGTCATGCTCGGCTCGGTCTCGCCGGACGCGTCGGGGGCCTCGACGGACTGGGGCTATGGCATCGAGCTGGGTGCAAATTGCCAGCTGCTCCAGCCGCGCACCGGTGTCCTGCGCCACCAGCTGAGCGTTTCCCGATACTCCGAGAGCCCGCTGCGCATGACCAGCACCGAGCTGAATACCCACTGGATGTTCGAGACCGCACCGAACCTTGAGCTGGGTTTCGGTCCCGGCCTGGGCTATGTGCGTGCGGAATTGGGTGATGACACCAACGGCCTGTGGGCGGCTCAGTTCGGCGGCAGCCTGAAGTACACCATGGACAACAATATGTTTCTTGGCGTCGAGGCCCGCTATCAGTTCACGGAGAGTGATCGCTTCCGTAGCGGCCGCGGTCGCGAGGACGTCGACAATCTGCGGGTGATGGCCAAGCTGGGCGTGCATTTCTAGCCGCCCACCGGCTGAACGGCGGGGCTGAATCAGGCCCCGCGACCTGCCCGCCGAGGCTTGCCGGTCGCGGGGTCTTGTTCGAGGATGGGGGTTCATCTCTCGGCACCGATACCGAATGGACGAATCGCAAAACGCGCAGTCCCCCAGGGACGAGACCATCGCCTGGCATGCTCTTGATCCCGATGCCGCCCTGAGCGAGCGCGACAGTCGCCGCGAGGGGCTGTCCACTGACGCGGCCCGGGAACGCCTGGACCAGTACGGCAGGAACCAGCTGCGCCCGCCGGAGCAGGCGGGCCTGATCCGGCGTTTCTTTCGCCACTTCCACAACATCCTGATTTACATCCTGCTGGCCGCGGCGGCCGGTACGGCCCTGCTCGGTCACTGGGTCGACACCGGCGTGATCCTGGCCGTGGTCCTGATCAACACGCTGATCGGCTTTGTCCAGGAGGGCAAGGCGGAAAAGGCGCTGGATGCGATCCGCAAGATGCTCTCGCCGCACGCGCTGGCCCTGCGCGATGGGCACCGGCGCGAGATTCCGGCCGAGGAGCTGGTCCCGGGCGATATCGTCTATCTGCAGGCGGGCGACCGTGTGCCGGCGGACCTGCGCCTGCTCGAGGTCAAGAACCTGCGGGTCGAGGAGGCGGTGCTGACCGGGGAGTCGGTCGCGGTGGAAAAATCCCCCGAAGCCGTGGACCGCGAGGCGGACCTGGGGGACCGCACCGGCATGGCCTTTTCCGGCACGCTGGTCGCCTTCGGGCGCGGGCACGGCGTGGTGGTGGCCACCGGCGAGCACACCGAGATCGGTCGCATATCTTCGATGCTGGGCGAGGTCGAAAGCCTGCAGACGCCGCTGGTACGCCAGATGGAGCAGTTCGGCCGCTGGCTGGCCGGCGTCGTCGTGGTTATCTCCGCTGCGACGTTCGCCTTCGGCTACTGGGTGCGCAGTTACCCGCTGGACGAGATGTTCCTGGCAGCGGCCAGTCTGGCGGTCTCTTCCATCCCCGAGGGTCTGCCGGCGATCATGACCATCGCCCTGGCGATCGGCGTGCAGAAGATGGCGCGGCGCAATGCCATCATCCGTCGCCTGCCGGCGGTGGAGACGCTGGGCTCGGTCTCCACGATCTGCTCCGACAAGACCGGCACGCTGACCCGCAACGAGATGACGGTGCAGACCGTGTGCACGGCGGGCGAAGAGTACGGCGTCTCCGGCGTGGGCTATGCCCCGCACGGGCATTTCTCCGTGGGCCAGCAGGAAGTGGAGGCCGACGAGCAGCCGGCGCTGCTGGAGGTGCTGCGCGCGGGCCTTTTGTGCAACGACGCCCAGGTGTTCGAACGCGAGGGCGAGTGGGTGATGGAGGGCGACCCGACCGAGGGGGCGCTGGTGGTGGCCGCGCGCAAGGCGGGGCTCGACCCGCACCTGGAGGCGGAGCGGCTTCCACGTGCCGATGTGATCCCGTTCGAGTCCGATCATCGCTACATGGCGACCCTGCACCATGATCACGACGGGCATGCGCAGATCTTTCTGAAGGGGGCCCCGGAGCGGGTGCTGGAGCTGTGCGACCGGGTGCGTGCGGGTGAGGATACCGATGACCTTGACCGCGAAGCCTGGCACCAGGCGCTGGAAGCCATCGCGGCTCGCGGCCAGCGTCTGCTGGCCATTGCGAGCCGCGAGGTGGGGCCCGATCAGCGCGAACTGAATTTCGATCATGTCGAGCAGGGCGGGTTCGCCCTGCTCGCCCTGGTGGGGATTATCGACCCGCCGCGGGAAGAGGCAATTCAGGCCGTGGCCGAGTGCCGGGAGGCCGGTATTCGCGTGAAGATGATCACCGGGGACCACCTGGCGACCGCGCGGGCCATCGGCGAGCAACTGGGACTGGGGCGCGATGCCGAGGCGCACGCGGGACACGAGCTGGATGATGTAGACGACGAGCGCCTGGCGCAGATGGCCGAGGCCACCGATGTGTTCGCACGCACCTCGCCCGAGCACAAGCTGCGTCTGGTGCGGGCCCTGCAGGGCCGCGGCCGGATCGTCGCCATGACCGGGGATGGGGTGAACGATGCCCCGGCACTCAAGCGCGCGGATGTCGGCGTCGCGATGGGCGGCAAGGGCACGGAGGCCGCCAAGGAGGCCTCGGAGATGGTGCTCGCGGACGACAACTTTGCCTCGATCGCCCACGCGGTCGAGGAGGGGCGCACGGTCTACGACAACATCCGCAAGGCCATCCTGCACATGCTGCCGACCAACGCCGGGCAGTCGCTGACCATCATGATGGCGATCCTGATGGGGCTGGCCCTGCCGCTGACACCGGTGCAGGTACTGTGGGTGAACATGGTGACCTCGGTGACCCTGGCGATGGCGCTGGCCTTCGAACGTGCCGAGCCGGGGGTGATGCAGCGTCCGCCGCGTGACCCCGACACGCCGCTGTTGTCCGGTTTTCTGCTATGGCGTATCCCTTTTGTTGCGGTCCTGCTGTGGCTCGGGACCTTCGGACATTTCGTCTACATGGAGACGGTGGTCGGCGTAAACGAGGAGCTGGCGCGTACCATTGCGATCAATACCCTGGTGGCCGGGCAGGCCTTTTATCTCCTGAATCTGCGCCTGATCCACCAGCCGGTGCTGCCGGGATTCGAGCTGTTTCGCTCGCACAGCATGTGGATCGCGATTGGGGTCCTGATCCTGCTTCAACTGGCCTTCACCTATGCCCCGGTGATGCACACCCTGTTCGGCACGACCACGATCGGCCTGGGCGACTGGCTGCGCATCCTGGCCTTCGGCCTTGCGGTGTTCGTGATCGTGGAGCTGGAGAAGCTGGTGGTGCGCCAGGTGCTGGCCCGCCGTCGAGGAATTGCCCCGACGGCGGTGTAGCCTCCAGGCCGGCCGCTGGGCTCAGGTGGTGACCAGCGGGAGCTGATCGGCAACCAGGAGGTCGCCGGCCCGGTCGGCGGGTACGGGGCGGGAGTAGTAGTACCCCTGGGCTCGGGTGCACCCCAGTGCGCGCAAGGTGGCCGCGTGGGTATTGCTCTCGACGCCCTCGGCGACCGCCTCCAGGCCGAGGTTGCGCGCCATGTTGATCACGGTCTGCACCAGGCGCTGGCTGTACTCGTCGCGGTCCAGCCCGGCCACGAAGGCGCGATCGATCTTCAGGATATCCAGCGGCAGGCGGTGAAGATAACTGAGCGACGAGTAGCCCGTGCCGAAGTCATCCATCGCCAGACTGACGCCGAGGGCCTTCAGTCCCTTCAGGGTGGCGATCAGTTCTTCGAGGTTGCCCAGCGTTGCGGTCTCGGTGATCTCCAGGCGCAGTTGTTCCGGCGGGGTGTCGGTACCGCACAGGATCGTGGCGACCTCGTCCACCAGCTCGGGGCGGGTGAGCTGCCGCGCGGAGAGGTTGGTGCTGATCGTCAGCGGCGGGCCGCTGCGTTGTGCATTCCAGGCTTGTAGCTGGCAGCACGCGGTATACAGCACCTGCATGTCGATCAGGTGGACCAGCCCGGCATCCTCCGCGATCGGGATGAAGCGATCCGGGGGCAGGAGTTCGCCTTCCCGTTCCCAGCGCACCAGGGCCTCGAACCCGGTAATGCGATTGTCCGCCAGGGACATGATCGGCTGGTAATGCACGACAAAGGCATTGCGCTCCACCGACTCGCGCAGGCTGGTCTCCAGACGCAGGCTCTCGAGCGCCTGCGTCTGCATGCCCGGGTCGCAGAACTCGCAGCGGGCCTTGCCGAGCGATTTGGCGCGATACATCGCCATATCCGCCTCGCGCATCAGATCCTCGGCACAGCTCGGGCCGTCCTGATCGGGACTGGCGACTGGGCAGGCCTGGCCATAGGGGCGCGTGGCGATGCCGATACTGACCGTGACATACACCGTCTGGCCGGCGACCGCGAAGGGCTCGTGCAGGACGGCCTGCAGGCGCTCGGCGACGCGCAGCGCATCCACCGGTTCGTGCAGGCCCTCCAGCAGGATCGTGAATTCGTCACCGCCCAGTCGGGCGAGGGTGTCGTCCGGTCGCGCATTGTGGTCAACGCCGGGACGAGAAACCGTGTCGTTCTGGCGTAGCGTCGTCAGCAGACGCTGGCCGACCTGGGCCAGCAGCTCGTCGCCGGCCGTGTGGCCGAGGCTGTCGTTGACGAGCTTGAAGCGGTCGAGATCGACGAACAGCACGGCGAACAGTGACTCCGGCTCGCGCGCATAGCGCGCGATCGCGTGCTCCAGACGGTCGTGAAAGAGCCGCCGGTTCGGCAGGCCCGTCAGCGGATCATGGGAGGCGTGGTGGATCAGCCGTTCGGCGTGGCGGTTGCGCTCGACCACGCGCCCCAGTTGCACACCGGCCTGTGCCAGCAGGGCCAGTACCTCCGGCTGCTCGGGCGTGGTCTCGGCGGCGAAAAATTCCAGTACGCAGGCGGCCTCGTGCCCGACCATGACCGGGAAGGCGAAGCCCGAGCGCAGGCCGCTCAAGGCCGCCGCCGCGCGCCGGGGGAAATGGGGGTCCTGATCCAGGTGCTCGATCCACACCGGGGCACGCTGTTCGAGAACGCGGCCGGGCAGGCCCTGGCCGGAACGGAAGATCGTGTCTTCCGTACATTCACGAAAGGCCTCGACCGGGTCGAGTGTCCGCAGGTGCCAGATGCCCGTCGGGCCCAGCTCCAGTTCGCCATCTGAACTCTTGCGCGCAAGGTAGGCATGGCCGACCGGCCAGTCGAGAAACTCCCCGATGGCATTCAGGGCCGTGCGCAGGACTTCGGCGATGGAGTCGGACTGATTGGCTGCGAAGGCAATCGTGTTGAGCAGTTCGATCTGCTGCTGCTTCGCGTAGAGGTCCTGCAGGCGGGTGTCGGCCAGGGATTCTGCATGTCGTCGGGCCTCGCGTTCCTCGCGAATCAGGCCCTCGAGGCGCGCGCGCTCCTCGTCCGGGAGGACGTCGCTACGGCGGCGATTCATTGGTGGTTTCCGTGTTCGCGGCGACCACTGGCTGCGTCATGCATGGGCTTCCCCGGTCTTCCATACCCTGGGTGTGAACGCGGCGGATCATAACCCGTTTGAGGCTTGCTATCTCGGCAGACGCCGTGGCGCTAGCGGCTATTCCCGAGTGAGCGTAATTCCTGGGGGCGGTGTGGCTTGCGTGAGGTCCCGGTTGAGCACTGTTTAGTGATGTTCGTGCCCGGTCGAAGGGTTGCGCGGATCGGATACGTGAGTGACCCAGGGCTCGCCCATCTCTTCCTCCCAGGCCTCCTGGGTCGGGTGGTTCTGGTCGTAGCGGATCCATGCCTCGAAGATCTCGTCGGGCCACTGCGCCTGTATGAAGGCGATAATCGCTTCTACGTCGTCGTAGGACAGGGTGTCCTCGAAACTGGGCATGGCCCCGCCGCGCGCTTCGGCGCCGTAGCGGATCATGTCCTTGAGCTGCCAGTAGGGGTGGTGCCAGGTGTGGGCGCTGCCATCCAGGGGCGGGGGCGGCATGTAGCCGTCCGCGTCGCGCTGGCGCCAGTTCTCCGCGCCCTCGCGATTCTCGCCGTGGCATACCGCGCAGTTCTGCATGTACAGCCGTTCGCCGTATTGCAGGGTCTCGTTGTCCCAGTCGCGCTGGTGGTGTTCCGGGGTCGCGTCCAGGCCTGGCAGACCGTCGCAACCGACCAGGACCGCGCCGGCGAGCAGCGCGGCCAGGGCCGGAAGGAACATGACGGGCCGGCGTCCGTGTCGGCTTGGCTTCATTCAACCCTCATTGTGACGAGTACCATTTCAGTCCGTCCGTTGGTTCAATTCGTCTGCATCGCCGGGTCGTCCGGGTCCGCGGGATTTTCCTGCGTGCCCGGTTCGCCTTGCTCGGCCGGCGGGCGATCCCCGCGGACGGCATCACGAACGGAGCCCCAGGCCTTGCGCGAGCCATCGCGAACGCCACCCCAGGCATCGCGGGCGCCTTCGCGCACACCCTGCCAGGCACCGGAGGAACGTTCGCGGGTCTCGGCGGACCATTCGGCCAGGTTGTCGCGTTCGCGTACCAGTCCGTCGTAGGCCCGTTCTCGGCGCTCGCGGGTGGCATCGCTCAGGTCATCCCAGCCCTCGCGCGTGCGTTCGCGCAGGGTGGTGAGCTGCTGGTCCATTGCATCCAGGGTTTCGCGGGTGCGCGAGCGGGTTGCTTCGTCGTCGCGTTCGGCATCGGCCTGGATTTCTTCGCGGGTCTGCGCCCAGTCGTCGCGCAGCTCTTCCATTTCGGTTGCGGTTTCGTCCTCGGCGGCCTGCTCCTCGGCCAGCACGAGCGGCGCACTGAGTGCCAGCGCGGCCGCGGCCACCAGGGCGAGTCCTGTCGTGCGGATGTGGTCCATCATCGTATCCCCCGTGGGAATGGGCTTGTGGTCATGTGATGATAAGACGTTCGTGCGGTGGAATTTGTTGCAGTGGATGATGGATTTGCGACGCGAGACACGTGATGGGGTACCAGCCATGATAGACAGACGACTAATCGGGGCGCTTCTGCTGGGCGGGCTGCTGGCGGGTTGTGCGCCATTCCCTTCTGAGCAAAAGCGAGCGACGGACGTGTTCCAGCCGCAGCCGACCGAGCGCAAGACGCTCGAGATCCCGGAGCTCGAACCGGCCGCCACGCCGGGGGGCGCGGTGATGGACTGGGTGGAGGCCAGCGGCTGGCGCGAGGGCCTGGGTACGGACTACTCCAGTCTGGAGATCCACCATCAGCGCCGCGAGCGGGCCGAGGTCTTCGTCAAGAACCTGCGCGATGACGCCGTGCGCGACCATGAATACCGGCTGACACTTCGTGAACGCGACGATGGCTGGGCGGTGACCGGGGTGGAGCGGCGCGTGATCTGTCGCCGGGGGTTGTCTGGCGACGGGCTTTGTCGCTGATCGCCTGATTCGCGCGCGGCCTGACGATCAGCGGCGGCGCGCCAGGGACAGGCCGTCACCAATCGGTACCAGCGAGAGGTCGATGCGCTCGTCGCGATGCAGCGCCTGGTTGAAGTCGCGGATGGCCCGGGTGTCTTCGTCATCGCAGTCGCGGTCGGCCACCTGACCATGCCAGAGGGTGTTGTCCACCATGATCAGTCCGCCCGGGCGGACCAGTCGCAGGCAGGCCTCGAAGTACTCCGGGTAACCGGTCTTGTCGGCGTCGATGAACGCAAGATCGAAGCGATCGCTCTGTCCTTCAGCCTCCAGCTGGCGCAGGCTGGCGCGCGCATCGCCCAGGCGCAGGTCCATGCGCGCGGCCAGACCGGCCCGGTCCCAGTAGCGCCTGGCGATCGCGGTCCAGGCCTCGCTGTGATCCAGGCAGACCACCTCGCCGTCGTCGGGGAGAGCTTGCCCCACCGCCAGCGCGCTGTAGCCGGTAAAGGTGCCGACTTCCAGGTAGCGCCGGGCCCCGACCAGGCGCGCCAGCAGGGCCATGAACTGTCCCTGTTCGGGGGCGATCTGCATGTTGTGCTCCGGCAGCCCCGCGGTCTCGGCGCGCAGCTCCGCAAGCAGGCTGGACTCGCGCAGCGAGCGATCCAGTACATAGGCCTGAAGGCGGTCATCGAGCCCGATTGAACGGTTGGACATCACGGCTCCTTAGGCATGGGCAGGCAGGCGCCAGCGTAGCGGATGCAGGGCGAGCACCACCAGCACGGCCAGCGCCACCCATTCGACGGTGGGCGGTATCCATTCGGTGGCCTTGCCCGGGGTGATCGCGGGGCTCAACCCGCTCATGCCCAGTCCGGCATCCAGTGCCAGCCCGAGCGCCACGGTGCTGGCGCCGATCCCCAATAGATAAAGACTCAGGGCCGCGTTGCCCAGTTCCCGCCGGAACACCCCCAGGGTCGCCAGGCTGGTGATCGGGGCGGCCAGCAGGAACACCAGCACGGCGCCAGGAGAAACTCCAGCCGCCAGCAGGGCGACCGCGATGGGGGTGGCCGCGGTCGCACACAGGTACATCGGGATGCCGATCACGGCGAGCAGCAGCATTGCCGGCAGCCCGCTGCCATATTCCGCCAGTGCGGCCGGTGGCACCAGGGCCAGCAGCGCCCCGGCAACGAACAGTCCGATCACCAGCCAGAGACGGATGTCATCCAGCACGTCGCCGAATGCGTAGCGCTGGCCCTCCAGCAGGCGCGTCCATGGGCCCGGCGCCGTGGCGGATGGTGAGCCCCCTCCATCGCAGGAAGCCGCGGTGCAGCAGTCTTGTGACGTCCGCGTATTGTCCGCATGCGCCGCGGGAGCGCGCGTGCGCCCGACCAGCAGGCCCGTGGCGATGGCCGTCACCACGGCGCCGGCGACCCGGGCGACGGTCATCAGGGGGCCGAGCAGGGCATAGCTGATCGCCACCGAGTCGACGCCCACGCCCGGGGTACCGATCAGGAACGCCGTGGTCGGGCCCCGTCCGGCGCCGCCCCGGTGCAGTGCCAGGGCGGTCGGGATCGCCCCGCAGGAGCAAAGCGGCAAGGGTGCCCCGGCAATGGCGGCGCGGGCGGTCGGTGCCAGACCCGTGCCGCCCAGCCAGCGCTGCAGCACCGCCTCTGGCAGGAAGGCCTTGACCAGTCCGGCCGCGGCCAGGCCCAGCAGCAGCCACGGGGCGGCCGTCAGGGCGAGTTCCAGCGTAGCGCTCAGGATCGCGGCGATCATTGGTCGATCGTCGTCTTGGGACGTCGCCGCTGCAAGAGTCCGCGAGGGCAGCGCCGGATGGTGACTGGCGAGACAGGGGTCGGCAGAGTCCGCTGTGCCCGGCTACACTGCGCCACGGAATCATCCGAAACGGACAAGGAGCGGAATATGGAAGGGTATGCACTGGCCACCGTGGTGCACGTGCTGGCGGTCGTGATCTGGGTTGGCGGGATGTTCTTCGCCTGGATGTTCCTGCGGCCGACGGCGGCACGGCAGCTCGACGACATGGCGCGGCTGCGCCTGTGGGAAGAGGTGTTCCAGCGCTTCTTTCCCTGGGTGTGGGCGGCGGTCGTGGCGCTGCTGATCACCGGCTTCCACATGATCTTCCTGGTGTTTGGCGGCATGGACAGCGTGCATCCCAGTGTGCACACGATGCTGGCGCTGGGCCTCATCATGATGGCGATCTTCGCCCATGTGGTATTCGCCCCGTACCGCCGTATGCGCCAGGCGATCGCGGCCAGTGACACCGCGGAAGGCCTGCGCCGTCTGGGCCAGATCCGCCGGCTGGTGGGTATCAACACCCTGATCGGGCTGGTCACCATCATCGTGGCCTCCGGTGGTCCGCTGATGCCGCAGTAGGGTCATTGCCGGTCGGGCAGTCGGGAGAGGCCGGGGCTCAGCCGGCCGATCGCAGGGCCGGGTGCCAGACCAGACGCGGCGTGCCGGGAGGTTCGATTACCACAGCCGCGTTCTGGTCGAACCCGACCATCCAGGTATCCAGCTCGGCGGCGCCCATCCCCAGCACACAGCAGCCGGGTTCGTCGGCCCAGCGGCCGGCCGGGTCCCGGTGGACCGTGGGCCAGCAGCGCCAGCCGGCCTGCGCCAGCTCGCGCTCGAGACGGGCCTGGCGTGCGCGGTTCTCCGGTTCCGGCAGGGGGTCGCTGCGCGGGTTCCATGCGGTCAGCAAGCTGGCCTGCTTCACCCCCTGTGCCTGCACGGCGGCCTCGAGACGCGGATCGCGCTGACCGATGCGCAGGAGCAACGTCTGCCCGGGGGCCTCGATGCAATAGTGCGTGGCAGTGTAGGCCCGGGACAGCGCCGCCCGGGTCTCGGGGTTATCGATGGGTGTCCCGTCCCCTCTTGAGTTTGGCGCCATCCCGGGGCACTCTCGCGTGTGGTCGTGCGGACTCACGATCACACAGGGAGACAGCATGCGCGTCAAGGACTGGACTCAGACCTGCCGGACGGTCGGTGACGATCCGACGATCACGCGGGCGAAGGCACTGGCAGCCGGAAGGTCGGTGGGCTGATCGTGTCCGTCGATCGCCCGCGTGTCCCGGGAATCACCAGCGTGTTTGCGCTGGTGATTCTGCTGGTCGCGGCGATCGCGGTGTTCAGTTGGCTGCGGGTGCAACACCTGCAGCAGGATATCCAGACCCTCACCGAAGAACACATCCAGAGGGTTGATCATGTCCACCGCATGCGCAGCCTGGTGCGCGAGCGTGTGCTGCGCGCATCGCTGGTGGTGAGCGCGGAGGACACCGCCCTGCAGGAGCGCTATCACCGGGAGTTTCGCGACCTCGCGCCCCAGTTCGTGGAGACACTGGCGGCGGCGGAGGCCCAGACCACCGAGACCGCGGAGCGCCAGCGCATGCAGGAATTGCGCGAGCTGACTTCCATCGGCGCCCCGCTTCTGGAAGACATCGTCGATCTCGCCCTGGTCGGGGACCGTAACGAGGCCCTGGGCATGCTGTATGCCGACTTGATGCCGGTGCAGGAAGAAGTCCTGGGTCAGATGGAGCGCATACTGGAGGCTTTCCACCGGGACAATACGCGTGCGATCGAGGTCATGGCGCAACGCCATGAACAAAGCCAGGAATGGATGCTGTGGGCCACCGGTCTGGCGGCGTTGCTGATCATGCTGCTGGGGGCTCGCGTACGCCACCGCCTGCAGCGCAATCACCAGGCACTACAGGACGAGTTGCGCGAGCGCGAACGAGTGGAGGCGCGCCTGCGCGAGACCCAGGGGGGTCTCGAGGCCGCCGTGGCGCGTCGAACGGCGGAGCTCGAGGAGACCACGGCGCGCCTGGAGGAGGCGCAGCGCAGTGCGGGCGCAGGGTTCTGGGACTGGGACATACGCAATGGGCAGCTGAACTGGTCCGCTCATGTGTTCGAGCTGTTCGGGCTGGACCCCGGGTTGGACGAGGCGGGTTTCGAGTCCTACATCCACGCCGTGCACCCGGATGACCGCACCCGCGTGCGCCGGACCATCAACCAGGCCCTTGCCAGCGAAGCGGTCTATCGTGTCGATCACCGGGTCGTGCGGCCGGATGGCGGGGTGCGCCATGTGCGCGTGGAAGGCGAGATCGCCCGTGACGACACCGGCCGCCCCCTGCAGGTCCTGGGGATGGTGCGGGATGTCACCCTGGAAAAGGCCTCGGAGGAGCGCCTGTGGCATCAGGCCCATCATGACTCGCTGACCGGGCTGGCCAATCGCAGTCTCTTTAACGAGCACCTGTGCCATGCGCTGCGCCGTGCCCAGCGCAACAACACGGGGCTGGCCCTGGTGGTCTGCGATCTGGACGGGTTCAAGCCAATCAATGACCGGCTTGGCCATGACGCGGGCGATGTGGTGCTGGTGACGGTGGCCGGGCGTCTGCGCGAGGGGGTGCGCGAGTGCGATGTGGTCGCCCGCATGGGGGGAGACGAGTTCGTGATTCTGCTGGAAAACATGGATGGCCCGGATGCCTTGCTCGGGGTCGGTCTGAAGCTGATCGAACGCTTTGCCGAGCCCATCGAGGTCAACCACGAGGCCGTGCAGGTGGGCTTGAGCATGGGAGCAGCTCTGTACCCGCATGACAGTGCCGACGCGGAAGGTCTGCTGCTGCAGGCGGATCGTGCGATGTATGCGGCCAAGGAGGCCGGGGGCGGCGGGATCGTGTTGTACGAGCAGGTCGATACCAGCCTCGCCAGCCGGTCGAACACACGGCATCGGCGGCGCGGGCCGCTGGGCTGCGGTCTTGGGCTGGAAGCCCCGTAGTCAGCGCTGGGTCAGCTCTGGCGTTGCGCTGCCTGGCTGGAGTTTCGTTCCAGCCAGGCCGGGAACTCGTCTTCCGCGATCGGCTGGCCGTAGAGAAATCCCTGGAAATGCGTGCAACCCAGTGCCAGGAGCCGCTGGCGCTGGGTCTGTTGGGCCACGCCCTCGGCGATCACGCGCAGGCCCATGTTGTGGCCGATATCGAGGATGTTCTCGATGAGCATCTGCTCGCCCTTGTCCACGAGTTCATCGATGAACGACTTGTCGATCTTGAGTTCGTCCAGTGGCAGATCGCGCAGGTAGGCCAGAGACGAATACCCCGTGCCGAAGTCATCCAGTGCCACCTGGACGCCGAACTCGCGCAGCACCCGAAGTTTCCCAATGGCATCGGACAGGTCACGCAGCAGTCCCGACTCGGTCACTTCCAGGGTGATGCGGCTGGGTTCCAGGTCGGCGGCCTGCACGCGCTCCCTGAGCTGCTCGACGAAATCGGGGCGGGCCAGCTGCCAGGGCGAGATATTGATGGCCACGTGGGGCGGAAGCGGCAGACCCCGCGCGCGCCAGTCCCGCAGATTTTCCAGTACATGTTCGACCACCCAGGTCCCGATAGGGTGGATCAGCCCGGTCTCCTCGGCGATCGGGATGAACAGCGCCGGCCCGACCGAGCCCAGCTCGGGGTGTGTCCAGCGCAGCAGCGCCTCGGCACCGATCAGGTTCTCCTGGGCATCGAACTGCGGCTGGTAACTCAGGTGCATCTCGTGATTCGCCAGGGCCTGGCGCAGCCCCTCCTCGATCTGCAGCCGTGCACGGGCCTCGTCCTGCAGCGCATGGCGGTAGAACTGCACCCCGCCGCGTCCGGTCCGTTTCGCCTGGTACAGCGCGATGTCGGCATGGCGCAAGGCATCCGATGAGGTCTGCCCCGCGTCCGGGAACAGCACGCAGCCCAGGCTGGCGCCGACACTGAAGGTGCGCTCTCCCACCACGATCGGGTGCTGCAGGGCATCCAGCAGCCGTTGGGCCGCGTCGTTGACCGTCGCCTCGATCGCCTGGCGCGATGCGCGCCGGGGATGGATCAGGGTGGCGAACTCGTCCCCGCCCAGGCGCACCACCAGGGCCTGTGCGGGCGCGTTCTGTCGCAGGCGGTCGGCGACCGCGGCCAGCACGGTGTCACCGACCGCGTGCCCCAGGGCATCGTTGATCGTCTTGAAATGGTCCAGATCGATCAGGATGAGCCCGCCATGCTGGCCCCCGTAATGTGCCAGGTCCAGATCCTGGGTTAGGGCGTCGTGCAACTGGATCCGATTGGCCAGTCCGGTCAGCGGATCGTGATAGGCGAGCCGCCGGATGTGCTCCTCACCTTCCAGTCGCTCGAGTTCGGCCGCTGCCCGGTCGGCAAAGATCTCGAGGATGCCCGCTGCCTGTTCGGTTTCGTCCAGCGGGTAGCGGTTCAGGACCGCGATGTGTCCGAGTTCGCGTCCCTGACTGTCGAGCATGGGGGCCCCGAGATAGCTGCGTGCCTCCATCTCGACGAGGAGGTGGTCGTGTGGGAACAGTTCCTGAACGCCATCCGGGTAGACGCACAGACCGCTCGTTAGTGTTTCATCGCAAGGGGTGTTGGCCAGGGCATAGTGGATGTTCTGCCCGAGTTCTCCATCTTGGGAAAGCGCGACGGTTTCGACGTAACCGGGCCTGTCCGCCATGTTGATGCCCACCAGGGCATAGTTGGCGCGAAAGACCTCGCTTAGCCGAAGCACAAGGTTCTGGAAGAAGCTCTCCCGGTCGTGGGCGCGAAAACCCTGAGCGATCACGCGCAGTGCGTCTTCGCTGCGGCGCGCCAGTGTGATGTCTTCCTGCATCACGACGATGTCCTGCACCTCGTCGCGGTGGTTCTTCAGGGGATAGACGCAGCCCTTCAGCCAGCGGTTGCCCGCCTGTTTGGCCGCGGGGTCGGAGCTCGCGTGATACGCGAACGGGCCGACGAGCTGCCGCTCGCCCAGCGCGGCGGCGCGGATCGCGTCGGTGATGCGTCCGTCGATAGTGTCTGGGAGATGCAGCACGCTGGAATCTTGCACGCGCTTGCCCTTGCGGCCGTGCATCGCCTCCCAGGCCGCGTTGACCTGGCGCACCCGGCCCTCGGGCGTGAGGACCTCCACGGCCATCGGGGCCTGGTGCACCAGGTCGCGAAAGCGGTGCTCGGATTCGCGGATGCGCTCCTGAGTCTCCCGGTGCAGCACCAGGCTCATCACCAGGATCATGCCCAGATAACCGAACACCCCCAGTGGAACGGACTCGATGATGCCGAGGCGTACCAGTGCGCCCTGAACGGTGGCCGCGAGGAAGACAATGATCGCTGCGAAAAGGATCAGCGGGCCGCTGCCTCCTTCACGTCGCCACTGCCGCAGCAGTGCCCAAAGGGCGAAGCCGAACACCAGTAGCAGGCCCGCCAGAGCCAGCAGGAACCAAGGGCTCGGCGGCCCCATCCCAAGCGACAGTGTTTCGCCCCAGGGCATGGCGACTGTACGTAGCTCGGAAATCTCGCTCAATTGCAGCCCGTACGGTTGGCGCGTGTTCGCGATCCAGACGGCGAGCATTAGCACGCCCAGGACTGCGAGCAGGCCGCGTGCCGGGGTCTCGGTATAGCGGGCGATAAAGGCCGCGAACAGTACATACACGGGGGCAATCAGGGCGTAGTACACCTTGATTGGGCCAGCATAGGCCTCGATGGACGTCGCCTGGTAGGACAGGGCAATGCTGAACGCGGCGCCCGTCATCAACAGGCACATCGCGGCGAACAGCAGGTGTTCCACGCGGCGCAGGCTGTGGGCCGCATGCAGGAGGTGGCTGGCTGTGGCGTAGACACACAGCCCGGCAAGCAGGTACAGCGCTGCGATCAGTGGACCACTCATGGCCGCCCCCCTGTTGCGACGGAAATCCCTTTCCTTATCGACAAGTTAAGCACAACCGCGAGTGGGTTGCGCGCAGCCGGGGGGCTACAGGTATGGAGTCAGCAGGCGGGCGGCGCCATCGCGCAGGCGGGCGGGGAGGGTGCGCGCGTGGACATCTTCCAGGCTCAGCGCGTGGGAGCGCGAGCGCAGATCCTCGGCCCAGTCGGCTAGCTGCTGCCCCAGGTCGCGGCCCACGCATTCCAGGTTGCACTCGAAGTTGAGGCGCAGGCTGCGCGGGTCCCAGTTGGCCGATCCCACCAGGGCCCATTCCCCGTCGACGAGCATCAGCTTGGAGTGATTGAACGGGGGCGGCGTCAACCAGATGCGGCAGCCGCGGGTCAGGAGTTCGCCGTGCAGCGGACGGGCGGCCCACTCGACCAGGCGCAGGTTGTTGCGTTCCGGCAGCAGTAGATCGACCTCGATGCCGCGCAGGGCCGCGGCCTTGAGCGCCCCCAGCAGTTCCAGGTCAGGCAGGAAGTAGGGCGTGACCACGGTAACGTGCTCGCGCGCCTCCGCGATCGCGGCCAGCAGGGTGAACTTGAGCACCTCGAAGTCTTCATCGGGGCCGTCCGGCAGGGCGCGGCACAACTGGGCACCTGCCAGGCGCGTCTCCTCCGGGAACCAGGGCGGGCCCTCCAGCGCCTCCTGCGTGCTGAACTGCCAGTCTTCCGCGAACACCCGCTGCAACTGCAGGCAGATCGGACCGCGGACCTCGAAGTGCAGGTCCTGAATCGGGTGTGGGCCCGGGTCGCTCGCGCTGTGGCCGCGACGGATATTCATGCCTCCGGTAAAGCCGTGCTCGCCATCCACCAGCAGCATCTTGCGGTGATTGCGCAGATTGAACGCCGCAAGCGTCCGCGGCAGGTGGTGTACGGGCATGAAGGCGGCGGCCGGGATGCCGGCCCGCTTGAGGAAGCGCAGGGTGTTGCGGCGGCTGTAGCGGGCGCCGATCCCATCGATCAGGACGCGCACCTCGACGCCGCGGTCGTGGGCGGCCTTCAGGTGGCGCACGAATCGCTGCCCGACCACGTCGTAGTCAAAGATATAGGTCGCCAGGGTGATGCTGCGGGACGCGCGGTCGATTGCCTCGAGCATCGCCGCATAGGCCTGGTCCCCATCGGTCAGCGGTCGGACCGAATTGCCGGCGCTGGCGCGAAACGGCGCGAGCCGGTCGCCACAGCCCAGCAGGCGACTCCAGCGGGGCGGAATGCCCGGGCCGTCGGCGTCGCGCGCCGCGGGGTCGACCAGCAGATGGCCCTCGCGCAGGGCGTGGGCGCGGCGGCGGATGCGGTTGACCCCGAACATCCAGTACAGGATCGAGCCCCCCACCGGCAGCAGTACGATCAGCCCGACCCAGGCGATCACGGTCCCGGTCTCGCGGCGCTGGAGCAATGCGTGCATCACACTGGCGGCGGCCAGTGCAAAGGCGGCGACGGCAGTGATACTGGCAATCCAGCCGGTACCCAGCACGGCATTCTCCCCGGGAATGGAATGGTGGCGGTGTGATCGCTACAGTACGCGGGCCGGGCGAGCGGTAAAAGGCCGCCATGGTGATCCATTCGCCCTTCGAGAGAGCCGATGACCGATATCGAGACCCCCAGCCTGTTCGCCAACAGTGGCGAGCAGCTGCCGCTGAAGGACTTCACCGAGAAGGCGTACCTGGACTACTCCATGTACGTGATCCTGGACCGTGCGCTACCGCACATCGGCGATGGGCTCAAGCCCGTGCAGCGCCGCATCATCTACGCGATGAGCGAGCTGGGGCTCTCGGCCACGGCCAAATACAAGAAGTCCGCGCGCACCGTCGGTGACGTCCTCGGCAAGTTCCATCCGCACGGCGACTCGGCCTGCTATGAGGCGATGGTGCTGATGGCGCAGCCCTTCTCCTACCGCTACCCGTTCGTCGACGGGCAGGGCAACTGGGGCTCGCCGGACGATCCCAAGTCCTTCGCCGCGATGCGTTACACCGAATCGCGCCTGTCGCGCTATGCGCAGCTGCTGCTCTCGGAGCTGGGGCAGGGCACGGTGGACTGGGTGCCGAACTTCGACGGCGCGCTGGACGAGCCGAAGGTGCTGCCGGCCCGGCTGCCGAACGTGTTGCTGAACGGTGGCTCCGGGATCGCCGTGGGCATGGCCACCGACATCCCGCCGCACAACCTGCGCGAGGTGGCTGCGGCCTGCGTGCATCTGCTGGAGCACCCGAAGGCGACTGTCGCGGAGCTGTGCGAGCATCTGCCGGCGCCGGACTTTCCCACCGAGGCCGAGATCATCTCCCCGCCCGCCGAGCTGAGCCGGGTCTACGAGACCGGCCAGGGCTCGATCCGTGCGCGGGCGCGCTATGAACGCGAAGGTGACGACATCGTGGTGACCGCGCTGCCGCATCAGGTCTCCGGGGCCAAGCTGCTGGAGCAGATCGCCAGCCAGATCCGCGCGAAGAAGCTGCCGATGGTCGAGGACCTGCGCGACGAGTCCGACCACGAGCACCCGACCCGCCTGGTGATTACCCCGCGCTCGAACCGCGTCGATGTCGAGGCGCTGATGGCGCATCTGTTCGCGACCACGGACCTGGAAAAGACCTACCGCGTGAACATGAATGTGATCGGCCTCGACGGCCGTCCGCAGGTGCGCGACCTGGCCGGGCTGCTGGGCGAATGGCTGACCTTCCGCATCGAGACCGTGCGCCGGCGCCTGCAATGGCGCCTGGAAAAGGTGCAGGCGCGGCTGCATGTGCTGGAAGGCCTGCTGATCGCCTATCTCAATATCGACGAGGTGATCGCGATCATCCGCGAGTACGACCAGCCGAAGCCCGAGCTGATGAGCCGCTTTGGCCTGTCCGACATCCAGGCCGAGGCGATCCTGGAGCTGAAGCTGCGCCACCTGGCCAAGCTCGAGGAGATGAAGATCCGCGGCGAGCAGGACGAACTGGCCAAGGAGCGCGATCAGCTGGAGAAGACCCTTGGGTCCGAGCGTCGCCTGCGCACCCAGGTGCGCCGCGAGATCGAGAAGGACGCCGCGGACTACGGCGACGAGCGCCGCTCGCCGCTGGTCCAGCGCGCTGCCGCGCAGGCACTGGACGAGTCCGCGCTGGTGCCCACCGAGCCGCTGACCATTGTGCTGTCGGAGAAGGGCTGGGCACGCGCGGCCAAGGGTCACGACGTGGATGCCCAGGGGCTCAGCTACAAGGCCGGGGATGCCTTCCAGGCCGCGGTCACCGGGCGCAGCAACCAGCCGGTCGCGTTCATCGACTCCACCGGCCGCACCTATACCATCCCCGCTCACACCCTGCCGTCCGCGCGCGGGCAGGGCGAGCCGCTGTCCGGCCGTGTGAACCCGCCGGAGGGTGCGCGCTTTGTCGGCCTGGCCACCGGGGCGGAGGAAGATCGCTGGCTGCTGGGTTCGGATCACGGCTACGGCTTCGTCGCGAAGCTGGGTGATCTGCTGGGCCGGCAGAAGGCGGGCAAGAACGTGCTCACGGTGCCCGACGGGGCGGCGGTGCTACAGCCGGCCTCGGTGCGCAACCCGCACGAGGATCACATCGCCGTCGTCACCACGCGTGGCTACCTGCTGCTGTTCCCGGCCACCGAGCTGCCGGAACTGGCGCGCGGCAAGGGCAACAAGCTGATTGGCATCCCGTCCGCCGCCCTCAAGGACGGCTCCGAGCGGGTGCTCGGCGTGGCCGTGCTGGGCCCGCAGGACACCTTGGTCGTGCATGCCGGCAAGCGCTTCAAGGCGCTGGCCCCGACGGAGTGGGCGGAGTACGTGGGCGAGCGCGCCCGGCGCGGGCGCCAGCTGCCGCGCGGCTACCAGAACGCCGATCGCCTGGAAGTGCGCAGCGCCTGATTGGCAAGCGTGGCCGTCTACCGCCAAGCGCGGGGGAGCGGCTGGATGTCAGGCGCAGGCTCGGCCCAGCAGACCGCTTGCGTCCGTCTCGGCGAGCGGGCGGTGGTAGAGGTATCCTTGGCCAATCGGGCATCCGAGCTTCGCCAGGTGTCGTGCGTCGGCCTCGGTCTCGATGCCCTCGGCGACGGTGGTCAGGCCGAACCCGCGCCCCACCGACAGGATGGCGCGGGCCAGAGTGTCCATGCTCGGGTTCGCGGATACGCCGTCTATCAGGCTGCGGTCGATCTTGATGGCCGTAACCGGCAGGCGACGCAGGTACGCCAGCGATGAGTAGCCGGTACCGAAGTCATCAATCGCGATCGATACCCCGAGGGCCCTAAGGGCCCGAAGTTCCTCTACTGCCGCGTCCACGTCGTGCATTACCGCAGTCTCGGTAATCTCGATCTCCAGTGCGCTGCCGTTCAGGCCGTTGGCCTTCAGCGCGCTTTCCACTGCATCCACCAGCGATCTGCCGGATCGGGTCAGGGCGGCGAATTGCTGGGTGGAGACATTGACCGCGATCGGCGGGCAGTGCCCGCTGGCCTCGCGCCAGCGGCGGGCGGCGGCCAGTGCCTCGTGCAGGGCCCATTCTCCCAGCTCGGCGATACGCCCGGTGTTCTCCGCCAGCGGGATGAACTCCGCCGGCGAGATGAGCCCAAGACGCGGATGCTCCCAGCGCATCAGGGCCTCGAACCCGACCAGGCAGCCGCTGGCGAGCTCGATCTTTGGCTGGTAAAGCAGGTGGAACTGGTCTTGCTCGCGGGCGACCGTCAGACCGTATTCCAGTTGGTGGCGTCGGCGTGCAGCCTGCTCCAGTACGGGGTCGAAGCTGAGCCACTCGCTCCCGCGGCGTTCGCCCTTGGCCAGGGTCAGCGAGACCCGGCGGATCAGTTCCTCAGTGTCGCGACCATGATCGGGGGCCCGGACGTGTCCGGCGGAGGCACTGGGGGTGATCTCGTAGCGCCCCAGGCGCAGGTGCGCCATCGAGGCATCCAGGCAGTCCTGCAGGGTGCTGGTGGCAATGCTCTCGCTGCTGGCCACGGCGAGCAGCAATGTGGAACTGCCCCAGATGCCGCACAGTACTCGCCCCGGGGTCTGATCTTCCAGGGCCAGGCGCAGCCGCTGGCCGATCTCGCGCAGCATCAGGTCGGCCGCGGCATAGCCCTCAAGACGTTCCACTGCCTCGTGACCACGGACGTGCACCATGACCAGGTCCAGGGCGCTGCCGGTCTCGATGGTCCCGTCAATGAAACGCAGCAGTGAATGCCGGTTTGGCAGGCCGGTAGCCGGGTCGTGGTGGGCCAGGTGCTCGAGGTCCTGTTCGGTGCGTTGCAGGGTGCGCACACGGTCGGCCAGGCTGCGCGACAGGTCTTCGGCGCGATCGTGGGCGGCGTTGTGCAGCGCCCGGACCCGCAGGAGATTGTCGATCCGCTGCACCACCTCGGTGGTGTTGAACGGCTTGGTAATGAAATCCAGCGCCCCGGCGGCGAGGGCCTGTTCCCGGGTCTGGGGGTCGATCTGCGCGGTCAGGACGATGACCGGCAGCCAGTCGCCCTCCGCCAGGTCGCCGTTCAGTTGGCGCATCACCTCGTGGCCGTCGATACCGGGCATGCGGATGTCCAGCAGCACCAGGTCGAAGGGTTCTTCGCGCCAGCGCTCCACCGCGCGTTCCCCGCTGGTTTCGCTGGCGACATCCCGGAACCCGGCCCCCTCGAGGATGGCCCCGAGCAGATCCACGTTCATCCGGTTGTCGTCCACGATCAGAATGCGGGCATCGCGGGGGCTGTCAGCGGGTGTAATCATCGGCGTCCGTGCGACTCGCGGAAGGCTCGAGCAGTGGGTCGAGGGCCGCGAGGAACCGCGCTATATCCAAGGGCTTCGTGAAGTAAGTCACAAAATCCGGGTTTTGGTTCCCGTCATCGACGGCCTCACGCGTGGCATCGGCACTCAGGGCGATGATCGGGACCTCCCGGGTCTCCGGACGCGCGCGCAGGAGGCGGGCGGCCGCGGTCCCGCTCATCCCGGGCAGGTGGATGTCCATGATCACCAGATCCGGGGGGTTCTCCCGGGCGAGCATCAGGCCCTCCTCAGCGCTTCCCGCCGTCTGTAGTTCGATCCCGTCGCGAAGCGCCAGGATCTCTTGCATCAGGCTGACATTGGCTGGATTGTCCTCGACATACAGCACCCGCCGGCACAAGTCCGTTCTCGGTGCATCGTCGAGCGACCGGGTTGTGTGTTCCTGGGTCGCTGGACGCTCGGCGGCGCTGGTCATGGGCAGGGTGAAGAAGAATTCCGTGCCTTCGCCCTCCTGGCTTCGGTATTCGAGTTCGCCACCCATGTGTCGCACCAGCTCCCGAGTGATGACCAGTCCGATTCCGGAGCCCTGGATGGCGCCGGTCTCGTGCCCGAGGCGGCTGAAGGGCCGGAACAGTTCGGCGCGGCGGTCTTCGGGGATCCCCAGGCCGGTGTCCCGGACACGGAATTCCACGCGTCCGTCGGGCATGGGGGTCACGTGGACGCGCACGATGCCCTCGTCGCGGTTGTACTTGATCGCATTGCTGAACAGGTTCAGCAGTACCTGCTTGAGCCGTGTGCGGTCGGCCTGTACGGCGGGCAGGGCGGGTTCCGGAGGCGGAAAGTCCAGCTGGATGCCCCGTTCGCTGGCCGCGCCCTCGATCATGCCGCGGCACTCCGCGAGGGTCATGGCGGGATCCGTAGGCTCCAGTGACAACGCGATTTGCCCTGCCTCGATGCGGGACAGGTCCAGGATGTCATTGATAAGGGCCAGAAGGTGGTGTCCGCTGCGCTCGATGTGCTCGACCTGGCGCTGCTGGCGCTCGGGCAGTGGGTGGGCCCGGTCGGCCCGCATCAGCTGGGAGAACCCCAGGATGGAGTTCAGTGGGGTGCGCAGCTCGTGGGACATGTTTGAGAGAAACTCGGACTTGGCACGATTGGCCCGTTCGGCCTCCGCCAGTTCGCGGCGCTGGCTCTCGCGCAGGTCGGTGAGGTCCGTGACGATACCGATGTAGTGGGGCTGCTCTTCGATTCGAACCTCGCTGACCGCGAGCTGCATCGGAAAGGTGGAACCGTCGCGGCGCAGCCCTTCGACCTCGCGCCCGCTGCCGATCACCCGCGCTTGCCCCGTT
Organism: Thioalkalivibrio sp. ALJ12; assembly: GCF_000378305.1. Lineage (NCBI taxonomy): Bacteria > Pseudomonadati > Pseudomonadota > Gammaproteobacteria > Chromatiales > Ectothiorhodospiraceae > Thioalkalivibrio > Thioalkalivibrio sp. ALJ12. The sequence goes on from NZ_KB899538.1 coordinate 1,039,084, forward strand.
TCGCGGTAGTGACGCAGGTAGTCGTCGTGTTCGTGGGCCCAGCGTGACGGCATCAGCATGGATACGTTGTGCCCGAGGACTTGATCCGCCGGGTAATCGAACAGTCGTTCGGCCGCCGAATTGAACTGCTCGATATGGCCAGTGTGGTCGATCTGGATGATGCCGGCCGCGGCCGTTTCGAGTACGGCGGCGAGACGCTGGCCCTGAGCATCCAGTGCGCTGCGGCTGTGCCCCAGGTCGCGGCGCGCGAGGTACTCGCGCAGCAACGAGGTGGCGATTTCGCCGAATTCGCGCAGATCCGTCGCCTCCTCTGAACGGAAGCGGCGTGGTTGCGTGTCGATGATGCACAGATTGCCGACTGCAAGCCCGGGCTCGGGTGTCAGCGGGATCCCGGCGTAGAAGCGGATGCCGGGCTCGTCGAGGACCAGCGGGTTGTCGGTAAAACGCGGGTCTGCGGTGGCATCCTCGATGATCAGGAGTTCATCCGGCCGGGCCAGAGCGTGTGCACAAAAGGAGATGCTGCGCTCCGTGCCGGCCCCGAGCGGACCCTGTGGCGCGATGAAGCACTGGCATTGCTCGTCGACCAGCGTGACCGTGGCCATGGGGACGTCGAAGTGGCGCGCGACGAGCCGCGTCAGCGGCCGAAACAGGTCGTGGTCGCTGGTTTCCAGGGGCAGGCGGTGCACTGCCTCCAGACGTGCCTGCTCGTTTTCGGGCAAGGGTGCGGAGGGCATCGGCCGGGACCGTAGGAATGGCCTGGCAGTATGCGGGAAGAATGGCGTTGATGGGAGGGGGCCGGCAGGGTTGGGGGCTGGGAACCGCAGCGCCGGAATGTGGTCCTTAAGGAAATACTGATGAATATACACGCTCGCTGCTTCGTCGCTTTTGCGTGCGAACAAGGCGCGGTGACTGCCGTGCAGTCATTCTGCACAAAGGAGGCGCAACGCCGCTGTTCCCACGCTTCGGGGTTGGCACCCCAGGTTCCCCGATCCTGCGTTGCGCCCCGAATCAATCAAAAGCGGGCGGGTAGAACCACTACCCGTTGCACGACGCGCCTTGTCTCGGAAAACCTGGGGTACCAACGCGAGCGTGTATATTCATCAGTGTTTCCTTAAAGCGGCGCGGTATCCCGCCGGTGGTGATGAAATACCGCCGGCGAGCCTTGAATTCCGGCGCGTGGCAACCATTTAATACGCATCCACCGATTCCGACTGATGGGGTACAGGAAGGCTTCATGAAACGTATTGCGCTGTTTCTGGCGACAAACTTCGCCATCATCATCGTGCTCAGTATCACCCTGCGCCTGCTGGGTGTGGAGCGCATTCTCGACGAGGAGGGGGTCCACCTCGACCTCAATGCGCTTCTGATCTTTGCCGCGGTGTTCGGCTTTGGCGGGTCCTTTATCTCGCTGGCCATCTCCAAGTGGATGGCCAAGAAGACCATGAAGGTCCACGTCATCGACAAGCCGCGCAATGCCACCGAGCAGTGGTTGCTGGAGACCGTTCAGCGCCAGGCCCGTGAGGTCGGGATCGGCATGCCGGAGGTGGGCATCTATGACTCGCCGGACCCGAATGCCTTCGCCACTGGCATGAGCAAGAACAATGCGCTGGTTGCGGTCAGCACCGGGCTGATGCAAAGCATGGGTCAGGGCGAGGTCGAGGCGGTGCTGGGCCACGAGGTCGGGCACGTGGCCAACGGCGACATGGTCACGCTGGCGCTGATCCAGGGCGTGGTGAATACCTTCGTGATCTTCCTGGCGCGTGTGGCTGGGCATTTCGTCGACCGCGTGGTTTTCAAGAACGAGTCCGGTCATGGCCCGGCGTTCTGGATTACCACCATCGTGACGGAGATCATCCTGGCGATCCTGGCCTCGATCATCGTCATGTGGTTCTCGCGCCAGCGCGAGTTCCGGGCCGACGAGGCGGGAGCGAAGCTGGCCGGACGCGAAAAAATGATCGGTGCACTGGAGTCGCTGGCGCGCGCCTCCGGGCGCCAGGTGGACATGCCCGATCAGATGGCGGCCTTTGGCATTCGCGGGGGCATGGCCCAGGGGCTGAAGAAGCTGTTCATGAGCCACCCGCCGATCGAGGAGCGCATCGCGTCGCTGCGTGCGAACAGCTGATTCACCTCCAGCACCAGGGGCAGGAACGCGGAAGGCCGCCGACAGGGCGGCCTTCTTCGTTGGGAGGCTGGTTACTCGTAGGATGCGTTGAGCGCAGCGCGACGCATCAATAATAGCGTCCGCGCCCGGGCTGACCGCCAGCAGCGAGAGCGGCATCGCCCACAAAAGGGTTGCTGCGGCGCTCTTCCCCGAACGTCGACTCCGGGCCGTGGCCGGGCACAAAGCGCACATCGTCGCCCAGCGGCCAGAGGCGCCGGGTGATGGATTCGATCAGTTGCGGCCCGTTGCCGCGCGGGAAGTCGCTGCGGCCGATGGCGCCATGGAACAGGACATCGCCCACCAGGGCGAGGCGGCTCTCGCGGTCGAAGAATACGATATGACCCGGGGTGTGCCCCGGGCAGTGCAGCACCTCGAGCGTGACCTCGCCCAGCTGCAGATTCTCGCCGTCGTGCAGCCAGCGATCCGGAACCAGCGCAGGCATCTCGGGAAAACCGAACATCTGGCACTGCATCGGCAGCTGATCGAGCCAGAAGGCATCTTCAACCTGAGGGCCCAGGATCGGGATATTGCAGCGGCGCGCCATCTCGGCGGCGGCCCCGACATGATCGAGGTGGCCATGGGTCAGCAGGATGCAGTCCAGCCGGACATCCTGCCGTCGTGCGATCTCGATCAGCGTGTCGGCCTCGGCCCCGGGGTCTACCCAGGCGGCGGCGCGGGTCTGGTCGCACCAGATCAAGGTGGCGTTCTGCGCGAGTGCGGTAACGGGGTGGCTCAGGTGCTGGAGCATATGGGCTGTGCAGATCGGTGACGAGAACGCGGATTGTGCCCGTTTTGGATTCGTGACGGGAATTCGGGAATAGAACGCGCGCGCCTGCGTCTTAAAGGGTGTGCAGATCTTTAGAAAAAGCGGTCGAGCGGAGCAGCCCAAGAGTACGACCCCCTGCGTACGAGGCTGCTTGACAAGAAGATCGCTATATTAGAAGATTTGCATATGCTGATTGCTGCCCCCCCTGGTAGCGTCAGCAGACTCCTCCATCCTCCTTTGGTGGTTTTCTTGGCGCGGGCTTCGACCCGCGCTTTTTTTTGCCCGGAATTCGCATCCCGACAAAGCCCTGCCTAACATGACGGCGATGTCCGGATCCCCGAACGCCTGATGCCCACACGTCTGAACAGTCTGCGCAATGCGGTGTTGCTGTTTGTCCTGCTGCCCCTGTTGCTGGTGGTCGGCGGCACGGTGACGCTCGGGCTGCAGGAGTTCCAGACGCAGATGGAAAATCGCATGCAGGCCGATATCGAGCTGGTTGCGCGTTCCATTCGCCTGCCTGTGGCCACCGCGATGATTGACCAGGACGTGACCACGGTGCAGCAGTCGCTGGACTCGTTGTTCCAGATCGATCAGGTGTTCGGCGTCTACGTCTACGACGCCCAGGGCGACATGGTCGCCACCAGCGGGCCGCCCAGCCCCACCATTCGCCACCCGGGCGAGGCCCAGGCGATCAGCGAGACGGGCAGCCTTGGCGCCTTCGACGAACATCAGGGGCGCGAGGTCTTCTCGTTCTTCCTGCCACTGTCGGATTCCGCCGGGCGGATCGTCGGCCTGTTGCAGGTGACGCGTGACGTCTCGCCGTTCCGGGCCTATGTCTCGCAGCTGCGCTGGCAGGGGGGCATGGTGATGCTGGCGGTCAGCGTGCTGTTCTTGCTGGTGGTCCTGATTGGGCACCATCGAGCGGTCGGGCGTCATGTAGCGCGCCTGATCGGTGCCATGCGAGATATTGGCGACGGGCAGCGGGGGCTGCGCGCCCCGGAGAAGGGACCCTGGGAACTGCGCCGTCTGGCGATCACGATGAACGGGATGCTGGAGCGCCGCGAGGCCTCAGAGGCGGCATTGCAGGCGCAGCGCGAGGAGCAGGCACGGCTCGAGGAAAAGCTGCGCCACTCGGAAAAGCTGGCTGCCATTGGTCAACTGGCGGCCGGGGTCGCGCATGAGCTGGGGACACCTCTGGGTATTATCGCCGGCCGGGCCCAGCGTGCCGCGCGGCGCTTGCCCGCGGACGACCCCGCGCACAAGGAGATGAAGGAGCTGCAGGCGGAGCTCGAGCGCGTGGAGACCATCGTCCGCCAGCTCCTGGATTTCGCGCGCCGGAATCCGTTGCAGCAGCGCCCGCTGGAGCTGCAGGGCCTGGTCCGCGAGATCGTGGCGCGCGTACAGGAACGTGGCAAAGGGCGCGAACAGGTGCGCTTTGATCTGGATGGCGGGGCGTTGACGGTGGCGGCGGACCGGTTGCGTCTGGGGCAGGCGCTGGAGAATCTGATCGACAACGCTGCGCAGGCTGCTGCCGAATGTGTGCGGGTGAGTTGGCGCTGCCAGGGCGACACGCTCGAATGTGTGATTGCGGACGATGCCCCGCGCGCGGGGCGCGGAATCTCCGATGAGCAGGCTGACCGCTTGTTCGAGCCCTTTTTTACGACCAAGCCGACGGGCGAGGGGACCGGCCTGGGGCTGGCGGTCGCACAAGTGGCGCTGGAGGACCATGGTGGCCAGGTAAGGCTGGATCGCAACGATCCGCAGCTCACGCGTTTTGTGGTCACGCTCCCGCTCGCGTCCGGCGCCTGTCGCGACAGGCAATCGGAACCGTCCGGGGCGGAGTCGGTCCAGGACGGGCACGCAACAGGTGGAGGAGCGGAATGAGCATGGCCCGGGGTGACGAGCTGAACAATCGCGTGCTGGTCGTCGAAGACGACCGGGGCCATCGCGAGCTCCTGGCCGAAGAGCTGGCCGAAGTGGGCTACGCGGTCACTGCGGTGGAGACGGCCGAGGAGGCCGAGCAGGTCCTGCGGCAGCAAACGGTTTCCCTGGTGGTCAGCGATCTGCGACTGCCCGGTGCCGATGGCTTCCATGTGCTGGAGGTGGCGCGCGACACGGTGCCGGTGCCCGGGTTCATCATGCTCACGGGCTTCGGCACGATCGATCAGGCCGTGACAGCGCTGAAGGCGGGTGCGGACGACTTCCTGACCAAGCCCGTCGATCTGGAGCATCTGCGTCTGGCGGCCGAACGGGTGGCCGAGGCCCGCCGCCTTCGGGCCGAGGTACGCCAGTATCGCGAGGTCCTTGCGGGCGACGAGAGCTTTCATGGCATGCAGGGCAAGAGCCCGGCGATGCTCAAGCTGCATGACCTGATCCGTCGGATCGCCGCGGCCGATGGCAGCGTACTCATCACCGGCGAATCGGGGACGGGCAAGGAGCTGGTGGCCCGCGCGCTGCATGCGGAGAGTGCCCGCGCCGATGGCCCATTCATCGCGCTGAACTGTGCGGGCATCCCGGAGACCTTGCTGGAGTCGGAGTTGTTGGGGCATGTCGCCGGGGCGTTCAGTGGCGCCAAGGGCGCGCGGCGTGGCCTGTTTACCGAGGCCGACGGCGGCACACTGTTCCTCGACGAGATCGCCGAGATGCCGGTGGCCATGCAGAGCAAGCTGCTGCGTTTGCTGCAGGACGGGCGTGTCCGGCCGGTGGGTTCCAACGAGGAGATCGAGACGGACGTGCGCATTGTGGCCGCCACCCACCAGGATCTGCAGGAGCGTATTCGTCACGAGCAGTTCCGCGAGGACCTCTATTACCGTCTCGAGACCTTTCGTATCGAGATCCCGCCCCTGCGCGATCGCGGTGATGACATCGAGCGCCTGGCGCAGCAGTTCCTGCGCGAGCAGGCGCTGGCGCGCGGGCTGCCCGTGCGCGAACTCAGCCCGGAGGCCATGCGTGCCCTGCTGCGCTACGGCTTCCCCGGGAACGTCCGCGAACTGGCCAGCCTGATGGAACGCGCGGCGACGCTCGCATCCGGGGAGGTGATCGAGCTACGCGATCTGCCCGAGCGTGTGCGCCAGTCCGGGGCCGCTAGCGGCTCGGGTGAATCGTCCGGGAATGTCTCTGGAGCCGACCTGCCGATACCCGGCGCCGGTGATGACAGCCACTGGCCCAGCCTCGCCGAGGTGGAGCAGGCCTATCTGCATCGGGTCCTGGAGCATGTCGAGGGCAACAAGCAACGCGCCGCGCGTATCCTGGGGATCGGCCGCAAGACGCTTTATCGCAAGCTGGGCGAGAGCGAGTCGGATTCCTGACCGGCGTTATCTGCTGCGCGCCGCGCCTGGTCTCGGAAAACCTGGGGTACCAACGCGAGTGTGTACATTAATCAGTGTTTCCCGAGTGCCTCTGCTCGGCGCCTCTCCACCGTTCACGGTCGGCTCTATCGTGACCCTTTTCACCCCTCCCAGCCCCTGATGGGCCGTACTGACCCGGGTCGCCCTGACCCATGTGTCGTTTTGACCCGCATCTCATTGTGACCCAGGCCCACCTGCAGGCCCTTTGGGTATTCGTAACACATTGAAGATTATAGTTTTGTTCTCTTTTGGTCGTTTTTGGCACGGCTTCTGCTAATTCCTTGGGTGCAGTCAACCGAAAGCCAATCGAGCCGTTCCGTTGACTGTGCTGAAACCTTAAATGAAGGAGAGAAGCACAATGTCGACTTTTCGTAAATCTGCTCTAGCAATCGCGATGAGTTCCCTTTTTGCCCTCGGTGGTCTGAGCGCCGCCCAAGCCATGGGCGAAGGTGCCGAGGCGCCGGATGAAGAAGAGGCGCAGGAAGAACAGGGTGGTATGCCGCCCCAGATGATGGTCCAGGCGGGTGAGCCTGCCGCGCCGCCGGCCGATGATGACGACGAGGATCGGGACGGCGGTGGCATGCCTCCGCAAATGGCCCAGGCCGGTGAACCGGCTGCTCCGCCCGCGGATGACGACGAAGACGAGGGCAACGGCGGTATGCCTCCGCAGATGACTCAGGCTGGTGAGCCGGCTGCCCCGCCCGCGGACGATGATGATGACGACCGCGAAGGCGGTATGCCGCAGATGGCCCAGGCGGGCGGCGCTGAAGCCCCGGCTGGCGATGATGACGACGACGAAGACGACGCCCCGGATTGGTAAGGGGCTAACGGGCAAGCCGGGCAGTGTTCGTCTGCCCGGCCCCCATCTCTGAGGCAGGAGCCTCGAGTTTTTTCACCCAGAGGAAGAGGTAGACATTATGAGCTTTCGCAAGACCGCACTCGCATTTGCTTTGACTTCCATGTTCGCGATCGGTGGCGTGGCGACCGCGCAGACCGGCGACATGGGTGGTGCCCAGGGTGGCGCTGAGGGTGCCCCGCCGCAGGGTGGTGCCGAAGGTGGTGCTCCGCCGCAGGGTGGCCAGCCGCCGGAAGGTGGTGCCCAGGGTGGTCAGCCGCCTGAAGGTGGCGCTCCGCCGGAAGGTGGTGCTGCTGGTGCGCCGCCCGCTCAGCAGGCCCCTGAAGTGGACCTGAGCGAAGAAGATATCGACACGTTCGTAGGTGCCTTTGTGGCCGTCCAGGAAGTGCGCGAAGACTTCGCCAACCGCCTGCAGGAAGCCGAGGATGAAACCGAGGCCCAGTCCATGCAGCAGGAAGCCCAGGACGAAATGGTCAGCGCTGTTGAAGACGCCGGCATGTCCGTCGAGGAATACAATGAAGTGGCCATGGCTCTGCAGAACGATCCCGAGTTGATGCAGGAAGTCCAGGAGCGCGCCGAAGCGGAGATGTAATCCATCCCCGCTCCGGACCCCGGGCCTCGCGCCCGGGTCCAGAAAGGGCCGGCCTTCGTGCCGGCCTTTTTATTGTTTTCTATTACGGGATATCTCATGGGTGTGATCGCGCACAGGTTCTCGTGGGGCGTGCAGATTAATCCGCGCGCCGCTTGAATCAGACGCCGGGAAGCGCTATTCTTGCGCGCTTTCTGAATCGCCCCGACATCGGAGCATCAAGACATGAGCACCATCAGCGCCAAGCCGGCTGAAGTCGAACGCGACTGGTTCCTGGTCGACGCCGCGGACAAGACCCTCGGCCGCCTCGCCACGGAAATCGCGCGTCGCCTGCGCGGGAAGCACAAGCCCGTCTACACGCCGCACGTGGACACTGGCGATTACATCGTCGTGATCAACGCGGAAAAAATTCGCGTGTCCGGCAACAAGGCCAGCGACAAAATGTACTTCCGCCATACCGGCTACCCGGGTGGTATCAAGGAAGCCAATTTCAACCAGATGATTGACCGTCATCCGGAGAAGGTGCTCGAGCTCGCCGTGAAGGGCATGCTGCCGCGCAACCCGCTGGGCCGCGCCATGTTCAAGAAGCTCAAGGTGTACTCCGGTACCGAGCATCGCCACACCGCGCAGCAGCCGCAGCCGCTCGACATCTGACGGCTCAACAGCAAGGGAAATCGATCCGTATGGCTACCAATCAATACTACGGCACTGGCCGTCGCAAGACCTCCTCGGCCCGCGTGTTCCTGCGCCCGGGTACGGGCAACATCACGGTCAACGACAAGCCGCTGGACGAGTTCTTCGGCCGTCAGACCTCGCGCATGGTCGTGCGTCAGCCGCTGGAGGCCACCGAGTCCACCGAGAACTTCGACGTGATCGCGACCGTGGAAGGCGGGGGTGGCAACGGCCAGGCCGGCGCCATTCGTCTGGGCATCGCTCGTGCGCTGGTGCAGTACAACGAAGAGATGCGCCCGTCGCTGCGTCGTGGGGGTCATCTGACCCGTGACGCCCGCGAGGTCGAGCGCAAGAAGGTCGGCCTGCGCAAGGCTCGCCGCGCGACCCAGTACTCGAAGCGCTAAACCGCGCTCGAGTGCCGGCGCGTACGGCACCCGGTTTACTGGGGGATCGTCTAGCGGTAGGACTACGGACTCTGACTCCGTCAACCCAGGTTCGAATCCTGGTCCCCCAGCCATCCATAGAGAAGGGCCCCCTCGCGGGGCCCTTTTCTATGGATATTTGAGCGAGTCCGGGGTTCGAACCTGGAAGGTTCGGCGCAGCGAGGCGGAGCACTGCACGCGCGCTGCGCGTGCAGCCCCGAAGGGGTGAGGCGGCGTAGCCGCCGAATCATCCTGGTCCCCCAGCCATGGCGGTGTGCCCCTCGACGGGGCTCACCGCCATTTGCTTTGGACTGGTCGTTACTTCAGGGAAGGCCCCCTCGCGGGGCCCTTTTCTATGGATATTTGAGCGAGTCCGGGGTTCGAACCTGGAAGGTTCGGCGCAGCGAAGCGGAGCACTGCACGCGCGCTGCGCGTGCAGCCCCGAAGGGGTGAGGCGGCGTAGCCGCCGAATCATCCTGGTCCCCCAGCCATCCCCGCCTGGAGCCGCTATCGGCCCTTGCGGGTCGAGCATGGCGATGCGGCGATCTCTGCCGCTGGCTTTCCCTCCCCGCGCTCCAAACTCGCTACACTCCCCTGATCGGCGCCCCGCCACCCGCATCCAGCGGGAATTCTTGCGGCCCCTCTGCGTCGAACCCTTCAGGAATGGCGCGAACGTCGACTCGATGTGCGCCAGATAAAACCAAAAAACAGGAGAGGAGAGAGTCCATGTCGGTACCTGACAACCCCTACGAGCCGGTCAGCGTCGATACCACCGCCCACGAGGTCGAGGGCGCGGATACCTGGTACATGATCGGGATATCCGGAATCCCGGACCCGGACAACGAGGGGCATACCTCGAACGCCGGCTTTGTGGTGACGGACGAGGGTGTGGTGGTCTACGACGCCCTGGGGACGCCGCCGCTCGGGTTCGAGATGATCCGGCGGATCAAGGAGGTGACGGATCAGCCGATCAAGTACGTGATTGCCGGGCATTACCACGCGGATCACATCTATGGCCTGCAGGCCTTCGCCGATCACACGGACGCGAAGATCATCGGCCAGTCGCGCGCGCAGGACTATCTTGACAGCCCCGGGGCCTCCGCACGGCTCGAGCAGCGCCGAGGTGTGCTGGCTCCCTGGGTCGACGAGGACACCCAGATCATCCCGCCGGACGAGTTCTTCGATGACGAGTACGTGATCAAGCTGGGCGGCAAGACGTTTCGTTGCGTGCACGCAGGCCCGGCCCATTCACCGGATGACATCATCATGGTGGTGGAGGAGACCGGCGTGGTCTTTGCCGGCGATATCGTGTTCGACGGCCGCATCCCGTTCATGGGTGATGACGCGCTGGACTCGGAAAACTGGGTCAAACGTCTGGAAGAACTGATGGAGATGGACCTGAAGTTCCTGGTCCCGGGGCATGGCGACGCCACCGACGAGGCAGCTCGCGCGGTGAAGTTCACCCGTGACTATATCGCCTATCTGCGTGAACACATGGGCGCGGCAGTCGAGAATATGGATTCCTTCGACGAGGCCTATGCGGCGATGGACTGGTCCGACTATGAGGACCTGCCGGCCTTCGAGCAGACCAATCGCAGCAACGCCAATGCCGTTTATCTGGAGATGGAAGAAAAACTCTTCTGATCTCGATCACTCGCGGTATGCCGGGCCGTAGCGCCCGGCAAAGGAGTATCCGCATGACACTGCATATCGACCCCGGCCTGCTGACGGCCATCCTCTCGCTGGGTGCGGGCATCCTGATTCTGGTTTGGCCCCGGCTGCTGAACTACATCGTGGCAATCTACCTGATCGTAATCGGTGCGGTGGGGCTGCTGACCTACCTGTAACGCCGGGTAACCAGAAGCCGGGTACCGAACGGCGCGGGGATCGGCAGGTACTTTGGTGCCCAAAAGCATGGACGAAGAGTGCGACTTCGTGCGCATCCCGCACGGAGCCGTTACTCTTTGCGCTCATTCTGATCGGGGGGCCAAGCCTCAATGACCGCCGAACGCGTTCGAGAAATACCCTATAACTACACTTCATTCTCCGACCGCGAAATTGTCATCCGCTTCCTGGGTTCCGATACCTGGGACCTCCTCAACGAACTGCGTGGGGAACGCCAGACGGGTGTCTCTGCGCGCATGCTGTTCGAGGTGCTCGGCGACATGTGGGTGGTCGCCCGCAACCCGTATATCCAGGACGACCTGCTGGACGACAAGAAGCGCCGCAAGTCGCTGATCGATGCGATGCAGCATCGCCTGGACCAGATTCGCAAGCGTGCTGACGGCAACGAGAAGGCGCTGACGCTGGCGCGCCGTGCCCAGGCCGCGGTCACGGCCTTTTCCGACGAGTTCCAGCAGACGCTGGAGCTGCGCGAGCGTGTGCGCAAGCGCCTGAAGGGCCTGACGCACAAGGACAACATCCAGTTCGGTGGCCTGGCCCGCGTCTCCCACGTCACCGACGCCACCGACTGGCGCGTGGAACTGCCGTTCGTCGTGCTGACGCCGGATTCCGAGGACGAAATGGGGCCGCTGGTCGCCGCGTGTATCGAACTCGGCCTGACCGTGATCCCGCGTGGTGGTGGTACCGGCTATACCGGCAGTGCGGTGCCGCTGTCCAAGCGTTCCGCCGTGATCAATACCGAAAAGCTCGAAGGGATCGGTCCGGTCGAGCGACGTCCGCTCCCGGGTGTCGATCAGGACGTGGCTGTCGTGCGTGTGGAGGCCGGCGTGGTGACCAAGCGCGTCTCCGAGCTGGCCGCCGAGAATGGACTCGTGTTCGCGGTGGATCCCACTTCGCAGGACGCCTCCACCATCGGCGGCAACGTCGCCATGAACGCGGGGGGCAAGAAGGCCGTGCTCTGGGGGACCGCGCTGGACAACCTCGCCTCCTGGACGATGGTCACCCCCGAGGCCGACTGGATGCGGGTCGAGCGCCTGGACCACAACCTCGGCAAGATCCATGATGCCGAGACCGTGCGCTTTCGCATTACACGTTTTGGCCCCGACGGCCGCACCCCCAAGGGCGAACCCGAGACGCTGGAGATGCCGGGTGCACGCTTCCGCAAGCTCGGTCTGGGCAAGGACGTGACCGACAAGACCCTGATGGGCGTGCCGGGCATCCAGAAGGAGGGCTGTGACGGCCTGATTACCTCGGCCGAGTTCATCCTGCACCGGATGCCGGACAACATCCGCACCGTGTGCCTGGAGTTCTACGGGACCGATCTGCATCAGGCGGTTCCGGCGATCGTCGAGATCAAGGATGCGGTGGATGCCGAGGACGACGTCCTGCTGGCGGGTCTGGAGCACCTGGACGAGCGCTACGTGCGCGCCGTCAAGTACACCCCCAAGGGCGCCCGTGGCGAGCAGCCGAAAATGGTGCTGATCGCCGACATCGTCTCCGACAACGAGGATGCCCTGGGCAAGCTTGCCGCCAAGATGGTGCGCGCGGCCAACGCCCGCAACGGCGAGGGCTTCATCGCCGTGAGCCCGGAGGCACGCAAGCGCTTCTGGGCCGATCGCGCGCGCACTGCCGCGATAGCCCACCACACCAACGCGTTCAAGATCAACGAGGACGTGGTGATCCCGCTGGAGCGGCTCGCCGAGTACACCGAGGGGATCGAGACCCTGAACGTGCGCGAATCGCTGAAGAACAAGCTGGCGATGATCGACGAGGTGCTGGAGTGCATGCGCGGCGACCACCCCGAGCTGCGCGAGCTACTGGAGGACACCGGTGGCGAAGGGCAGCAGTGGTTCGAGGCCAAGCGCGAACGCGCGGTCGAGAAGCTCGAGGCGGTGCAAAAGCGCTGGAAGGCGATCGCGGACAACTACTTTACGCTGGCCTCCGAGTGCGACGAGCTGCTGGACGAACCCGCCCGCGCCGATCGCCGTGACCACGACAAGCTGATCAACCTGCTACTGCGACGCAGCCTGCGCATCTCCTATCGTGCGGAGGTGGAGCGCCCGCTGTTCGAGATCTTCGACGGTCACCAGATGGAGTCGGTGCGCAAGCGCCTGGGCGCGATCCACGACCGCGTGCTGACCAGCCGGTTGTTCATCGCCCTGCACATGCACGCCGGGGATGGCAACGTGCACACCAACATCCCGGTCAACTCCAACGACTACCAGATGATGCACCAGGCGGAGCGTCTGGTGGATGACGTGATGCGCCTGGCGCGCGAGCTGAATGGCGTGATCTCCGGCGAGCACGGGATCGGGCTGACCAAAATGCAGTATCTCGAGCCCGAACGCATCGAGTCGTTCGCGAAGTACAAAAAGCAGGTCGACCCCAATGGCGTGTTCAACGCCGGCAAGCTGCTCGAGGGCTCCGGGCTGTCCAACGCCTATACGCCGTCCCTGCGCCTGGTGAAGCAGGAGGCACTGATCCTGGAGCAGAGCGAGCTGGGCGATCTCAACGACGAGATCAAGGACTGCCTGCGCTGCGGCAAGTGCAAGCCGGAGTGCAACACGCATGTCCCGCGCGCGAACCTGCTCTACTCGCCGCGCAACAAGATCCTGGCCACCGGGCTGATCGTCGAGGCCTTCCTCTACGAGGAGCAGACCCGGCGCGGGCTGTCGCTGCACCACTTCGACGAGATGAACGATGTGGCCGACCACTGCACGATCTGCCACAAGTGCCTGAATCCGTGCCCGGTCGACATCGACTTCGGCGACGTGACCATGCACATGCGCTCGATCCTGAAGAAGAAGGGCAAGCGCAAGGCCACGCCGGCGACGATGATGTCCATGGCCTTCTTGAACACCAAGGATCCGTCCAAGATCAAGGGCATCCGCAAGGGGGCGATCCAGATGGGCTATGCCGCCCAGCGCCTCGGCCACTACGCGTTCAAGAAGCTCAACCTGACCGGCGAGGGCAAGCGCCCGCGCTCGACCACCGGCAAGGCCCCGATGCACGAACAGGTCGTGCACTTCGTGAAAAAGCCGATGCCGGCCGGTCTGCCGAGCCAGACCACCCGTCAGATGCTGGGGCTGGAGGATTCGCGCTATGTGCCGATCCTGCGCGACCCGGTGAAGACCGATCTCGACTCGGACGCGGTGTTCTATTTCCCCGGCTGTGGCTCCGAGCGCCTGTTCAGTCAGGTCGGGCTGGCGACACTGGCCATGCTCTATGACGTCGGGGCGCAGACGGTGCTGCCGCCGGGCTACCTGTGCTGCGGCTATCCGCAGAACTCCAATGGCGACTTCGACAAGGGCTCGCAGATCACCACCGAAAACCGGGTGCTGTTCCACCGCGTGGCGACCACGCTGAACTACCTGGACATCAAGACCGTGGTGGTCTCCTGCGGCACCTGCATGGATCAGCTGCTCAAATACGAGTTCGAGCGCATCTTCCCGGGCTGCCGACTGCTCGACATCCACGAATACCTGATGGAGAAGGGCGTGAAGCTGGAGGGGCTCAACGGGGTGCAGTACATGTACCACGACCCCTGCCACTCGCCGATGAAGTCGCACAAGCCGACCGATGTGGCCGCCAAGCTGCTGGGGCAGGAGGTGCTGCAGTCCAACCGCTGCTGCGGCGAGGCGGGCACGTTCGCGGTCAGCCGTCCGGATATCGCGACCCAGGTACGCTTCCGCAAGCAGGAAGAACTGCACAAGGGGATTCGCCAGCTTACCGGCGAGGACAAGGCCGAAAACGGCAACGTGAAGCTGCTGACCTCCTGCCCGGCCTGCCAGCAGGGCCTGTCGCGCTACCGCGAGGACACCGGCATGGATACCGACTACATCGTGGTCGAGATGGCCAATCGCCTGATGGGCGACGGCTGGCAGAAGGACTTCATCGACCGGGCGCGCGAGGGCGGCATCGAGAAGGTTCTCCTGTAGGGGCGACGCTGCGGCGCCAGGACGGGCGGAAAGGCCCGCGCCTGGAAAGCCGCGTATGGTTGGCTACAATCGGGGCAACCGGGTACCCTGCCAAAACGTGCATCGTGCGATGTGCGTTCCGGGTCGGGACCCGGAGGGCTAAAGGGGCGATTCGTGGGCCGCAGTTCGCGGACGCCCATCGTCAACCAAGGGAGTTCGCATGATCGTTCGTTTCGCTCGCCCCCGAGTGGCCCTGGTGGCCCTGTGCCTGAGTCTGGCCGGAGCGCCCATCGTGGCCTCGGCCCAGCAACCTTTTGTGGAATTCCCTGGCCGCCCGCTCTATGAGCGCTTTGGGGTCGAGGCGGTGGATCTGTTCGACCTGCGCGGCCAGTTGTCGGGCTCCACCTTGGTCGACGTTCGCCCCCGGCTGGAATACGACATCCTGCATATCGAGGGCGCTCATCACGTCGATCTCGACAGCGAAGACTTCGATCAGCAGATCCTGGCGCTGGAAGAGGAACATGGCAGCCCACTGGTGTTCTACTGCAACGGACGCCAGAGCTACGCCGGCTATCGCGCCGCCGCGCGCGCCAACGAGCTCGGCGTGGCTTCGGCCCAGGCCTATGACGCCGGGATGCAGGACTGGGTCGAGCGCTACCCAGGGCTGGCTCGTTTCCGTGGTGAGCCGGCCAACGAGGCCGAGGACGAACTGATCAGCGGGGACGACTTCGAGGCCCGCGTGCTGGCGGCCGACGCCTTCTCCCGGCGCGCCCGCCAGGGTGAGGATGTCGTGGTCGTGGATATCCGCAGCCGCGGCGAACGCGACGAGATCTCGCTGTTTGGTGGCCGCGAGGTCGGCGCGCCCTTGTCGGACATCAGCGCCCTGGACCGTATCGTGGACCAGGCCCGGCGCAACGAGCAGACCCTGCTGATCTTCGACCAGTACGGGCAGCAGGCTCGCTGGCTGCAGTACCACCTGGAAGAACGCGGGGTGGATGACTACTACTTCCTGGAAGGCGGCCTGCAGCGCTTCTACGACGAGGTCATGGCGCGCTAGCGACTGTGGCCGAGAGCCGCTTTGCATGGCTCTCACAAACAAAAAGGCCGGGGACATCCCCGGCCTTTTTGTTGCGTGGCTAACGCCGAAACAGTGCGAGAATAATCGAGATCACCACGCTTACGATGATCATCGTCGTGATCGGGAAATAGAAGCGGGCATTTTCGCGTTCGATCACGATGTCGCCCGGCAGACGACCCCAGGGGACCTTGCCCAGCCAGGGCCACAGCAGGCCGATCAGAACGATCAGCCCGCCGATGACGATCAGCCACTTGCCGGTTTCGCTCACTAGGCGGTCATTTCCTCGACGCCAGAGGGCGAGCCGACCAGCATCACGTCCGCCGGGCGGCGGGCGAACAGGCCGTTGGTGACCACGCCGGCGATGTGGTCCAGCTCGGACTCCAGTTCCACCGGGTTCATGATGCGCAGGTTGTGCACGTCCAGGATGACGTTGCCGTTATCGGTCTTGAAGCCCTCGCGCAGCTCCGGATTGCCGCCCAGCTTCGAAAGCGCACGGGCCACGTGGCTGCGCGCCATCGGAATCACCTCGACCGGCAGCGGGAATGCGCCGAGGTAATCCACGACCTTCGTCTCGTCGACGACGCAGACGAAGGTCTTCGAGGCCGCCGCGACGATCTTCTCGCGGGTCAGCGCGCCGCCCCCACCCTTGGTCAGGTGCAGGTGGCGCGTCGCCTCGTCGGCCCCGTCGACGTAGATGGGCAGCGGGCCGGCGGAGTTCAGATCCAGGACCTCGATCCCGTGGCCGCGCAGGCGCTCTGCACTGGCCTCGCTGGAGGCCACCGCGCCGTCAATTTTGCCCTTGATACCGGCCAGGGCATCGATGAAGTAATTCGCGGTCGAGCCGGTGCCGACCCCCACGATCCAGCCACTTTCGATGCGCTCGAGCGCGGCCTCGGCGACCGCCTTCTTCATTTCGTCCTGAGTCATTACGCTGTCTCGTCTTTGATGTCTATAACCCGCCGAGGATACCGACTGGCGCGCAAGCGAGACAAGCATGATTCGCGCCGTGCTATCGTTCCGGCCATGACAGTCCCCTACCTCGAGAAGATCCTCACGGCGCGTGTCTACGATGTCGCGCGCGAGACGCCGCTGGAGCCGATGCCGACGCTGTCGCAGCGCCTGGGGTCCAGCATCTGGCTCAAGCGCGAGGACCTGCAGCCGGTGTTCTCGTTCAAGCTGCGCGGGGCCTACAACAAGATCGCGCAGCTTACGCCCGAGCAGCGCAAGAAAGGCGTGATTGCCGCCTCCGCAGGTAACCATGCCCAGGGGGTGGCGTTGGGCGCGGCCCATCTGGGGATCAAGGCGGTGATCGTGATGCCGGTGACCACGCCGTCGATCAAGATCGCGGCCGTGCGCCGTTATGGCGGGAAGGCGGTATTGCACGGCGATTCTTTCGACGAGGCGGCCGCGCATGCGCGGACCTTGCAGGAAAAGCACGGCTATACGTTTATCCACCCGTTCGACGATCCGGACGTAATCGCCGGCCAGGGTACCGTGGCGATGGAACTGTTGCGCCAGCACTCCGCGCCGCTGGATGCGGTGTTCGTCTGCATCGGTGGCGGAGGTCTGGCGGCGGGCATGGCCGCCTACATCAAGCGCTTGCGTCCGGAGATCAAGGTAATCGGGGTCGAGCCGGACGACGCCCCGTCCATGTACAAGGCGCTGCAGCAGAATCGTCGCGTCACGCTGAAGCAGGTCGGGATCTTTGCCGACGGCGCCGCCGTGCGCCAGGTGGGCAAGGAGACCTTTCGCCTGGTGCGCGAGCTGGTCGACGAGGTCCTGCTGGTGGATACCGACTCGATCTGCGCCGCGATCAAGGATGTGTTCGACGACACCCGCGTACTGGCGGAGCCGGCGGGCGCGCTGGCGGTGGCCGGGATGAAGCAGTACATCGCGCGCGAAGGGATCACGGGGGGCGACTTCGCCGCCGTGCTGAGCGGTGCCAACATCAATTTCGACCGTCTGCGCCACGTGGCCGAGCGCGCCGAGATCGGCGAGCACCGCGAGGCCCTGTTCGCGGTGACCATCCCCGAGCGCCCGGGGAGCTTTCGCCAGTTCTGCCAGGCCATCGGCAAGCGGGGCATCACGGAGTTCAACTACCGCTACGCGGACGACGAGCGTGCGCACGTGTTTGCCGGCATCAAGCTGGAAGGCGGCGACAGCGAACGTCAGGCGATCCGCGAGACGCTGGAGGCGCAGGGCTATGAGGTCATGGACATGACCGAGAACGAGGTAGCCAAGCTGCACCTGCGGCACATGGTCGGTGGTCATGGCGGCGAGGTCCGCAACGAACGCCTGTACCGCTTCGAGTTTCCCGAGCGTCCCGGGGCGTTGCTGAACTTCCTGACCCACATGGGCCAGACCTGGAACATCAGCCTGTTCCACTACCGCAACCACGGGGCCGCCTACGGGCGCGTGCTGGTGGGGATGCAGATTCCGGCCGAGGATCGCGCGCGCTTTCGCGATTTCCTGAAGGAAGTTGGCTACCCCTGGCACGAGGAGACGGCCAACCCGGCCTACTCGCTGTTTCTGCGCTGATTGCGTTCCCGGCTAAGGCGGCTATGGGGGCACATCCTTGTGCCGCCCGTGTCCACTAAAGCCCGAAGATCTCGGACTTCAGGTTCCACTTCGAGGCGAGGGTTTCCGTTGCGTTGAGGAATTCCTCGGCGCGGGCCGGGTGGTTCCACTGGCCGCGGGCGAGCCAGGCCAGTGCGGTGTCGCGGTCGGGGGCCAGCGAAAGGATGTGAATCAGTTCGCCGGCGTCGCTGCCGATGACCTCGCCGCCCAGCAGGGCGCCGGTGTCCATGTCGCCGATCAGGCGTACGAAGCCCTCCGGCTCGTCCTGGCCCAGCGCGCGCGGGGAGGTCTCGAACGCGGCGAAGCCGACCGCCGGCTCCAGCTCATCGTCCTCGGCGTCGTCCTCGTCCATCCCCAGGCGCGCCATCTCCACCGCGGAGTAGATCGCGATCGGCACGAAGCGCTCGTCCTGCTCGCGGGAATTGCCGTTCTGGATGTTTTCCACCGCGATGGTGGCGTCCGCCAGCGCGTGGTTCGCGGTCTGCCATTCGCTCGCGACATCGCCGATGGCGTAGATGTTGTCGACATCGGTCTGCAGGGTGGGGCGGCGCTTCACGAAGCCGCGGGCATCGATCTTCACCCCGATTTCGTCGAGGTTCAGGCCCTCGGTATGCGGGGTGCGCCCGGTGCCGAGCAGGACCCAGTCGACCTCGAAGCTGTTGCCCTCGCTGTCGGTGATGGTGACGCCGTTATCGGAGGTCTCGACCTGGTCATATCCCTTGACCCGCACCGGCTCGATGCCGTCCGCGGCCAGCTGTTCCTTCAGCGTACCCAGCGCCTGAGGGCTGAATTTCTGGGTGGACAGGGGCTTGGAGCGCGACAGCCAGGTCACCTTCTTGCCGAGGTGATGGAAGATCCAGGCGAACTCGGTGGCGACCACGCCGGAGCCGATGATCGCGACGCGCTTGCCTGCCGGCGGCTTGTCGTCGAACAGCATGTCGGTGGTCAGTACGCGCCCGGGTTCGGTCGTGAACGGGGCCGGGACAGTAGCGGTGGCGCCGGTGGCGATAATGGTATGGCGGGCCTGGATGGTCTCGGTTCCATCCTCCGTCGCGACCTCGAGGGTTTCGGCATCGCGGAAGCGGGCAGTGCCGTGACGGTACTGGATCTTCAGGTGCTTCATGTAGCCGAGGTAGGAGTTGCGGACCTCGGTGACCACGTCCTTCTGGTGGTCCCAGGCGCGGTCCATGTCGGCCGTGAGGCTGCCGCTGATGCCGCGGCCCTCGAAGTGGCGCTGCGCGGCGACGGTGCGTGCGGTGTGGTACCAGTCCTTTTTCGGCACGCAGCCGCGGTTCAGGCAGCAGCCGCCCCAGTCGCCCTTTTCGACGATGACGACGTTGAGCCCGCGCAGGGCGCCCAGAACGGCGGCACGATAGCCCCCGGGGCCACTTCCGATGATGGCCAGGTCAAAGGTCTCGCTCATGGTGTCTACTCGGTCAGGTCAATGATCGGGTCGTGCCACTCCAGCCGGGTCAGCTTCAGTTCGAACACGCGGCCGTCGGCCTCGTAATCGAACCTTACCGGCAGGTGGCTGAGGTCGGGGGCGAACCAGGCAGAGAGTTCGATGTCACTGTCCTGGCTCTTGCGCACGACGCGCACCGTCTCGATACGCCCCATCGGGGATTCGATCGTCTCCGTATCGGCGTACTCGAAGCGATACTCGCGCAGGCGGTCGCGTTCCAGGGTCTGTACCGTTTCGCCGTCGCCCTCTCTGGCGAGGTCGCCCGCTTCCAGGCGCTGCATCATGAAGTACAGCGAGCCGAGGAAGTCGAGGGTATGCGGGGGAACCTCGATATCGAATCGCTCGTTGTCTACGTGTCCGATCGCACGGTCTTCTTCCCAGTCGAAGCGCGTCTCGACCTTGCGTTCGCGGCGGGGTGTCACCTCGCGGCTGCGCGAGGTGACCAGTTGAAGCCCGACGTCGTTGGCGTTCATCAGGGCCTCGCGGCTCAGCTCGAAGCGCCCGAGGATCCGCAGGAAGCCGGATACATGGGCATCCATGGCCATGCGTGTTTGTACGTCTTCGTGGTTCAGGGTGATCCTGGCATTCAGGGTGTTGCCCATGGCCTGGGCCTCGTAGCTGGCCGTGAATGGCGGCAGGCGCGGACCCTCCTGGGGCTCATTGGCGGCAGCGGACGCCAGCAGGACCTGTCCCAGCAGGAGCAGGGCGGTCAGCAGGCTAGTCCGCGTCGCGCGGCACAGGGCTCCGTTCCTCGGGAGCTTCAACATCGGGTACTACCTCATTGGTTTCGAGCTGCAGCGGGACCGTCAACGGGGTGTTGTCCCCGGTCACGATGCGGTCGCGCCACTGAATTTCCCCTGAACACAGGCGCCGCACGACCTCGGGATACAGCCGGTGTTCGGCGCGCTGGACGCGGGTGGCGAGGCTCTCGGGCGTGTCATCGGGCAGGACCGGCACGCGGGCCTGCATGATCACCGGGCCGCCGTCCAGTTCGGGGGTGACAAAATGCACGCTGGCGCCGTGTTCGTCCTCCCCGTCGGCCAGCGCGCGGGCATGTGTGTCCAGCCCACGGTACTTCGGCAACAGGGAGGGGTGAATGTTCAACAGCCTTCCCGTGAAGCGATCGACGAAACCGGGGGTCAGGATGCGCATGAAGCCGGCCAGGATCACGAGATCGGGGTCAAAGGCCTCGATCGCCTCGGCCAGATCTGCATCGAAGGCCTCGCGCGAGGGGTAGTCGCGGTGGTTCAGAACACGTGCGGGGATCGCGTGCTCTTCCGCGTAGGCAAGCCCCCCTGCATCGGGGCGATTGCTGATGATGCCGACGATCCGGGCCGGGATGTGGCCAGTGTTGCAGGCCTCGATCATGGCGCCCAGATTGCTGCCGCGCCCCGAGATCAGGACGACCAGGCGTGGCAGGGAATCCGGGCTGGAGGGGCCGGCGTTGCTGCTCATCGTGCGGCGTAGACCACCCCGGGGGCCGTGTCTTCGCAGTTCACGATCACGCCGATCGGCCAGCTCGGGATGCCCGCCCGGGCCAGTGCCGAGCTGGCGGCCTCGACACGGTCTTCGGGCAGGATCACGGTCATGCCGATCCCGCAGTTGAACGTGCGCAGCATCTCTTCAGGCGCGATGTCGCCGGCCTGTTGCAGCCAGTCGAACACGGGTGGCCATTGCCAGGCCTGCGGATCAATGCGGGCGCACAGCTGCTCCGGCAGCACTCGCGGGAGGTTTTCGGTCAGGCCGCCACCGGTGATGTGGGCCGCCGCGTGTACCGGAAACTGCTGCATCAGATCCAGCAGCGGGCGCACGTAGATCGTGGTCGGGGCCATCAGGGCGTCGCCCAATGTGGTGCCGTCGGCTCCGGGAAGCGGGGCATCCAGGGCCGCGCCGGAGTGTTCCAGGACGCGCCGGATTAGAGAATAGCCATTGGAGTGCGGGCCGCTGGCGGCCAGCCCGAGCACGACATCGCCCGCGCTGACCCGGGTGCCGTCGATCAGGGCCTCCTTTTCGGCAATGCCGACCGCGAAGCCCGCGACGTCGTAGTCCTCGCCCTGGTACATGCCCGGCATCTCGGCCGTTTCGCCCCCGATCAGGGCGCAGCCGGCCTGTTCGCAGCCGGTGGCGATACCGGTGACGACATCCGCGGCGATATCGACGTCCAGGTGTCCGGTGGCGTAGTAGTCGAGGAAGAACAGCGGCTCGGCTCCCTGCACCACGATGTCATTCACGCACATCGCCACCAGATCGATGCCGATGCTGTCATGGCGCCCCGTCTCCTGGGCCAGGCGCAGCTTGGTGCCTACGCCGTCGGTGCCGGAGACCAGCACAGGCTGCTTGTAGCGGTCCATCGGGAGCTCAAACAGGGCACCAAAGCCGCCCAGCCCGGCCATGACGCCAGGGCGCTGCGTGCGGGCGGCATGCGGTTTGATGCGTTCGACCAGCTCGGCGCCGGCCTCGATGTCGACACCTGCCTCGCGGTAGGTCAGGCCTGAACGGGTTTCGGACATGGGTACCCTGGGTGGTTGATGGCCGCATCCGGTATCCGGCGGCGCTCGCGGAATCCGGCATGGTAGCGAGGCGCCGGGGGGCGTGCAAAAAGCCGGGCGCTGCAGGTTAGGGAAACACTGATGAATGTACACGCTCGCGCTCGAGTCGCTTTTGCGTGCGAACAAGGCGCGGTGACTGCCGTGCAGCATTCTGCGCAAGGGAGCCGCAACGCCGTTCCCACGCAAAAGAGGCCGAGCCCCTTCGGGGTTGGCACCCCAGGTTCCCCGATCCTGCGTTGCGGCCCTTGCCGGTAGAGCCACTACCGGCTGCGCACCGCGCCTTGTCTCGGAAAACCTGGGGTGCCAACGCGAGCGTGTACATTCATCAGTGTTTCCCTGGGGCGCTGTGGTATTTTGGGCGCCTGTCGAAAACGCCATTCAACCCTATGCTGCGCCTCTTTCGCCCGTCCCGCGCCCTGGCTGCGTGCCTACTCCTGTGTCTGCTGTTGGGGGTCTCTCCATTGCTGGCGGATGATGCCGTGGTGGTGAACGTCCATGCGGAGGACGAAACGGCCGCGCTGGCGCAGGGCCTGGAACAGGCGCTGGTGCGCGTGGCCGGGCAGCGTTCGCCGGAGCTGAGCGAACTGGCGCAGCTCCTGTTGCTGGAACTGGACGAGGAGGGGCGTATTGAGGCCCTGCGTCGGCGGCAGGAGGTGGATAACGGCGAATATCGCCTGGAGTTCGATCGGGGCCGCCTGCGCAACGCTCTAAATGCCGCCGAGGTGCCCGTGGTGCTGGGCGCGCGCCCGCAACTGCTGGTCTGGGCGGTGTACGAGGCGGACGGGCGCCGCCACCTGCTGGGCTCCACCCAGGACGAGGCCGATGTGCTGGCCGGGATTGACGCGCTGGGGCGCGATCGCGGGATGCCTTTCGTGCTGCCACTGGGGGATCTGGAGGATCGCCGGGCCGCGCAGGCGGGGGATGTGATTGGTGGCGTGACCGAGCCGCTGCAGGAAGCGGCCGGGCGCTACGGGCCGACGGGTATCGTGGCGCTGCATGTACGCTCGGTTGGGGGCGGCGCCGAGGCGCGTGCCATTACCGTGCATGGTGGGCGCGAGTACCGTAGTGAGGGCCGCGGTGAATCTCCGGCCGCCGCGGCGCGCGCGGCGGTCGAGGATGGCTTTGACCAGGTCGTGGCACCGCTGGCCCGCGTCGCCGCCGAGCCCGAGTGGGTGAAGCTGGGCTTTGTCGGGGTCGAGGGTTTTCCCGCGTTCGAGGCGTTGCGGCGGGAGCTGGCGCAGATCGAGGCCATCGAGAGTGCAAGGCTGGATTCGCTGGGCGGTAACGCGGTGACGCTCGAGGTGCGCACGGGGTTGGCCCCGGATGACCTGGTAGACCTGCTGCGCGCCAGCGGCTACGGCGTGGCGCAAGACCCGCACGGCGATTCCGAGGCGAAGGCTTGGCTGCGTCGCGAGTGAACCCGCTGGCGCCGTTCTCCGCTGCCACGCTGGCGGCCCTGGTTGGGCTGGTGGTCCTGGGTGTGGCGCTTTATCTGCTGGCTCCGATCCTCACGCCCTTTCTGATTGCACTGCTGATTGGCTACCTGTTTAACCCCCTGGTGACACGCCTGGCGGTGCGCACGGGCGGTTCGCGCACCCTGGCCACGCTGGTGATCTTCGTGCTGGTAATGCTGGGGCTGGCGGGGCTGGTGCTGGTCCTGATCCCGCTGGCCATGGCCCAGTTCGAGCGCCTGATGCTGCTGTTGCCCGAGGTGATTGCCTGGTTCGACGAGCGGGTTCGTCCCTGGATCGAGCAGCAGGCGGGCGATCGCCTGCCGGCCCTGGAGCCGGCGGCACTGCAGGAGCTGCTGGCCGAGCACTGGCGCGAGGCCGGCGGGCTGGCGGGCGGGTTGCTGCACTGGCTGGGCAGCTCGACCGGCGCCCTGGTCCTGGGCGTGCTCAATCTGGTGCTGATCCCGGTGGTCAGCTTCTATCTGCTGCGGGACTGGCCGCGGCTGGTCGCGGGACTGCATGACCTGCTGCCGCGCGCCTGGCGCGACCCGGTCAGCCGTTTTGCGGTGGAATCGGACCATACCCTGGGGGCATTCCTGCGCGGCCAGCTGCTGGTGATGCTGGCGCTGGGGCTGTTCTACGCGATCACGCTCAGCGTGGCGGGCGTGCAGATGGGCCTGGCCATTGGCCTGATCGCGGGTCTGGTCAGCTTTATCCCCTATGTCGGCGTGATCGTGGGCATCGTGCTGGCCACGGCGGCCGTGCTGTTCCAGGGCGATGGCTGGACGCTGTTGCTGGTGGTGCTGGTGATCTTCGCGGTGGCGCAGGTGCTGGAGTCGGTGGTGCTGACCCCGTGGCTGGTGGGGGACCGGACCGGGCTGCATCCGGTGGCGGTGATCTTTGCCGTGCTCGCCGGCGGTCAGCTGTTCGGGTTCTTCGGGGTCCTGCTTGCGTTGCCGGTGGCGGCAGTGCTCGCAGTTGCGGTGCGTCAGGCAATGGCGCGCTATCGGGACATGAACGCAGCCGGGGCCGATACCCCGTGAGACCCGAAGGCAACAGCCCGCTGGAGCGCCAGATGCCGCTGGACCTGCGCCTGCGCGACGCCTCGCGTTTTTCCGGTTTTTGCGTGGCAGGCAATGCCCTGGCGCGGGATGCCGTGCGGGCCTTGAGCGTCGGGACCGGGATACAGGAGCCGCAGATCCTGCTGCACGGGCCTTCCGGCTCCGGCAAGACGCACCTGCTGCAGGCTGCCTGTCACCAGGGACACGAGCGCGGGGAACCGGTCAGCTACCTGCCGCTTGGCGAGGTACGTGATGCGCCACCGATGGCCGTGCTCGATGGTCTGGAGCGCTCGCGTCTGGTGGCGCTGGATGATCTGGAGGCCGTGGTGGGCCGCGGGGACTGGGACGAGGCCCTGTTCGGGCTGATCAACCGGCTGCGTGATGCCGGCTGCCGCGTGCTGCTGGCGGCCGCGGCACCGCCCGAGGGGCTACCGGTCCAGTTGCCGGATCTGGCCTCGCGCCTGGCCTGGGGCCCGGTGTTCCGCATGCAGCGGCCGGATGATGCGGCCTGCAAGGAGATCCTGGCACAGCGTGCGGCCCTGCGCGGGCTGGAGCTGCCGGAGCCGGTGGCGGATTACCTGCTGCGCCGCTGCTCGCGTGACCTGTCCACGCTGCTGGCGCTGCTGGACCGCCTGGATCTGGCTGCGCTAGCCCAGCAGCGGCGCCTGACCATCCCGTTCGTGCGCGAACAGCTGGCCCGTATGGGCTGAACCCGGGGTTGCTTGAGGTTACTCGGCCGCCGCGCGGGCCCGCCGGGCGTCCAGTTTCACGAACAGCAGGCTGCCCGCGAACCAGGCGAGGCTGGCTCCGGTCATCAGGAGGCCATAGAGCCGGTCCTCCGCGGCCGCGCCGATGGTGATCCCGAGCGTGATGTAGGCGAGCGCCAGCAGGCTGGACCAGGCGTGGGTGTAGCGCCTTCCGTGCAGCATCCCGCGCAGCGGAAACAGCAGCGGCATGACCAGTACGATCAACGCCAGCCAGACCGGGACGATCTCCGGCGGGGCGATCCAGGTGGTCCAGACCAGGATTAGCAGCAGCAGTCCAAGAAAGCCGGCCAGAGCCAGGGCACGGGACAGCG
Organism: Thioalkalivibrio sp. ALJ12; assembly: GCF_000378305.1. Classification (NCBI taxonomy): domain Bacteria; kingdom Pseudomonadati; phylum Pseudomonadota; class Gammaproteobacteria; order Chromatiales; family Ectothiorhodospiraceae; genus Thioalkalivibrio; species Thioalkalivibrio sp. ALJ12. The sequence goes on from NZ_KB899538.1 coordinate 1,064,972, forward strand.
CGATCATGCCGGGGCGCCAGGTGCTGCTTCGAGGCGCAAGGCGATGCGCGCGACGCGTTCCCCAAGGGCTGCTGCGATGCGCTGTTCGTCGCGGGTGACCGCCTGCTCGCCCTGGGTGCCGGCCACATGGCTGGCGCCGTAGGGCGTGCCGCCGCTGGTGGTGCTGTTCAGCTCCGGCACGGTATAGGGCACGCCGACCCACAGCATGCCCTGATGGATCAGCGGCAGGGCCATGCTGAGCAGGGTGGTCTCCTGCCCGCCATGCTGGGTGGCCGTGCTGGTGAAGACGCCGAAGGGCCGGTCCACCAGCCCGCCGCTGGCCCACAGCCCGCTGGTGCCGTCGAGGAAGTATTTCAGCGGCGCGGCCATGTTGCCGAAGCGGGTCGGCGAACCCATGACCAGCCCCGCGCATTCCTCGAGATCGCGCAGTTCGGCATAGGGTGGCCCGTCCTCGGGTACTGCCGGGCGGTCCTCGTCGATATTCGTGGAGACTGGGGGTACGGTGCGCACCCGCGCGGTGGCGCCAGCCTTTTCGACGCCGGTTGCGACCTGGCGGGCCAGCTCGGCGGTCGCCCCGTAGCGGCTGTAGTACAGCACCAGGATCTCCGGTGCCGTGCTCACGACACGATCTCCAGCACCTGTTCCGGCGGGCGCCCGATGCGGGCCGCGCCCCCGACGATCAGGATCGGTCGCTCGATCAGTTTCGGGTGCTGGACCATGGTCTGGATCAGCGCCTCGTCATCCATCTCCGCGTCTTTCAGGCCCAGCTCGCGGTACTCCGCCTCGCCGGTGCGCAGCAGGTCGCGGGGGCGGATGCCCAGCTTCTCGATCACGCCCTTCAACGTCGCGGCATCCGGTGGCGTCTTCAGATACTCCACGATCTCGGGCTCTACACCTTGCTCCCGCAGCAGGGCGAGGGTCGCGCGCGACTTGCTGCAGCGCGGGTTGTGATACAGCGTAGGGGCATCGGACATGAATCGACTCCGGAGGTCATCGATGGCAAAGGCCCATGATACCCATGCCCGCCGCTGGCATGTCAGGGGGCGTGTGCAGGGCGTGTTCTTTCGCGCCTCGACCCGGGAACAGGCGCACGCGCTCGGGCTGACGGGGTATGCGCGCAACCTGCCGGACGGCCGCGTGGAGGTGCTGGCGGTCGGCGACCCGGATGCCCTGGAGCGGCTGGAGGCATGGCTTTGGGAGGGACCGCGCATGGCGCACGTGGAGGAACTGGATAGGGAGGTTGTGAGCCCGCCGGAGCCGTTGCCCGCAGGCTTTGATACGGGTTGAATCGGGAGCTTTTGAGACGCTTCCTTTAAAGTTGTACGGGGGTCTATAAACGCCATCGCGACGGATGCATACTGCGGGGTCATGGAATCACGCCTGGTCGATATGCAGAGTCAGTCGGAGGACACGCGGGTGGAGGTCAGCCTGCGTCCCAAGCGGCTGGACGACTACACCGGACAGCCCCGGGTGGTTGAACAACTGGGCCTGTTTATCGAGGCGGCGCGCGGGCGCGGGGAGGCCCTGGACCATACGCTGGTGGCCGGCCCCCCGGGGCTGGGCAAGACGACCCTGGCCCATATCGTGGCGAACGAACTCGGGGTGGGGCTGCGCCAGACCTCGGGCCCGGTACTGGAGCGCGCTGGCGACCTGGCCGCGATCCTGACCGCGCTGGAGCCCCAGGACGTCCTGTTCGTTGACGAGATCCACCGCCTGCCGACCGTGGTCGAGGAGATCCTGTATCCGGCGCTGGAAGACGGTCAGCTCGACATCGTGATTGGCGAGGGACCGGCGGCGCGCTCGATCAAGGTGGACTTGCCCCCGTTCACACTAGTGGGCGCGACTACGCGCGCGGGCCTGCTTTCGGCGCCGTTGCGTGACCGGTTCGGCATCGTTCAGCGACTCGATCATTACACTGTCACAGACCTCGCCCATATTGTCGGGCGCGCCGCCGGATTGCTGGGTGTCGGGATCGAGCCTGAAGGGGCGGCGGAGATCGCGCGCCGCGGGCGGGGCACGCCGCGCCTGGCGAATCGCCTGCTGCGGCGGGTTCGCGACTATGCCGAGGTCCGTGCCTCCGGCGTGATTACCGCCGAGGTCGCGGGTCAGGCGCTGGACCTGCTGGCGATCGATGCCTCGGGCCTGGATGCCCAGGACCGCCGGTTGCTGGAGGTGCTGGTCGAGAAATTCGACGGCGGGCCGGTCGGCGTGGAAAGCCTGGCGACGGCGCTGAACGAGGATCGCGGTACCCTGGAGGATGTGGTCGAGCCGTTTCTGATCCAGCAGGGGTACCTGCAGCGAACCCCGCGCGGGCGTCAGGCCACGCGGCGGACGCTGGCGATGTTCGGCCTGACCGGGTCGGTGGAACCCGACCTGCTGGCGCCGGTCGACAGCCAGGGCGGAGGCCGTCCGTGACGGAAGGCGACGCCCCGTTCGACTGGCCGGTGCGAGTCTATTACGAAGACACTGACGCCGGCGGCGTGGTCTACCACGCGAACTACCTCAAGTTCATGGAGCGCGCGCGCACCGAGTGGTTGCGCGCGCTGGGGTTCGAGCAGGATGCATTGCGCGAGGAATACGGGATCGTTTTTGCGGTGCGCCGCTGCTGTCTGGATATGCGGCGCCCGGCGCGCTTCAACGATGCCCTGACGGTGACCTGCCGGCTGCACTCGTTGCGCCGGGCGAGCCTGGAGTTCCATCAGGGTGTGGAGCGCGACGGCGAGACCCTGGCCAGCGGCGAGGTGGGGATTGCCTGCGTCGAGGTGGCGCGCCAGGCGCCCGCCGCGATCCCCGGTCCGGTACTGGAGGCCCTGCGCCGACATCATGATCATGGGCCGGCTGACCGCGTAGCCGGAACCAAGTAACGCTGTAACGGGAGACGGACAAGTGGCAGTCGACTTTTCAATGTACCAGCTGGTGATGGAGGCGACCCTGGTGGTCCAGCTGGTGATGGTGATTCTGGTGCTCGCCTCCGTACTCTCCTGGTTGGCGATCGTCGTCAAGGCCAGGTCCCTGAATGCGGCGCACCGCGCCTGCGACGATTTCGAGGAGCGCTTCTGGTCGGGGGCCGACCTGTCCCATCTCTACGAAGGGGTGCGGCGCAAGCAGGAAATGACGGGCATGGAGCACGTCTTCTCCTCTGGGTTCAAGGAATTTCTGCGTGCGCGCCAGCATGGCATCCCGGCCGGTGAGCCCGCCCAGCGTGCCATGCGTGTGGCGATCGCGCGCGAGATTGACGAGATGGAGCGTTATCTGCAGTTCCTCGCCACGGTGGGGTCAACCAGCCCGTATATCGGCCTGTTCGGCACGGTCTGGGGCATCATGCATGCCTTCCTGGGGCTGTCTGGGGTGCAGCAGGCGACCCTGGCGATGGTCGCTCCCGGGATCGCCGAGGCCCTGATCGCGACCGCGCTGGGTCTGTTTGCCGCGATCCCGGCCGTGATCGCCTACAACCGCTTTGCGGGGGATGTCGACCGCGTGGCCGTGCGCCTGGAGAACTTCAATGACGAGTTCGTGGCTCTGCTCAACCGGCAGGTTCACGCCAAGTCCACGGATACGGCCTCCGAGGCCACGGCCTGACCCATGTCCGAGCAGCGCCGCAACAGTCGCCGCCTGCGGCGGCCCATGTCCCAGATCAACGTCGTGCCGTTTATCGACGTGATGCTGGTGCTTTTGATCATCTTCATGATCACCGCGCCCATGCTGCAGCAGGGTGTGGAAGTCGACCTGCCGGAGGCGGACGCCGAGGCCCTGGACCGGGACGAACAGGCGGCCGAGCCGCTGGTGGTGACCGTGGACGCCAGTGGGGCCATGAGCCTGAACCAGGGGCCAATCATCGATGAGCCGCTGGCGCCTCAGGAGATGACCGAGATCGTGCGCGAGTTCCTGGCGGAGCATCCGGGCACCCAGACCTTCGTGCGTGGCGACCGTAATGTGGACTACGGGCGTGTGATCGACGCTATGATCGCCCTGCAGCGCGCGGGCGGCGGGCGTGTCGGGCTAATCACCGAGCCGCCGCGCGAAACCGGCGACTGACGCACGCTGCCGTGTTCGAGCTTGTCCGCCGCCACCCTGTCAGCTTCCTCCTCGTGCTCCTGTTGCACGGGGCGCTGTTTGCGGCGTTGATGTTCAATATCAGCCTGATATCCCCCACCTCATCGCAGGCCGCGGTGGAGATCTCGGTGCAGGAGGATATTGAGGTGATCGACGCGGTGGCCGTGGATGCCGAGGCGTTCGATCAGGTCGAGCACCAACGCGAGGTCGCTCGCCAGGAAGAAGTCGCCGAGCAGCTGCGCGAGGAAGAGGAGCAACGGCGCGCCGAAGAAGAGGCCCGCCGCGAGGAAGAGCGCCGACAGGCCGAAGAGCAACGCCGCCAGGAAGAGGAAGAACGGGCGCGGCAGCAGGCGATCGAGGAAGCCGAGCAGGCACGCCGAGAGGCCGAAGAGGAGCGTCAGCGCGCACAGGAAGAGGCCGAGGCCGAGCGTGAACGGATCCGTGCCGAACGCGAGGCGGCGGAGCGTGAACGACAGGAGGCCGAGGAGGCTCGCGAGCGCGAAGAGGCGGAGCGGCGCGAGCGTGAAGAGGCCGAACGCCAGGCCCGCGAAGAGCAGGAGCGCCGCGAGCAGGAAGAGGCCGAGCGCCGGGCCGAGCAGGAGCGCGAACTGGAGGAGCAGCGCCGCCGCGAGGCAATGGAGCGCGAGCAGGAGCGCCTGGCGGAGGCGCGCGAACGGCGCGAGGCCGCCGAGCGCCAGGCGCAGATGGATCGCGAAGTGGATGAGTGGCGTGCCCAGGTGCAGTCGGTGGTCCAGCGGCGCTGGCGTCAGCCGTCGGATATTGACTCCTCGGACCGTGCCATTGTTCTCGTGCGCGTAAACGAGACCGGGCGTATCATCGACTTCGATATCGAAAGCTGTTCCGGCGACAGCCGGTTCTGCGACTCCGTGCGCCAGACCATGGACCGTCTGAGTTCGCTGCCACGCCCGCCGGATGCGAGCGCGGTGCGGGGCGGGGTGCGGATCCGATTTGAACCGGACTGATTCGCGGGCCACGCCCGCTTGACGAGGAGCTCATGCGACGACTGATTCACTGGATGCTGCCGGCCATGCTGCTGATGTGGGCAGCGCAGGCACAGGCCGTACTGGAAGTCACGGTCACCGAGGGGGTCACCGGGGCGATACCGGTGGCCGTTGCGCCGTTTACCTACGAGGGGGAGGGTGAGCTCGACGAGGACATCTCCCAGATCGTCGCGGCCAACCTGGCCCGCAGCGGGCTGTTCAATGTCGAACAGGATGATCTGCCTTCGGCCCCGTCCGGACCGGCCGACTTTCTTGCCGAGCCCTGGGCCGACACCGGGGTCGAGTACCTGGTCGTGGGCAATCAGCGCCGCGATGGCGATGACGTCCTCGTGGAGTTTCACGTATTCGATGTGCTGTCCGAGGAACGCCTGGGCGGCTGGCGCATTCCGGTGCCCGGCGACATGCTCCGGCGCGGGGCGCATCGTATCTCGGACATCATCTACGAACAGATCACGGGTGACCCGGGGGCATTCAGTGCGCGCATCGCGTTCGTGAGCGTGGAGCGTAACGGCGACGAGCGCCGCTTTGCCCTTGAGGTCGCCGATTCCGACGGGGCCAATCCGCGCACCCTGTTTCGTTCCGCGAAGCCGATCATGTCGCCGGACTGGTCGCCGGATGGACGCGAACTGGTGTACGTCTCGTTCGAGAACCGCCGTTCCGAGGTCTATCGCCAGAATGTCGAGACCGGCAGTCGGGAACGGGTGGCCAGCTTCACGGGTATCAACAGCGCGCCCGCCTGGTCGCCCGATGGCCGCTATCTCGCGCTGAGCCTGTCACGCGATGGGGCGCCGAATATCTACCTGATGGAGCTGGAGACGGGCGAGATGCGCCAGATGACCCAGACCAGCTCGATCGAGACCGAGCCGGTCTGGTCGCCCGATGGCGAAACCCTCTACTTTACGTCCGACCGCGCAGGTGCGCCGCAGATCTATGCGCTGCCGCGAGAGGGGGGCAGCCCCCGGCGTCTGACATTCGAGAGCGGCTATGCGGCCGCGGCGACGGTGTCCCCGGATGGGCGTTATCTGGTCTACGTGCACGGTGGTGATGGCGGATTTCAACTGGCCCGTCTCGATTTGAACGACCGCCGTGTGACCCGCCTCACGGATGGGCGGGATGCGGAATCGCCAAGCTTTGCCCCGAATGGCAGCATGATTATCTATGCGATGACAGATGGCGGGCGTGGCGTGCTGGGCTCGGTGAGCCAGGATGGGCAGGTCCATCAGCGTCTCGCTGCCAGGGAGGGCGAGGTCCGTGAGCCGGCCTGGTCACCCTTGAATTGATCTTCCTAATAACAACCGCTTTTCGAGGATAATGACGTGATGAGCACGATCTTTCGCTGGTTTTTTGTGGCCATGGTGATTGGGGCGCTGTCGGCGTGTGCGACGCCGACGCGTGATGCCGAGGATGCCGAACGCGAGGCCGAGCGGGCTGCGGCCGAGCAAGCGGAGCGCGAACGCGCCGAAGCCGAGGCCCGCGAGGCCGAGGCCCGCGCGCTGGGCCGCGATCGGCAGTTCGATGCCGATGCGCTGGATGATCCGGACAGCCCGCTGGCCGAGCGCCTGGTCTATTTCGAGTTCGACCGTGACGAGGTGCAGTCGCAGTACATGGATATGCTCGAGGCGCATGCGGCCTATCTGTCGCAGAACTCCGGGGCCCGCCTGCGGCTGGAGGGCCATACCGACGAGCGAGGTACTCGCGAGTACAACCTGGGGCTGGGCGAGCGCCGCGCACAGTCGGTGCGCCGTATCCTGACCCTGAACGGGGCCTCGGATGACCAGATCGAGGTCATCAGTTATGGTGAAGAAATGCCGGTCGCCTTTGAGCAGAACGAGGAGGCCTGGGCCAAGAATCGCCGGGTCGAATTGGTCTACGAATCCCGGCGCTAGACGACGGGAGGCGCCATGCGGCGTTTGACAGGTAGCAGTAACCGAAATGCCCCCCCGGGGGCATTTCTCTTTCCACGGGTGGGTGTGGCGGTCGCCGCCGGGGTGTTGGTCCTGGCGATGGGGTCGTGGGGCCCGCTTGCCAGCGAAGCCGTCGCCCAGGACGACGTGTTCGCGACCCAGTCGCAGATCCGCGACCTCTCGCGGAGGCTGGACCGCATCGAGCGGACGCTGGACTCCAGCGCCATGCAGGAACTCCTGCGGGGTGCGGAAACCATGAACCGGGAGATGCGCGAGCTGCGGGGCGAAGTGGAGACGCTGCGCCACGAGCTGGAGCGTCTGAACGCCCGTCAGCGCGATCAGTTCCGTAACCTGGACGAGCGTGTGGCCACGTTCGAGACCGGCGCGGCCGCGCCCGCGGATACCGCTGCCCCGGCGGACGAGGTCATTGAGTTCGACCTTCCCGAGGCGGACGAGCAGGCGGCCTACCAGGAGGCCTTCGAGCAGTTGATGGCGGGTGACTACAACGCCGCGATGAGCGGCCTTGAACGCTTCATCGAGAGCTATCCCGACAGCGACTATTCCGCCAATGCCTGGTACTGGCTGGCCGAGGCCAAGTATGCCAGTGGCGACTTCGAGGCGGCCCTAGAGGATTTCGAGCATTTGCGCGAGCAGTACCCGGAGAGCGACAAGTCCGGGGATGCCCTGCTCAAGATCGGCTATGCGCATTACGAGCTGGGCAACGAGGACGAGGCCCGCGAGGCGCTGGAGGCGGTGCGCGCCGATTACGGCGGCACGACGCTGGACCGCCTGGCACGCGAGCGGTTGCGGCGGCTCGACGGGCAATGACCGAGATCCCCGTGCGTGCCCGGCGCGCACCGACCACGGGCGATTCGCATGGCCCGACCCAGGTCCGTATCACCGAGATGTTCGTTTCGCTGCAGGGCGAGGCGGCGGATTCCGGCTGGCCCACCGCATTTGTGCGGCTGACCGGGTGCCCGCTGCGTTGCCGCTGGTGCGACAGTGCTTACGCCTTCGAGGGTGGCGAGGCACGCGCGCTGGACTCGATCCTCGCGTGGGTCGGTCAGACGGGCGTCCGTCATGTCTGTGTCACGGGTGGGGAGCCACTGGCCCAGCCCGGTTGTCGCGACCTGCTGGCGCGGCTGTGTGATGCAGGCTATCGGGTGTCGTTGGAAACCAGCGGCGCCCTCGACATCGGCGGGCTCGATTCGCGCGTCACGGTCGTGATGGACTGGAAGGCGCCGGGCTCCGACGAGCAGGACCGCAACCTGGAGGCCAATATCCCTCACCTTGCTGCCGGCGATCAGCTGAAGTTCGTACTCGCGAACCGAGCGGATTTCGATTGGGCCCGCGCGGAACTCGGGCGCCTGGATCTTGCGCCCGAGGTCGAGGTCCTGTTCTCGCCGGTATTCGGCGAGCTCGCCCCGCGCGAGCTGGCCGACTGGATCGTGGCCGAACGGCTGCCCGTGCGGTTTCAGCTTCAGCTCCACAAGCTCCTGTGGGGCGATCAACCAGGTCGTTAGTCGATGTCGCAACCGGAAAAGGCGGTGGTGTTGCTCTCGGGCGGGCTGGATTCTGCAACCTGCCTGGCAATGGCGCTGGCCGACGGGCTCGACTGTCATGCCCTGTCGATCGACTATGGCCAGCGACACCGTACCGAGCTCGACGCGGCGCGCCGCGTGGCTGCCGCCCAGGGCGTGCAGGACCACCGAGTGGTCCGGGTCGACCTGACCGCGATCGGCGGCTCCGCGCTCACCGATGACGCGATCGCGGTCCCCACCGAGTCGAGCGAAGGCATCCCGGTGACCTATGTGCCCGCCCGTAATACGGTGTTCCTGTCTCTGGCGCTGGGGCTGGCCGAAACGCTTGATGCCCGGCTGCTCTATGTCGGTGCGAATGCGGTCGACTACTCCGGGTACCCGGATTGTCGCCCGGCCTTTATCGACGCCTTCCGCGACCTTGCGCAGGTCGCTACCCGTGCCGGGGTGGAGGGCGTACGCTGGGAGGTGCGTGCACCCTTGATGCACATGAGCAAGGCCGAGATCATCCGTGCCGGCGCGCGCCTGGGGGTCGATTACGCCCAGACGGTGAGCTGCTATCAGGCCGACCCCGAGGGCCGGGCCTGCGGGCGATGCGACAGCTGCCGTATCCGTCGCGAGGGTTTTGCGGCCGCTGGTGTCCCCGACCCGACTCTCTACCGGACGGCCTGACGGCGGACGGTTCGCCCTCGTCAGACAGCCCCGGGTCCGGAATGAATTGGGGGTCGATCTCGTCTTGCGTCCGATGTATGCTGCGCACCCCATGGGTGCAGGCGTGCCCGACAACCGATCAGTGAGAGGATACGTTGATGGAATTCTCCAGCTTTTCAACCGCCGCAATGATGTTCCTGGGCGGCACGTTCGTCCTCGCCTTCATCATGGGTGCGGTCGCGAACAAGACCAACTTCTGCACCATGGGAGCCGTCTCCGACTGGGTGAACATGGGTGATACCGGGCGCATGCGCTCCTGGCTGCTGGCGATTGCCGTGGCGATGCTGGGTGTGGCGGCGCTCGAATTCTTCGGGGTGCTGAGCGCCGAGGGTTCCTTCCCTCCCTACCGCGGCGAAAACTTCAACTGGCTCGGGCACGTCCTGGGTGGCTTCCTGTTCGGCATCGGCATGACCTATGCGTCCGGCTGCGGTAACAAGACGCTGGTGCGTGTGGGTGGCGGCAACATCAAGTCGGTGATGGTGATGATCATCATCGGTGTGATCGCCTTCTGGCTGACCAGCCGCGCCACTGTCTTCGGCACCGGCCAGACGCTGTTCCAGCTGCTGTTTGGCTGGATGGACGCGGTGTCCATCCAGATGGAAGGCGGCCAGGATCTTGGCTCCATTATCGCTGGCGAGAACGCCCTGGGCGCCCGCCTGGTGATGGGTCTGGTGATCGGTGTGCTGCTGCTGGCCCTGATCTTCAAGGCCGCGGATTTCCGCAAGAGTTTCGACAACATCCTGGGCGGTCTGGTGATCGGCCTGGTGGTGATCGGGGCCTGGTGGCTGACCAGCAACATCCAGATCGACGACGGCATGGGCGGCGTGTACAGCGCCCAGGAATACATACAGGAATGGGATTTCGTCGCCGATGACGACGATGGCGAGCGTCCGGCGCTGTCCGGTCCCTGGGCCAACCAGTCGTTTACCTTTATCAACCCGATGGGCCAGAGCGTGGGCTACGTGTCCAGCGGCTTTGACCGCACCATGCTGTACTTCGGTGTGCTGGCGCTGGCCGGCGTGATCCTGGGTTCGTTCTTCTGGGCTCTGGTGTCGCGCAGCTTCCGAATCGAGTGGTTCTCGTCCTTCCGTGACTTCGTGAACCACTTCATCGGCGGCATCCTGATGGGTGTCGGCGGCATCCTGGCGCTGGGTTGCACCATCGGTCAGGCGGTCACCGGGATTTCCACGCTGGCGCTGGGTGGCTTCTTTACCTTTGCGTTCATCGTGTTCGGGTCCGCGCTGACCATGAAGATCCAGTACTACAAGATGGTCTATGAAGACGAGGCGACCTTCGGCAAGGCCCTGGTCACCTCGCTGGTGGACATGAAGCTGCTGCCGGGTGGCATGCGCAAGCTCGAGGCCATCTGATCGCCGGCCGCCGGGGGAGCCTTGCGTTTTCCCCGGCGGGCCGTAAACTACGCGGCGCGGTGATTCAGGTGCTGCCGCGTAATGACAAGGCCGGCGGACCCCTGCGGGGGTGCCATGCGGGCCTCAGACATGGGTCGTTAGCTCAGTTGGTAGAGCAGTTGGCTTTTAACCAATTGGTCGTAGGTTCGAATCCTACACGACCCACCATTATTCCCGGGCGCGTGCGAGCGCGGCCGGCACAAGGGCCCGCCTACGCGGGCTTTTTGTGTTTATGGGGCGCGAACAGGCTAGAATGCGCGCCTTTATCGAACCATTGAATGCACACGCGAAAGTGGCGGAACTGGTAGACGCGCTGGGTTTAGGTCCCAGTGGGGTAAAACCCGTGAGAGTTCGAGTCTCTCCTTTCGCACCAATGTCCCGTGAACGCCCAGGCAGGCAGCCGGCGAGTGCTGCGGTCGGCAGGGATGACCGATTTTTGAACTATTGCGAGGCCCTTCATGCAAGTTTCCGTTGAAGCCACCGGCAACCTGGAACGCAAGATGACCATCCAGGTCCCCCCCGAGCGCGTCGAGACCGAAGTCGACAACCGTCTGAAATCGCTGGCCAAGCGCGTCCGGCTCGACGGCTTTCGCCCGGGCAAGGTCCCGCTGAAGGTCGTGCGCCAGCGTTACGGCGCCGGGGTCTATCAGGAGGTGCTGAGCGAAGTCCTGCAGGAGAGTTACCGCGAGGCCGTGCAGCAGGAAGGGCTGGAGCCTGCGGGGAACCCGAGTATCGAGCCGCAGAGTGTGGAAAGCGGGCAGCCGATCGAGTTCGTTGCGAGCTTTCAGGTCTTTCCCGAGGTCGAGGTGGCCGATTTCTCCGATGCCGAGATCGAACGCCCGGTGGCCGAGATTGGCGACGAGGACATCGATCGCGTGATCGACTCCCTGCGCGAGCAGAACAAGGAATGGGCGGAGGTCAAGCGCAAGGCGAAGAAGGGCGATCGCATCACGCTGGACTTCGTCGGCAGCATCGATGGCGAGGAGTTCGAGGGTGGTAAGGCCGAAGACTTCCAGGTGGAAGTGGGTGCCGGCCGTCTGATCGAAGACTTCGAGAAGCAGCTCAAGGGCGTGAAGACCGGCGAAGAGCCGACCATCGACGTCACCTTCCCCGATGACTACCCGGCCGAGAACCTGAAGGGCAAGACCGCGCAGTTCGCCCTGACCATCAAGAAGGTCGAGGGGCCCAAGCTGCCTGAGGTGGACGAAGAGTTCGCGAAGAAATTCGGCATCGAAGACGGCTCGGTCGAGAAACTTTGCGCCGACGTGCGGTCCAATATGGAGCGCGAGTTGAACCAGGCGCTGAAGGGCAAGGTCAAGAATCAGGTCATGGAGCTGATTATCGAGCGCCATGGGTTCGACCTGCCGGATGCCCTGGTGAAGTCCGAGATCAATCGCCTGCGCGAGGAGGCCGAGAAGCGCTTCGGCGGTGCCCAGCAGACCCAGCCGCTCCCCGACAGTCTGTTCGAGGAGGAGGCCAAGCGCCGCGTGCGCCTGGGTCTGTCCCTGCGCGCCATCATCGACCAGAAGGGGTTCGAGGTGGACGCGGAGCGGGTCGAGCGTGACCTGGAAGACATGGCGGCCACCTACGAGGACCCGGAAGAGGTCAAGCAGTACTACCGCTCCAACCCGCAGGCGAAGAGCAACCTGGAGTCGCTGGTGCTCGAGGACCAGGTGGTCGACTGGATCGTCGATCAGGCCAAGGTCACCGAGAAAAAGACCAGCTTCCAGGACGTCATGAATCCGAATAAGGAGTCGACTGAATGAGCCACGACATGGCCGGTCAGGGGGCGCAGCATGCCCAGGGGCTGAATCTGGTCCCGATGGTGGTCGAGCAGACCGCCCGCGGCGAGCGCGCCTATGACATCTACTCCCGGTTGCTGAAGGACCGGGTCATCTTCTGTGTGGGTCCGGTCGAGGACTACATGGCCAACGTGATCGTGGCCCAGCTGCTGTTCCTCGAATCGGAAAACCCGGACAAGGAGATCAGCCTGTACATCAACTCCCCGGGCGGGGCCGTGACCGCGGGCATGGCGATCTACGACACCATGCAGTTCATCAAGCCCCAGGTGAGCACCCTGTGTGTCGGCCAGGCCGCGAGCATGGGCGCGGTGCTGTTGGCCGGTGGTGCCCCGGGCAAGCGTTACTCCCTGCCGCACTCGCGGGTCATGATCCACCAGCCGCTGGGCGGGTTCCAGGGGCAGGCATCGGATATCGACATCCACGCCCGCGAGATACTGAAGATCCGCGAGGAGCTCAACCGCGTACTCGCTCACCACACCGGGCAGACCGTGGAGCAGGTGGAGCAGGACACGGATCGTGACCGTTTCATGACCGCAGTGGAGGCTAAGGACTACGGCCTGGTGGACAACGTCCTCTCCAGCCGCGGCGCGCCGGACACCGGCGACAAGGAAGCCGGCAAGAAGGACAAGTCCTGATCGAAGCCAGGCTGGGTGCGAGCGGGATATACCGGACTCGCGCCCGGTCCGTTTGCAACGTGGCTGCAAACGGGGCATGTTCTGAGAAACCCTGATAGCGCAACCGAGGCATACGGATGAGCGACGACAAGACCCCCTCCGCCGACGGCAAGCTTCTGTACTGCTCTTTCTGCGGGAAGAGTCAGCACGAAGTGCGCAAGCTGATCGCGGGTCCCTCCGTGTTTATCTGCGACGAGTGTGTCGAGCTTTGCAACGACATCATTCGCGAGGAGATGCAGGAGGCGGGGCATACCGAGCGCGATTCGCTGCCCAAGCCGCGCGAGATCCGCGAGATCCTCGACGACTACGTGATCGGGCAGAACTCCGCGAAGAAGATCCTCTCGGTCGCGGTGTACAACCACTACAAGCGCCTCGAGGCCCGAGCCGGCAAGGACGACGTCGAGTTGTCCAAGTCCAACATCATGCTGATCGGCCCGACCGGTTCCGGCAAGACGCTGCTGGCCGAGACGCTGGCGCGGGTGCTCAACGTCCCGTTCACCATCGCCGACGCGACCACGCTGACCGAGGCCGGTTACGTGGGCGAGGACGTCGAGAACATCATCCAGAAGCTGCTGCAGAAGTGCGACTACGATGTGGAGAAGGCCGAAAACGGCATCGTCTACATCGACGAGATCGACAAGGTCTCGCGCAAATCGGACAATCCCTCGATCACCCGCGATGTCTCGGGCGAGGGTGTGCAGCAGGCCCTGCTGAAGCTGATCGAGGGCACCACGGCCTCCGTGCCGCCGCAGGGCGGGCGCAAGCATCCACAGCAGGAGTTCCTGCAGGTCGATACCCGCAACATCCTGTTCATCTGCGGCGGTGCCTTCTCCGGCCTGGAGAAAATCATCCAGCAGCGCGCGGAGAAGGGTGGTATCGGTTTCTCTGCCGAGGTCAGCTCCAAGGACGAGAGCAAGAGCGGCGGCCAGTGGCTGAAACAGCTGGAGGCCGACGACCTGGTGCGCTATGGCCTGATCCCCGAGTTCGTCGGTCGTCTGCCGGTGCAGGCGACGCTGGACGAGCTGGACGAGGACGCGCTGATCACCATCCTGACCCAGCCGAAGAACGCGCTGGTCAAGCAATACGCCCGTCTGTTCGATATGGAAGGCGTGGAGCTCGAGTTCCGGGACGATGCCCTGGCCGCGATCGCCCACAAGGCGATGGAGCGCAAGACCGGCGCCCGGGGCCTGCGCACCATCATGGAGAACATCCTGCTCGACACCATGTACGAGCTGCCCTCGATGGAGGGCGTCAGCAAGGTGGTGATCGACGAAGCCGTGATCCGCGGAGACGCCGAGCCCTACCTCATCTACGAGAACGCATCGTTCTCCAAGCAGGCCGCTGCGGATTCCTGAAACTTCGCGGTCATGCACAGGGGGCGGGCATGGGGCTGGCCCCGGCTTGAAAAACGGTCAGGGCGCCCCCATCTCTCCCGTACATTCGTCAAGCCCTGAGGGGGCCACATGACCGACCAACACTCCTCCCAGAACGAGGTGGATTCCCCCGTGAAGCGCGTCGCGGTCCTGCCGCTGCGCGATGTCGTGGTGTATCCGCACATGGTCATCCCGCTGTTTGTGGGTCGCGAGAAGTCGATCCGCGCGCTGGATTCCGCCATGGCCCAGAACAAGCAGGTCCTGCTGGTGGCGCAGAAGAGCGCCGAGGTGGACGAGCCCGAGGCCGGCGATCTGCACGAGATCGGTACCCTCGGCAACATCCTGCAATTGCTGCGCCTGCCCGATGGCACGATCAAGGTGCTGGTCGAGGGCGCCCAGCGCGCGCGCGTGATGGACGTCTCCACGACCGGCAATGCCGAGAAGGAAGAGGACTACTTCACCGCCGATATCCGCATGATCGAGGAGGAGTACGACACCGAGGAGAAGGAACTCGAGGTCCTCGGCCGCTCCGCGCTCAATCAGTTCGAGCAGTACATCAAGCTGAACAAGAAGGTCCCGCCGGAGATCCTGACCTCGCTGGCCGGGATCGACGATACCTCGCGTCTGGCTGACACCATTGCCGCGCACATGTCGCTGAAGCTCGAGGAGAAGCAGCAGGTCCTCGAGATCGCCAACGTGCGTGCGCGTCTCGAGCACCTGGTCGCCAAGATCGAGGGCGAGATGGACGTGCTGCAGATCGAGAAGAAGATCCGCGGCCGCGTGAAGCAGCAGATGGAGAAGTCCCAGCGCGAGTACTACCTGAATGAGCAGATGAAGGCCATTCAGAAGGAGCTGGGCGATCTCGAGGATGCGCCAAACGAGCAGGAAGACCTGGCCGAGAAGATCGAGCAGGCCGGCATGCCGGCGGAGGCCAAGAAGAAGGCCACCGCCGAGCTGAACAAGCTGAAGATGATGTCGCCGATGTCGGCCGAGGCCACCGTCGTGCGCAGCTACATCGACTGGCTGGTCAATGTCCCGTGGAAGAAGAAGACCCGGGTCAGCAAGGACTTGGCCCGTGCCGAGAAGATCCTCAACGAGGACCACTACGGCCTGGAAGAGGTCAAGGAGCGCATCCTTGAATACCTCGCCGTGCAGTCGCGTGTGCGCAAGCTGAAGGGCCCGATCCTCTGCCTGGTCGGTCCCCCGGGGGTCGGCAAAACCTCGCTGGGTCAGTCCATCGCGCGCGCAACCAACCGCAAGTTCTCGCGCATGGCCCTTGGCGGTGTCCGTGACGAAGCCGAGATCCGCGGTCACCGCCGGACCTATATCGGCTCGCTCCCGGGCAAGATTGTCCAGAACCTGTCCAAGGTCGGGGTGCGCAACCCGCTGTTTTTGCTCGACGAGATCGACAAGATGGCGATGGATTTCCGCGGCGATCCGGCCTCGGCGATGCTCGAGGTCCTGGACCCGGAGCAGAACCATACCTTCAGCGACCACTACCTGGAGGTCGATTACGACCTCTCCGACGTGATGTTCGTGGCCACGGCCAATTCGATGAACATCCCCGGTCCGCTGCTGGATCGTATGGAGGTCATCCGCCTGTCCGGCTACACCGAGGACGAGAAGGTCAACATCGCCCATACCTACCTGGTACCGAAGCAGATCAAGACCAACGGCCTGAAGCCGGACGAGATCAATATCTCCGATGCCGCGGTGCGCGACGTCGTGCGCTACTACACCCGCGAGGCGGGTGTGCGCGCCCTGGAGCGCGAGATCGCCAAGATCTGCCGCAAGGTGGTCAAGCAGCGTCTCCTGGCCAAGGGCAAGGAGCGTGACCGCACCACGTCGGTCACCCCGAAGACCCTGGACAAGTACCTGGGTGTGCGGCGCTTCCGCTTCGGCCTGGCCGAGGAGAACGATCAGATCGGCCAGGTGACTGGCCTGGCGTGGACCGAGGTCGGTGGCGAACTGTTGACCATCGAGGCGACGGTCGTCCCGGGCAAGGGCAAGACCCAGCAGACCGGCAAGCTCGGCGACGTGATGCAGGAGTCGATCCATGCGGCCCTGACCGTCGTGCGCTCGCGTGCCGAGTCCCTGGGGGTCGAGGAGAACTTCCACGAGAAGAAAGACCTGCACATCCATGTCCCCGAGGGCGCCACGCCCAAGGACGGCCCCTCGGCCGGTATCGCGATGTGCACGGCCATCGTCTCGGCGCTGACCGGCATCCCGGTACGTGCCGACGTGGCGATGACCGGCGAGATCACCCTGCGGGGTCAGGTGCTGCCGATTGGCGGGCTCAAGGAGAAGCTGCTGGCGGCCCATCGTGGCGGGATCCGCACGGTGCTGATCCCCGAGGAGAACGAAAAGGACCTGGTGGACATCCCGAAGAACATCAAGAACAAGCTCGATATCCGCCCGGTACGCTGGATCGACGAGGTGTTCGAGGTGGCGCTCACGCACCTGCCGGAGGCCAAGGGCGGCGAGACACCGGCCAAGGTCGAGGAGGCCGTGAAGCCGGCCAAGGAATCGGGCCGACGCCGGGTCCGGCACCACTAAGCAACGGATTTGCAATCAAAACCGCGGCTTCGGCCGCGGTTTTTTTGCGCCGTGGCGTACAGTGAACCGCAGGGGTTGTGTAACGCTTGTTTGACACTTTTTCGAGCCCCTTGATATAACCCCAATCGCATTATTTGATTCCCGGCTGGGCAAGCCCGCGACAGGATGGAGAACCCTCCCCGCGCTGGTGTAAGCTTGGCCTTCATCGGGCCGTAAGCCTGAGTCACCACTGAGATAAGGAAGCGCTTCATGAATAAATCCGAACTGATCGACGCGATCGCCGCAGAAGCCGATGTCCCGAAGGCCCAGGCCGGCCGCATGCTGGACGCCATGGTGACCGTGGTGGGCGATACTCTGGCCAAGGGCGACCAGGTCTCCCTGGTGGGCTTTGGCACCTTCCTCGTCCGCGAGCGCGAAGCCCGCACCGGCCGTAACCCGCGTACTGGCCAGTCCATCCAGATCGCTGCCTCCAAAACGCCTTCTTTCAAGGCTGGTAAAGCGCTCAAGGATCGCGTAAACTAGTGCGCTTTATCGGGTGCTTAGCTCAGTTGGTAGAGCGTCGCCCTTACAAGGCGAATGTCGGCGGTTCGAACCCGTCAGCACCCACCATGCAGCCTGACTGGCTGCATGAAGAAAATTTGGAGCGGTAGTTCAGTTGGTTAGAATACCGGCCTGTCACGCCGGGGGTCGCGGGTTCGAGTCCCGTCCGCTCCGCCATATCTGAGAAAGGCGCCTTCGGGCGCCTTTTTCTTTGCCTGTCGTACAGCCCAAGGCGCTCCCCCACCCGTTCCCGAGAAGCGACCCTTTGTCTTTTGGTGCACAGGAAAGAGGGGCTGCCGCGGCGCATACGGCCTGGCTTGAGCTCGGTACGCGGTCGGCGCTGTTGCTGCGAGCGCACCTTGGGGCGCGCGCGAGAGGGAGCCGTAGCGCTCAGGTGTCGCTTGGGCTAGTTTCGTCGATGGGCGCTTGGGGATCGATCGGTGTGCCCGGGCCGTTCTCGCTCTCAGGGGAGGGGGTGGATTCTGGTGCGTAGGTCTCGCCCTCAAGGCTCTTGCGCATCGCTTCTTCGGCCTCCTGGTTGAGCACGATGATGGAGATGCGTCGGTTGATGGCCGCCTCCGGGTCGTCGCGGGTGAACGGTACGCTGTCGGCCAGGCCCACGACCCGCGCGACCTGTCCCGATTCGGCCCCGCCCGCAATCAGCGCACGGCGTGCGGCATTGGCGCGGTCGGTCGAAAGCTCCCAGTTGGAATAGTCCGGACGCAGCAAGGGGCGGGCATCGGTGTGGCCGGTGATCGAGATGCGATTCGGCACCTGGTTGATCAGGCTTGCGAGCTCGCGCAGGATCGCGTCGGCGTGCGGAAGAGGAGTGGAGCTGGCGGTGTCGAACATCGGGCGATTCTCGCGGTCGATGATCTGGATGCGCAGTCCCTCGGGAGTGATATCCAGCAGCAACTGGTCCTTGTAGGGCTCCAGGGCCTGGCTCTGGCCCAGGGCCTCCTCCAAGGCTTCCTGAAGTGCCTCCAGGGCCTCGCGGTCGCGGGCTTCGGCCAGCTCGTCCAACGCCTCTCCATCCAGGCCCATGGGTGCCTCCATGGCCTCGGGGTCCTGGATCAGCTCGGGCATGCCCTCGAAGTCGATCAGCGATGGATCGACCCCGGTCCCATCGCCCGGTGCCTGGCCGGGCGCGGCGGCCTCGCCGACGAATGCGGAAGGGTTCTGGAAGTACTCGGATATGCCGGCGCGTTGTTCGTCGTCCAGCGCCACGAGCAGCCATAACACCAGGAAGAAACCCATCATCGCGAGGGTGAAGTCGGCAAACGCGATCTTCCACGCGCCACCGTGGTGGCCGCCCTTGACCACCTTCTTTTTGACGATGATCGGCTGGGTCTTGTCCTCGACGCCCATGTGGCTGATCCGGAGGCGGTCAGGCCCCCTTCACGTGCTCCTCGAGCTCGGTAAAGCTCGGGCGCATGGCGCCTTCCATGGTCTTGCGGCCAAACTCGACGGCGACCTGCGGGCTGTAGCCCTGGACATTGGCCAGGATGCAGGCCTTGATGCACTGCAGGAACTTGGCTTCTTCCTGGGCGCGGGTCTCGAGCGCCGTCGAGGTCGGTCCGGCAAAGCCGTAAGCCAGCAGGATCCCGAGGAATGAGCCGACCAGCGCGGCCGCCACGCTCGAGCCGATCTCCTCGATCGAGCCGTCGAGCCTGCCCATGGTCATTACGATCCCCAGCACCGCGGCGACGATCCCGAAGCCGGGCAGGGCCTCCGCAACGCGGTGCACGGCGTGGGCGGGCTTGTGGGATTCCTCGTGATGGGTCTCGAGGTCCAGATCCATCAGGGCATCGAGTTCATGCGGGTTCATGCTGCCGGAGATGATCAGGCGCATGTAATCGGTGATGAACTCCATCGCGTGGTGATCCTGCAGGATCCGCGGGTGGGCCTGAAAGATCTCGCTGTTCTCCGGCTCCTCGATGTCATTCTCCACCCCCATCAGCCCTTCCTTGCGGGCCTTGGTGAAGAGCTTGTACATCAGTGCGAGCAGGTCGAGGTAGTCGTCCGACTTGTACTTGCTACCCTTCATCAGGCTGGGGATGGACTTGAAGACGGTGATGACGACTCGAGGCGGGTTGGCGATCAGGAATGCGCCCAGCGCTGCACCCCCGATGATCCAGTATTCGTATGGCTGCCACATGACCCGAAGGTCGCCGCCATGAAAGTAGTACCCCCCGAAGACCGACGAGAATACGACGACGATGCCAAGAAAATACTTCACGAAACGGGAACCCCGAGCTGGTCGATGGGCGAAAGTGACGCCGGTCACGCTTTCGCTGTTGATATAGTGACGGCCATAACGATAACGACTCCCCCGCGCGAGGTACAGCATGGCCAAGGATGAGGGCGCGCCCTATAGCGACCAGGCACGTCGCCTGGCTGGACTCGACTGGCCGATTCTGGAAGCCAGTGCAGTCGCCTTTTCCCAGCCGGACGCGCTGGTGCAGCGCTCCTTGCGGGATTTGGGCCAGTGGGCGGAGCGCGACCCCGGCCTTGCACTGCGTCTGGTCCTGCGGGCGAACGGCTCGCGCCGCGGTATGCGCCAGGAGGTGCATTCGGTGCCCGATGCCATCGCCATGCTCGGTCTGCAGAACGTCTGCGATGAAGTCCGCACGGCCCCGCCGGTTGGTGAGGTCGTGCGTGAACCGCAGCGATATCGGCAGGTGGCGGCCCAGTCGCGGCTGGCGGCGATGATCGCGGCCGACGTGGCCCAGCGTCGACGCGACTCCGAGCCGGCGGAAGTCGGTCTGGCCGCCCTGCTGAATCAGCTGGGCCTGCTCGGTCTCCTGGTGGCTGGTGAGCCACGCCTGGGCCGCCTGCTTGCCATGCTGGAGCTCAACGCCCTTCCCGACGAGGCCAGCTATACCGCGCTGGGCTACGCGACCGACGACCTGTCGCGTGCGATGACCGAGGCGATGGAGCTGCCCGAACTGGTCGTGGGGACTCAGCGCGCGGTCAACGCCGCGCATCCGCGCGCCTTTGAGGTCATGGTCGCCAGTGCGGTGGCCTGGCAGATCATGCGCGGGATGGACACGGTGCGGGGCGATCGCGATCTGCGCCTGTTGGCCGGCCTGACCGGAGTCAACGAGAAGGTCGTCGCGGACCGGCTGTCGGAGATCATCGATCGCTTCAATGAAGACGTCGACCTGTATCACATCGAGCCCCTGAATCCCGCGACACCCGGGTCGGTCTGGCTCGGCGCGCGCCACCGCACGCGGCTCGCGCTTTGCCCACGTGCGGATGTGCTGGAGGAGGGGCTGGCGCGACTACAACAGGACACCAACCGCGTGTCGCGGCTGCGGCGCATATTGCGCGTGATGCAGTTCGGGCTGGGACTGAACCGGGTGGTGTTCGCCCGGCTTGCGCGTGATGGCGAATCACTGCGAGCCGAGCACATGGTCGGGACCCTGCACGAGCCGGAATTTAGTCACTTCGTGATCCATCGTTCGGCCCTGGGCCCGCTGGAGGCCGTGCTGGAGGATGACATGCCGACCTGGTGGGGGCGCCACTACCCGGGCGTGGCGCTGCCGGAGGCGGTCCAGGCCCTGACAGGAGGGGTCGATGCCTTTTATGCGCCGGTGCGGGACCAGGGGCAGGTGGTCGGTCTGGTGTATGCCGATCGCCGCAGCCGCCAACATGCCCTCGACGACCGCGCGTTCAAGGGTTTTTGCCGCGTGGTGCAGGCAGCTTCGAGCGGCGGTTAGTCTTTTCTCGTACACGAGAGGCCGGCCCGTGCCTCAAGCTACGACGGCCCCGGCCGTTATATCGGGTGGTGCATATATGGTCGCGCATGAAGGCGAGGCCATGTGTCTGCCGCTTCGGCCCCACCCTGACACTGGAACAATAGGACATCGTCCCTTATGCGCAAGAACCTTCCCGTTACTCAGACCGAGTATTCCCTGGAGGCCCACGGAGACCTGATCTCGGCCACCGACGAGAAGGGCCGGATCCGCTATGCCAACGATGACTTCGTGACGGTCAGTGGTTTCGACTGTGAAGAGCTGGAGCATTCGCCGCACAACATCGTGCGCCACCCGGACATGCCGGAGGCCGCCTACGCGAACATGTGGGAGACCCTGAAGGCGGACCACCCGTGGATGGGTATCGTCAAAAACCGGCGCAAGGACGGTGACCACTACTGGGTGGATGCCTTTGTAACACCTGCCTACGAGCACGGCCGCAAGACCGGTTACGAGTCGGTGCGGGCCATCCCGGAGCGCGAGCATGTCGCCCGCGCGGAGCAGGTTTATGCCGCGCTCAACCGGGGCCGGAGTTTTGCGCGGCGCTGGTATCACAGCCTCACCTGCCGTCTTGCGGGGACGTGGATCGCGGGCTTTCTGCTGGCGCTGGCCGCTGTGTCCCTGGCACCCCCGCCACTGGTCCTGGCCGGCCTGCTGGCGCTGGTCTTCGTCGCCGGTGGGGTGGTGTCGCTGGCGTTGACCTCGGGTATCCGGCAGGCGGTTAACCGCGCCCGCGAACAGTTCGACAACCCCGTGATGGAGGCGATCTATACCGGGCGTCGCGACGACAGCGCGTCGCTGGAGTTGATCCAGCATTTCAACGAGGCGAAGCTGCGCACGGTGCTGGGCCGTATCGAGGACAAGGCCGATGCGGTGGCCGGTGACGCGCAGGCGATGGCCAGCAGCGTCGATCAGACGGCCTCGGGCGTGGAGCGCCAGCAAAACGAGATCGACCAGGTCGCCACTGCGATGAACGAGATGAGCTCGACTATCCAGGAGATGGCCGGCAATTCCGCGCGCGCGGCCGAGGCCGCGAACCACGCCGAGCAGGAGACCGGGGCCGGGCAGGAGGTCGTGAACGACACGGTTGCCGTGATCAACCGCATGGCGGCCGAGGTCGAATCGACTGCCGAGAAGCTGGGCAAGCTGGAGGCGAGCACCGAGGAGATCGACAAGATCCTGGGTGTGATCCGCGAGATTGCCGAACAGACCAACCTGCTGGCGCTGAACGCCGCGATCGAGGCCGCGCGCGCGGGCGAGCACGGCCGCGGCTTTGCGGTGGTGGCCGACGAGGTGCGCTCACTGTCGCAGCGCACCGACGAGTCCACGGTGACCATCCGCAACATGATCGAGAGCCTGCAAAACGGTGCCCGCGAGGCGATGTCCGCCATGCGCGCCAGCCAGGAACAGGCGGCCGACGGGGTTGAAAAGGCCCGTGCGGCGGGGGATTCGTTGACTACCATCCGCGAGGCCGTCGCCCAGATCACCGAGATGAACACCCAGATCGCCACGGCGGTCGAGGAACAAAGCGCGGTCTCCGAGGAGATCAACCGCAACGTGACCTCCATCCGCGATGTCGCCAGCGAAACCGGTTCGGTCTCCGCACATGCGCGCGACGCCAGCGCGCGCATGCTGGCCGAGGCCGCCGAACTCAAGGCGCTGATCCAGCGTTTTGAACAAAAGGCCGTATAAGAATTTTATTTTCGGGGTTGCGAAAGTGAATGGTCGTCACTACAATCGCGCCCATCTTGAGTAGCAGAGGTCTGTCAATGGACTGTTGTCGATGGATGCATGAGCGTCGGGCCGGTAGCCGGTACGAGCATGCATATCGTTGCCAGCGGGGTCCCGCCACCCGGTAGTGCGGTGGTGTCCCCCGGTGTCAGCGATATGCGTGACTCCGGGGGGTGGCAGAAAGCCTTTCCCCTTGCGCCCCTCGCGGGTGCCCCCCCAGCCCCTCAGCCCGTATTGCGCCCGCCCTTGCGCGTGGCGCGCTGCCCCATGCCATTCGATGATATTCCGCCTCTGCCCGGATTCCGGGCCGATGCGCACGTTGCCGTGCGCGTAACGGATTGGACTGTATCCATGAATAACCAGCAGGAGGCCGCCATGCCAGCGCCTGAAGACGACGACCCCGGGTCTAGACCCGGAACATCACTGCGGGGCAGTGAGAAAAGTAAAAGTGTGTTCGTCTCGCTGATGGGGGTTTTGTAAGAGACCGCCACCAGCGGTCACGGGATTCTTTTGTCTTTTGTAATGCCCCGCGTGCGTTTTTTATTTTTTAAGCACAAGGAGCATTGCAATGAACGACAAGATTCTGGAAATGATTCATGCCGGTGACGTGGGTGCTGCCCGCGACGAGGTGATCCATCCGGTCCCGGCCATTACCGCCAACCGCCTGTCCGAGCTGGACCCGCGTTCGCGCTGGGTGATCCTGGAGGGCGTGGATACCAACGAACGTCGCGCCATCTTCCTGGCGATGGATGACGAAGAGCAGGCGATCCTGTTCGAGCACATGCCCGAGCCGGAGGCCCGCGAGCTGGTCCAGAGCCTGCCGGCCTACACCCTGGCGCGGTCTCTGACGCTGGTGGGCAAGTCCCTGGCGGACGAACTCCTGGATGCCCTCCCCGGGGCCAAGCGCGACAAGGTGCGCGCCCTGTGGCGTCAGGACGAGGACACCGTGGCTCGTGTGATGCGTCGCCCGGTGTTCTGGGTGACCCCGGAAGAGACCGTCAGCGAGGTCACCGCCCGCCTGCGCGACGATCGCAATATGCCGGACGATGTCGGGGCCGCACTGCTGATTACCGATCGCGACCACCACTACAAGGGGCTGGTGCGCCTGGGCCGGATGTTCCGCGCGGAGTCCGGCCAGACGGTTGGGGATCTGATCGAACTGGAGGACTTCTGCACCACGCCCGACGGCGACAAGGTCGAGGCCGCCCGCCTGCTGCAGCGCACGGATCTGCCGTATCTGCCGGTGGTGGATGCCGACGGCGTGCTGGTGGGGGTGCTGCGCATCGACGACGCGATGGACGTGCTCGAGGAAGACACCTCGGAGGACTTCTACAAGAAGGCCGGGATCGGCGACCTGCTGCACCAGAAGGATGTCGTGCGCTCGGAGAAGCTGACCTCCGGCGGGATCGGCTATGCGGTCAAGGTGCGCATGGCCTTCCTGATGGTGACGCTGGCGGGTGGTCTGGCCGTAGGCGGGGTGATCGACTTCTTCGAGGACACCCTGGCGGCGGTGGTCGCGCTGGCCATCTTCATCCCGCTGGTGATGGACATGGGCGGCAACGTTGGCACGCAGTCGACCACGATCTTCGCCCGCGGGCTCGCCCTGGGGCATATCAACCTGGGCCGCTTCTTCCGCGCGCATCTGGTCCGAGAGGGGGGCGTAGGCCTGGCCATGGGGGTTGTGATGGCCGTCATCGCCGGTACCATCGCCCACTTCTGGCAGGGTGCGCCGAACGGCATCCCGGAGCTGGGCATCGTGGTTGGCGTGGCACTGTTTGTCTCGGTGTTTACCGCGTCGATCCTGGGCTTCCTGCTTCCGTGGGTACTGCTGAAGATCGGTGTGGACCATGCGCCAGGCGCGGACCCGTTCATCACGACCATCAAGGATTTCACCGGGCTGGCCGTGTACTTCGGCATGGCCGCCTGGCTGCTGAGTGCGCACATGCCGGCCTGAATGCCGGGGAATCCGAACCGTGTTGCCGGAGACAGAATCCGGCAACACGCCCGTAACGAACGTTTGATAGAAGAGGAATTGACATGAACCATCGAAACTTCCATCGCGGCGTGCTGGCCGCAGCCAGTGTATTCGCCTTCGGCATCTCGGCGGCCCAGGCCGCCGAGGCCGAATTCAACATCGGCGTGTTCACCGACTACATCGACGACGGTGCCTCCAAGTCCGACAACGACCCGGTGGTGCAGGGCGGCTTCGAGCTGGGCTTCCCCACCGGCGTGTTCACCGGTGTGCAGGCCTCCAGCCTGGGCAGTGGCCGTGGCACCGAGATCGTCCCGTTCGTCGGCTATGGCTTCGACGCTGGCCCGATCGGCATCGAATTCGGTTACGAGTACTCCCATTACTCCAGCCTGGATGACGAAGACGAGGGTGAGCTGTTCCTGGGCGCCGATTGGGGGCCGCTGTTCGCCGAGGTGGCGTATGTCGCGCACGCCGACGATCGCGATGCCGAGGGCAGCCGCGTCTGGTTCGTCGGGGCCGGGCACGAGGTGGCCCCGCGTACCGAGCTCTTCGGCGGGCTCGGCTATGACGATCCGGCCGATGACAACGGCGCGAAGTTCTGGGAACTGGGCGCGGCGCACGCGACCGACTTCGGCACCTTCTCGCTCACCTACGCCTCGCGCGACGAGAGCGGTGCTCAGGACCTCTTCGTGGCCGGCTACACTCTGAGCTTCTGACGCGTCCGCTCCGGACACTGACCAGCGGGCCGTCTTCCGGGACTCCGAGCCGGGAGGCGGCCCGTTTTCTTTTGCAGGATCCGAGTCCGGAAAGGAGCGTTGTGACTGCCAGGGCGGGCCCGTAGCTGCCGTTCAGATTGCGCAGCGTTCCCTGCTGCCCGAACGGCTGGCAGATAACCAGCCGCCTGGCAGCGGTGAGCAGACCCGTTTCCCAAAACCGAAGCTCCGGGACAGGGCCCCGGAGCCTGCAAGTACACAAACTGAGCGCGAACCGCTGCACAGGTGCCGCGATGGAAATGATCAATCTCGTAGCAGGCGTCCTGCTGATCCTGTTCGGCCTGCGCTTCCTGCGCAAGGGCTTCGCGCGGGCGATGGGCGGTGACCTGATCGACTGGCTGCAGGGCTTTACCCGCACTCGCCCCCGCGCATGGGTCGGTGGTGTCGCGGGCGGGGTCGTAATGCCCTCGTCGACGGCCGCGGCCCTGCTCTCGGTGCAGATGACCCGCCGCGGGAATGTCGCCTGGGAAAACGTGCTCGCGGTTCTGCTGGGGGCGCAACTGGGCACGACGGCGCTGATCCAGGTGTTGTCCTTCGACCTGCAGGCATTCGCGGGCCTGTTCGTCGCCCTGGGCGCGGCGTTGTTCCTGTACGTCGAGGCCCCACGGCCGCGGGGAATCGGGCAGGCGCTGCTGGCGTTCGGTTTCATGCTGCTGGGGATGGGGCTGCTGGGCGAGGCCGCTCGCTCGCTGGGCAATGATCCCGCCGTGGTCAATCTCTTCGCCGCGCTGGGGCAGCTCCCCCTGCTGTTTCTGATCGGCGCTGCGCTGCTGACGCTGCTGATGCAGAGCGCCACGGCGTCGATTGCGCTCGCGCTTGCGCTGGTCGCAAGCGGGCAGGTGGACCTGACGATGCTTCTGCTGTGGGTACTGGGCGCGAACATCGGTCTGGTGCTGACGGTGTTGGTTGCCGGCTGGGGCGATCGCCAGGGGCGCCGGCTCGGTCTGGCCAATTTTCTGGTCAAGGGGCCGCTGGTGGTCGCGCTCACCGCCGTGTTGCTGACCGTTCCGCTGGCATCGCTGGAGTCGCTGCCCGGTACCCTCCCGCAGCAGGCGGCCTGGGGCCATACCCTGTTCAATCTGGCTGCCTGTGCGGCGATCCTGTTCGCGCCTCTGCTCGGGCGCTGGGTCCGTGTCCTGGTTCCCAAGCCCGCCGCCGAGCCCTCCGCGGCGACCAGTCTCGACCCGCTGCTCCTGCAGAATCCAGCCCTGGCCCTGAACGCCGTGCTGCGTGAGACACTGAAGGTGTTCGATCAGCTGCACCTGATCCGCGAGCGGGCGATGCTCGCGCTGTCCGAGGGTGCGCTTCCGCCCGGGCTCAAGACGGAGATGGATCATCGGCGCTGGCAGATCCTGGAGGTTCGCGACGAACTGGTGGAGTTCCTGGACGGCATCCCCGACGACGCGCTGGATGAGGACGACCAGGTCCTGAAGGAGACTCTGGACGACTTCATGCGCGAACTGCCGGTCATCGTGCGCACGCTGGGTCCGAACCTCTACGAGGATGTCGAGCGCCTCGTGCGGACACATCCCAACGCGCTGGACGCCGCGCGCCCGGTGTTGGCCGAGGCCGCGACGCGGCTCTCGCAGCAGATGAACACCGTGGCGCGGATGCTGATGCGCGAGCGCCCCGAGTTCGGGCGCAAGATCCTGGAACGCAAGCAGGAGAACAGCCGCTGGCTGATCCAGGCGAAGCGCACGCAGATCGGCCTGCCGTACCCGGTCTGGGAGATCCTCGATGACTTCCAGCAGCTCAATCGCCGTCTGAGCGGTGTCGCGTACGTCTACTGCCGCAACGAACCGGAGGTCGAGGCGCTGGACACGTAAGTATGCTTGTTACCGAGCTGATGCGATTCAGGCACCGAGGCACTGGCCAAACAGAAAGGAGAATCCGGATGACGCCGAACAGCTTGCCTCCAATTCAGGCCCCTGCGGTGCCCGAGTTTCGCTCTTTTACGGATGCCGACCAGGCGGTCGCCTGCCTGGAAGAGCTCTACGCGACCGCAACACGATTTCTTGTCGAAGCGTTTGATGGTGTTTCCAGAGGTGAGCTGCCGGCGGCCCGTTTCAGGGCTTGCTATCCGGAAATCCGTTTTTCCACCTCGCGCTTCGATCCGATCGATTCGCGCCTGAGCTTCGGCCACGTAACGGAGCCGGGAACGTATACGACAACGGTGACCCGCCCGGACCTGTTCCGGGATTACCTGCATCAGCAGATCACGTTGCTAATGCAGAACCATGGCGTCCCGGTCAGCGTGGGTCCCTCCACAACGCCGATACCCCTGCAATTTGCCATGGCCGGCAGGGGTGAGGTGAAGCCGCTGGAGCATGACGGGCAGGAGCGCTCGCTGCGCGACCATTTCGATGTGCCGGATCTGGCCACCATGAATGACGAGGCCGCCAATGGTGACGCCGTGGCGCGCGAGGACGGCTCCCTGCCGCTGGCCCTGTTCAGCGCGCAGCGGGTGGATTACTCGCTGGCGCGGATTGCGCATTACACGGGCACTGCGCCCGAGCATTTCCAGAACCACGTCCTGTTTACCAATTACCAGTTCTACATGGACGAGTTCGAGGCCTTCGCCCGTGCACAGCTAAGCGATCCCGGCAGCGGCTACACCGCGCTCGTGGCGCCGGGGGATGTCGTGATCACCGACCCTGACGCGCCGATCCCCGCACGGCCCCGCTTGCCGCAGATGCCGGCCTTCCACCTGCAGCGTCCGGGCGGGGCGGGGGTGACGCTGGTCA
Source organism: Thioalkalivibrio sp. ALJ12 (assembly GCF_000378305.1). Taxonomy (NCBI): domain Bacteria; kingdom Pseudomonadati; phylum Pseudomonadota; class Gammaproteobacteria; order Chromatiales; family Ectothiorhodospiraceae; genus Thioalkalivibrio; species Thioalkalivibrio sp. ALJ12. The sequence goes on from NZ_KB899538.1 coordinate 1,093,532, forward strand.
ATATCGGTGTGGGGCCATCGAATGCGAAAACTGCCACCGACCATATCGCCGTGCTGCGCCCGCGTGCCTGGCTGATGGTGGGTCATTGCGCCGGGCTGCGAAGCTCTCAGGCGCTGGGGGATTTCGTTCTCGCCCATGCCTACCTGCGCGAAGACCACGTGCTCGATGCCGATCTGCCCGTATGGGTGCCGATTCCGGCTTTGGCCGAGATTCAGATCGCGCTTCAGGATGCCGTGGCGGAGATCACGCAGCTCGAAGGCTACGACCTGAAGCAGATCATGCGCACCGGCACGGTAGCCACCATCGACAATCGGAACTGGGAGTTGCGGGAGCAGTCCGGGCCGGTGCAGCGCCTCAGCCAGTCTCGGGCGATCGCCCTGGATATGGAAAGCGCAACCATCGCGGCCAATGGGTTCCGCTTTCGCGTCCCCTACGGGACGCTGCTGTGCGTATCCGACAAGCCGCTTCACGGTGAACTGAAACTGCCAGGCATGGCGTCGAGCTTCTACCGAACACAGGTGTCGCGCCACCTGCAGATCGGGATTCGCGCAATGGAGTCGCTGCGCGACATGCCCATCGAGGAAATCCACAGTCGCAAGCTGCGTTCCTTCAACGAAACGGCGTTCCTGTAGCGCCTCGAGATAGTGGTGCGTCAGGCGGTCTGGCCGTAGCGGCGTTCGATGTAGGCCTCGACGCGGGCCTGGAATTCCTCGGCGATGCGTTCGCCCTTGAGCGTCACGGTCTTCTCGCCGTCCTCGTAGACCGGGGCCACGGGTTGCTCGCCGGTGCCGGGGAGGGAGATGCCGATGTTGGCGTGCTTGCTCTCGCCGGGGCCGTTGACCACGCAGCCCATTACCGCGACGGTCATCTCCTCCACGCCCGGGTACTGTTGCTTCCAGTTGGGCATCTGCTGGCGGATGTAGGACTGGATGTCCTGTGCCAGGTGCTGGAAATACTCGCTGGAGGTGCGGCCGCAGCCGGGGCAGGCCACCACCGACGGCAGGAAGCTGCGCAGCCCCATGCTCTGCAGGATCTCCTGGGCGACCAGGACCTCCTTGGTTCGGTCGCCGCCGGGCTCCGGGGTCAGCGAAATACGGATGGTGTCGCCGATGCCCTGCTGCAGCAGCACGGCCAGGGCGGCGGTGGAGGCGACGATGCCCTTCGTGCCCATGCCGGCCTCGGTCAGCCCGAGGTGCAATGGGTAGTCGCAGCGCGCGGCCAGGTCCTGGTAGACGCTGATCAGCGGCTGCACGCCACTGACCTTGGCCGAGAGGATGATGCGGTCATGGGCCAGACCGATGCGTTCGGCCTCGGCCGCGCTCTCCAGTGCCGAGGCGATCAGCGCCTCCTGCATCACCGCCTCGGGTGCCGCCGGCTCGGCGCGCTGGCTGTTCTCGTCCATCATGCGTGCGAGCAGGGCCTGGTCCAGACTGCCCCAGTTCACGCCGATCCGCACCGGCTTGTCATAGCGGATCGCGGCCTCGATCATCGCGGCGTACTGGGCGTCGCGCTTCGAGCCGCGGCCGACATTCCCGGGATTGATGCGCAGCTTGGCCAGCGCCTCGGCGCACTCCGGGTACTTCGTCAGCAGCTTGTGCCCGTTGAAGTGGAAGTCCCCGACTAGCGGCACGTCCAGCCCCATGGCCTCCAGCCGCTCGCGGATCTCCGGCACCGCCTTCGCCGCGTCCTCGGAGTTCACCGTTATGCGCACGACCTCGGAGCCGGCGCGTGCCAGTTCCGCCACCTGCACGGCGGTGCGCAGGGCGTCGGCAGTATCGGTGTTGGTCATCGACTGCACCATCACCGGGGCATCGCCACCGACGGTGACGTGGCCAATGCGAACGGGGACGGTCTTGCGGCGGGTGGGGGTCGTGTTCATGTTGAGCTATGCGGGGGCGGTATAACGGTGCGCGGAGTGTAACGCAGGCCCCGCCCGCTGCCGAGACGCCGCAGGCGGGACGGGGTTGCCGTAGCTGCTGCAGTTCACGGATTCAGGGCCGCCTTCCACGGCTGGAAGGTCCGGTCGATTGCCTCGCGGCTGGCCGTGTGGCGTGCCTCGACATGCTCGGCGATGGCCTGTTGCCAGGTCATGCGGGTCTCGGTGTGCAGGGCGTCCAGGGCCTCGTGCAGGGCGGCCTCGAGATCCTCGCGGTGGCGCGCCTCGTCGATCCGCAGCAGCACCCAGTCGGTTCCGACCCAGGCGGCGCCGGCGGCCGCGATCCCGCAGCCGAGCGAGACTGGGCCGCTCCAGGCGCAGACCCCCGCGCCCAGGGCCCCCGCACGCCCGGCCCGGGTCAGTGCCGCGCCGCCACTGCGCGCCGCCTGGGCCGCCAGACGGGCCTGGACCGCACGGGCGATCAGCGGGGTGGCCAGCCCCGTCCCGGCGGCGGCCGTGGCTGCCAGGCCCGCGCGCTGTTCCAGCCGGGCGAGATCCGCATCCATTGCACTGGCCAGTTGCTGGGCGCGTTCGATGCGTGCGTGCTGTTCGGTCGGCGACTGCAGGGCCGCCGGCGTGGCGGGTACGCGGGCGTCGGCCATCTCGCGCGTCAGGGCGATGCGCCAGGCATCCCGGACCTTGCGCTGATCCTCGTCCAGGCCCCATTGCGCCCGTTCGGCAAGCGCCTGCAGAGGACCGTCCCAGAGGTCTTCCGGCAGGAGTCGGTCGCGCAGGGCCCGTGTGGCCGCGTCGTCTTCGGCCGTGCCCAGCCACTGGGCGCCGCGGAGCAACAGGCGCTGATACTCCGCACCCAGCGAGAAGTACCAGTCCGCGACCTCGGGCACGCGGTCATGCAGGGTCTGGAAGTGCTGGTCCAGTTCGTGATCGATCCGGGTCTGCCACTGGCTTCGGACCTGCTCGTCACCGGCCTCCAGCCACTCCAGCGAGAAGCGCTCCAGGCGGCTCAGCCGGTCGCGGTCGAGCCGATAGCGCTCGCCCTCGAACTCCAGCTCGACATGTGCCTGGTCATCCCACTGGCGCGGTTCGTGGCGATCGACCTGGGCCAGGAACGCGGCCGCCGCGAGGGCAGTCAGCGCGAACCAGACCAGGGTCCGCAGGAATCTACGGTTGCGCGGGGTCATCGCCGGGATCACGGGGCGGGAGCAGCCCGTTGGCCAGCAGCAGGAAGCCGGCGGCCAAAAATGCCTGTTCGATCAATAGCAGCGACCAGGCCACCAGCACCGGCAGCGGCTGGGCGCCAGGCGGCAGCCACTGCTGGCCAAGCCACAGGCGCAGCCCGTCCTGGGCCGCGGCCAGTTGCAGCCCGATCTCCAGCACGGCGCTTCGGGCCCCTTCGTGCTCCACCATGAACCAGATCACCTGTTCCAGCGAGGCGCCGGAAAGGTCCGGATACCAGCCACGCAGGGCCAGCATCAGCAACGCCAGTGTCAGCCCGCCGCCGGTGATCCACAAGGCGCCGCGCCGGGCCAGCTCCGGGGCCAGCCGCGGGTGCGCATGACCGGCGATCAGCCGGGCAAAGGCGGCCTCCAGCACGACCAGTGCCAGCGCGCCCGCGACCAGGACCGCCCACACCGCCGGGGTCTGGATGCGGGCCAAGGCCAGGACCAGCAGCCCGCCCAACAGAGCCCCCACGACCAGGTGGCGCAATGCCATCAGCGGGCCCCCGCGCAGGCGTTCGCTCCACGGGCTGCCCGCATCCAGATAGCCGCGCAGGAACGCCGCCCGGCGCAACCGGTGGCGGCGAAAGCCGCCGTAGCCGATCAGCAGGGTCGCCCCGATCCACAGGGCCAGGATCACCGCTTCGGGCGCCACGCGCAGGTTCAGGTGGAGCAGCCACAGCCCCATCAGCAGGAGCACCAGCGTGAACAGCTGGCGGGCGGCATTGGCCGGCGCCCGGGTGGGCACCGCGGCGGCGGGGGCAGTGGCGGACATGCGTGACTCCGCAAGGGATGTCTCCCGATGGTAGCAAGCGCGGGCGTCGCGCGATGCAGGAAGAAGCCGTTCTGGTGCGGTTCAGGTGGTCAGGGTATAACCGGGGCATGCCACGCATCGCCGTCATTATTCTCCTTTGTCTGCTCGCCGCGCCGGTAGCGGCGGAGGACTGGCAACTGCATGCCGTGTTCGGCAATCAGGTCGTGCTGTCGGTCGACGGCGAGCGCGCGCTGGTCGGCGAGGGCGAGACCGGGCCGGGCGGGGTGCGGGTACTGCGCATCTCCGGCAGTGGCGCGGTGGTCGAGCGCGCCGGCGAGCGTCGCGAACTTCAGGTGGAAAGACGCCCCCGCGGCGCCGGTGCGCCCCAGGTCGACCGGCGTGGCGCCGGGGTCAGCGTACATCGGGATTCGGCGGGCGAGCACGCGGTTACCGGCGGGGTCAACGGTCAGGCGGTGACCTTCGTGATTGATCCCGAGGCCGAGTGGGTGCTGCTGCGCGAACGCGATGCCCGGCGCGCGGGTCTCGATCCGGATCGCGGGGAGTCGGTCCGTGTTGGACGCGCCCGCGGAAGGGTAGAGGGGCGTTCGCTGCGCGTTGACCGCTTGCAACTGGGGCATCTGGCCCGCGATGACGTCCCGGTGATCGTCCTGGCCGACGAGGACCTGCCGCGCTCGCGTCTGGGTCAGGCGTTCCTGGATGCCTTCGAGGTCGAGTTCGATGGCGGGGCTTACACCATCCGGCCGTAAGCTCCCTGCCAGGTGGATTCGCGTTAGGATGCCGCAAGTCCACCACTGCTGATCCCCTATGCCGCTGATCCGGCGTCACCCCGTCGATGCCCCCGCCCCGCGCCGCGAGATCTTTGGCTGGGCGATGTTCGACTTCGCCAACCAGGCCTACACGCTGCTGATCATCACGGTGATCTTCGGCGATCTGTTCACCCGCATCATCGTCGGTGACGGGCCGGACTACCGGCTGGGCAATCTGCTGTGGAGCCTGGCCCTGGCGATCAGCTACGGGATGGTGGTGATCGCTGCCCCGTTCGCCGGTGCGATCATGGATGCCACGGCCTCGCGCAAGCGCTTCCTGATGGCCTCCTGGATGCTGACCGTGATCGCCACGGCGATGCTCTACTTCGTCGAGCCGGGGCTGGTGGTCTTCGGCATGGCGCTGATTATCGCCTCCAACTTTGGCTACGCGATTGGAGAGTCCTTTATCGCCAGCTTCCTGCCCAGTCTCGGGCCGCCGGAGAAGCTTGGCTGGATCTCCGGGCTCGGCTGGGGCATGGGCTATGTCGGCGGGCTGATTGCCACCGCCTTTGCCCTGGGCCTGCTGGGTGACGTCAGCGAGGAGAACTTCGAGCGCATCCGCTGGGTGGGACCGTTCGCCGCGGCCTTCTTCCTGATCTCCGCGATCCCGACCTTCCTGTTCCTGAAAGAGCGTGGTACGCGTCGGCGCATGCGCCGACGGCTGCAACTGGGGCTTGGCTGGCGCCGCGTGCGCGAGGCGCTGGTGACCCTGGGCCAGCGCCGCGAGCTGCGCGCGCTGTATGTGTCCATCTTCTTCATGATGGCCGGGATTTACATCATCATCTCCTTCACCTTCATCTACGGCTCGCAGGTGATCCAGTGGGAGGAGTCGGTGCGCATCGCGATGTTCGTGATCACCCAGGTCACGGCGATCATTGGGGCGATCGGGTTTGGCTTCCTGATGGACCGCGTCGGACCGGTGCGTATCTACCGCATCACCCTCGTGCTGTGGGCGCTGGCGGTGCTGGCGATCTTCGGCACCTCGGCCATTGCACAGTGGCTGAGCGCGTTGCTGGGCCAGCCGGTCGAGGCGCAGATGGTGTTTCTCGGGGTCGGGATTATTGCCGGGCTGTGTCTTGGGGCTGCACAGTCGGCCGGGCGCGCTCTGGTGGGCATGATGGTGCCGGTACGCGAGGCGGGGCGCTGGTTTGGCTTCTGGGCGCTGTCGGCGCGGGCGGCCGCGATCTTTGGCCTGGTCGGGATTGGCCTGTTGCAGGCCTGGCTGGGGCTGGCCAATGCGATCCTGTTCTGTCTGTTCTTGTTCGTGGCCGCGCTGCTGGCCTCGATTCCGTTGCATCTCGCCCGGCGCAACCGCGAGCCCGATACGGCCTGACTCGAAGGGCAGTCGCGCTGCCCTAATCGTGGTCACGGGCCGGGATGCGCGGGTCCTCCACCTCGTTTTCGTCCAGCATTTCGGTGTCCAGCATGAAGCCGATTGCGGCGTCGCTGATGCCGTTGATCACGAATTGCACGGCCAGTACCGCCAGGATCAGGCCGAAGACCTTGGTCAGGATGTCCTTCCCGGTGTCGCCCAGGTACTGGACGATGTAGCGCGAATAGATCATCGCGTAGTAGCAGGCCACCATGCAGGCCAGTACGCCGAGGAACACGAGCCCCGTGTGATAGACCGTCGGGGCCTCGCTGGTCAGGATCATCACCGTGGCGATCGCACCCGGACCGCTCATGAACGGGATCGCCAGCGGGATCACCGAGATATCCTCGGTCACGTGCCCCTTGTCGGCCTTCACCTCTTCGGCGGTCTCCTTTTCGGTCGCTCCCTTCTGCCGAATCATGCCGATCGCGATGCCGAACAGGATGATGCCGCCGGCGATGCGAAACGCGGCCAGGGTGATTCCGAACAACTGGAAGATCACCCCGCCCAGCAGGGCGAAGGCGAACAGCAGGGAGGTGGCTACCTTCACCGAACGCAGCGCGATCGCGCGCCGTTTCTCCTCAGAGGCGCGTGGCAGCATCGCCGTGAAGATGAACGCTGTGGTCAGCGGGTTCACGATCACGAACACCGCCAGGAAGGTGACGACGAGGTATTCCAGCAGTACGAGCATGACTGGATCTTAGGCCGGAAGCCGGAAGGTTGCGAGATAAGCTTGCGCAGGCGGCCTGATCACACCGATCGCCACGGCACTGCGCACCTCGCGATGACGGTGCCCTTTTGGTGTCATTGCGAGGAGCCAAGCGACGAAGCAATCACCTGACGCTTGCGGGGCGCCCGAAATTCGGTTCCGGTGGTTCCGGACGGAAGTTGCCGCGCCCCCGGCGGAATCTCGCGATGACGGTGCCCCCTTCGCGTCATTGCGAGGAGCAGCGCGACGAAGCAATCTCCATGGGAAGCCCCGACGCCGGACCGTCGCGTGCATGGGCAGGGACAGGGCCCGGTCGTTATACTCTGCGCGCATGAAGAAACGCCTGCACCCTGAATCCTTCCCGACCCTCGAGCATTTTGTCGGCAATACGCCGCTGGTGCGCCTGCAGCGCATGGCGGCGGATCTGCCGTCCACCGTGCTGGTGAAGCTCGAGGGCAACAATCCCGCCGGTTCGGTCAAGGACCGGCCCGCACTGAACATGATCCAGGCAGCCGAGCGCCGCGGCGACATCCAGCCCGGCGATACCCTGATCGAGGCCACCAGCGGCAATACCGGCATCGCGCTGGCGATGGTCGCGGCGATGAAGGGCTATCGCATGATCCTGGTGATGCCGGACAACATGTCCGCCGAGCGCCGCGCCTCGATGAAGGCCTTTGGCGCCGAGCTGGTGCTGGTCTCGCGCGAGGAGAGCATGGAGGGCGCGCGCGATCTGGCCGACCGCATGGAGGCCGAGGGCAAGGGCCGAGTGCTGAACCAGTTCGGCAACCCGGACAACCCCGAGGCCCACTACATCGGCACCGGGCCGGAGATCTGGCGCGACACCGAGGGCACGGTGACCCATTTTGTTTCCGCTATGGGGACCACCGGCACCATCATGGGCGTGTCGCGCTATCTGAAGGAGCGCGACCCCAGTGTGCAGATCGTCGGCGTGCAGCCCACCGAGGGATCGTCGATCCCCGGTATCCGGCGCTGGCCGGAGGCGTACCTGCCGACGATCTTCGAGGCCTCGCGGGTGGACCAGACCGTGGACGTGACCCAGGAGGAGGCCGAGGACACCATGCGCCGGCTGGCCGCCGAGGAGGGCATCTTCGCGGGTGTCTCCTCCGGGGGTTCCGTGGCCGCGGCCCTGAAGCTTGCGGCCGCGATCGAGGGCGGCACCTTCGTCGCGATCATCTGTGACCGCGGCGACCGCTACATCTCCACCGGCGTGTTTCCGTCATGAGTGCCCCGGTCCTGATCTTCGACCTCGAGACCGTCCCCGACATCGACGGCGCCCGGCGCCTGCACGACTTCGAGGGCCTGAGCGATCACGAGGTGGCGGAGGCGCTGTTCGCCCTGCGCCGCGCGCAGGCCGGCACGGAGTTCCTCAAGCACCCGCTGCACCGCATCGTCTCCATCGGCGTGCTCTATCAGGGCGGCGACGCGCTGAAGCTCTCCGCCTTCGGGCGCGAAGGCGAGGACGGACAGGCGCCCAGCGAGGCCGATCTCCTGCGCCAGTTCTTCGACGTGATCGACAAGCGTACGCCTCAGCTGGTGAGCTGGAACGGCGGTGGCTTCGACCTGCCGGTGCTGCACTACCGCGCGCTGGTCAACGGCGTGCAGGCCCCGCGCTACTGGGAGCAGGGCGACGACGACCGCGAGTTTCGCTACAACAACTACCTGTCGCGCTTCCACTGGCGACACGTGGATCTGATGGACGTGCTCGCGGGCTTTCAGGGCCGCGCGGTTACCAGCTTGGACATGATGGCTAGCCTGCTGGGCTTCCCCGGCAAGCTGGGCATGGATGGCTCGAAGGTCTGGCCGGCCTGGCGTGACGGTCGCCAGGCCGAGATCCACGACTACGTGGAGCACGACGTGCTGAACACCTATCTGGTCTGGCTGCGCTTCGAGTACATGCGCGGCAACCTGACCGACGCCGCGCTGGCCAGCCGTCAGCAGCAGCTGGCCGAGTACCTGGGTAGCACCGATACCGCACACCACCACGAATTCCTCGACGCCTGGCAGCCGGCCGGACGCGCGGACTGATGGCGCGCATCGACAAGACCCCGTTCGAGGCCACCATCGAGGAGGTCACGCTGGACGGTCAGGGCGTGATCCGCCGTGATGGCAAAGCCTGCTTCATCCACGGGGCGCTGAAGGGCGAGCGGGTGATGGCCGTGCAGACCGGGCGCAAGCGCCGTTTCGATTCCGCCGAGGTGGTCGAGGTGCTGGAGCCGGCCCCGGGCCGGGTCGAGCCGCCCTGCGAGTTCTTCGGCCTGTGCGGCGGCTGCAAGCTGCAGCATGCGTCGATCGAGACGCAGCGTGCGATCAAGGAGCAGGCCCTGTTCGATGCCCTGGAGCGTATCGGCCACGTGACTGCCGAGGCCCGCTTCGAGCCGCTGACCGACACGACCCTCGGCTACCGGCGCACCGCGCGGCTGGGGGCGAAGTACGTGCCGAAGAAGGGCGGGGTGCTGGTCGGCTTTCGCGAGCGCGGCAGCCCGTATCTGGCCGAGATGACCCACTGCGAGGTGCTGCACCCGGCGGTGGGGCAGCGCATCCGGGCCCTGCGGGAGCTGATCGGTGGTCTGGAGGCACGCGATCGTCTGCCGCAGATCGAGGTCGCGGTGGACGATGACGAGCGCGTGGCGCTGATCTTCCGCAACCTGGATCCGCTGTCGGAGGCGGACAGCGCGCGCCTGTCCGCCTGGGCGGAGGCCGAGGGCATTCAGGTGTATCTGCAGCCCGGCGGCCCGGACACGGTGGAACCGCTGGCCGGGCCGATCGAGCCGCTGGTCTATCGCCACCCGGACTACGACGTGTCGGTCCCGTTCATGCCGACGGACTTCATCCAGGTGCATGCCGGGATCAACCGCAAGATGGTCCCGCAGGCGCTGGCCGCGCTGGACCTGCATCCGGGCCAGCGGGTGCTGGATCTGTTCTGCGGGCTGGGCAACTTCACCCTGCCGCTGGCGCGCAGCGTGTTGGATGGCGAGGTGGCCGGCGAAGTAGTTGGCGTCGAGGTGGACGACGCGATGCTGGCACGGGCGCGCGCCAATGCCCGCGACCAGGGCATCGCCAACACCCGCTACGAACGCGCCGACCTGGACGACGTGGAGGCCCTGAAGAACGCCGCATGGCTGCACGAGCGCGCCGACCGCGTGCTGCTGGACCCGCCGCGCACCGGCGCGGCTGCGGCGATCGAGGCGCTGGCGCCGCAGGGCATCGAGCGCATGGTCTATGTTTCCTGCAACCCGGCCACGCTCGCCCGTGACGCCGAGCGCCTGGTGCATCATCATGGCTATCGCCTGGAGCGGGCCGGGATCATGGATATGTTCCCGCATACCGCCCATGTGGAATCCATGGCCGTGTTCCGGCGCGACTGACGCGCCGGCCCGACGAGCCAAGAGGGAGAGACTGAATGCTGGAGATCGTACAGGCGGGCGGCTGGCTGATGCTGCCGATCCTGCTGTGTTCCGTACTCGCGGTGGCCATCGTGCTGGAGCGGCTGTGGACGCTGCGCCGCTCGCGCGTGGTCCCGCCGCGCCTGCTGACCTCGGTGTGGGAGCAGATGCGCACGCAGGGCCTCAAGCTCGACGACATCCAGCGCCTGCGCGCGGGTTCGCCGCTGGGCGCGATCCTGGCCGCCGGTCTTGCCACCCATGACCGTGCGCGCCAGATCACCCAGGAGAGCATCGAGGAGGCCGGCCGTCGGGTGGCCCACGAACTCGAGCGCTACATGAATACGCTGGGCACCATCGCGATGATCACCCCGCTGCTGGGCCTGCTCGGCACCGTGGTCGGGATGATCGAGGTCTTCACCGTGATCACCGAGATCGGCGTGGGCAGCCCGCGTGATCTGGCCGGGGGCATCTCCCAGGCCCTGATCACCACCGCCGCCGGCATCGGCGTGGCGATCCCGGCACTGGCCTTCCATCGCTACTTCCGGGGCCGCATTGACGAGCTGGTGCTGGAGATGGAGCAGGAGGCGACCAAGCTGGTCGAGGTGATCCACGGCGAGCGGGACGCAACCGCCGCCACGCCGGAAGGCGGAGTCACCGCGTGAACTTTCGCAGGCCGCACCATGACGAGCCGGGCGTCAATCTGACGCCGCTGATCGATGTGGTGTTTCTGCTGCTGATCTTCTTCATGGTCTCGACCACCTTCGATCAGCACGCGGACATCGAACTGACCCTGCCCTCGGCCGACCGCGAGGCCGAAGTGGTCGAGCGGGCCTGGCTGGATATCGTGGTGGATGCCGACGGCAACTACTTCGTGGATGGCCAGGAGCTGGTCAACCGCCGCGCCGAGACCCTGGAACGCGTGCTGTCCGAGGCGCGCGAGGGGCGCGAGGATGATCCCGTGCTGATCCGCGCCGACGCCAATACCTCGCATCAGTCGGTGGTGCGCGCGCTCGACGTGGTCGGGCGCCTGGGCATTACCTCGGTCTCGATCGCGACCCTGGGTGAACGCGACGACGATGACTGAGGGGCCACGCGAAGATGCCGCCTTCGGGGCTGCGCATGGGAGATGAGGCGGCGGGCTACGGTGATCGCCCGCTGCCGGTCTGGCGTGCCGTCTGGCGCGATTATCGCCAGGGCAACGGAGCGCGGGCGCGGGCGCGCCGCGGTTTTCTGAGCCCGCCCGCCGAGCGCGGGCGTCTGGTCTGGATCAAGGCTGGTGGCACCGCCGAGGATGTACGTCTGGGCATCGAGCTGCTGGGTGCGGTGCGCGACAAGCGTCAGGACGTGCGCATCGTGCTGACCTTCGAGCAGGACTACCCCGAGCTGTTCGAGCGCCACATGCAGCCATTCAAGAAGGTCGGCGTGGGCTATGGGCCCAGCGATCGCCCGCGCGTGGTGCGCCGTGTCCTGGATCGCTTCCAGCCCCACGGCATCCTCCTGGCCGGGGGCGGTGCCCCGCGCAGCCTGCTGGCACAGGCCCGATGCCCGGTGACCGCAGTCAATACGCGACCCCCGCAGTGGCAACCCGCGCGGCCAGTGGACCAGTGTTGGCCCCTGAACACATCCACGAGCTGGGCGGACGGTGCGGCGGCCGATGTCCTGCCGGTCGCCGACCCCCAGGCGCGTTTTGTCGAGGCTCAGGCGGACGTGGTCCTGCGCGCCCTGGTCGGCGGGGAGGTGCAGCGGCTTTGGTGGTGGCATGGACGTGACGACCAGTGGTCGGCATGGCGCGCGGCCTGGGAGGCATCCGGCATGGGGGCGACCGATATCCTGCTGGCCAGCCGCCGGGGTGGGGCGGCGGCGACCGCGCGCGATCTCCCGGGGGCCGGGCTGCGGGTCTCGGACTGGGATCGCTCGGCTCTGGCGCCGGGGACCGTCCTGCATCTGGATGACCGGCGCTGGTTTGCGGCAGCGGCCAGCGCCGCGCATGCGATACACCTGGCCGCCCCCGACCGTCAGGCCCTCTGGCAGGGACTGGCGGGGGGTGCGGCCGTGAGCCTGGGAGAGGCGCCGGCCACCGAGGTGCCATGCCCGGTGCTGGAAGATGCCTCCGCCGTGCTGGAGGCCTGGGCGCGCCTGCGGGACGACCCTGCCGCCCGGCGCCAGCAGGGTGACGCGGCCCGTCGGCGCTTCTGGGAGGAGCGCCGGCAGGTGGACGCCAACTTCGATGCCGTGCTGCGGCGGGTCTGGGACTGGTAGCCATGGGCCGGTTCAAGGCGTGGCTGGGCGCCCGCATCTGGGATCAGTGGTGTCATCGCGGGCCGTTCGCGGCGGCGATGTATCCGCTGTCGCTGGCCTATGCCGGAGCGGTGGAGTGGAATCGCCATCGGCTGGAGCAGGCCCGGCGGGGCATCACGATCCCGGCCAAGGCCGTGATCGTGGTCGGCAACCTGACGGTGGGTGGCAGCGGCAAGACCCCGATGACCATCTGGCTGGCGAAACGGCTGGCGGATGCCGGGTATCGGCCGGGGATCGTCAGCCGGGGCTACGGCGGGCGCGGGGATGTCGCAGGGATTCGCGTGACCCCGCTTTCCGACCCCGTGGTGGTCGGGGACGAGCCCCTGCTGATCGCACAGCGCACCGGGGTTCCGGTACAGGTCGACCGCGATCGCGTGCGCGGGGCTCAGGCGCTGACCGACCAGGGCGTGGATGTGGTGATCGCGGACGACGGGATGCAGCATCACCGTCTGCCGCGTGACATTACTATCCTGATGATCGACGGCAAGCGCCGGCTGGGCAACGGTCTGTGCCTGCCCTCCGGGCCGTTGCGCGAGCCGAAGACCGCACGGGAGCGGGCGGACTTTGTGCTGGTGACCAGTGGCGAGCCTGGCCCCGGCGAGTTTGCGATGGAGCTGGTGCCGTCCAGTCGCCTGCAGCGCGTGGATGGCCAGGGCGAGGGCTACAAGCCGCACCGCTTTGCCCGTCGCGATGCCCATGCGATTGCCGGCATCGCCGACCCGGAGCGTTTCTTTCGCATGCTCGAGGCGGCCCATATCGACATCATCCGCCACCCGTTTCCGGATCATCACCGCTTTCGTTCGCACCAGATCCGCTTCGGTGACGGGTTGCCGGTTCTGATGACCGAGAAGGATGCCGTAAAATGCCGGGCGTTCGCGCAGGAGAATCACTGGTACTGGCCGATTGCGGCCCGCGTGCCGTCCGCCTTCGAGTCGGCTTTGCTGGCCCGTCTGGAGACGGTCGCCCGAATCAAGAAGACGCTGATCTGACCGCGTCGCAACTACTATTGGGGTATTACATGGACAAGCGTCTGCTCGATATTCTCGTCTGCCCGGTGACCAAGGGCCCGCTCAAGTACGACCGCGAGAACCAGGAACTGATCTCCGTCTCCGCCGGTCTTGCCTATCCGATCCGCGATGAGATCCCGGTGATGCTGGAGGACGAGGCCCGCGCGCTGTCGGACGAGGAAAAGGAACGCTGGCGCGAGGCCTGAGGGTTCCATGGCCGCCTTCCACGTCGTGATCCCGGCCCGGATGGCCTCCAGCCGCCTGCCGGGCAAGCCGCTGGCAGCCGTCGCCGGGCGCCCCCTGATCGCCCATGTGATCGCCCGGGCGAAGGAGAGCCGGGCCTCGCGGGTGATCGTCGCGGCGGACGACGAGCTTATCCTCGATGTCGCGCGCCAGTGCGGGGTCGAGGCGTTTGCCACCGAGGCGGATCTGCCCTCCGGTACCGACCGCATCGCGGCAGTGGCGGCCGCCGAGGGCTGGGGCGACGAGTCCATCGTGGTCAATCTGCAGGGTGACGAGCCGCTGACTCCGGGACCGCTGCTGGATGACCTGGCCCGCCTGCTGGCTGACACCCCGGACGCGGACATGGCGACCTTCGGCGTTCCGATCGTCCGCCCAGAAGACCTTGCCGACCCGAATCAGGTGAAGCTGGTCACCGATGCGTCAGGGCGCGCCCTGTATTTCTCGCGTGCCCCGATCCCCTGGGATCGCGAGGCCCATCGGGAAGGCCGTGCCCCGGCGCTGGATCAGGCGACCCGGCATCTCGGCGTCTATGCCTACCGTGCCGGCTTTTTGCGCCGAATGAGTGCGGAGGCACCCGCTGCACTCGAGCAGCTCGAGCAACTCGAGCAACTGCGGGCCCTGGCCATGGGTGCCTGGATCCAGGTCGGCCGTCGCGGCGAGGCGCATCCGCCGGGTGTCGATACCCCGGAGGACCTCGACCGGGTAGATGCCCTGCTGTCGGGGCGGGCGCGTGTCTGACCACGGATTCTCCGGGTTTCCGCAGACTTGGGGCGCCGCTCCTGCTACCATCGTTGATTGATTCTGAAACCCCCGGCACCAAGCGCCGGGGCGACCCCGGAGCACGCAGAGACCACCATGCTGCAAGCAATTCGCGACCGGGCGAGCGGCTGGCTCGCCTATGTGATTATCGGCCTGATTACCATCCCCTTTGCTGTCTGGGGGCTCGGGGAATATTTCGGTGGCTCCGGCCCGCTCGTCGCGGCCGAGGTCAACGGGACCGATATTCAGGTACGTGACGTGCACAACGAGGCGCGTGCACAGCGGGACCAGATGGCCCGCATGTTCGGTGGCCAGATCCCGGATGACCTGCTCGACGAGGAGGGCATCCGCATGCAGGCGCTGGAGACCCTGATTCGCCAGGAACTGCTGCGCCAGGCAGCCGATTCGGCGGGCTTCAAGGCCGCAGGGGACAGCATCTTGCGCGAGATTCGCGGGATGCCGGTGTTCCAGGAAGGTGGCCAGTTCAGTCGCGAGCGCTATGCCCAGTTGCTCAATGCCCAGCGCCTGAGCCCGTCGGACTTCGAGCGCGACATCGGCCGGTCGATCATCCTGTCGCAGCTCCAGGGTGGCATCCAGGCCACCGGCTTCCCGGCCGATGCAGTGGTGGACGACTTCAGCCGCTTGCGCAACCAGACGCGTGTGGCCAGCTGGCGCCTCTTCCCGGTCGATGACTTCGACCAGCCGGACGTGGTCGACGACGAGGCGATCGAGGCCTATTACGAGGCCAACCAGGACGATTTCACCACCGAAGAGCGCGTGCGCATCGCCTACCTGCAGCTCGACCCCGAGTCCCTGGAAGACGCGGTGGATGTGTCCGAGGACGATATTCGCCAGCACTACGAGGTGAACCGCAGCCGCTACGAAGAACCGGAGCTGCGTGCGGTGCGCCAGATCCGGATTCAAGACACCGGCGAGGAAGGCGAGGCGAAGATCAACGAATTGCGCGATCGCCTGGACGACGGCGAGGACTTTTCCGAGCTGGCCGAAGCGTATTCCGAGGACAGCCTCAGTGCCGACCGAGGCGGCAGCCTTGGCGAGATCGCCCGGGGCGACCTGGATCGCACGCTCGAGACCATCATCTTTACACTGCCCGAGGGGCTGATCAGCCGCCCGGTGCGTACCGACCGGGGCTGGTTCATCCTCGAGGTGACCTCGATTCAGGAGGCCCGCCCGCAACCGTTCGAGGACGTGCGGGACGAGGTTGAACGCGATCTGCGCGACCGCAGCGCCGAACAGATGCAGATCGACGCCCTGGATGACCTGATGGGACAGGCCGCCGAATATCCGGACAGCCTGGAGCCGGCCGCCGAGGCGACCCGTCTGGAGATCCAGACCAGCGACTGGTTTACCCGCGGCTCCGGCGACGGTATCGCTCAGCACCGTTCGATCCGCAATGCGGCCTTCGATCCCCGCGTGCTGGAGGATGGTCACAACAGCGAGGCGATCGACCTGCAGGATGGTTCGACCATCGTGCTGCGCATCGAGGAGCACGAGCCGTCCGAGGTCCGTCCGCTGGCCGAGGTCGAGGACGAGATCCGCGAGCGTCTGCGGCGGGAGGCGGCCGCCGATGCCGCCCGCGAAGCGGGTGAGGAGCTGATCGCACGGCTGCGCGACGCCGACGACTGGGCGGATGCCATCGAGGACGACGACGCCTGGCAGATGGAGCGCGAGGTGCGCCGGGATTCGCCGGTAGATGGCGATAACGGCGTGCCCGGTGGCTTGCAGCAGCACCTGTTCCGCCTGTCGGCTCCGGGCGAGGACGCCGTCGAGATCAGCGGCACGAGGCTGGGGAGTGGCGACTTTGCCGTCGCGATCCTGCATGAAGTCCGGCTGGACGAGCAGGAGGCGGACGAGGCGATGCGCCAGCAGGCCCGCGAGCTGATGCGCAATGCCTATGCCAGCGCCGAGTTCCGCGCCTATCTGGCCTGGCTGGAGTCCGAGGCGGATATCAAGCGTTATCCGGAGAACCTGGACTAGTCGCGCCCAGCGGGCGGTTCACCGGAACCGCCGAACGTAAAAAGGCCCGGTCCGCGAAAGCGGGCCGGGCCTTTTTCGTGGGTCGCGTACCCCGCCAGCCGGCCGGGGCGGGAGCTTAACTGTCCTTGTCGAGTCCGATCTCGGCGGCGCCCAGGCCGACGGTGTTGTAGCCCGAGTCGACGTACATCACCTCGCCGGTGATGCCGGAGGCCAGGTCGGAGCAGAGGAAGGCCCCGGCATTGCCGACCTGCTCGGTGGTCACGTTGCGGCGCAGCGGCGCGTTCGCCTCGACGTGGTCGAGGATGCGCTTGAATTCGCCGATGCCCGAGGCGGCCAGCGTGCGGATCGGGCCGGCGGAGATCGCATTCACGCGCGTGGTTTCCGGGCCCAGGGTGTAGGCGAGATAGCGGACATTGGCCTCGAGGCTGGCCTTGGCCAGGCCCATCACGTTGTAGTTGGGCATGGAGCGTTCGGCGCCGAGGTAGCTCAGGGTCAGGATGGAGGCGTCGCGGTCCTTCATCATGCCGCGTCCGGCCTTGGCCAGGGCCGCGAGGCTGTAGGAGCTGACGTCGTGGGCGATGCGGAAGCCGTCGCGGGTCATGTTGTCGAGGAAGTCGCCGTCCAGTTGCTCCTTCGGGGCGAAGGCGACCGAGTGCACCAGGATATCGACGCCGTCCCAGTAGTCGTCCAGGCGCTCGAAGACCTGTTCGATCTCGCGGTCGTCCTCGACGTTGCAGGGCACGAGGATGTCGGAGTCGAAATCGGCGACCAGTTTCTCCACGCGGTCACGCAGCCGCTCGTTCTGATAGGTGAACGCGAGCTCGGCGCCCTCGCGATGCATGGCCGACGCAATGCCGTAGGCGATGGAGCGGTTACTGGCTACGCCGACAATCAGCGCGCGCTTGCCCTTCAGAAAACCCATGTGAATCTCCTTGAATCTGGTTCGTGCCGGCGCCCTTGAAAAGGACCGCCCCGTGGCGGCCGGACCGGGCGGGAACCCAGTGCCGACGCGACTGTCTCGGGATCATACCGATGTGCCGCGGGTCGGGCCAGCAAGAATGGGACAACGCCGGTGAGACCGGCTGACGGGATTGCTATAGTGCGCGAAGTGCGGTCTGCATCGTTTGTCCCTGGGGGAGTGCGGACGTCGGTGCCACTCAAGAGCGGAGGCCTTGTGAGTCGTCATTTTGGTTGGATTGTCACCCTGATCGTGCTGGGCATCCTGCTGTTGCTGGTCATGGTGCAGGTGGATCGCCAGTGGCAGCGCATGGCCGCCATGCAGAACATGATGAGCGAGCAGGCGCGCGACCTGCGCGCTCTCCGCCGCAGTCTGCAGAGCCTGGAATCGGATCTGGCCGAGGGACGTTTTACGACCGGCGACGGCGAACGCGCACCGCGGGTTACGGAAGTGCCCTCGGCATTCGAGCGGGCGGCCGAGGTGGCGGGGCGCGAGGATTACGCGGAGGGCGACTGGCTGGTGCAGGCCTTCGGTACCGGGCTGGCGACGATCACGCCCTACGTCTCAAGCGACGCCTATGCCTCCGAGGTCCAGAACTACGTTCTGGAGTCGCTGGTGCAACGCCATCCGGAGACACTGGAATGGCAGGGCCTGCTGGCCGCGTCCTGGGACTTTGATGAATCCGGTCAGGAGCTGACCTTCCAGCTGCGCTCGGGCCTGCAGTTCTCCGACGGAGAGCCGCTGACTGCCGAGGATGTGGAGTTCACCTTCAACTTCCTGATGACCGATGCAATTGCGGTGCCGCGCGCGCGGGCGTTTCTGGAGAAGGTCGAGAAGGTGGAAGCGGTGGACGAGCGCACCGTCGTATTCACCTTCGAGGAACCGTACTTCGACGCCCTGCGAGTCGCCGGTGGCCTGGATGTCCTGCCGAAGCATTTCTACCAGCGCTATCTTGACGAGCCCGAGACCTTCAACGAGTCGCGCGGGATCCTGCTGGGTTCCGGCCCCTACCGGCTCGAGGACCCGACCGGCTGGACGCCGGATGCCGGGCGGATCGAACTGGAGCGCAATCCGCGCTACTGGGGGCCGGTGGAGCCCTCGTTCGACCGGCTCGTCTGGCGCGTGATCCAGAATGACTCGGCGCGCCTGACGACCTTTCGCAACCGCGATATCGATGTCTACGGCGCCCGGCCGCGCGAATATGCCCGGTTGCGTGATGACGAGGCCCTGCGCGAGCGGGCGGATACCCATGAGTACATGAGCCCCACCGCCGGGTATTCCTACATCGGCTGGAACCAGAAGCGCAATGGCGAGCCGACCCGCTTTGCCGATCCCCGTGTGCGCCGGGCGATGAGCTATCTGACGGATGTCGATCGCCTGATCGAGCAGGTGATGCTGGGGTATGCCGAGCGCGCGATCAGCCCGTTCAGCCCGCGCAGTGACCAGCACAACCCCGACCTCGAGCACATCCCCTTTGACGTCGATCGCGCGCTGGAGCTGCTGGCCGAGGCCGGCTACTCCGAGAAGAACCGCGACGGGGTGCTGGTCAACGAGGAGGGTGAGCCGTTCTCGTTCGACCTCGTGTACTTCCAGGACAACGAGGACACCCGCCGCATCGCCTTGTTCCTGCGCGATCTGTACGCGCGCGCAGGGGTCCATATGCGGCCGCAGCCGACCGAGTGGTCGGTGATGCTGGAGAAGCTCAGCCGCCAGGACTTCGATGCCATTACCCTGGGCTGGACCAGCGGCGTGGAGGTGGATATCTACCAGATGTTCCACTCCAGTCAGACGGTCTCAGGTGGTGACAACTTCATCAACTACGAAAACCCCGAGCTGGATGCCGTGATCGAGGCCGCGCGCGGCGAGGTGGACGAGGACGCGCGCATGGAACACTGGCGCGAGGCCGAGCGGATTCTGGTGGAGGATCAGCCGTATACCTTCCTGATGCGGCGCCAGACCCTCGCCTTCATCGACCGACGCATCCAGAACCTGGAGCAGACGGCGCTCGGCCTGAACCTCGGGTTTGTGCCGGTGGAGATCTACGTCCCGTTCGACCAGCAGCGGTACGGGCAGTAGCCGCATGCCAACCGGGGCCGGAGTGCCAGAGAACCCGTGCACGCCATGCTGACCTACATCCTGCGCCGCCTGATGCTGATGGTGCCGACGCTGTTCGGCATCACGATCGTGGTCTTTGCCGTGATGGCGGCCGCGCCCGGTGGCATCAGCGCGCTGACCCTGATCGAGGGGCAGGGCCTGGAGCCGCAGGCGCAAAAGGCGATGGAGGAGTACTACAACCGCCTCTATGGCCTGGACCAGCCACCGCCGGTGCAGTACGGGCGCTGGTTGAACAACATCTCGCCGGTCGGCTTTGCCCAGGATGAGGACGGCTCGCTGACCGGCTGGCCCAAGCTGAAGGCCCCCAATCTCGGGACCAGCTTTCGCTTTGGCCGGCCGGTGTCCGACCTGATTGCCGAACGTCTGCCGATCACCCTGCTGTTGAATGTGCTGTCGATACCACTGATCTACATCGTGGCGGTGGCTGTCGGGGTGCGGGCGGCCACCCAGCAGGGACAGGCCTTCGATTCCCAGTCCGGGGTGGTGCTGCTGGCCCTGTGGTCGGTGCCCACGATGCTGGCGGGCGTTCTGCTGATCGGTTTCTTCGCCTCCGATCAGTTCTGGCAATGGTTCCCGACCGGGGGGTTGAGCCAGCGTGCGGCGCTGGACATGACCTTCCTGCCAACGGTGGAGGTGGCCTGGGCCATACCGCTGCTGCTGGTGCTGCCGTTTCTGGGGGCGGCGCTCGGCATTTATCTGGCGCGCTACCTGCCGGCGCTGATCCGGGGCGGGCTCGGTGCGGCTGTCGGGGCCTTCTGCGGTTGGCTGATGTTCAGTGACCTGGCGCCTGCGGGCTGGATCAGCACGACGGTTGCCATGGCGATCGGTGTGGTGCTGGGCTGGCTGATGGCGCACAGTGACTGGGGCGTGCTGCGTGGCTTCTACCTGGGCACGGTGGGCCTGGCCGCGGGGTTCGCGATAGCGCTGGGCCTGGCGCCGGGCAGCATGGTCCCGGGTTTCCTGCTCGATCGCGCCTGGCACCTGGTGCTGCCGGTGCTGTGCCTGTCCTATGGGGGGCTCGCCTTCCTGGCCAAACTCTCGCGTTCGTCGGTGCTGGAAAACCTGAACTCGGACTACGCCCGCACCGCGCGTGCCAAGGGCGTGCCCGAGCACGAGGTGCTGTGGCGGCATGTGTTCCGCAACAGTCTGTTACCGCTGATCACCGTCTCGGCCACCCTGCTGCCGTCGCTGCTGGCCGGCTCGGTGATCGTGGAGGCAATCTTCTCGATCGACGGGATGGGCAAGCTCGCGGTGGAGGCGGTGCAGACCCGCGACCGTGAACTGGTGCTGTCGATCACCCTGATCTCCGGCGTGCTGACCCTGGTTGGCTATCTACTGGCGGACCTGGCCTATGCCATTGTCGACCCGCGGGTGAGCTATGACTGAGTCGGTGCAGCAGGTCGAGGGCCGTCGCAGCCGCTCCTGGGCACGCCGCGTGGTCGGAGAGGTACTGCTGCGCTGGGGGGCGCGGCTGGGGATCGGCTGGATCGCGCTGCTGACGCTGGTCGCGATCCTGGCGCCCGTGCTGGCCAGCTCGCACCCGCTGCTGGTACAGACGGCGGACGGCTGGTCCATGCCGTTTCTGCGCTACCTGACCGCGGCGGATGTCACGCTGTTCGGGATGCTGGTACTGGCGGGCGTGTTCTGGCTGTTGCCCGGCCGGCCCTGGCGGCGCTTTGTGCTCTGGGGGGTGCTGAGTGCGATTCTGGGGGCGGTCGCCTGGCAGACGGTCTCGCCCCCCTCGCTGGTGATCTACGAGCAGTACCGCGAGGCCGAGGCGCAGGGCGAATACCAGACCGTGATCCGAGCGCCGATCCCGTATTCGCCGCGCGACTACCTGCGGGATTACGCGGACACCGGGCTCGAGGCCCCGCGCGAGGCCCCCGATCGCGTGCACTGGTTCGGTACCGACGACAATGGCGCGGATGCCCTTTCGCGCATGATCCATGCCTCGCGCATCGCCCTGTCCATCGGCTTCATCGCCACCGGGATCGCACTGGGGATCGGGGTGATCCTGGGCGGGTTGATGGGCTATTTCTCGGGAATCGTGGACATCATCGGCATGCGCCTGGTGGAGATCTTCGAGGCCATCCCGACGCTGTTCCTGCTGCTGACCTTTGTCGCCTTCTTCGGGCGATCGCTGTACCTGATGATGCTGATCATCGGCCTGACGTCGTGGTCCGGCTATGCGCGCTATGTGCGCGCGGAGTTCCTGCGCCTGCGCCAGCAGGACTTCGTGCAGGGGGCGATCGCCTCCGGGCTGTCGCTGCCCTCGATCCTGTTCCGCCATATGCTGCCGAACGGGATCGCGCCGATCCTGGTGGCGGCCAGCTTTGGCGTGGCCTCCGCGATCCTCGCCGAGGCCACGCTGTCGTTCCTGGGCCTGGGGCTGGTGGACGAGCCCTCCTGGGGGCAGATGCTGAACCAGGCGGTGCAGAGCTCGACCTTCAATTGGTGGATGGCGGCCTTCCCGGGGGGCGCGATCTTCCTGACCGTGTTTGCCTACAACCTGATTGGCGAGGCCCTGCGCGATGCGGTGGATCCGCACTCGCGCTCGGCTGCCAAGGCGGCCAGCCATGCCGCGCCGGCCCGCCCGGCCGCCTCGGGCGCCACCAGCGGGGGGGTGCGCTAGGCCATGCTCGAGGTACGCAACCTCCGCATTCGGCATCGCGACAGCGAGGCACCGCTGGTCGAGGACATCAGCTTCTCGATCCGCGCGGGCGAGCTGTTCGCGCTGGTGGGCGAGTCGGGGTCCGGCAAGTCGATCACCGCGCTGGCGATCATGCGGCTGCTGGATGGGGGCTTCGAGCCTTCCACGGGGGAGGTCTGGCTGGCCGGCCACGGCACTCGTCAGGAACTGCTGGGCCTGCCGGACCGCGTGATGCAGCAGGTCCGTGGGGACCGGGTAGGCATGATCTTCCAGGAGCCGATGACTTCGCTGAATCCGGTGCTGACCGTGGGCGACCAGATCGACGAGGTCCTGCGCCTGCACCGTCCGCAGATGACCCCGGCCGAGCGCGAGGCGCGGGTGCTTGAAGTGCTGCGCGAGGTCCAGCTTCCGAACCCGGAACAGCGGCGTCACGACTATCCGCACAAGCTCTCCGGGGGTCAACGTCAGCGCGTGATGATCGCGATGGCGCTGGTGGCGGAGCCGGATCTGCTGATTGCCGACGAGCCGACCACCGCGCTGGACGTGACCATCCAGGCCGAGATCCTGAAGCTGATCGATCAGCTTCGCGAAAAGAACGGGATGGCCGTGCTGCTGATCACCCACGACTTCGGCGTGGTGGCCTCGGTGGCGGATCGCGTGGCGGTCATGCACAAGGGCCGGCTGGTGGAACAGGGCGAGTGCCACCCGCTGCTGCGCGATCCACAGGATGCTTACACACGCAAGCTGATCGGGGCCCTGCCGGAGAACCTGCCGGCCTTGCCCTCCGTGCCGGGGGCCGGGCGCGAGACGCTGCTGGACGTGCACGATTTGCAGGTGCACTTCCCCGTGCTCAAGGGCCTGATGCGCCGCCAGGTGGATGTCGTGCGTGCAGTGGACGGCGTGTCGTTTCAGCTCGAAAACGGCGAGGTGCTGGCCGTCGTGGGGGAGTCCGGCTGCGGCAAGACCACACTGGGCCGCGCCATCCTGCGCCTGATCGAACCCACCGGCGGCGAGATCCGCTATCGCGACCAGCCGCTGACCGGGATGCCGCGCAAGCCTTTGCGGCGGCTGCGCCGTCATTTGCAGGTGGTATTCCAGGACCCGGCCTCGTCGCTGAACCCACGCCTGAATGTGATGACCCTGCTGACCGAACCGATGGCCGTCCACGGGATCGGCGAGGATCAGGAAGATCGCATCGAACGTGCCCGGGCGACCCTGGACCAGGTCGCGCTGCCGCCGGATACGCTGTGGCGCTATCCGCACGAGTTCTCGGGCGGTCAGCGTCAGCGTATCGGCATCGCCCGGGCCCTGGTGCTGGATCCGGACGTGATCATTTGCGACGAGGTGACCAGCGCGCTGGATGTCTCGGTGCAGGCGGAGGTCCTGCAGATCCTCGGACGGCTGCGGGTCGAGCGCCGCCTGGCGCTGATCTTTATCACCCACGACATGGGGGTGGTCGAGTATTTCTCCGATCGCATGCTGGTGATGCACGATGGCCGCATGGAGGAGATCGGCAACACCGCCGAGGTGCTGGCCAATCCGCGTGCCGATTACACCCGGCACCTGCTGGAGGCCGTCCCCCGGGTCTCGCGCTACGTGCAGTAACCTGCGCCGCGTCGGAGGGTGTTTAACTCGCCTCGTGGGTGCCGAAGGCGCGGGCGCGCAGGGTGTTGTCCAGCAGCATTGCCACGGTCATCGGTCCGACCCCGCCGGGCACCGGCGTAATCCAGGCGGCCTTCTCGGCGGCCGCGTCGAACTCCACATCACCGCACAGGGTGCCGTCCTCGCGACGGTTGATGCCGATGTCGATCACCGTGGCGCCGGGCTTGACCCAGTCACCCTTGACCAGGCCCGGCTTGCCGGCCGCCGCGATCAGGATGTCGGACTGGCGCGCGATGCCGGCGGTATCCGGTGTGAAGCGGTGGCAGATGGTCGGGGTGGCCCCGGCCAGCAGGAGTTCCAGGGCCATCGGGCGGCCCACAATATTGGAGGCGCCGATCACGCAGGCGGTGCGGCCCTTGAACGGTTCGTCCAGGTGGCGCAGTAGCTGGATCACGCCCCAGGGGGTGCAGGGGCGCAGGCGCGGGATCCGGGCGACGAGCCGGCCGACGTTGTAGGGGTGGAACCCGTCGACGTCCTTGGCGGGCGATATGCGCTCGATCACCGTCTCCGGATCGATATGGCTGGGCAGGGGGAGCTGCACCAGGATGCCGTCGATGGTGCGGTCGGCATTGAGCTGGTCGATCAGGGCCAGCAGGTCCGTCTGCGGTGTGCCCGAGGGCAGATCATAGGAATGCGAGACCACCCCCACCTGCTCGCAGGCCTTGCGCTTGTTGCGCACATAGACCTGGGAGGCGGGATCGGAGCCGACCAGCACCACGGCCAGGCCCGGCGGACGCAGGTCGCGGGCGGTCATGGATTCGATCTCGGTGGCGATGCGGGCGCGATGGGTCTGGGCAATCGCGCGGCCGTCGATGAGCTGGGCGGTCATGGGAGGCTCTGTCTCGGAAACTGGCCGCGATCATCCCACGCGCGCGGGAGCGCCTCAAGCCGGGCGGGTTGTGTACCGCGTCGGAGCGGCCTCAGCCGACCGCCGTGAGGTTCGATCGGTCATTGCCCGCTTCGCAGCGATTGCGGCCGCCGGCCTTGGCACGGTAGAGGGCATCGTCCGCCCGCTGGATCAGGAAATCCGCGTTGTCGCGGGAGTCGGGCGCAGTATCGAGACTGGCGGTCCCCACCGAAACCGTTACGTACAGTTCGTCCGGGGCGCAGGGCGGTACATGTTCATGGCCCTTGAGTACGACCGGAGTCCGGGCGATCTCGTTGCGCAGCTTCTCGGCCAGTTGCAGCGCAGCATCCAGGTGGGTGTGTGGGGCGATGACGACGAATTCCTCGCCGCCGAAGCGTGCTGCCAGGTCTACGCGGCGAAGGTTTTGCTGCAGGCGCAGGGCGATCGATTGGAGGATGTAGTCGCCCGCCAAGTGCCCCAGGCGGTCGTTGATGGCCTTGAAATGGTCGATGTCCAGCATTATCACCGATAGTGGCTGGCCGTAGCGCCGCGCGCGCGCGACTTCGTCGTCCAGGCGCCGGTCCATTTGGCGGCGGTTGCACAGGCCGGTCAGGGGGTCGGTAATCGACTCGTGCTCGAGTCGGGTGATGCGGCGGATACTCTCGACCGAGCTGTAGGACAGACGCACCACGCTGCAGACGAAACAGCCCCCGAGGAGGAAGATGATCGGCACCAGCAGGTCGGGGATGGCCTGGTACATCCCCCAGTTCAGCGGGATGTACCCGAGATAGCCGAGGGTGAAGACGGGGATCAGCAGGAACATCAGCAGCCAGCCCGTACGGACGCGGCTCTCTGGCAGCTCGCGCAGCAGGCGGGCGAGGTTCCACTGGGCATAGATCAGCCCCGCTGCACCCAGCACGATGGCCCCGTTGGCGATCCAGTTGAGCATGTCCCTGTCCCCTGCACGCAATCCCGGCTTGCGTGCGTCAACGTACCACGGAAACGTGTATGAAAGAACAACGTTTCTAACCCCTTGTACCTTGACCGCGGGCGGTGGCAGCGCTACCATCCTGCGCTCGCTGTGTAGGCCCTTTAGCGGGGACGGCTCGACGGGGTATAGCGCAGTCTGGTAGCGCGCCTGCTTTGGGAGCAGGATGTCGGGGGTTCGAATCCCTCTACCCCGACCACCCCTCCCGGCCAATGGTTTGCAGGCAGGCTCGAGATCAGGCGTGGCACCTCGACGTTCGGCGGTAACGCGCTCGTAGCTCAACCGGATAGAGCATCGGCCTTCTAAGCCGACGGTTGCAGGTTCGAGTCCTGCCGGGCGCGCCAGAGCCGCCCTGTGGCAGTTGCCTGGACAGTGACACGGTGGTGACCGTAGCTCAGTTGGTAGAGTCCCGGATTGTGACTCCGGTTGTCGTGGGTTCGAGTCCCATCGGTCACCCCATCCCCTTTTTCTTGGGGGCCGTTAGCTCAATTGGTAGAGCAGTGGACTCTTAATCCATTGGTTGTAGGTTCGATTCCTACACGGCCCACCATCTCCAAGTCTGACCTTCCGCGTTTGGTCCGTATTTTGTGTTCCCTCGGGCGGTCTCGTCTGTTTGGGTCCGGCTGTGCCTGTCGGTGCTGACCCGCACTCGATTGTCGGGTGTATCGGGCGGTATTCGGTCAACCTTTTTCGGCTGATTTCGTAGCGATCTACCGACAGCGTGATGGCGCCCTCAGTCGTTCGTCTGACAGCGTGATTTCCCCCCCAATTAGCCTGCCATTCAGGTGCTAGCCTCCCCACACGTTTGCGGTGCAAGGCGAGCCGAAAGGTTCGGCAAGTACACCGCGCCCGGTTGCTGACACATTGGAGGCCTGAATCATGGCGGTACTGGATCGTAGTCTGGAGAACTTGCTGCGACTGCCGCGCGGCAAGAAGCAGGGATTGATGGTGCTGGCGGACATCGTGATGCTGCCGCTGGCGCTGTGGCTGGCCTTTGTGATTCGCACGGGACAGCCGCTGCCGCCCATGATGGTCGAGGCCTGGTGGCTGTTTGCCCTGGTCCCGGCGGTTGGTGCGCTGGTGTTTGCGCGCCTCGGCCTGTATCGAACGGTCGTGCGTTTCATGGGGGCCCGGGCGGTACGTGCGGTGATCGTCGGGGTCTCCGCGCTGGCGCTGATGATCTGGGCCTCCGCCGAGCTGACGCAGACGCCCGGATTCTTCGGGGCGGTCGCGGTGAACTTCGCCCTGCTGGCCTTTGCCCTGGTGGCGGCGGGCCGATTTGCGGTGCGCAGCTGGTACCAGGCCGTGTCCGATGCGCGTACCGGCAGTGAGCGCGTGGTCATCTTTGGCGCCGGCGAGGCAGGAGTTCAGCTGGCCTCCGGGCTGCAGTCCAGCGGGCGTTTCCGGGTGATGGCCTTCATCGACGAGGACCCGGCGGTCCAGGGCCGCTCGATCGATGACATCCCGGTCTGTGGCCGCGAGTCCCTGGGTACTCTGGTGGAGCAGTGTGGCGTGGGCCGGGTGTTGCTGGCGGTGCCGTCGGCGAGCCGTGCCGACCGCCGGCGCATCCTCGAATGGCTGGAGCCCTATCCGCTGCATGTGCAGTCGGTGCCCTCGCTGGAGGCAGTCGTCTCGGGCCGGGCCCCGCTGGATCAGCTGGAGGACCTGGATGTCGCCGACCTGCTGGGCCGCGATCCGGTGCCGCCCAACGAGGCCCTGCTGGCGCGGAGCATTCGCGGACGCGTGGTGATGGTCACCGGGGCCGGGGGTTCTATTGGTTCGGAGCTCTGCCGCCGCATCCTCAGTCTCGAGCCGGCCGCCCTGGTACTGTTCGAGCGTAACGAGTTCGCGCTCTACCGGATCGAACAGGAGATCACGCAGCGCCGGTCGTCCATGCAGTCGGGTGTCGAGGTGCACGCGGTGCTGGGCTCGGTCGCCAACCAGGCGCGAGTCGAAGAGGTCCTGCACCAGTATGGCGTGCAGACGCTCTACCACGCGGCGGCCTACAAGCATGTGCCGCTGGTCGAGGGCAATCTGCTGGAAGGCCTGCGCAACAACAGCCTGGGTACCGCCGTGGTGGCCGATGCGGCGATCGCGGCCGGCGTCGAGCGATTTATCCTGGTGAGCACGGACAAGGCTGTGCGGCCCACGAATGTGATGGGCGCGAGCAAGCGCCTGGCCGAGATGGTGCTGCAGGACCGCGCACGCCGTCAGAACACAACGGTGTTCAGCATGGTGCGCTTTGGCAACGTCCTGGGTTCTTCCGGATCCGTTGTGCCCCTGTTCCATCGCCAGATTCGCGAAGGCGGGCCGGTCACGGTGACTCACCCGGAGATTACCCGCTACTTCATGTCGATCCCGGAGGCCGCCGAGCTGGTGATTCAGGCCGGGGCGATGGCGCAGGGGGGCGAGGTCTATGTGCTCGACATGGGCGAACCCGTGCGCATCATCGACCTGGCCCGACGCATGATCCGTCTGCATGGCCATCAGGTCCGGGAGGACGAGGCCGAAGGGGAAGGCATCGCCATCACCTGTACCGGCCTGCGTCCCGGCGAGAAGCTCTACGAGGAACTGCTGATCGGGGATAACGTGGAAGAGACCCCGCACAGCAAGATTATGCGTGCACGCGAAACCTGTGCGGAGCCGGCGGTTCTCGCCCGCGCCCTGCGCACGCTGGAGAAGGCCGACCGCGAGCGCAATGCCCAGGCCGCGTTCGAGGTGCTTCGCGAGATCGTCGATGGTTACGAGCCGGGCCACGACGAAGAGGCCACGCATAGTACCCCCGCACCGGTCGGTCGGCCCCGTCCGGCTCCGGCGCCGACCGTGCGTCCGGCGGCAGTCGCCTATGCACGGGTGGCCGATTCGGTTCCACGCTAGGGCAAGTGAAGTCCTCTGGAGGAGAGGCGGATGATCCGGGTTTCCCTGGGCGAAACCCGGATCAGTCGCGTCCGGCGCGTAGGGCGATGGCCAGCAGGAGCAGGGGCAGGTAGCCGATCACGACACCGGCAGCACCCGGTAGCTGGTTGGCAACGACCAGGACCGCAATGGGGAGTAACCAGAGCAGGTTGATCGCGGCGACACCCAGGGCCACCGGGATATGGGACCCGAACCGGTGGGCGGCATGCTGGTAGGCATGGCTGCGATGGGCCTCGTAGACCCGCATTCCCCGAAACAGGCGTACGGCCAGTGTCGTGGTGGCGTCGACAATGAACACGCCCAGCAGGATCAGCCAGGCGGCCAGGAAGTTCGTGTCCAGCCCCGCTGCTTGCATCGACAGCAGACCCAGCAGCAATCCGAGCGTGCCACTCCCGACATCCCCCATGAAGATCCGCGCCCGCGGAAAGTTCCAGACGAGGAATCCCGTACTTGCCGCGGCCAGCAGCGCCGGCAGCCACCAGGCGTGCGCATCCCCCCACCCAAAGAGCAGGCCGGCCATGGCCAGACAGGCCGTGACCGCCTGAATGCCGGCCAGACCGTCGATGCCGTCCATGAAGTTGTAGAGGTTCAGCAGCCAGACAACGTAGAAAAGCGCGAGTACATGGCCGATCCAGCCGGCATCGATCTGGACGCCGACAATCGCCACCGTTGGCAGCCCGCCTAGCCAGGCCAGGCCCCAGGAGGCCGCAAGAAAATGCACCAGCAGTCGCCAGCGTGCGGCCAGGTGACCGTGGTCGTCCAGCCAGCCGACCCAGGCGACGGCGCCCGCAGCCCCGATCAGGGCGGCGGCGGTCGGCAGGTCGACCCAGCCGATCCCGGCGGAGAGCAGGATTCCGAGCAGAAAGACCAGTACCAGTGCCAGGCCGGCACCGCGTGGTGTGGGGGTCTGGTGAGAGCTGCGTGCGCCGGGGATGTCGACCAGCTGCTGCGCCAGGGCGTAGCGGCGAATCCAGCCCGTGATTACCACCACCAGCGCGAAGGCGGTCAGCAATCCGATGGTCTCGATCACGTAAGGCATCCCCCATGGGTCCCGGCTGGCGGCCCCGGGCGGGCAATCGGATTGATGCCGCCCCGGGCCGGATGCCGCGCATTGTGGGGGAAGGGGAGATGGGACTCCAGCGCTTGGCTGGTAACCGTCGAGCTGGTAACCGCCGACCTAGTAACCAGCGACCGGGTCGACCGGGGTCACCGGGGGCTCGCCTTGCGCCATCGCGCGGGCATTGCGGATGAAGATCTCCAGCGCACGTTCCATATAGTGCGGCGAGGTGCCCGAGACATGGGGTGTGACGAGGACGTTCTCCCGGTTCCACAGCGGTGACTGGGCGGGAAGAGGCTGCTGCTCGAAGACATCCACCGCCGCACCGCGCAGGTGTCCGGCATCCAGCGCCCGGGTCAGCGCCTGCTGATCCACAACCCCGCCGCGGGAGATGTCCACCAGCACGGCGCCCGGCTGGAGCCGCTGGAACTGGGCTTCGCCGATCCGGTGCCGGGTGTCCCGGGTGAGCGGCAGGCATACGATCAGGTCGTCCACCTCCGGCAGGCGGTCCTCCACGCTATCCAGGGCAATGACCTCGTCGGCGCAGTCATGGGGGCGCGGGTTGCGCTGGACACCGATCACGCGCATGTCGAACGCCCGGGCCCGGCGCGCCACCTGGGTACCGATATGCCCCATGCCAAGCACCATGGCGGTGCGCCCGGTCAGCTCCCCGAGCCAGCAGCGCTCCCAGCGCTTCTCGCGGCTTTGTGCGTTGAAGCGGTCGAAGTGCTTGGCGAAATAGAGCATGGCCCCGATCGCATACTCGCTCATCGGGGCGCCGTGGACGCCACTGCTCTTGGTCATCAGCAGGCCATCCTTGGGGAATGGCATGTCCCAGATCTTCTCGACCCCGGCGGACAGAAAGTGCACCCAGCCATAGCGCGACAGGCGGTCCAGGGCGTCGGGCAGCCAGGGCAGGGTGGGGGCGATCACGGCATCGACCTCAAGCCCCTCGGGTATGGCCTCGGGCTGGCCGGCGAAGGTCAGCGTGGTGCCGGGCAACGCCTGCTGCAGGCGGGCCTCGATCGTGTCCTGCTGCTTCTCCAGAACCTCCGGTTTCTGCAGGAACAGGGTGTGGCTCAGGCGCATGCACGGCTCCGGTTGTGCATGCGGGCGGCCAGCCGGAAGATGCGGCTGCGGACCTCGTCGCGGTTCTCCAGCAGTGCTTCCGCGGGGGCTGCGCGAAACTGCTGTTCCGCGGCCTGTAGCCGCTCCAGCTCGCCGCGCAGGCGCGCCGTCCCGGTGGCCGGGTCTTCCTGGCTGACCACCTCGCGGAAGGCGCGCGAAAGGATGACCCATTCGGACCCAAGGCGCACGTGTTCGCCCAGGATGGACTCGGCCGGGACCTCGCCCTTGCCCACCGCGCCGACACCCCCGAACCCGAACGCGATGCCCGCCTCGCGGCACAGGGCGGCCGGCACCTCCAGCATGCCGCCGGCCAGCGGTTCGAACAGGAAATCGAGCCCGGACGCCAGGCTGAGATCGTTCAGGCCGATATGAATCTGGTCCTGTGGCCCGAGCAGGGGCAGGTAGGACGGCAGTCGGATCAGGGCCTGCGGGGTCTCGACCAGCAGGGTCACCGGCACCTGTCCGCCGACGGCGTCGAGAAAATGCTGCACCTCGTCGATGCGGGTGAACATCGGCAGCATCAGCCGGTCGGCGCCGGCCTCGATCGCCTGACGGACCTCGGAGGGCGTTTGTGGTGCCGGCGGATTGATGCGGACCATCAGCTCTGCGCTCGTGAGCACGCTGGAGATGCGCCGGACATCGTCGAGCGTGTGGCGCGCCTTGTGGGTATCCAGATGGCCCTGGCGTTCGGCCTTCCCGCGGGTCTCCATGTCGACAAAGATCCGTGCGATCCCCGCTGCCTCGGCCTGCCGGGCCACATCGGCGGAGGCCGTAATGAACATGTGTTTCAGGGTGGAAGTCATTCCATGTTCCCTTGCTGTCGGTTACGCAACGAATCGCGATAGGTACGCCAGTTGATCCCGGCCTCGCCGTAGATCCCCTGACCGGTCAGGACGACGTAGACCGTCTTGATGATGAGCCCCAGGTCGTACAGCAGGTTGTGCTGCGCGGCGTATTCGGTGTCGGCCTCGAGCTGCTGGATCCAGCCCAGCGTGCGGCGACCGCGGACCTGGGCCAGTCCGGTCAGGCCGGGACGCACCGAAAACCGGGAGGCGTAGGAGGGGGGCACGACCTCTACCTGTTCCGGCAGGATCGGGCGGGGACCGACCACGCTCATGTCGCCGCGCAGGATGTTCCACAGCTGCGGCAGTTCGTCGAGACTGGTCGCCCGCAGCCAGCGCCCTACGCGGGTAATGCGCGGGTCGACCCCGGTGCTGACCACCTGTTCCTGGTGCTGGTCGATCGCGTCCGGATCGCGATCCACCATGGTGCGGAACTTCAGTACCCGAAACGGCTGTCCGTTGAAGCCGATGCGTCGCTGACGAAAGAGGGTCGGCCCGGAGCTGTCGAGGCGAATCGCAATGGCGATCAGCAGCAGCAACGGGGCCAGCACGAGCAGCACCGCCATGCTGGACAGGATGTCGAACAGGCGTTTGAGGGTGGCGTTCATGCGAGCTCCATCGTTCGAAGAATGACGCGGTTGACCTGCCCCACCTCGTACTTTGCCTCCACCCGATCGCGCGAGGCCCGGGCCATGCGGGGCAGCAGCTCAGGGTGGTCGAGGAGCCTCTGCATGGCATCCGCCAGGGGCGCGGAGGTCCGGGGCGGGACGAGGAGGCCGTTCTCGCCGTCGACGACGGTCTCGCGGCAGCCCGGGGCATCGGTGGTGATGATCGGGCGGCCCACGCTCATCGCCTCCAGCACCGAACGCGGGGTGCCTTCGCGGTAGGAGGGCAGGACGAACGCGGAGGCCTTCTGGAGCCAGGGTCGAACATCGGCCACGCCGCCGACGAACTCGACGATGCCTTCGCGCTTCCAGGACTCGACCTGCTCCGCCGAGATCGTGTGCGGAAGGTCCGGGTTATGGGGGCCGACCACCACGAAGCGGGCATTGGGGTGTTGCGTGTGAACCTGGCGCGCGGCCTCCACGAACTCGAGGATGCCCTTCTCGGTGAGCAGCCGGCCGACAAACAGGAACAGCGGGTCGCCTTTGGGAAGGGGATGCTGGGCGAAGCGGTCCACGTCCACCCCGGAGCCGTTAATGCGGACGACCCGCTCGGTATCCGGCAGCACACCTCGATCGAGGAAATCCTGGAGGTCATCCGGGTTCTGGAAGAACACGCGATCGCAGCGGGCCAGGGCCTGGCGATACAGGCCGGAACTGATCGTGCGCAGGATGCGCGTGCGCCAGGACTCGGTGGTAAAGGCATGCCCGAGACCGGTAATCATCGCGTAGACCCGCGGGACCCCGGCCCAGCGGGCGGCCAGAGAACCGTACACCACGGGCTTCACGGTATAGCTGAACACGGCCTCCGGCCGCAGGCGGCGCATCAGTTGGGTCAGGGCGAAGGTCGTGCGCAGGTCTTCAATCGGGTTCACACCGGTACGGCCCAGGTCGAACGGGTAGATCGGGATGCCCAGCTCCTCGACTTCGGGCAGGTAGTCCTTGCGCGGGACGGCAGCGGCCACCGTTTGGCCGCGGCGGCGGATCTCGCGGATCAGGTCCCCGCGGTTGGCGATCAGCGACCGGGCATTGGCCGCCACGATCAGGAGATCGATACCGCTGTGTTCCCGCGACTCGCTTTCCCGTGCGGCCCGTTCTGTATGGGGGTGGTCCCCACGCAGGGTGGTGGCCATCCTGCGGTGCTCGGTGTTCTGCATGTCTTTTGCTCCTGTTCCCGAGGGGTGCCGGGTGGTCTCCGCCTATGCTGGAGAGGCCTCTCGGAAGTCCTTGTGCATAGGTGCAAAAGGTAAACAGGACAATGATTTATCGCCATGCTTCGGGGTGCTCAAAGTGTGCGAGACACCCCGAAAAGGCAGACCGGCTCAGGGGGGATGGCCGGTTTATAGACGCAGGTCACTCGCCTCGGGCGGGAGTACGGATTTCACGTCGAAGACCACCGCGCGCTCGCGTCCGAACCTCTGCAGGCCCTGGGCCCCAAGTTCGACGAACTCGTGGTGCGGGACCGCAAGGATGATGGCATCGTACGCGCCCTGCTTCGGCGACTCGGTCAGCAGGTCCAGTCCATACTCGTGACGGGCCTCGGCGGTATCCACCCAGGGGTCCCAGACATCGACCTCGGCGTTGTAGCCGTGCAGGTCATGGATGATGTCGACCACGCGCGTATTGCGCAGATCCGGGCAGTTCTCCTTGAACGCGAGCCCCATCACCAGGACGCGCGAGCCTACGACCGGGAACCCCTTGCGGATCATGGCCTTGATCGTGCGATCCGCGATGTAGCCGCCCATGCCGTCATTGGTACGGCGTCCGGCAAGGATCATCTCCGGGTGGTAGTTGGCGGCCTGTGCCTTGTGCGTCAGGTAGTACGGGTCGACGCCAATGCAGTGCCCGCCCACCAGACCGGGCCGAAACGGCAGGAAGTTCCACTTGGTCCCGGCCGCGGCCAGCACGGCCTCGGTATCGAGATCGAGTCGCTCGAACAGCATTGCGAGTTCGTTGATCAGCGCGATATTCACGTCGCGCTGGGTGTTCTCGATCACCTTGGCCGCCTCGGCCACGCGAATGCTGGGGGCCGGATGGGTGCCGGCACGGATGATGCGGGCGTACAGCGCGTTGACGAAGGTCGCGACCTCGGGGGTCGAGCCGGACGTGACCTTGACGATATCGGGGATGCGATGCTCCTTGTCGCCGGGGTTGACCCGCTCCGGGCTGTAGCCGAGGAAGAAATCCCGGTTCAGCTCCAGGCCGGATTCGCGGGCCAGCACCGGGGCGCAGTCTTCCTCGGTCGCGCCGGGGTAGACGGTGGACTCGTAGATCACCACGTCCCCTGGCTTCAGGGCACGACCCACCGTGCGGCTGGCCGCCAGTAGCGGGCCCAGGTCCGGGCGCCGGTGGGCATCGATCGGTGTGGGGACCGTCACGATGAACACGTTGCAGTCCTGCAGTCGCTCCAGATCGGCGGTCAGTTCCAGATGCTCGGCGGCGGCGAGTTCCTCACGGGAAACCTCGCGTGTGCGGTCGTGTCCCCCGCGCAGTTCCTCGACGCGGCCCGTATCGATATCGAAGCCCAGTGTGGGCAGGACCCGTCCGAACTCGGCTGCCAGAGGCAGGCCGACATAACCCAGACCAATTATGGCCAGACGCGGGGCGTCCGGTGCCGCAAATTCCGCCATCTTCCAATCTCCTGTGTGAATGTTGGTAATGGCCCCGGGAGCGGGGCGGGTGCGCGCGAGTCGCGCGCGGCCGATCAGGGCGCGGCACGCCGTGGTTGCGGCAGTTCCGCGCCGGAAATCTCCGGTGGATCCGTGGTGCTGTTCGGGGCTGACGAGCGACTGGCGCCAAGGCGTCGCAGTCGTTCCCAGCGCCACAGGCGGCGCCCGGCCAGGCCCGCCGCCAGGGCAATCAGGATCCCGAGGAACTTGGCCCGGTGACGGGCGGCGGTCCCGAAGTTACTGGTGCCCCAGGCGAAGATGATCGCCAGGACGATGAACACGACGACCAGCACGCGAAAATCCGAGCGATGCCACCAGTGGCGGCGATACACCGCCAGCAGCAGGACCAGTGTCAGATAGAACAGACCCTCCACCATGCCGATCAGATGCACGGGCGAGCGCACTTCCCACAGCGGGGGACCGAACAGCAAATAGCCCACCCGGATTGGTGTCAGGACCAGTGCCTGGAGGTCATTGGACGGGATCAAAAAGGACGGGTAGGCGGCCCCGCCGCGGGCGCTGCGCTCGGCCCGCTGGTCCAGCGTCTCGGTCTGTTCCATCACGTCGCCCAGTTGCCCGATCGACGAGAAGCGCATGTCGTCCATCACCACGAATCCGAGGACCCCGGCCGTGCCGAGCAGCATGCCGCCGAGCATCAGCCCGGGACGCATATGCCCCAGATCCGATGCGCGCAGGAATTCCTTGATCGACCAGCCGACCAGCACGACCGCGATGCCCGCGATCGCAAAGACTGCCGCGCCGTGCACGACCGCCGCGCCCAGCAGTACCCCGACGGCAGCCACCAGGAAACCGGTGCGCTGACTCTGAACCCAGCGCACCAGCCAGAGCACGCCCAGCAGGAAGAAGGCAGTAAACCAGACCTCGCGTAGTGGCACGGCCGCGTTCACGATCAGGATCGGGAACAAAGCAGCGATCCAGGCCGCACGCACGGCGGCCTGGCGGTCCCAGAGCTGCTCGGCGATGCGCGCAATCAGATAGACCGTCAGCATGCCCAGGGCGATGTTCACGGCCTGGAAGGCCAGGGGGGCGCGGTCGGCACATGCGTAGACGTTCGCGATCAGCCAGCTGTGCAGGTACGAGCTGCCCATGCTGAAGTGGTCGCCGAGATTGCCGCAGCCACTCTGGGCCCAGAACCAGGCCCGGCGCTCGAAGCTGATCGCATCGGCTCCACCCTGAGGCAGGGGAAACAGGAAGCGCTGTACCAGCGCCGCCCCGATGCGGGCCAGCAGGGCCGCCAACAGCGGCCACAGATAGCCCTCGCGTCTTGCCCCGGTCCACAGCACGGCGACCAGCACCACCATCAGGAAGCTGGCCGACAGGAGCAGCTCCATCGTCGTGAACGGGATCGAGGTGTAGCTCATGGCGAGACGGGCGCGGTATCGACCATCGCATCCTGGAACAGGGTCTGGTAGTGCGCGGCCACGGCCTCGAGGGCGTAATGCGATTCCATGCGTGCGCGCGCCTCGTCGCCCAGTTCGCGCAGGCGTTCACGGCCCTGGCCGATGGCCCGGGCAATGGCGTCGGCCAGATCCAGCGGCTCGGGGCTTGTGGCGACAAAGCCGGTGGACCCGACCACGCGGGCGGCATCACCGATATCCGTTACCACGGCTGGTCTGCCGCAGGCCATGGCCTCGCCCACGACATTGGGGAAGCCTTCGCCCCAGCGCGAGGGCAGCACTAGCAGGTCCAGGCCCGGGTAGAGGGCCTCGGGTTCGGGGGTGGGCGGCAGCAGCGTGACATGCCGGTCCATTCCGTGTTCGCGGATGGCCCGGTCCAGCGGGTTGTCATCCGCGGATACCCCGGTGCCTACCATTACGCAGTGAACGTCGGCTCCACCCCGGACCAGATGCGCCAGCGCGGCCACCAGTCCGGCATGGTTCTTCATCGGGTGAGCGCGTCCGACCATGCCCAGCAGCCAGGTATCCGCGCCAATACCCAGTTGGGTGCGCAGCCCGGGGGCGGCGTCCGGTGCCGGATGGAAGCGCGCCAGATCAAAGCCGTTGGGCAGGACCATGCGGCGATCCGCGGAGAATCCCAGTGCCTCGTGCTGGGCGGCCGCGGTTGCGCTGTTGTAGACGATGCGGGTCGGATACCGCGACAGCCAGGCGCCGCTGCGGATCACCCAGCGGGTCCCGCGTTTCTCGTGCGCCAGGTCATGCACCGAGTGGCGCACGTTCCAGAACACCGGTCCCTGATGCCCGAGGCGTCGGGTCAGCGAGGCCGCCAGATTGCCGTGGTACATCCAGCCCATCACGCCATCGGGCTGATAGGCGGCCAGCGCGCGGCGCAGGGCGACAATCCACCCCGTGGAGAGCGGGTTGCGCAGTCGTCCGGTATAGACCGGGATGCCCTGCGCGCGGATGTCGCCGGCCATCACGCCGGGCTCCTTGAGCGCGAACACGGCGCCGGCGTCCGGTGCCGCGTGCAGCAGGTTGCCCAGCTGGCGCTCCGCGCCGCCCTGGCCGAGCCCGTTGATCACGTGCAGGATCTTCACTGCCGGTTCTCCTGCAACTCGCTGATCACATGCAGGTGCTTGCCGCTGGGCGATGGCGGGATCTCGTTTACACGATCAATATCCAGGCGTGTGCCCGCGCCGAGTTGCTCGCGGATCTCGGGCGCCAGACGTGCCTGCAGGCGCTGTTCGCGTTCTCCCTGCGGGGCACGGTCGATGGGGATCA
The DNA here is from genome assembly GCF_000378305.1 of Thioalkalivibrio sp. ALJ12. Taxonomy (NCBI): domain Bacteria; kingdom Pseudomonadati; phylum Pseudomonadota; class Gammaproteobacteria; order Chromatiales; family Ectothiorhodospiraceae; genus Thioalkalivibrio; species Thioalkalivibrio sp. ALJ12. The sequence continues at coordinate 1,131,210 of NZ_KB899538.1, forward strand.
GGCGCAGGCGGATATGATCTGCCGCGTGCTGGACCCACTGGTACTGTCCGATCCAGTCTTCCGGGTACAGCAACTGGCGCAGCCACCCGCCGAACACGACGGCACCGTTGGCGCCGCGGATGTGGTCGGTCACGCGTCCCCATACCCCCTCCAGCAGCGGCCATTCCCGGCCGCAATCGCAGGTCTGGCCGGACCAGCTGGCCAGGTCGCCGATTGCATAGCGCAACAGGGGCATGCTGTGGTTCGTCAGCGAGGTGACCACGACCCGCCCGGGGGTTCCGGGTGGCGTCGGACGGCCGTCGTCGTCGAGGATCTCCAGGTACTGGGTCAGCGGATTCACGTGCAGCCCGCGGTGGTGCTCGCATTCGCAGGCGATGTCCCCAACCTCGCGCGAGCCGTAGCGGTTGAACACGGGGGCATCGAATGCCTTCTCGATGGTCTCGCGCATATCGGGAAAGAGGGTGCCGGCCGAGCTCAGGACACTGCCGATACCCGGCACACGGACCCCCCGGCGCAGGGCGTGCCGGGCGAGTTCGTGGCCACTCTCCGCGTAGATCTGCAACTGTCTGGGCGGTGCGGCGCGCAGCTGCTCGAGGTGCGCGTCCATCGTCTCCGGATCCATGCGGTAGGCGTTCAGCAGGGTGCGATTCTTCAGGCGTTCGGCGAGGCGGCGGGTGCCCCGGGGTGCGGTCAGGTCGCGCGAAGCCGCCCACAGCACGGCCTTGGGCTGACCCGGGCGGTAGCCGGTCCAGCCGTCGAACAGGGCCTTGGTGGCGCGACCCCAGCGGCGATAGGCGGTGTCCTGGTAGAACGTGGCGGGCTCGCCGGTGGAGCCCCCCGAGGTGTTGCGCCGCAGCCCGGGGCGGGGTTGCTGTGCGCACAGGCGCTCGCCTTCGCGACGGATGGTGTCCTTGTCGAGGATGGGCAGCGACAGCAGCGTGGCCAGCGGATCGGCGGCGATGGTGTCCGCATCTGGCAGGATTTCGCGGTAGTACGGCACGTCGTCGCGCGCGTGTACCAGCAGGCTTGCGATCCGCTCGGCCTGCAGGCGCTGCAGGGCGGGCAGGGACAGCCGCTCGGCCCGGCGCAGCGCGGCATATTCGCGCGGGCCGGAGAGCCAGGGGAGGAGGGCACCAAAGGCCAGGGACATGACGGTTGTGCCTCAGGCGCTGGCGGTGCGCGTCGAGCGCAGGCTGGAGCGCGCCCGGCGGGCCAGCTCCAGGAACGGACCCAGACGCGAGTACTGGATCGTGCGTCGCGACTCGCGCGAGAAGCGGCAGGGCTGGCAGTGACCACAGGGCTGTCCGAGGATCGGCGAATGACAGAACCACGACTGTTCGAGCAGCGGCAGGAAGCCCTTGGCCTCGGCGTCGTACTTCATCGCCTCCTTCGTCACCGACAGCAACGGGAAGCGGTAGTACTGGAACAGCTCCCAGGCGAAGTCGTCCTCGCGGAAGCGGAAGTCCCCGTACTGCGGGTTGCGGAACAGACGTTCCTGCAACTCGGTGCCGGCCTCGTGGCCGGTGAGCGACAGTTCCAGGTCGCGCAGGACTTCCTGTTCGCACAGGCGGGCGAGCCAGTCGTACTGGGTACCCACATGCACCTCGCTCGCCAGGCGCTGGTAGAGCTCGGTGATGTTCGGGTCCTCGAGGATGTCGCTGCGCAGATAGACACGAACCGGCGCTACGCGCCCGCGGGCCTCCGCCCGCGCCTCGATGCCCGCGCGGATATTGGCCATGGCCCGGAGCTCGTACACATAGGATTTCCGGCGCGGGTCCAGCACGTAGATTGGCTGCACCTTGCGGTTGCGATAAAGCGCCAGGTCCAGCAGGCGGTAGCTGGAGTCCCAGCCACCGGTCCACAGCAGTTTGATCGTGTTCATGTCGTTCTCCTGATGGCAGTGGCGGATCAACGCGGATAGCCGCGCGGGACCGAGGGCAGCAAGGGTCCGAAGCAGGACTCGTTGCGCGACCAGGCCACCTGCTCCGCATTCCACTCGAGGATTACGGGCTCGCTGTTGGCCTGAATGCAGACGTCCCAGCCAATGAAGCGCAGATAGGGGATGCGGCGATGGGCGTTCAGGCACAGCTCGCGTACCGCCCCGAAGTTGGGGATCCGGCAGTCCTTCACGTCCACGCCGCTGTCCGGGTGGACCGAGCCGATGCTGACGCAGACCGGGTCGCGCAGATGGCCGTCCAGCCAGCCCTCGCCATCGACACCGACGAAGTAACCACCGGTGGAGACGTTGTCGGTGCGCTGCCCCTCGCGGCCCAGGCGGAGGAAATGGTTCAGGATGCGCAGCTCGCCGGATTCCGGATCGAGGAAGGTCAGAACCCGCAGCGTATTGACCGAGCTGGCGTTGATCCGCGCGATATCCGGATGCTGCTCGATCAGGGGCTGTACGATGCAGTTTCCGGGGACCTTGCCGAGTTCCTCGGCCACCTGTTCGGCGGCGGTGAAGGTCACGCCGAGGCCCTGGCGACCCTCGTCGGGCTTGATCACATAGCTCTTGCCGGACTCGAGTCGGGAGAGGGCGGTTTCCAGTGGTTCCGGCGTCCCCTGGGCATCCAGGTACTGGCCGCCCACGCGCACGAAGACCGGGGGCACGACGCTGTCCGGGAACAGGCGCGAATCCATGGTCTTGAGCCCGCTCAGGCGGCGGATGTCCTGCCGGTTCCAGAGCGGGTTCAGGGACTCGGTGTAGTAGTCGTCGCCGATCCATCCCTCGACAAACTCGCGCCGCACCTCGGTGTAGGCGGCCAGCCACGGCCACCAGGACTCGCTCCCGTAGGTGTCGGTCGCATAGCGCTTGATCCGCTGCAGGACCGGGCGCGTGACCGCGGACTCGCCGTGGGCGCGGATCAGCTTCTCGCGCCACTGGATGGCGATCTTGCGCGACTTTTGCAGGTGGCGCAGATAGACCGCGCGCGCAATGGTGCGGGCGATGCGGCCGCTGTTCTTGATCTGCAGCGGCTGGGATTGAACGTGCGTCACGGGCAACTCCTCGTGTGGTGTCGGCATGGCGGGTTCAGCCATGGGTGCCGGAGGCCGCGGGGCCGGGGACGGACTGGACCTGGGGGTTATCTGCCTCGGTGTGAGTGACCAGCTCGTCGAAGCGGCCAACGGAGGCGAACGATCCCCGTTCCAGGTGGGCGACCTGATCGCAGGCGCGCACGGTACTCAGGCGGTGCGCGATCAGGATGATGGTCTTGCTGCGTGACAGGGACTCGATCGCCTCCATCACGGCGCGTTCGGTTGCGGTGTCCAGGGCACTGGTGGCCTCGTCGAACACCAGGACGTCGGGGTCGTGGTAGAGGGCGCGGGCGATCCCGATGCGCTGGCGCTGGCCCCCGGACAGGCGCACGCCACGCTCGCCCACCATCGTGGCGTACTGCTCCGGCATGTCCTGAACGATGAAGTCATGCACCTGTGCCATGCGCGCGCAGCGCTCGACGCGATCGTGGTCGATCTGCGCGGCGGGAATCCCCAAGGCGATGTTCTCGGCCACGGTCGAGTCGGTCAGGAAGATGTCCTGGGGGACGTAGCCCAGGGACTGCTGCCAGGCGCGCAGGTTGGCATCCGTGACCGGCTGGCCATCCACCGAGATGGCGCCCTCGGTCGGGCGCAACAGGCCCAGCAGGACATCGACCAGCGTGGTCTTGCCGGAGCCGGTGGTGCCGATGATCCCGACCGATGTACCGACCGGGATCTCCAGGTTGATGGACTGCAGCGCGGGGCGGTGGCCGCCCGGATAGGTAAAGTCGATGCCCTTGAGCGCGATGGTCTTGCGCGGGACGAGCGGCTGGGGGGCCCGGCGATGCAGTTCCGCCAGGGCCTCGCGTTCGCGCAGGTCCTCGGTCACGCTTTCCACGGCGGCGGCGCCGAAGCGAAGCTTCGCCAGGCCCGCGTAGATGTGCTGCGCGGCCGGCAGCAGGCGGTAGCCGGCAAAGGCGTACAGCCCGAGGATCGGCAGGATCTCGCCCAGCGCATCCGTACCGGTGCCGCCCTGGGTATGCAGCAGGATCAGGGTGAGCCCGATGATGCCGCCGAAGCCGATCGCCTCGATCAGGAATTTGGGGACCTGGGAGATGGTCTGGTTGGTCGCCTGGTGCCGGGCCTGGCGCTTGGAGGGAGCATCGAAGCGCGACAGGTATGCGTGTTCGCGACCCAGCAGCTTGATGTCCTTGATGCCGCCGAGGGCCTCGCCGGCGGCCGTGAAGCGTTCCTTGTTGGCGAGCGAGCGATCACGGCCGATGCGCCCGAGCAGGCCGCGCACGAACACGAAGATCGTCCCGTATACCCCACCGATCACGACCGCGACCCCCAGCGCGAGCCACGGATCCACAACGATCAGCAGTGCCACGATGGCGATGGTTACGACCAGGTAGGCGATCATCGTGATCCCGGGACGGAAGACGTTCAGCACCAGCTGGTCGACCTCGGACAGGATGCTCTTGGCCATGTCGCCGCTATGACGGTTCAGGAAGAACGCATACGGCTGGCGCAGGTAGGTCTCCAGCAGACGCTTGCCAAGGCTGTGACGGCGCATCTCGATGAAGCGGTTCATCGCGTAGTGCGTGAGCGTGCGGAATACCGCCGAGAACAGGATCAGCGCGAAGGCCGCCGCACCCAGGGCGAAGATGAACTGATCCACCGAGTTGAATCCCAGCCCCCTATAGAGCTGGTTCAGTACGGGGTTGGTGTTGACCAGCTCCGGGTTACCCAATACGGACAGGAACGGCATGATCGATGCGACCCCGGCGGTCTCCAGTACCGCCATGATCATCATCAGCCCCAGCACGAGCCCACCCCGGCGCTTTTCCGCCGGGGTGAGCAGCTGCAGCGTCTTGCGGTAGACCCCCATCAGGCGGCCGCCCGGTAATACCCCAGGTACCACTCGACGAAGCGGGCGACGCCCTCCTCGACCGAGGTGGTGGGTTCATAGCCGGTGTCGGCGCGCAGCGCCTCGACGTCGGCGTAGGTGTCCGGCACGTCGCCCGGCTGCAGCGGCAGGAGATTCTTCTCCGCCTTGCAGCCCAGGCAGTCCTCCAGCACCTCGATGTAGTGCATCAGCTCCACCGGGCGATGGGCCCCGATGTTGTACAGCCGGTAGGGTGCCGCACTGGTGGCCGAGTCGGGCTCGGCGCCGGTCCAGTCGAGGTTGGGCTGCGCCGGACGATCCAGCGTGCGGATCACGCCCTCGACGATGTCGTCGATGTAGGTGAAGTCACGGCGGTGGTGGCCGTAGTTGAAGACGTCGATCGGCTCGCCCGCCAGGATCTTCTTCGTGAACAGGAACAGCGCCATGTCCGGCCGGCCCCAGGGGCCGTAGACGGTAAAGAAGCGCAGGCCCGTCACCGGGAGCTGGTACAGATGCGCATAGGTATGCGCCATCAGCTCGTTGGCCTTCTTGCTCGCCGCGTAGAGGCTCAGCGGGTGGTCGACGTTGTCGTGCACCGAGAACGGCATCGTGGTGTTGGCGCCGTAGACGGAGCTGGAGCTGGCGTAGACCAGGTGCTCCACACCGTTGTGCCGGCAGCCCTCCAGGATATTGCCGAAGCCGACCAGGTTGGTGTCGACATAGGCCGCCGGGTTTTCCAGCGAGTAGCGCACCCCGGCCTGAGCCGCCAGGTTGACCACCCGCTCCGGGCGATGCTCGCGAAACACCCGCTCCATCGCCGCGCGGTCGGCGATGTCTTCGTGTTCGAACACGAAGCGCTGGCGGGATGCCGGCAGGGCGCGGATGCGGTCCAGCCGGGCCCGCTTCAGGCTCGGGTCGTAGTAGTCGTTCATGTCGTCGACACCGATCACGGTGTCGCCACGCTCCAGCAGGCGCAGGGCCAGATGGGAGCCGATAAAACCTGCCGCGCCGGTGATCAAGACTTTCATGTCGCCTCTTCCTTGTCGGATGGATGGGACCGGTGTGTCCGGACGTTTCGCTTGCCCAGGGGCGTTGTGACGAGGGTCCGGGTCACTCGTTCATGGGGTGAACGCGATGGATTCAAGCATCGGCCGGAATGGCCCCGCAACGCCGGTTCCGGGAAACGTGAGGTCGATCCGTCGAAGCTGTGACCAGCCCCGTAAGTTTCGGATCGCGGCATTGCCCGCAAGGGGTTGGCTGCCGATATTTTGCGCCAGTTCGACGACGATCCGGCCCATTCATGACATGGTCGGCCCGCTTGAGGCGGACCCGGTGGGGCTCGCCAGGATGAATCGCAAGGTGACGACGCGGCCGTGGGCGCCAGGGGCGTTGCGGCCATGCGCAAAAGAGGAAGATCCATGAACGTGATTCCCCCCGTACGCTGGGTCCTGTTACTGATCCTGCTGGTGACATTGGGTGGGTGTGCCTGGGCCCCTGGCGGGCACATTGCCGAGCGCACCTCCAGTGCCCCGGTGGAGGACCTGGTCGATATCGAGCCCATAACCTTTGGCCTGATCCGAGCCCAGGAGACTCGCTCGGTCCCGCCGGACCTTCGCCGTGTAAGCGACGAGATGGCACAGGACGTCGCTGAATACGACTACCGCATCGGTCGCGGCGACGTGCTGGCGGTCATCGTGTACGAGCACCCCGAGTTGACCATCCCCGCCGGGAGCGAGCGATCGGCCGTGGAGTCGGGGAATACCGTGCACCCGGACGGCACGATCTTTTACCCCTATATCGGGCGCGTGGAAGTCGAGGGGTACACGGTGTCGCAGGTGCGCGACCGTATTGCGCGCGATCTCGCCACCTTCGTGAACGAGCCCCAGGTCGAGGTGCGAGTGGCGGCCTTCAACTCGCAGAAGGTCCAGGTGACGGGCTCGGTACGCGAGCCCGGTGTGCAGCCGGTGACCAATGTCCCGCTGACGGTGCTGGATGCGATCCATCACTCGGGTGGGCTTTCCGACGATGCCAACTGGCACGAGGTGATCCTCACGCGGGAAGGCGAGGAGATCGTCATCTCGCTCTACGACATGCTGCGCTATGGCGACATGTCGCAAAACCGGCTCCTGCGTGACGGCGACGTGCTGCATGTCCCGGATACCGCCGGCCAGCAGGTCTACGTGATGGGCGAAGTGGGCGACCCGCAACGGCTGCCCCTGGGCCGCGGTCAGCTGACACTGATGGATGCGCTCAGCCAGGCCGGAGGGTTTAACGAGAACCGGGCGGACGCCAGCGGCATCTTCGTGATCCGCCGTGCGCCACCGGAGAGCGACAAGCTTGCGACCGTCTACCAGCTGGATGCGCGCAATTCCGCAGCGCTGATGCTGGGAGCCGAGTTCGAGCTGGAGCCGCTGGACATCGTGTATGTGACAACGACGTCGCTGGGCCGCTGGAATCGCGTGATCAGCCAGCTGCTGCCCACGGTCAGTGCCGTTTATCAATCCTCCCGTACCACGCGCGACGTGCGTCGCCTGTCGGATGACTTCTAGCCATGTTTAACCGGATTCTGGTGGTTTGTACCGGCAATATCTGCCGCAGTCCCGTGGGCGAGGCACTGCTGCGCGAGCGCCTGCCCGATCGCTCGGTGGAATCCGCGGGCCTTGGGGCGGTGGTCGGGGAGGGCGTCCACCCCGAGGCACGGCGCCTGGCCGAGGCCGACGGTCTGGACGTTACGGCGCACAAGGCCCGCCAGATCGAGGCGGACTGGCTGCATCACGCCGATCTGGTACTGGTGATGAGCGAGGGCCAGCGCCAGGCCGTCGGCGGGCGCCACCCCGAAGTGCTCGGCAAGACGATGCGATTTGGTCACTGGCTGGAAGGCGGCCGGGGCCGAGATATTCCCGATCCCTATGGCAAGAGCCCCGAGGTCTTTGCGCAGGCTCATGCCCTACTCGTGGAGGCTGCCGATGCCTGGGCACGGCGGCTGAACCGATGATCTCCGACACAGGTAAGTCCCGATGACAAAGAACCATTCCCCCGGGGTGCCGGAAGGCGAACTGGATATTGGCCGACTGCTCGGCCAGTTGCTGGACCACAAGTGGCTGATCATTTTCATAACGGCACTGTTTGCCATTGCGGGCGCGGTATACGCCACGGTGTCCACCCCGATCTACCGCGCCGATGCACTGGTGCAGGTGGAGGACATGGGACGCTTCAGCAGCCCGTTGTCCAGTGTGCGCGAGATGCTGGGGCAGGAGCCGCGCGTCGAGGCCGAGCTGCAGATCCTGCGTTCACGCATGGTCCTCGGGCGCACGGTCGATCAGGAGGCACTGGATCTGGTGGTACGCCCGCACCGTATGCCGGTGGTGGGCGATTACCTCGTTCGCCGGGGCATGGAGCGCCCCGCCTTTGCTCAGTCCAGTGTCTGGGCGGGCGAGTCGATCAACGTGGGCGAGTTCCAGGTGGCCCGAGCCTACGAGGGGCGCACCTTTACGCTGGAGGTCCTGGATGACGATCGTTATCGCCTGATCAACGGGGATCACGAACTGGGCGAGGGGCGTATCGGCGAGGACGTGGAGTTCTTCGAGGGTGACGTGCGCCTGCGTGTGGCCGAAATGGATGCGGGGCCGGGTGCGCGTTTTGATATCCAGCGGCGTTCGCGCCTGGCGGCGATCAACAGCCTGCGTGGGCAGTTCGAGGTGGGGCAGCAGGGCCGCGAGAGTGGCGTGTTCAGCCTGACCCTGACCGATCCGGACCCGCAGCACGCCCAGCGCATCCTGAACACCATCAGCCAGATCTATCTGACGCAGAATGTTCAGCGCAAGGCCGCCGAGGCCGAGAAGAGCCTCGAGTTCCTCGAGGAGAAGGTCCCGGATGTGCGCGATCAGCTGCAAACCGCCGAGGATGCGCTGAACGAGTACCGCACGGAGCGCGACAGCGTGGATCTCTCGCAGGAGACCCGTGCCGTGCTCGACCGCCTGGTCAACCTGGAACGTCAGCTCAACGAGCTGGAGTTCGAGGAGGCCGAGATCTCCCGGCGGTACACGGCCAGCCATCCGACCTATGCGGCCCTGATCGACAAACGCCAGAAGCTGCAGGAGGAGCGCAACCGGCTGAACCAGGAGGTCAGCGCGCTGCCGGAGACCCAGCAGCAGATCCTGCGTCTCAACCGGGATGTGGAGGTCAACCAGGACATCTACGTCCAGCTGCTCAATCGCATGCAGGAGATGGATATCGCCCGCGCCAGCACGGTGGGCAATGTCCGCATCCTGGACGACGCCCAGGCGGGGCTGTCCGCGGTCGAACCGCAGCGCAACCTGATCGTGATGCTGTCCACGGTATTTGGTGGTGGCCTGGCGATCGCGCTGGTGCTGGTGCGCGGGATGTTCAACCGCGGGGTGGAATCGCAGGAGGAAATCGAGGCGATCGACCTGCCGGTGTATGCCAGCGTGCCGCGTTCCAGGGCGCAGGAGAACCTGCTGCGCCGCGTGAAACGGAGCAACCAGCCGCGCGGCTACGATGTCCCGGGGGGCGTGCTGGCCTCGATCGATCCGGCCGACGATTCAATCGAGGCACTGCGTGGCCTGCGCAGCAGCCTGCATTTCGCGATGCTGGAGGCCGAAAACAACCGCCTGGTGATTACCGGTCCGAGTCCGAATGTGGGCAAGAGCTTTGTCTCGGTTAACCTGGCGACCGTCTGTGCCCAGGCGGGGCAGCGCGTGCTGATCATCGACGCCGATCTGCGCAAGGGGCATGTACACCACGCCTTCGGTCAGCGCAGCGACGGGGGACTCTCGGAGTTTCTGGCGGGCCAGGAATCCCTGGAAGGCGTGCTGCGCCGCACGGACATCCAGGGGCTGGACTACATCGCCCGTGGCAGCGCGCCACCGAACCCGTCGGAGTTGCTGATGAGCGACCGTTTCAGCCGCATGCTGGAACAGCTCAGCCGGGATTACGACCTGGTGCTGATCGACACGCCGCCGATCCTGGCGGTCACCGATGCGGCCGTGGTCGCACGCCAGTGCTCGACCACCTTGATGGTGGTGCGCTTCCAGTTGAACCCGCTGCGCGAGATCGAATCGGCACGGCGCCGTCTCGATGCGGCGGGGGTCGATGTGCGTGGCTGTATCCTGAACTCGATCGAGTACAAGGCCTCGACCAGCTACGGCTACGGCTATTACCACTACTCCTACAAGTAGTGGTCCAGGGGGGCCGCTAAACAGTGGCCCCATCTGACGCACCCCTGGCCCCGGCAAATGCCGGGGCTTTTTTGTGGCGCGGATCGGGTGCCGCCAGCCATGGGCCACGCCTTTGCCCTGGCCGGTTCTGCGTGACCCCCGCTGCGCGTGTGCAGTCTTTCAGTCGATTGCCAGGCGAATGACCCGGGCGGCCCGCACTGGCTGCTGGCCAGCGGACGTTGGGGTGCCCAGTCTGCCGGCGGGTTTCAGTGGGTTTCCTGCGCGGCGCGGAGAGTCGAAAGCCAGCTAACGGGTGTGTACCCGGGGGCGAACGATGCCGTGCGGTCCGGTTGGGGATGCGCGGCCGTGGCGGGCTTCCCGATTCAGAGGGGGGCTGGTTGTGTCGAATCTGGCAGGCGAACAAGGGCAGGCGACGCGGGTGCGTGCAGGCACGCAGGGTGTCTGGAAGGAAGGGGTGTCCGGGGCGCGACGCCCCGGACACCGGGGGATTAACGCCAGGTGGCGTCGGGCTCGTCCCAGTAGCGGCCGACCTGACGTTCTTCGGTGATGTCGAACAGCTGATGACGCCGGTTCAGGCGCGCACCACCGTCGCGGGTCAGCGGCTGCCAGGCGATGTTGGCCCGGTTGCGGCTGGAGGTGGAGAAGAAGGAGTCGTAGGGGACCGACAGGTACAGGCCCTTGTCGAAGCTGCCTTCGCCGAAATCGTCACCAGCATCGGTGAAGGTCGACCAGGCGCCGACCCGCACGCCATTGGCGAATTCGCGCGAGAAGTCGAGGGTGGTCCCGAGGTCGCCCGCCAGATAGCGGCCTACGCTCACCCGTGCATGGATGTCCTGCACGCCGGTGTCGATGTAGGTGGTCACATGCCCGGTCACCTGCTCGTAGTCCCGCAGGCCGAACTGCTGGTTAAACTCGCGCTGGCGTACCCAGTTGGCATCGACGCCGATGGCCCAGCGGCTGTTGAACGGCCGGTACAAGACCTCGGCCCCGACACCCGCGTACATCATCTCCAGAAGGCCACCGTAGCCCATCGCGTACCAGTTCTTGCCCAGTCGCTTGGTGTGGGTGGCCTGCAGGTTGGAGATGCCTACGCTGGTCTCGGCGAGATAGTCGCCGATGTGGGTGCGCACGCGGGGCAACTCGGAATCGGCGATGTATTCGTAGTTCTCGAGGTTGTCGGCCAGGGTTGTCGTGAGCATGGACGAGATCCAGGTGCCCTGGGCGAGGTGATAGCTGGCATCGAGATAGGCGGACAGCCGGTACAGATAGCCGTCGGGGCCGCCAAAGTTCTGTTCCAGAGAGGGGCCTGCGCCCCATTCGAAGCGCCGGGGTTCGGCCTCGTAAAGGACCTCGCCGCGATCATTGTTCGTCGTAGGTTCGATATCGCGTACCCGCACGCTGTGCCGGTAGTCGGTCTCGTGATCCGCGGAGGCCAGTGCGCGGCCAAAGGCCTCCCGGTCGTGCAGGCTCTCGCGCAGGTCGAGCCCCAGTGTCTGCCAGCGGTACTGGAAGGTGTGGATGCCGGCATCGGCCTGCGCCTCAAGCAGACGGTTGGCCCGCCCTTCGGACTGCTTCAGGTTGCGGTAACGGGCCGGTTCGCCCGTGACCTCGATGGTGTCGCCGACCTGGCGGATCTCGGTCACGTAGATCCCGGCATTGGTATTGAGGTCCGTGGCCACCGCATCCCAGTCGCGGCGCTCCACATGGGCGGGGTCGACTGGGGCCGGGTCGTCGGCCTTGGGCTGCGAGAGCCGCGCCAGGTTGGTCGTGAAATGGAGGCCCACCATCGCGGTATTGCCGCGCTGCCAGCCGGTATGCAGCTCAATGCTGTTGGTCAGTTTCAGCCGCGCGCCGAAATTAAAGCGGGAATCCTGTTCCTGGGCGTTGTCCTGAGGTTCTTGCTGATAGGTGTTGCCCTCGTATTCGACTTGAAGCAGCAGGCGGTCCCAGGGCGTCTGGTACTCGACCCCCCCGAACAGGGCCGCCGGGCCACGGAACATCTGGTGCGTGGCGACCTCGCCGCCTTGACCACCCCCGGCGGACCGTGGGCGTTCGTCAAAGCTGTCGTCAATCCAGCCAAGCGGTGATTCGATATCGCCGTGATTGCCCAGGTAACCCCAGCCAATCCCCAGGGAGAAGTCGAAGTTGTTCCAGCGCTTGTTGGCAACCAGGTACTCGCCACCGAACAGGGTCGTGCCGCCCAGGTCCTGAAAACCGACGGCCACTTCCGGGATATAGCGGCTCTCCTCGACCAGGCGGAGTTTGATGTCCGCGCCTTTGTCGATGTTGTAACGGTCGTCATCGCCGGCGGCCAGATATGGTCGGTTCTCGACCTGTATATAGCGAAAGCCGAGTTCCATCCAGTCGAGCGGCTGTACGAAGACGCTCCAGCGACGGTAGGGGTAGGTGCGGTTCCAGCCGGCGGCGAAGTGACCGGCATCACCGGTGCGGGCCGTGGGGGTCTGCATCAGACCGATCCCGCCGGTATCCCGCTGGCCCTGGCCGAGTCCGAATTCCTCGGCCTGTGCCGTGGGCAGGCCCAGGCCGAGGAGCACGGCGACCACCAGGCTGCGGCGGCGCATGCGCAAAGGTGTAGCGTTCATGGCAGTTTCCGAAGTGTGCAGTTGTCGCCCGGCAAACGGGTCGCAAGAAAGCGGGGTAGGCGCTGGTTGAGCAGGTCACCCTCTACCGACCCCCCCAGGTCACGGACATGGAGGTGCGTCATCACCCGGGTCCCGGGGGCGATCGCGGTGTCCTCACGGTTCCAGGGCGCGGCGCCGAATACGTGGACCTCGCCGACCGGCGAAACCACGGCGGCCGTGTCCGTGCCGCGCAGCGCCGTGCGCGAGGGCTTGGCGAGCAGGTCCTGCAGGGTCATCCCCGGGGTCCATTCATGGCGGTCCACACCATCCAGGGACCACAACTCCACCCAGTCGGGCGGGGTGCAGTAGCCAATGTGCTTCATGCCGGTGGGGTCGGGCGCTTGGCGCAGATTGGCCAGGAGCCAGGGCAGGTCGAGGCGCTCGGCACTGCGTACATTGGGTGCCGTCTCCATCGCGTCGACGGTTTCGCTCCAGGAATCGAGTGCCCGGGCCACCTCGGGGCGTCCGCCGATGTCCATCGTCTGTCCGATCAGTTCGATTTCGGCCAGGAGCCGTCGGCGTTCGTGGTCGATGGGGCGTACATCGCGGCTACGCAGGGCGAAACCGTAGGCCCAGTCGATGGGTTCGGACAGTTCTTCCTGCCAGGTCACCCAGGTTTCGGCGAGCGAGGGCGGGGCCGGCGTGTCGTCGGTCGAGCCCACCGTTGGGGCCAGGGCCAGCAAGCCCACGGCCAGCCACATGGGATGAAAATGGCGTTGCATCATGCCTCCTGCGAGGGCTACCACCAGGGGCGAGCCACCTGCCAGGCGATCGAGGGGCCATCCGGCCAGGCCTGGCCGTCGTATGCCCATAGATCGCGGGTTTCGGGGTCACGCCAGAAATCGGCGCGAGTCGTTCCGGCACCTTCCCAGTCGATACGCTCGCGGCAGCGCTCGAGTTCCAGAGTCACGAGGGGGAGGTCCCGCGATGTGCGAGTCCCGCAGTCCAGGGTGCCCTCGCCGACATGGCGGACAATGGCGCCGGAGGGTGCGCGGACATGCCGTTCGACCTGGTAGGTGGCGGGGCTTGCCTGGCGCCAGGGGGGGGCATCGGCATCGGGGTGGTGGGTTCCCAGAAGGTCCTGTTCGAGACCGGACGTGGCAAACAGCCCCCCGTCGCGCAGCTGCAGCGAAAGGCCCTCGGCACTCGGCCAGAAGGTGTGTTCGTCGGAGAGGGCCCCAAGGATCAGCAACCCCTGATGGTGTTCGGTGCGAACCGCGAGCGACGCATAGGGGATCTCCTCTGCCCGGGAGCTCACATCCGGCCCGCCCGTGACCATGCCTTGCAGGGATGCCCCCAGCGGCGTGGGCCCCCCGCTACCGCAGCCCGTGACCAGGCTCACGAAAACTCCAAGGCCCAGACATGCGAAAGCCGCCCGGAGGCGGCCTTCGCGAAGGAAGTGCGAATTGGTTCGCATGGGCGTTCGTTACCGAGTGCCGGTAGCGGGGGTGGTACCCGTGCCCGGGGTGGTACCGGTACCCGGAGTCGTACCGGTGGAGGCAATCAGGCCCACCAGGCGACCGGAGCGGGTCGCAATACGCGACACCGCGCCCGGTTCCGAACGCGCGGCTGCGGAGATGCCACCCGAGGGGGTGCCACCGGCGACCGGCGAGCTGGGGTTCCCCTGCGGGGCACTGGCGCTGGCGCCCGCGCCGGCGGACTGCGCCATCACCGGGCCGGCTACGAACACACTGGCAACAATGGCTGTGGCGAATATCTTCTTGATCATGGTCACGTTCCTCACTTCACCGGGGGGGTGTCTTGTACCGGAGGACAGTCTAGGAAGGGATGCCTGAAAGCGACAGCGGAGGGGGGCGATTCTGAGACATGAATACGAGGTTTCTCATACGTGTTTTGAACGGCTTGGAAGTTTTGCGGCCTGGAGGTCACATTCAGCCGCCGGCTTTGCGTGCCCGGATTTTCACGCAGCGTTCAGGTCTTCGCCGCTAACTTGAATGATGCAGTTGTGCAGTGCGGTCCGGTGGCCGCGCAACGGAGGCAGAGATGAAGAAGACAGTGTTGTTAGCGGCGGTGGCGAGCGTGACCTTTCTGCTCGCCGGTTGCCAGACGCCGCCCACCAAACAGCAGACCGGTGCAGTGATCGGTGGTGCGGCCGGCGGCGTCATTGGTTCCCAGATCGGCGGTGGTCGGGGGCGGACCGCGGCGATCATCGCGGGTACGCTGGCCGGCGCAGCGATCGGCGGCTCCGTTGGACGCACCATGGACCAGGTCGATCGCCAGCAGGTCTCGCATGCCCTGGAACACAATCCGGATCATCGGGCATCCACCTGGCAGAACCCCAATACCGGGTACCAGTATCAGGCCACCCCCACGCGCACCTATCAGGCGTCCGGGCAGGACTGCCGCGAGTACCAGGTGCAGACGACGATGAACGGACAGCCGGAAACGGTGAACGGTACGGCGTGCAGGGATGCGCAGGGACGCTGGGTCAATCAGTAAGACCGGTCATCTCCCACAAAAAAGCCCCGCGATCGCGGGGCTTTCTCGTTCCTGGACCTGCGGCAGGATCAGGAGGGACGGTACATGTCCTCGGTCGTCGGGACATAGCCGAGGTTGTCCTCGCCGATACCCTTGACCTTCGGCTCGTTGAGTTTGCTGATGCGAACACCGTCGGACTGGTTGCGCAGGTACTCGGCGACGTTGTCCCAGATCATCGTGCCGGTACCGCCCGCCGGCTCCTGCTGGACGCTGGCCCAGCCGGCGACGACGTATTCCTTGTCCGGATCGATCTTCTCGCCGCCCAGCTCCATCTCGGAGATGCGGCTACCGATCTCGGCTTCCGGATCGATCGCATAGCGGAGGCCGCCCACGCGGACCATGTCGCCCCCCTGCTGGTAGAACGGGTCGGCGTTGAACAGGTTGTCGGCGACGTCTTCCAGGATGTCCTTGATCTGCGCGCCGGTCATGGCGTTGCGGGTCGTCTCCGGATAGGTCAGGCCGGTCTGGTCCATGATGTGCTCGAAGGTGATCGGCATGCCCGGGAGTACGGTAGTGCCCCAGCGGAAGCCCGGCGAGAACGCGATCTGGGCATCGTGGACCTCCATCAGCGCATCACAGATCAGCTGGTCGAAGGTGCCGTTGAAATTGCCGCGACGGAACAGCAGGTCCTCGGCCACGGCCAGCTCTTCGGAGAGCTTCTCTTCCATGTTGAAGGTGTCGCCGTCGTAGGTGACTTCCTGGCTGCGCATGTTGTCGACGAACTCGGCCATCTCCGGATCTTCGTCCAGGAGGTTGGCGAACACCGGGACCAGGCGGTATTCCCAGTCCTTGATCTCGCCGTCGCGGAAATCGAAGTCCAGCACGCCAACGAACTTGGCATTGGAGCCGGCGTTGGTCACCAGGCAGGTGCCACCATCGGGGCGTTCTACCGGCAGCGGCTGCGGGACGGCATCGTGCGTGTGACCGCCCATGATCGCGTCGAGACCCTCGACCATGCCCGCCATCTTGATGTCCACGTCCATGCCGTTATGCGACAGCGCGACCACGATCTCGGCGCCTTCTTCGCGCGCGGCGTTGACCTGGCGTTGCATGTCGTCCGGACGAATGCCGAACGACCACTGCTCGACCATCCAGCGCGGGTTGGCGATCGGGGTGTAGGGGAACGCCTGGCCGATCACGGCGACGTTGACACCGTTCAACTCGCGGATCACGTACGGCTTGAAGATCAGGTCCCCCCAGTCCACGTCGCGCACGTTCTGGGCGACGAAGTCGATCCCGGCATCGGCGAAATCGCCGTTGACGACTTCTTCCACACGGTCGGCTCCGTAGGTGAATTCCCAGTGGCCGGTCATGATGTCGATGCCCAGCAGCTTCTGTGCATCGACCATGTCCTGGGCATTGGTCCACAGCGCGGTGCCCGAGCCGCCACCCCAGGTGTCGCCACCGTCCAGCAACAGCGAGTTCGGGCGCGAGTCGCGCAGCTTCTTGACCAGTGTCTTCAGCTGCGGGAAGCCGCCGACACGACCGTACTGTTCGGCCGCCTCCATGAAGTTCAGGTTGGTGTAGGCGTGGGCAAAGATGCTGTCGCGTTCGACGTCATAGTGCTTGAGGAAGTGCTCGCCGACGATGTGCGGCGGGCGGTTGCGCATATCGGCTACGCCCAGGTTCACGTTGGGCTCGCGGAAATAGATCGGCTTGAGCTGCGCATGGCAGTCGGTGTAGTGCAGCAGATGCACATTGCCGAAGCGATCCAGCATGTCGTACGGGTCTCCCGAGGTGCCGTACTTGCCATTGGTGGCCTTGGCGCAGCCCGCCAGGGGGAAGCCGGCCACGCTGGCGGCGGCCAGCAGCTGCATGAATTCGCGGCGTGAGATATGCATGAGGGTCCTACCTCTCTCTACAGTAGTTTATTGTGATTTTTGGGTTTCTCGAAGCAGCAATCTAGACGCTATTTCTTTGTGGAACATTCCCTGGGTATGGAGCTTCCTTGCCGACCGGCGCGACGCCCGGCTGGTATGAAGCCGTAGTCAGCCCGCAGCGCCTCAAGAACCGGATCCCCCGGTTTCTGGCCGTGACGGATGCTGATGTCTGCCCTTGACCGAGCCCCGAATCTTCGTGGGGGGCGGCGTCACCCTAGCGGCGCTGTTCGCGCGCCTGCCGCGCGGTTTCCTTGGCCGTGTCGCGCTTGTCCTCGATCCGCTGGATATCGCGCTCGCTGGCATCGCGTGCTTCGATGGCGGCCTCGAACTGGCGTACTGACTCTTCGTATTGCGCGCGGTGGAAGAAATATTCCGCCATGGCCTCGCGGCTGACCGCAATATAGCCGGCCCCATCCGCGATGTCTGCCTTCAGTCGCAGCAACTCGGGGTTGGGCGCGCGTTCATTGCGGATCATCTCGTTGACGATGCGGATGGCGCGGTCGGGGTTGTCGAGATCTCGGTGCACGCGGGCCAGCACTTCGCGGATGACCGGGTGCCCGGGGTAGACCGCGTCCAGGTCATTCAGGATCTCGAGCGCCGCTTCGTGGTTGCCGCGTTCGCGCTCCAGTGCGACGCGCGCCAGCTCCAGCGTCATCCCGGGGGCCTCCTCGACCGGGATTTCCTCCAGCCGTTCGGCGGCGCGGTCCAGTTCGCCGCGCTCCAGGTGAGCCACCATTGCGCCGTAGATCTGGTGCGGGGCCGGGTCCGAGGCCCCGCGATGGATCTCGATCGCACGGCGCGGGTCCTTCAGGGCCCGGGTGCGGGCCTGCATCCACTGGAACTCGGGGCCGCGGTTGCGCGTATCGACCGCCGGCAGGCCGGCCGCGCGATTGCGGGCGTCGGTGATGCGGTCGAGCGTGACCGGGTGGGTGCGCAGGTACTCGGGCACCGCGTCGCCAACGCCGCGCGAGAGTTCCTGTAGACGCTCGAAGAAATCCGCCATCGCGTTCGGGTCGAAGTCGGCGCTGGCCAGTATGCGCATGCCGGCGCGGTCGGCCTCGGCCTCGTTGGCGCGGGTGAAGTTGATCTGTTGCTGGATACCGCCCGCGACACCGCCGGTGATGATGGCCGAGCCCAGGGTGGGATCCGCCATCGATGCCAGGACCCCGGCGAGGATGGCCAGGCCGGTGGTGAAGTTGACCTCGCGCCCGCGCGCGAACATTCGGGCCAGGTGGCGTTGGGTGACGTGTGCAATTTCGTGGGCCATGACGGCGGCCAGTTCGGCCTCGTCGCGCACCTCGAGCATCAGTCCGGAGTGCACCCCGATGATTCCGCCGGGCATCGCAAAGGCGTTGACCTGACCGTTGTCGATCGTCAGGAAGTAGAACGGGCCATCTGCGTCAGGGGCATTGGCGAGCAGCTGCCGGCCAAGGGAGTCGACGTAGAAGGAAACTTCCGGATCGGTCACCAGTGGCAGGGACCGTCGGATCTCTCGAAGCAGTGAGCGGCCGAGCTCGCGCTCTTCCGCGGGGGTCAGTACGCCACCGGAGGCCTCGCCCAGATCGGGCAGGGCGGTCCCGGAGGCCGAAACCGTTGGAGCCCCCAGCGTGAGTACCAGGAGCAGGGTCGAAAGTAGCGTGAGAAGCCGTGTCTTCATACGACGGAGGCCGGCCGTTGGGGCCGGCCTCCGAAGGGTCTTGGCATCGCGGGCTCGGTTACTTGCCGAGGCCCGGAGCCGAAGAGTAGGTGCGCATGCTGTCACGGGTTTCCCAGAGCTTCGGCTTGAGCATCGCTTCCGGAATCATGAACTTCTTGCGGTCCAGCACCTTGTGGGTGCGCACGATCTTGACCACGTCGTCGTACTTCAGCTTGAACAGGAGACCCACGTCACCGCCGGAGGTGCGGCGCACGATCATGTATTCGTCTTCCATGCTGTGCACGTAGATGTTGGCCGGGCGCAGCTTGCCGTTTTCGTCCTTCATGGTCACGGCGTAGTGGCCGTTGACCTGGAATTCGCTCTTGTCCACCGCAAAGTCCTCCGCGAATGAATCAGGGGGTTGATCGTCTGGACGAGCCCGCCCGAGAGTCGGGTGCGTCCATCAGTCTTTCCTTCAACTCGGAACGATAGCACGACTTCTGTGCGCGAGAGAACAAACCACCTGCCGACCGTCGGACAAGTTTGCATTTGTGGTCCGTTTCGCTATTCTCCGCGCCCATCCTTCGTGACCGGTGCCATCTGTCGAGGCCCGCGAGCGAGGCAGGCAGATGCGGTTCAGCACACTTGGAGTGGGACGCATGTACGGATTCTCGGAGATTACGGCCGACGACCTCGAGCAGTGGCGAACGGAAGGCAAGTCCTTTCGGCTCGTCGATGTACGCTCCCCTGGCGAGACGTCCCGCGGCGTGATTCCTGGCGCCGAGCTGGTGCCGCTGACGGTTCTGCCATTGCGCAAGGACGAGTTTCTGGGAGGCGACACGCCGCTGGTCCTGTACTGCCAGAGTGGCGCTCGTTCCGCCCAGGCTTGCGCGTTTCTTGCGCAGCAAGGGCTGGAGACCGCAAACAGCCTGCGCGGCGGTATCGTGGCGTGGGCTCAGGCCGGCAAGTCGGTCGTCACCCCGGATTAGAATTCGGTTGTATTCCGATCCCGTTTCCCCTATAAGGGTGAATTCGGCTGGCAAGGGTTCGATCGTCGTGGTCCCCGAACCGCCACGATTGGTACCTCAGCACCCAACTGATTTTGGTAACGCACTAAAGGAGACACACCATGGCCAACTTTGACCAAGAACTCGACGCTTCCGGCCTGAACTGCCCGCTGCCCATCCTGCGCGCCAAGAAGGCCCTGGCGGCCATGGAATCCGGTCAGGTTCTGCACATCATCGCCACCGATCCGGGTGCCGTGAAGGACTTCCAGGCCTTCGCCAAGCAGACCGGCAACGAGCTGATGGAACACAAGGAAGAAGGTGGCAAGTTCTACTTCCTCGTGAAGAAGTCCTAAGGCGTCTCTAAGTGCCTGAAACGGGGCGGCGATCCGCAAGGATCGACCGCCCCGATTCCTGAAAAACGACGGTTGCCATGCGGTAACTGGATAGGTGCCTGGACGAGGTCTAGGCTGGCTGAGCAAGGTTCTCAAAGAAACCTGCCTCGCCAACAGCGAAGAGGTGACATATGGCGACATACGCTGAGATGCAGCAAATCTTCGACGACATCCGCGGAGATTTTCGCTACGACCACGAACTCAACGGCTGTCTGAACTGCGGCATCTGCACGGCGACGTGCCCCTCTGCTCAGTTCTATGACTACTCCCCGCGCGAGATCGTCCAGCTGCTGTGGACCGAAAACGTCGAGCAGATCTACGACGCGATGCAGGAAAAGATCTGGGCCTGCGCTCAGTGCATGACCTGCGCCGCTCGCTGTCCGTTCAAGAATTCCCCTGGTGGCCTGGTCGCGATCATGCGCGAAGTGGCCATCAAGCACGAAATGCAATCCGCGAAGGACGTGCTCCGCCCGTTCGGTCGCGTGATGCTGAAGCTGATCACCACGGGTAACCAGCTGTCGCCCGACATGATCCAGCCCGACCACTTCCCCGACTGGGGCCCCAATATCCAGAAGGTGGAAGGTGACCTGCGCATCCTGCGCAAGGCGATTCCGGTGAAGACGCTGCAGACGGTCGAGACCGCCTGGGAAGTGTCCCTGAAGACTTCGGTCGAGATGTACACCATCTGGGAAATGACCGGGGTGCTGAAGTCCCTCGAGCTGATGGACGAGAACCTCTTCGACGTGATCGAAGACTTCATCGACGAGAAGCGCGAGGACTACGAAGACTGGCTCGAGGAGCAGGAAGAGGAAGACGACGAATAAGTCGTCCCGTTTCCGACTCCACTCCAGGACATCAGGAGAAGCGTTATGAGTGAACAGACCCCAGGCAATCACAACCAGAACGGCGAAGGTGCCGGTGCTGGCACCATGAAGCCCGGCTTCCACAATACCGACGGTCAGGGTATCGCCGGTCACGGTTCCTTCTTCCAGGCGACCGACCTGTCCAAAGAAGACGCCATCAAGGCGACCGACTGGGTGCGCAAGCACGTTGACCGCCGTACGGTCGACCTCGGTGACCGCATGGATGACGTCCGCGAGCACATGTACGAGCTCGAAAAAGACGGCCAGATCATCATCCACCGCATCGAGGACCAACACGAGCCGATCTCGGTGAACACCCTGTTCGGCTGGGAGAAGAAGGTCCCGACCAAGCAGCTCTGGCACCACAAGTCCTGTGGCCAGTGCGGGAACATCCCGGGCTACCCGACCTCGCTGCTGTGGTTCATGAACAAGTTCGGCTTCGAGCCGGGCAAGGACTACCTCGACGAGACTGACCAGACCTCCTGCACCGCGTGGAACTACCACGGCTCCGGTATCGGGAACGTCGAATCGCTGGCCGCGGTGTTCCTGCGTAACTTCCACCAGTCTTATGTATCCGGCAAGCAGCACGGCCACGAGCTGGGCCACTTCTTCCCGCTCGTCCACTGTGGCACCTCCTTCGGTAACTACAAGGAGATCCGCAAGTATCTGGTCGAGTCTGCCGAGCTGCGCGAGAAGGTCACCAAGATCCTTGGGAAGCTGGGTCGCCTGGTCGACGGCAAGCTGGTCATCCCGGAAGAGATCATCCACTACTCCGAGTGGGTGCACGTGATGCGTAACCGTATCGCCTCCGAGCTCCAGACCATCGACGTTTCGAATATCCGCACCACGTCCCACGTGGCTTGCCATTACTACAAGATGGTCCACGAAGACGCGGTCTACGACCCGTCCGTGCTGGGGGGCAACCGTACCGCGATCATCACCTCCACGGCGCAGGCCCTGGGTGCGCAGGTGATCGACTACTCCACCTGGTACGACTGCTGCGGCTTCGGCTTCCGCCACATCATCTCCGAGCGCGAGTTCACCCGCTCGTTCACGATGGATCGCAAGATCCGCGTGGCCCGCGAGGAAGCCAATGCCGACGTGATGCTGGCCAACGACACCGGTTGCGTCACGACCATGGACAAGAACCAGTGGATCGGCAAGGCCCACAACCAGAACTTCCAGATTCCGATCATGGCGGAAGTCCAGTTCGCAGCCCTGGCCTGCGGCGCGGATCCGTTCAAGATCGTCCAGCTGCAGTGGCACGCATCGCCCTGCGAAGACCTGGTCGAGAAGATGGGGATCTCCTGGGACGAGGCCAAGAAGACCTTCCAGGAATACCTGAAGGAAGTCGAGGCCGGCAATATCGAATACCTCTACAATCCTGAGCTCGCTTACGGGGGCAAAGTCTGATGCAGCAAGATACTGTTCTAGTAGTGGGTGGTGGCCCGGCTGGGCTGGCCGCCGCCGCCAATGTCACCTCGGCCGGCTTCAAGGCCGTGATGGTCGAGAAGGAAGACGTCCTGGGTGGTGCCCCGATTCTGTCGGGTTACGCCAAGCTGGTCCCCTCTGGCGAGTGGGCCAAGGACGCCATTGGCCGCATGGTCAAGCGCGTGGAAGACGATTCCAACTCGACCGTGCACAAGGGTGCCAAGGTCGAGAAGCTGGAAGGCGAGGCCGGTAACTTCACCGCCACGCTGACCAACGGCGAATCGGTCCAGGCCGGTGCCGTCGTGCTGGCCACGGGCTTTACCCATTTCGATTCCATCAACAAGCCGGAGTGGGGCTTTGGCACGTACGAAGACGTGCTGACCACCACCCAGATGGAACAGATGGTCGCCTCCGGCAAGATCGCCTGCCCGTCCGACGGCCGTGTGCCGGAGCGGGTCTGCATCCTGCTCTGCGTGGGCTCGCGTGATCGCCAGATCGGTCGTGAGTGGTGCTCCAAGATCTGCTGCACCGTCTCCGCCAACCTGGCCATGGAGATCAAGGAACTGTCGCCGGAAACGGACGTGTTCATCTACTACATGGACATCCGCACCTTCGGCCTGTACGAAGACAAGTTCTACTGGAAATCCCAGGAAGAGTTCAAAACCAAGTTCGTCAAGGCCCGTATCGCGGAAGTGACGGCCTCTGGCGACGGCCGGCTGCTGGTCAAGGGCGAGGACACCCTGGTCAAGCGTCCGATCGTGATCCCGTTCGACATCGTCGTGCACGCCATTGGCATGGATCCGAACGCCGACAACCCGGAAATCTCCCAGGTCTTCGGTGTCGGTCTCGAGAAGCACGGCTTTATCGAGAAGGCCGAGCAGTACACCAACACCTGTGGCACCACCCGCAAGGGCGTTTACTCCTGCGGTGCGGCCTATGGCCCCGAGACGATCGATGATTCGATCGCGCAGGGTGCTGCTGCTGGTGGCCGCGCGGTTGCGGACCTGCATGCGCTGGTTTCGAAAGCCGGCTGAGGTCGTCAGCGACGCAGCGGCTTCGGGGCTGGCCCCGGAGCCGCTGGAGGTCAGCTTCGACAAGGATATCCTTGCGACGAAGCTGAACAGTCTGAACGAGGCCATCGCCGAGGCGGGTGGTGTCGACGGGCTGGGGACTTTCATCGAGGCCCTGCGGTCGAAACACGAAGTGTTTGCCGCGATTGTCGCGAAAGGGGACGAGATCGATGCCGAGGATGTTCGCACCCTCGGCGGTCTGGTTTTCTCGGTTCGGCGCAAGCTTGGCTCGTTGATGGCCGAGCGTCAGGGCGCCCTGGTGGACGGTGTGCGCACTCTGGTTCGCCCGGATGTTGGGGTGAACGAGCGGCTCGCGAACTTTGCGGATCTTGCGGCTGACGACAAGAAGCTTCGGCGCGCGATCTGGGATTTTGGCGCCGAGATCCTGCACTTCGCGGATCCGGACGCGGTGCCTCTGGCCTGCCGTTGGGTGTGGGATACGTCGACCACGACGGGCGCGTTGCGCGAGTTCATCCGCGGCAATGACACGCTCCGGTCGATCCCTATTGGGGATACGGTCGGTTCGATCGAGGGGGCGCGGCGCTGGTTTTTCGATGCGCTGGCCGAGGAAGGCTTTTATCGAGACCTGCCGTTTGTGACGGACCTGGTCTGGGTGCAAGCCTATTCCGACTATGCCCGAGCGCTTTCGATGAGTCTGGGGATGATCGACAACCAGTTCGGCGCCAAGCAGGATCCGCTGGAACTGGCGGTGAAGATGCTGGGGATCGACTCCCCGGAAGGTCGCCTGAAAGGAACCGATGCGTCGCTGCATTAAATAACGGAACGAACTTGAGCCTGGCTACACAGGTTTTCGGAGAGACGTCATGGCAATACATGAAAAGGCACTAATCGAGGACGAGCGCCTCCAGCAACACGACGAGCTGGTGGTCGACGGCGTGGACGTGTCCGGACACTGGAACACGATGATCGCCCCGCGCACTGTTCGCGATTACGACGACGATTTCGAGACGAAGATCCAGAGCTTTGCGGGTGGCGAGAACGTCCATCGTTGCTGGCAGTGCGGGTCCTGCACCAACTCGTGCACCATGTATGCGCAGAACGTGCAGTTCAATCCGCGTTATTGGATCTACCTCACCCGCCTGGGCATGAAGGAAGAGCTGGTCAAGGACAAGGACATCATCTGGCAGTGCGTCTCGTGCAACAAGTGCACGAACATCTGCCCGAAGGACGTGAAGCCGGAAGGCGTGATGAAGGCTCTGGCGCACTGGATGGAAGAGGAAGGGATCACCGAAAAGGCTCCGTCCACGATCTTCGACGAAGAGTTTGCCGATCAGATCTACAAGACTGGCCGCATCGAAGACTCCAAGGTGATGCAGAATTTCTTCAAGAAGACCGGCCAGCCTCTGGTGCAGGAATGGATGAAGATCTTCATCTTCCGGATGATGAAGCACCTGCCGGTGAAGCATCTGATGGCGATGGGCATCAACACCGTACATACGCCGCGCACCAAGTCCTGGGGCAAGACCGGGGACGTGCTGAAGAATTACGTGCGCGAACAGAAGGAGGCCGCTCATGGCTAAGGTTGCTTACTATCCGGGTTGCGCGCTCGAGGGCTCTGGTGGTCCGTACGACCGCTCCACCCGCGTGCTGGTCAAGGCGCTGGGACTCGAGATGGAAAACCTGCGCGACTACAACTGCTGCGGCGCGATGGAGGTGAAGAACATTCACCCGATGCTGCAGACCTATCTGTCCGCGCGGAACATGGCGATTGCCTCCGAACAGATGGGCATGGACACCGTGATGGCGCCGTGCAACGGCTGCTACCACAACCTGAAGAAGGCCGAGTACGAGACCGCGACCTCCCAGGATGCGATGGACACCGTCCAGGATCTGGCGCGCAAGTCCGACGACCCGGTCTACACCGGGGACGTCCGCACCCTGCATCTGCTCGAGTGGCTGATGGAAGAGCTGGGGCCCGAGGGCATCAAGCAGAAGATGACCAAGAGCCTGAATGGCATCAAGATCGCCAACTACTACGGCTGCATGTACACCCGTCCGCGCCAGATTTTCCCCGAGAAGGACAATGGCCCGGGTTCGGATTCCAGTTACCAGCCGCATTTCATGGATGACCTGCTGGGTGCCGCCGGCGCCGTGAACGTGGACTTTCCGCTTAAGACCTCCTGCTGCGGCGGTGCGCATACGCTGTCGGATTCTGACACCTCGACCCAGCTGGTGCTGAACCTGCTGCAGTCGGCGGAGGATTCCGGTGCCGAGGTGATCGCTACCGAATGCCCGACCTGCCACTCCGGTCTGGAGATGCACCAGGTGCGGGCCGAGACCGAGTTCGGCATCAAGACCGACGTGAAGGTGGTGTACTTCACGCAGCTGCTGGGCCTGGCGATGGGGCTGTCCCCGCGCAAGCTGGGTATCCACGAGAACGTGAGTGACTCCATCGGGCTGCTGAAGGAGAAGGGGGTCATCTGATCCCCTGATTCGAGGCCCGAATGGCCCAGTAGTACTTTCAGAAGACGGGCGCCTGGCGCCCGTTTTTTGTGTCGATGCCAGGAACGAGGCGAAACATGGACTGCAACGGTTGCGAGTTTCATCCCGAACTGTTCTACGACGACGAATTTCAGATCTGGCTGCGCCGCGAGGATGACGACACCCTGACCGTGGGGATGACCGACCTTTCGCAGACCATCGCGGGAAAGATCATTCACGTACGAGTGCGTCGCCCCGGTACCCGGCGTCCGCCCGGGAAGCCGGTCGCCACGATCGAAAGCGGGAAATGGGCCGGTCCGATCCCGAACTTCATCGACTGCAAGATCGTCGAGGGCAACGAGGAGGTGCTGGAAAACCCAGTGCTGCTGAACTCGGATCCCTACAATGCGTGGATCGCGCGTGTCGAAGCCACCGACGGTGTGGATGTTGCGCTGGAGCAGTTTCTGACCGGCGACAAGGCCGAGGAGGGCTACTGCAAGCGCGCCAAAGATGAAGACATCGAGTGTCAGCGGAAACTGCGATAGAGAGAACGATGGCGGAACTGGGCAACGATTACTATCTGGACAACGACGAGCAGACGGTCGTGTTCATCATGACCTCGGGGCCGTCGACGCCGCATCGTTGTGCGACGCCGTTCTACCTTGGGGCGGTGATGGCCTCGATGGATGTGGACGTCTATATCTTCTTCACCATGGAGGGCGTTCGCCTGATGGAGAAGGGGGTCGCCGACGACCTGCGGGCCATGGAAGATGGCAAGTTGATCAAGGATTTTATCCAGGACGCAAAACGCGCAGGTGTGCGCCTGCACGTTTGCCAGCCCGCTTTACCGGGGTATAGAATCGACGCGTCTTCGGATCTCATCGACGAGGTCGATGAAGTGAATCGGGCGAGCGAACTGGCGGACCTGATTCTGCGTAGCGATAAAACGATAACGTTTTAATTTTCCCGCATTATTACTTTCACGCTTGGAGGAAAACATGGGCGCAGTACGGGGTTGTGATATTCCGGAAGATCTGATGTACAACGTTGAAAACAACGTGTGGGTGCGCAAGGAAAGCGACGGTACCGCGACCGTGGGCCTGACCTCCTACGCGTGCTCGCTGGCCGGCACCATCGTGTCCTTCACTCCCAAGAAGGTCGGCAAGACCGTGAAGAAGGACAAGTCCTGCACCACCGTTGAATCTGGCAAGTGGGTGGGTCCGGCGAAGACCCCGGTGACCGGTGAAGTGACCGAAACCAACGACAAGGTTGCGGCCAACCCGGGTCTGATCAACGAAGACCCGTACGGCGAAGGCTGGCTGATCAAGCTGAAGCCTGAAGACTGGGACGGCGAAGTCGGCGACCTGAAGACCGGTTCCGACGCCCTGGCGGCGTTCGAAGCCAAGATGGAAGCAGACGGTTTCGGCGGCTGCTAAGCCCCTACCGAGCCTCGGGCCGCCGTTCCCCAGTGTTCGGCGGCCTTTTTTGATTCTGTGGTATCCGGAGCAAGCTGATGACGACCTGGAACGAGGTGATCCAGCGGGTCGAACCCCTGGAAGACATCCCTGTCGATGCGGCGTTGGTGAATGACCTTCAGCACAGCGTTCAGCGGGGCTCCGATCCCGGATCGGTGCATTTCTATACCCCGACGTTCAAGTCGTACCAGTCCAGTGAACTGGCGGACTGCGGCAAGAGCGCCTGGCCGGCGATGTCGATCACCGGTGGCGACTGCAAGCTCGCCTGTGACCATTGCAAGGCCAAGATCCTGGACCCGATGATCCCGGTGCGCACGCCGGAGGACCTATGGGCTCAGGTGAACAACGTGATCGAGTCCGGTGCCCAGGGCATGCTCCTGACCGGTGGCTCGAACCACCGTAACGAGGTCGAGTACGACCCGTACTATTCCACGATTCGTCGCATCAAGGACGAATTTCCCGAATTCCGCATCGCGCTGCATACGGCGCTGGTCGACGACGACATCGCAACGTCGATGGAGCAGGCCGGTATCGACGCGGCGATGATGGACGTGATCGGCGCGCAGGACACGATCACGCAGGTCTACCATCTGCGCCGCAGCGTGGATGACTTCGAGCAGACACTCGAGAGCCTGGTGAACACCAACATGAAGGTGGTCCCGCACATCGTGATCGGTCTGCACTACGGCAAGCTGCTGGGTGAGTGGAACGCGCTGGAGATGCTCGCGCGCCACCTGCCCGATGCCGTGGTGCTGGTGGTCGTGATGCCGTTTTACGCCCCGGCGAGCCGCCCATTCGAGACGCCGGATGTGCATGCGGTCGGGCGCTTCTTCCATGACGCCCGCGAGCGCCTGGGTGACACGCCGCTGCTGCTCGGCTGCGCGCGCCCACCAGGCGAGGCCAAGAGCCAGATCGATAGTTATGCGGTGATGGCCGGCCTGTCCGGTATTGCGCACCCGGCCGAGGGTGTGGTCGAACTGGCCGCGCGTCTGGGCAAGAAGGTCCGCGTGACTCCGGCCTGCTGCTCGATCGCCGTGGGCGACGAGGTGATGGCGGACGGGACCACGGTCGAGAGCGGTGTCGAGATCGACCTGGACACGATCGTCGCCGAAGAGGCGCGGCGTCGCGAGCAGGAACGCAAGGCGCGCCAGGGCCTCGGCGGGATCCGCATCGTGACCGAGGGCAATGTCGCGGCCGGAGGCGGTTGCCATGTCTGAGCGCGATCAGAAGACCCTGCGCGTCCTGGACACTGGCCTGCGCCCGGCGGCGGAGAACATGGCCTTCAACCGGGCCCTGCTCGAGTGCCACCAGGAGGGCGTGTCGCCGCACACCCTGCGTTTCCTGCAGTTCGAACCCTGCGCGCTGGTGGGTTTCCACCAAAATGTGGACCAGGAGATCAGCACTGAGTACTGCAAGGAAAACGGTATTGCGATCCAGCGCCGGATTACCGGTGGCGGCGCGATCTATTTTGATTCCACCCAGCTGGGCTGGGAGCTGTACCTCGACAAGCGCTTTCTCGGGACGGCCGACATGGGGCAGATCGCCGCGCGCATCTGCAATGCCGCGGCCGCCGGGATCCGCACGCTGGGGGTCGACGCGCAGTTCCGCCCGCGCAACGACATCGAGGTCGAAGGCCGCAAGATCTCCGGCACGGGTGGCGCATTCGATGGCGACTCGATCATGTATCAGGGCACGCTGCTGATCGAGTTCGATGTCGAGGACATGTTGCGCATTCTGCGGATTCCGGCCGAGAAGCTCTCCAACAAGGCGATCGAGTCGGCGCGCGATCGTGTGGTCAATCTGGCGACCCTGCTGGGCGAACGCCCGAATCTGGACCATGTGAAGGACGCGATTGCCAAGGCCTTTGCGGAAGAGTTCGCGGTTGAGCTGGCCCCCTTGGATCTGCTGCCCCAGGAGCAGAAGTCCTTCGAAGAGGCCCTGGCCGAGATCGACACCGAAGAATGGGTCTACCAGCGCAACCGTCCGGCCACCGATGCCCCGCTGTTCGAGAGCATCTTCAAGTGTGACGGCGGGCTAATGCGCGTCGGTGTGGCCCTGGACCCGGAGCGCAAGCGCCTGAAGCAGCTCTGGCTGACGGGCGACATCTTCGTGAAGCCCGCGCGTACCATCGCCGATCTGGAAGCGGCCCTGCGGGACACGCCGCAGGCCGAGATGGAAGAGCGTGTGCGCGCATTCTTTGCCGAGCGCGACGTCGAGATGCTGCAGTTGACGGTCGATGACGTAATCGCGGCGATTCAGTCGGCTCTGGCCATGGCCGAGACCGAGGAATCGGCGGGATGAAGGTCCTTTGCGCGGTATTTGCCGGGAGGCAGCAGTAATGCTCCCCGAAAAGGTCGATGTCCTGGTGGTCGGGCTGGGGCCGGGTGGCGCCTCGGCGGCGCGCGTGTGCGCGGCGGCCGGGCTGTCCGTGCTGGCGGTCGAGCGCAACAAGGCCTTCGGCGAGCCGGTGCAGTGTGCCGAGTTCATCCCGAACCCGATGGGCGCCTATGCCAAGGCGGATGGAGTCCTGCTGCAGCGCATCGACTCGATGCAGAGCTTCCTGCCCTCCGGGGCCGTGGAACACTCCGATTTCCCTGGCTTGATGGTGGACCGCGGCGAGTTCGACCGCGCGATCATCCAGGCGGCGAAGGCCAACGGCGCGCAGCTGGTGACTTCGACCCCGCTGCAGCGTGTGGATGCCGAGCGGCATGTGGCGACCGTCAAGCACCAGGGGCAGGAACACGCGGTCGAGTACCGTGTTCTGATCGCCGCCGATGGCCCGCATTCCCCGGTGGCCGAGTCCCTGGGGCTGCCCGCGCTGCCGGTCGTGCAGACCCGGCAGTACACGGTGCCGCTCAAAAAGCCGTATACCGCGACCGATGTCTGGCTGTCGGACGACTACCCGGGTGGATACGCCTGGCTGTTCCCCAAGGGCGAATGGGCGAACCTGGGGCTGGGTGCGGACAAGCGCATCGACAACGACATGAAGACGCCGCTGGAATCCCTGCATGCCCAGCTCGTCGAGCAGGGGCTGCTGGGCGAGGAGATCCGTCACCGTACGGGTGGCGCGATCCCGGTCGGCGGCCTGCGGGATTCGCTGTACGACGGCGATGTCCTGTTCGTGGGCGATGCCGGTGGATTTACCCATCCGATTACCGGGGCCGGGATTGCCGCGGCGGTGGTGTCGGGCGAGGCGGCGGGCGAGGCCGCGATTGCGCATCTCGAGGGTGACGCCGAGGCTTTCGACGATTACGATGAAGAGATGCGCGATCAGTACGGTCCGGCCCTGGAGCGCGCCTGCAAGCGCCGCGCGTTCCTGAATGAACACTGGCGTACGCCGCGGGCGCAGGAAGACGCCACGCAGCGCCGCGGATGGATTGCTTTTTCCGAGTATTTCAACGATGGTGACCAGGCCGCGTAGGCCCGGTTGGCGGGTGCCCCGCACCCGGTGAACAACGCTGGAGGAATTCCATGAGTGTAAGTGCAGAGGAGATGGTCGCGCCGATCAACTTTTACCGGCCCGATTATCACATCAAGACCCCGGACATGCGTTCGCCGGAGTACGTGCAGATGTCCACGGCGGCTGCGATCACGCTGGGCCTGGTGCCGGGCACTATGCACCGTACGTCCTGCACCCACTGCCTGAACCTGCTGGTCACCTACCCGGAAGGCTGCCGTGCGAACTGCTCCTATTGCGGTCTGGCGCGCCACCGCGAGGAATCGCGTGACTACGCCGATCGCAACTTCATCCGCGTCGACTGGCCGACCGCCAAGTACGACGAGGTGATCGAGCGCGTGAAGAATCACGCCGACGCCGGGCAGTTCGAGCGCATGTGCATCTCCATGATCACGCACCCGAACTCCGACGCCGACACCGTCGAGCTACTCGAACGCTGGGTCGCCGAGGTCAACCACATCCCGGTGTCGATCCTGTCCAACCCGACCACCATGAGCTACGAAGATCTCCAGCTCCTGCGGGACAAGGGCGCCGATATCTTCACTGTCGCGCTGGACGCGGTCACGCCGGAGATCTTCGAGCGCACCCGTGGCAAGGCGGTTGAGAGCCCTCACAGCTGGGACAAGTACTGGCAGTCCATCGAGTGGGCCGCCGAGATCTTCGGGCCGGAGAAGTTCGGCGCCCACCTGATCTGCGGCATGGGCGAGACCGAGGAAGAGATCCTGCAGGTCTGCCAGCGCATCCGCGACCTGGGCGGCCACAACCACATGTTCGCCTTCTTCCCGGAAGAGGGCTCGCTGATGGAAGACTGGAACCCGGTGCCGCGCGACCAGTGGCGGCGCGTGCAGCTGGGCCGCTTCGTGATCGACTACGCCGGTGGCCGCATCGACGACATGAAGTTCAACGCCGATGGTCAGGTGGTGGATTTCGGCCTGCCGCAGTCCGAGGTCGACGAACTGATCGCCTCCGGCAAGCCGTTCCAGACCTCCGGCTGCCCTGGCAAGTCGGATGAGGAAGTCTCGGCCTGCAACCGTCCCTACGGCGATTCCAGCCCGACGGACATCCTGTCCTTCCCGTTTGCCCTCAATTCGACGGACGTCGGGTTCGTCCAGCGGCAGATGGCCGGGGAGGATGTCGGCACCTTCGACTTCGACGCCGACGAGGCCGAGGACGAAAAGTCCGCATAAAACTCGATGCATGCTGAAAGCCCCGGTCTCCGGGGCTTTCGCACGTCAGGGGGGTTGATTAGACGTTTTGAATATTCAGGTTTCGAGCGGGGATATTTCAGGGGCCCCGTCGAAAGAACTCCGGGGGGATGGGTCGTCCACCCGCGAGCGGTCACTGCACCACATAACTGGACCGGCGGCATACAAGGGGGCCGCTGGTAACCGGGGTGCCGGGCCATACAACAAGAAGACCACCAAAGGAGAACAACATGGAAGCACGCATCATTCGCCGCAGTCTGGTGACGGTCGCGGTCGGCCTTGCAATGGGCAGCGCCGGCGTCGCCAATGCCACCAACGGCTATTTCGCGCACGGCTATGGCACCAAGGCCAAGGGCATGGGTGGGGTCGGCATGGCCATCTCCCAGGACGCCTATGCCCCCGGCATCAACCCCGCCGGTATCGCCGGCATGGAGACCCGCTTCGACGCATCGGTCGCCTACTTCCGCCCGGAACGGTCGTTCGAGGCGAGCCAGCCAACGCAGATGGGGGGCATTAATCCTGGAAGCGTAGATAGCGACAGCGAGAACTTTTTCGTTCCGTCGCTCGGTTTCGTGCAGCAGATCGATGAGAGCCGTTCGTGGGGTATTGCTCTTCTCGGTAATGGTGGGATGAACACCGATTACCCCGCCTATGGGCGCGATTTTTGCCAGATGATGGGGCAAGGAAACGAGGGTGGAGCATTTTGTAGTGGTACGGCCGGAGTGAATCTGGAGCAGCTAGCGATCATCCCGACGTATGCGCAGACATTCGCCGATGGGCGAGTCAGCGTCGGTTTCAGCCCCATCATCAGCTACCAACGTTTTAGCGCCGAGGGCTTGGATGCGTTTGCGGATCCAGCGTTCTCCGCGGATCACGAGAACATGACCAGCGGGCGAACCGATTCTAGTTGGGGGTATGGTGCCCAGATCGGTTTTCAGGCGGAACTGGCGGAGGGAGCTCGTGTTGGTGCGAGTTATCGTTCCAAGATCCGCGCAGGTGACTTCGATAGGTACGCAGGCCTGTTTGTGAACGGTGGCGAGTTCGATGTCCCATCAACCTATGGCCTCGGATTTTCGCTGGATGTGACACCGAATGTGACCCTGTCGGCGGATTACCAAAAGATCCGCTATTCGGAGATTGATGCGATTGCCAATCCATCCGCCAACATTGGTGGCGCGATGATGGGTGATCCTGATTCACGGTTCGGTGCATCCAATGGTCCCGGATTTGGTTGGGATGACGTGAACATCTTCAAGTTCGGGGCTCAGATCGACGGGGGTAATGGCTGGACCTGGCGCGTCGGCTATAACCGTGGCGAAAATCCCATCAGCTCGGACGATGTTGCGCTGAATATCCTTGCGCCCGCTGTGATGACGGATCACTTTACCGCGGGCTTCACCCGAGAGTTTGGCCAGCACGAGATCAATTTCGCTGCGATGTATGCACCGCGGCAAAGGGTGAGGGGGCAGAACGTCTTTGATCCGGGTCAGGACGTCGAGATCGAGATGCGGCAGTACGAGCTCGAGATCGGGTACGCGTACCGCTTCTGATCGATGGCGCCCGGGCGGTCGTGAGCGGCCGCACCGGTGCCCGGCGCGGGCTTCGGGATGAGCTGCCGACCCTGGAGGAGGGGGCGGTACCGCCATGGAGTGCGGACGGTGCCGGACACCGGGACCCATCGGGGGGTGGGGCCCGGGCCCTTTCGTCGGAAGGCATCCTGATCGAGCCTGTGCTCGAACTAGCAAAATCAAAAGGAGAATCCCATGCGAGCAATCCACGCATTGCGCGGAGGCATTCGCGTGCCTGCCGTTCTCGCGTTCTTCGGCGCGTGTCTGCTGACCCTTGGCGCGGCCGCCACGGCGCTGGCGGACGATGTCTATCGGCCCCTGGTACTGGCCTACACCACGTCCGGCTCCGATGTCAGCGGTGAGGTGGAGACGGTCCGCGAGCGACTGGAAGAGGCCGATTTCCAGACCCTCGGCGAGTACCCGGTCAGTGACGACCGGCACGTGATCGTGGTGACCCACGACGACCTGCTGGCGGTGGCGGGCTCCCAGGATCGGGCGGCGTACATCGCACCTATACGCGTCGCCGTGACCGCGACCAACGGCGGGGTTCAGGTCAGCTACAACAACCTCGAGTACTTTCGACATGCCTATCGCATTGATGACTCGGTGAACGCCGTGAGTTCGCGGCTGGCGGAGGTGCTGGGCGACGAGCAGCACTTCGGGTCGGAGGACGGCATGACCCCGCGGGAGCTGCAGCGTTACCGCTATACGTTTGGTATGGAGCGCTTCAACGCCCCGTATGACCTGGGTAGCCACGGCTCGCGGAGCGCCGCCCTGGAAGAGCTGGATGCCGGTCTGGGCGATCGGCGTGGGGGCGTGTCGGAGATCTACCGGCTGGATATCCCGGGAACGGACGCTACGCTGATCGGCGTGGCGATTCGGGCCGATGATGGCGCCGATTCCGAGGCCACCGACCTCAACACCCTGGAGACGATCGACGTGCGCGAGCTTCGCCACACCGCCTACGTGCCGTACGAGATCCTGGTAGAGGGGGGCGATATCGAGGCGCTGCACATGCGTTTCCGTGCGGCGCTGCACTGGCCGGACCTGCGCATGCTCGGCGATCACAGCTTCATGCAGCTTCGCCGCGTCCCGGGTGCGCTGGAGGATACCCTTCGCGAGGTGGCCGGCTTTGAGGAGCCCGCAGACGACGGTTTCGACTGGTAGAAGCATAACGCCAGGGATGGCGAACGAACCCAGCTAATAGCCCAGGGTTCCTCTCAAGAACCCCGGTCCGCCGGGGTTTTTTTACGGCCGGGGGCTGGACTTGTTTATGCTCCCGGTTCATTCGCGGCAGGACGCACGCCCCATGAAATCGATGAAGATCGCCAACATCGGCGAGATCCGTAACGAACTCAACAAGTACAAGAAGGGCAAGAAGCTCGATATTCACCAGTTCAACCAGGTCGCGCGCCTGGCCTGGCTGGGCAAGATCGTGATGCAGCCCCTGGATCTCGAGGACCCCGATTGCCAGTCGTTCCTGGTGTATATCCAGGAGCCGGAAGAGCTGGCCGCGCATTTCCTGAACACCGATCAGGAGCTGACCGGCGGGATCCATATCATCGACGGCGAGCAGGCCATGGCCATGGTCGAGATCATGCGCGGGGGTGTCGAGGAACGTGCCAAGCTGTACGAGGACCTCTCGCGCAGCGACTTCTACTTCCGCTACTTCTACAAGCCCGGCAAGGACGACGAGGCCCCGTCCGAGCAGGACAAACCCGAGGACTGATCCTTGGTCGCATCCACGGTCACCCCGGAATGGATTGATGCCGGGGCCCGCTCCGCGGAAGAACTCCACGCCCTCTATACCGGTCTGGCGAGCAGCACGCCGCCGGAGTCGCCGTTGCGCGTGCTGTGGGTGCATTCGCGAGAGGCGCACATCTCCGTGGGCGCCAGCCAGGACCCGGCCATGGATCTGGACCTGGTCGCCTGCAAGGCCAATAGCGTGCCGGTCGTGCGCCGCCCGCTCGGGGGCGGCTCCGTCTGGGTGGATGCCGACCAGGCCTGTTTCTTCCTGATTCAGCCCCGCCAGGTCCTCGCCCGTGGCCATCGCCACCTGTTCGCGCTGGGGCTGGGCATCGCGATGGATGTACTGCGCGAGCTGGGGCTGGAAGGCGTCGAGGCGCGCGGTCAGGACGTCTGGGTTCAGGGGCGCAAGATCATGGGTACTGGTGCGGCCACGCTGAACGAGGGTTGTGTGTTCGGCGCTAGCTTCCTGCGCCGCTTCCCGGTGGAACGCTTTCTATCGTGTGTAAATGCCCCAAGCGACGGCTACCGCGAATGGCTGCGCCCGGCACTGGAAGAGGGCATGACCGATTGTGCGGAGCAGTGCCCCGAGGCGGCGCCGACGCCGGAACGTCTGGAGGCGGCCCTGAGCGAGGTGCTGGAGCGCCGCTTCAGTACCCCCGCGCGGTGTTACCGTCCGAGTTCCGCAGAATGGGACGAGTGGCTGGCGGCCGGGCGCGAGGAACTCGCCGACCTGGCCGACAGCCAGGGCGGGCCGGCCGTGCGCGACGGTATCCGTGTGAATCGGGAGAACCATGTCTTCGAGACGCGCGGCCACTGTGGCCGCCTGCGCTTGCATATCGCCGGGACACACATTGCACGCATTTGGTGCGAGGACCCGAGCGTGGATCGCGTACTGCGCGAGACCCTGGTGGGCGAGTCGCCGGAGCGCCTGCGTGTGCGCTCGCGCCTGAACGGCCAGCTCGACGCGGTGATCGTCGACGAGGTCAGCGCACGCATCGACGGTCTCTACCGAGGGATCGCCGCCGCCTGATCCTGCTTTGCACGCCGCTGGATACTTCCCCAAAAAGCTTTACGAGGCGAACCGATGTCCGAACCGACCATTCAGCGCCGGCTGGAGAAACGCCTGATCCTGATGAGCCAGGATCAGGCGATGATCGAGCAGATTCGCACCGCATTGCCGGATGACTGGCATCTGCACCCGGTGACCGATCTGGAAGAATTGGGCGCCTGGAACGAGGTGCTGCTCTACCGCTTCCTGCTGCTGGATCTGGACGAGATCGAGGTGTTCGACCCGCTGGACGTAATCCGCATCCTGCGCATGGAGTATCAGATCAACCTGCCCGTGTTCTGTTTTGGCGGGGACCAGGACATCCGCGACGAGATGCGCCTGGCGCGGGCCGATCGCTTCTTCAATCGCGAGGAGATGGTCGAAAAGCTCCCCGAGTTCATCCGCATGTACGACTGGGGCTGAGCGCCCCATCAAAAAGGCCCCGGGCGTTAGCCACGGGGCCTTTTTGATTCGCGGATCCGCATGATGCGGATCGCGGGGCATCGCACGGCCTTAGCCGATCCAGGCGTGCTCCAGCACGTCGATGCGGATCTTCTCGTGGTAGGTCTCGCCGTTGGCCTCGATCACCAGGTCGCCCACGCGGGTGCCGGCGGTATCAAAGCTGAATTTGCAGTCGAAGGTGCCCGGCAGGGACACGCTGCTCTCGCACAGGGCCTCGCCTTCCACCGAGAACTTGCACTGGGCGGTGCCGGAGCCGTTCAGCAGGGCCTGCACCCGGAATTCCTCGTTGATCGGGCGCCGGTAGACTTCCGGATCGCGATTCGGGTTGTACTGCAGGTTGTTCAGCTTGACGAGTTTGACAAGTTTCATACCGGGTCCTCTATTGACGCGCTGAATCCGAGTTGCGGGCGCCTTCACCTGCCCGATCCCGTACCGGGAAGGGCGTTTGGTTCATGGAAGTGCGCAGGTTCGATAGAATATAAACAGCCAATGATACAACAAAGCCTGCGGGAACACGACGGGATGCCACGGGGCATGCCGCCAGCCCGGCGGAGGGTAACGCCGCTCCCGCGCATACACCAGCCCCGGCCCCCGCGGTCGGCATCGGAGACCCCATGAAGAACCTGATTAACCGTATCCGCGGTGTGGAACGCGACGTGATCGAGAAGCCCGGCGACGCGGGCGATGCCCCGTTCTACAAGGCCCAGGGCGACGAGATCGAGATCTTTCAGGCCGCGTACTCGAAGCGCCTGCCGGTGATGCTCAAGGGCCCGACCGGCTGTGGCAAGACCCGCTTCCTGGAACACGTGGCGCATACCCTCGGCCAGCCGCTGGTGACCGTCTCCTGCCACGAGGACCTGACCAGCTCCGACCTGGTCGGGCGCTTCCTGCTGGAGGGCGAGGAGACCGTCTGGCAGGACGGCCCGCTGACCCGCTCGGTCAAGGAGGGCGCGATCTGCTATCTCGACGAGATCGTCGAGGCGCGTACCGACACCACCGTGGTCATTCACCCGCTGACCGACCACCGCCGTCAGCTCCCGCTGGACAAGAAGTCCCAGATCATCGATGCGCACGAGGACTTCATGCTGGTGATCTCCTACAACCCCGGCTACCAAACGGTGCTGAAGGACCTGAAGCCCTCGACCAAGCAGCGCTTTGTCGGTATCCACTTCGACTATCCGGCCGAGGATGTCGAGCGCGAGATCGTGGCCAAGGAATCCGGCGGCCTGGATGCCGATCGCGTCGAGAAGCTGGTGGCTGCCGGACGCAAGGCGCGGGCCCTGAAGGACCACGGACTGGAAGAGGCGACCTCCACCCGTGCGCTCGCCTATGCCGGCGAGCTGATGCAGGCGGGGCTGAGCCCGCGCGTGGCCTGCCGCGCCGCGATGATCGCCCCGATCACCGATGACCCCGAGCTGATTCAGGCGCTGGAAGAGATCTTCGACGCCCACTTCCCCGAGTCCGAAGCCGCGTGAGCGACCAGGCCCGCAACAGCGGCGGGGCGAACACGGAAGCCGAAGATCTCGTCGAGATCGAGGAGATTCTCCAGCATCTGGAGGACATCAGCTTCGTCGCCCACCGCGACACCAAGGAGGCCCTCCCGGCCATCCGCGCGTTCGGTGCCGCCACCGCGCGGCGCTGGATCGAGACCGTGCGCGAGCTGTTCTTCCACGACCGCGAGGCCGGCAAGAGCTTCATGCGCAATTCCGCGCGGCTCGCGGAGCACATGCAGACGGTGGACCTGTGGCTGGACCAGGCCGCCCGCTTCAAGCAGTGGGTCAACTCCGCCGATGCCCTGGAAGGTTTCATGGCTCAGGCCGATCGCGTGTACGACGCCTGGGGCGAGGCCGGCGAGCGCGAGTGGGCCGAGATCGGCCTGCGCTGGTGCGAACGCAGCCTGCCCGATGCCCGCGCCTATTTCGAGACGCCGTTCGACAAGCTCTCCGCCGGCCGAGGTATCGAGGGCCTGCGCGCGCTGATCGAGCCGGCCGAGACGCTGTTCGACGAACGCGGCCTGACCCTGGATGCCTATCTTGAGGGTGCCCCGATCGCCCGCAACCTGGTCGGCGACCAGGGCCTGCTGTCCTGGGCCCGGCGCGGAGCGGACCTGCTGAAGGCCGGGCGCTCGCGCGGTGAGGCCTATTTTCGCCTGGAGAGCGACGAGAGCCTGAAGCTGCTCCTGGAGGCGCTGCCGGGCTTTCGCCCGCGCATGCACGGGCGCTTCCTGCGCCTGGTGCTGCTGGCCTGGCTGGATGCCGATATCCCGCTGGCCGATTCCAGCTGGAAGCCGGGCGAGGGCCGCCCGATGCTCGAGACCGACGGCCGGCGGCTGTTTATGCCGGCGGTGATGGACTCGCGCGAGGAGGCGATCGTCGCCACCCAGCACGCGGCCGCGCATCTGGCCTTCGATACGTATGCGCAGTCCGATGTCGAGCGGCTGTTCGAGCGTGCCGGGGTCGAGCACCCGCCGCTGGATGACCGCTCGCGCATCACCTGGCGCCCGCTGTTCGCGCCATTCGAGGCGCGCATGTTCCGCTTCCAGGTGCTGTTCGACCTGGCCGAGGACCTGCGCGTGAACGCGCGCCTGGCCCCGCGCATCCCGAACTTCCTGCCGCGCCTGGTGGCGCTGGCCGAGGACCATGAGCGCCCGGAGGGCGCGGCCGGCGTCTACTTCGATTTCGCGCTGAAGGCCCACCAGGCCCTGCTGCGCGACGAGGCGCAGGACCCGCGTCTGGCGCGCGTGCTGGAGCCGGACCCGGATGTGGTCACCGCCTGGGCCATCGGCGAGGAGCTGTTCGCCGACGAGGCCTTCCCCGAGATCACCATCGAGGAGCGCGCCGAGGCCTATCTGCCCGGGCTGTCGCTGAACCAGTCGCTGCCGGTGTATCCGCAGCGGAAACGCGACGGCAGCCTGGCCGACTTCCGCGACCACGAGGCGCACGACGAACACAAGTTCGAGCGCGAGAAGCAGGAAGAGCAGCCGCAGCAGGCCCCGGAGCAGGCGCAGAAAGACCCGGACGCCGACATCCAGACCCCGCAGCAGGAGACCTCTGGCACCGGCGGGCGCATCGGCACGGGTATCCCGCAGCCGGCCCAGGTGGCCAAGCGCGCCGCTCCCTACACCCCGAAGAAGGACGGCATCCCGTATCCCGAGTGGGACTACCGCGAGCAGCGCTATATCTCCGACTGGGTGAATCTCTACGAGCGCGTGCTGGACGACGAAAACCCGGAGCTGGCGGCCACGATCCTGTCGGAGAACGCCGACACCCTGAAACGCCTGACCCGCGGTCTCGAGATGCAGCGTCCGATGCGCCTGGCGCCGCAGCGCAAGCAGATGGACGGCGACGAGCTCGACACCGAGGCAGTAATCGACTTCATCGCCGACAAGAAGGCGGGGCTGTCGCCGAAGGCCTTCATCTACCGCCGCCGTGCGGTGCAGCACCGTGATACCGGCGTCATGATGCTGGCGGACATGTCCACCTCGATCATGGCGCGCCACCCGGGCGGGCAGGGCAAGATCGTCGACCGCGTGCGCGAGGGGATGATGCTGTTCGCCGAGGCGATCGAGAAGGTCGGCGATCCCTACGCGATCTCCGGCTTCGCCTCCAAGCAGCGCGACCAGGTCAACTACTACTGGCTGAAGGATTTCAACGAGGACCTGAACGACACCGTCCGCGCCCGCATCGCCGGGGTCTCCGGGCGCCTGGCCTCGCGTATGGGCGCGGGCATCCGCCACTCGCTGGAGGCATTCAAGCGCTGTTCGGCCCAGCGCCGGCTGCTGCTGATCCTGTCCGACGGCCGCCCGGCCGACTACGACGACGGCGGTGACCAGCGCTACCTGCACGAGGACACGCGCATGGCGATGAAGGAGGCGGTGGACGCCGGCGTGCACCCGTTCTGCATCACCCTGGACCCGTCCGGTTCGGAATACCTGCCGGCGATCTTCGGTCCCGGTCACTACACCATCATCGACCACGTGGACGAGCTGCCGCGCCGTCTGCCCGAGATCTATCTGAGGCTGCGCCAGTGAGTGCTACCCCCGAAGCCATCGACGCCTCCACCGGCGCTACGGCTCGGCACCCGGAGCCGGCCCGCCGTCATGCCACGCTGCTGCATGCCCCGCGCTATCGCGGGCACAGCTACGGCGACAACCACCCGCTCGGGATCCCGCGCGTCTCGCTGACCATCGACCTGATCGAGGCCTATGACGCGATCACGCCGCAGGAGATGGCCGTATCGCGCAAGGCACAGCCGGCCGAGCTCGAGTGGTTCCACACCCGCGAGTACGTGGCCGCGATGCAGCGCGCCGAGGCGTTGGGCAAGGTCTTCCAGCGCTACCGCGACCGCCACAACATCGGCAACTTCGAGAACCCGTTCTTCGCCGGGTTCTTCGCGACCCCGGCGACCGCCACCTGGGGCTCCATCCAGGGCGCCGAGGTGGTGCTGGACGGGCGTATGGCCTTCAACCCGGCCGGTGGCATGCACCACGCCGCCCCCGACCAGGCCCGTGGATTCTGCTACTTCAACGACCCGGCGCTGGCGATCCTGCGCCTGCGTCAGGCCGGGCAGCGCGTGCTCTATCTGGATATCGACGCCCACCATGGCGACGGGGTCGAGGCCGCGTTCAGCGACGACCCGGACGTGCTCACCGTCTCCCTGCACATGGACACCGAGTACGGCTACCCCTTCGAGGGCGGGCGCATCGAGGACACCGGACCGCTTGGCAACGCCGTGAACCTGCCGCTGCCCAAGGAGACCAACGACAGCGAGTTTCGCGCCGCCTTCGCGGCCGTCTGGGAGGCCGTGCGCACCCGCTGGCAGCCGGATGCGGTCGTCGTTCAGGCCGGTACCGATGCGCTGCTGCCGGACCCGCTCGGCAAGTTCGGCATCTCCACCCAGTGCTTCCTCGCCTGCGTCGACGACGTGATCGAGACCAGCCCGCGGCACGCCGACGGCACACCGAGGCTGCTGGTCCTGGGCGGTGGCGGCTATCACCCGCTGGCGCTGGCACGCTGCTGGACCGGGGTCTGGGCCCTGCTGACCGGTCGCGAGCTCCCCGCTGCGATCCCGGAGGCCGGCCAGGCCCTGCTGCGCGAGGTTGACTGGGACATGGACGAAGAAGAGGAATGGTACGAGTCCCTCTTTACCTCCCGTCTCGATGCGGATCGCGCCGGTCCGGTGCGCGACGAACTGCGCAATCGCCTTGAACGGCTGCTGGCAGGGCACCCGTTGTTCAGTTGCTCGTAGAGAGCCTGAGCGTCAGCGGCTGGCGCGGTAGTCGCGTTCGATGTAGCGCAGCAGCTCGGTCGTCTCTCGCAGGGTCGCGCGCTGGATGCGGGTCTTGCCGATAAAGCCGGGTACCCAGAAGTCCGGTTCCACATGCATCTGGATCGTCAGGTGCGTGCCGCCGGCATCGGGCTGCAGCTCCCAGCGGGTCGAGCCTGCACGCAGATTGCTGTGCTCCGGATCGACCTCGGCATCAATGCGTTCGGGGTAGTACTCGGTCACCCGTTCGTGCCTGCGGATGGTCCGGCAGAACACGAACACGCAGCTGTGCACGACGCTTGCGACCTCCACCTCGTCATCCGATCGGGAGACGATCCGGCTCTCGCGGATGGATTCCGAGTAACGGTTCAGCGCGTCGTAATCGGTCAGGTATGACCACAGGGCCTCGGGTGGGACTTCGACCCGGAAGGTCACCTCCAGCTCGTGCTGGTCACCGTCGGTATCAAAATGCCGCTCGACCACCTCCACCGCGAGTGCGGCACCGGGGGCCCAGCCGACCAAGGCAGCCAGGAGGAGGGCGGGCAACGTTCGCATCGCGGGTACCTCCTGGGCTTCGGTTCGGGGCCTGGCTGCTGCAGCTTTATGAAGAATTCGATCCCCGGATGCGGCCGGGGTTCAGGTTGCCCTACGACGGGCGGTTGGACTGTGATGATAGACAAAGACCTCAGGGGTCACTGTCGCGCTGGGGATGCGTGGTCCCCGTGACGGGCTCGTCGCGGATCGGCAGGGTGGCGAGAACGGCCAGAAGGCCGACGAGGTGGAGCGCGATCAGGATCATGAGATAGCCGCCTGTCAGGTCGACCCCGAGGCCGGTGAGGACCGGACCCAGCGCGGCGCCGAGGGCCACGGCGGTGTAGGTCATGCCCAGC
This sequence comes from Thioalkalivibrio sp. ALJ12, assembly GCF_000378305.1. Taxonomy (NCBI): domain Bacteria; kingdom Pseudomonadati; phylum Pseudomonadota; class Gammaproteobacteria; order Chromatiales; family Ectothiorhodospiraceae; genus Thioalkalivibrio; species Thioalkalivibrio sp. ALJ12. The sequence continues at coordinate 1,174,250 of NZ_KB899538.1, forward strand.
AGGCGGCCCAGGCTGTACAGGCCGAACAGGCGGGCCAGGATCGCCGGTGTCAGGGCGATGTACCCGCCGTACCCGAAACCAAGTACCACCGCGAACAGCATAAGGGCGGCGTAGCTGCCTGCGGTGCCCCAGATCAGAAAGCTCAGCGTGATCAGGGCGAAGCACCCGCGATAGAGATGCATCAGGGAATAGCGATCGCCCAGCATGCCGATCGCCAGCCGCCCGACCACGCTCGCCAGCCCGATAATCCCGACCAGGCCCGCCGCGCGCAGCGGATCGATGCCGCCCGCCTCGGCCGCGGGCGGCAGGTGCACGAACGGTACGTACAGGATCGTATTCAGCAGAAAGGTCGCCAGATAAAGCTGGGCGAAGCGGCGCCCACCCCAGCGGGTGGTGGCGGCGTGGGTGCCATCCGGGGCGCGCCCGGGCCGTGGAAACAGGATGCCGGCGAGCGGCAGGATGACGGCTGCCGCGAGCGCGTAGAAATAGTACGTCGAGCGCCAGCCGTGGAGCTCGATCAGCCAGGCGGACAGCGGCGCGAAGCCAAGTACGCCCAACCCGATCCCGGATACCGCGATGCCCAGGGCCATGGAGCGTCTGCGGGCAAACCAGCGCCCGACCGCGGCCACGACGGGCACGAATACGCAGCTCGCCCCGATACCCACGCCCAGGCCATAGGCCAGGTAGGCCTGCCAGAGTTCGCCGGCACGCGCCGTCCCGACCAGCCCCGCCGCGATGAACAGGCCACCCGCAACGAGCAGCGGCCCTGGGCCGATGCGGTCGGACAGGGGGCCGGTCACACCGCTCAGGCCGAAGAACAACAGAGCGGTGGCGGAAAAGAACAGCGCGGACCCGCCGTGCCGTGTACCGAACTCCTGCGCCATGGAGGAGAAGAACGCCCCGTAGCTGTACGCGATGCCAAAGGCCACGAACAGCGCCACAAGGGAGAGCCCGCAGGCGAGCCAGGCGGTCGGGGAGTCCAGGGAGGGGGCGTCCTGGTGCTGGCGTGGACGCAGGGTCATCTAGCGCGGTCGGCCCAGCAGGCGACCGGCCCCCTTGCGGGTCTGACGCCAGATCTGGCGCAGGCTTCGGGATGACGGGTGGCGCAGCAGCCGGGTCTTGCGGGTTTGCTGCATGGCCGGGATCAGCGTCTCCAGTTCGGCCGTCAGGGCGTCGATGTTGTAGGGCGTTGTGCCATCGAGCCGGGCGGGAATCACCTCCTGTTCGGGCAGGCCGAAGTCCGCGGCGATCGCCTGGCGGGCGGCGGCGATGTTCTGCGCCTTGGGCCGTTCTTCCGGCGGGTCGAGCGTATACGGCGGCTCCCATTCGCGGGCGGGCGACAGGCGATCGATGTGGCTGGCCACGATGCGAATGGGCGGCTGGCGTCGATCCGGGCGCTCTGCAAAGAAGCGCCGTACGGCTTGCAGCGCCTCGTGGTCCGGGGAGCGGTCGGCCTGGTGCGCCGGCGCGACCCATAGCACCAGATCCGCCGTCTGGGCGGCATCAACCAGGGTATCCACGTCCATGCGGTCACCAAGCCCCGGGGTGTCCACCAAAAGCAGTTCCTGGCCGTCCGCGAGGGTCAGCAGGTAGCCCTCCTGCTCGGCGGTCAGCGGCAGCACGTCCGTGGCTGCGCGGTATTCCCCCAGCAGCGCGTTGACCAGCGTGGATTTCCCGGCCTGTGGCTGGCCCACGACCAGTATCTTCGGCCGGCCCGGGAATGCCTCCTCCGCGGGGCCGCTCGCCTGTGCTTCCTGGTCGGCGATCTCGGCCAGGGCGTCGGCATCGTGCTGCAGGCGGCCGGAGTAGAGCTCGATCGCGGCGCGGCCGACTTCCTCGATCCAGATGCGTGCGACCCGTCGCAGCAGGTATTCGCGTGCGCTGCCGGAGAGCTCGTTGAAGAAGCGATCACGCAGCTCCGCGGCCAGGGCGTGGAGGGGATTGGCCAGCCGCGCGATACGGTAGGCCTTGTAGGCCGTGCGCCCGTAGGACAGCCCCGATGCCACCATGGGCCGGTAGCCCCAGACGCGCAGGATCTGGCCCATGCGCAGGCGATCCGACAGCGGTACCTCCTCCAGCAGGATCTTGCGCAGCCGGGCGCTGACCCGCTCGCTGAGCAACAGGGCCTCGGGCACGGTGAACTCCCAGATGGGGTCTTCCTGTTCCGGGTGATAGTGCGCGGCCACGGTACGCAGGGTCTCTTCGCCCGCTTCCCGCAGGCGGTCGTAGTCGGTGACGATCTCGCCGCTGGCCTGCTCGCTCAGGCGCATCACCTCGGCCCAGGCGGCGTGTTCCAGTGGCGCCCAGTCGCCATCGGCGGGGCGCACGGGCTCGGTCGTCCGTTCGCGGGTGTGGACCTTGATCCGGTGGCGCGCCCACAGCGTCATGCCCCATACGCTTCCGGCGGCGATGGCGGCCGCGGCGATCCAGATCAGCAGGGCATTGTGTTCGTAGAGCCAGAGCAGACCCAGGACGAAGGCCACCACAAAGGGCGACAGCAGCAGGAACGCGGCGAAGGTCACGCCCGTGACCTGCAGACGGGTGAGCCAGCGGCGTTTCATCGCGTGTCGTTCCCCGAGGGCTCGGTCTGGCGGTGCCGGGCGAGGTTCAGGGCCTCGCGCAGGGCGTCGCGATAGGCCTGCTCCACCCCGGCCGTGGCCTCGCGCCCGTCATGTCGCCGGGCCAGGTAGTGGCGTGCGGCATAGCCCAGCGCATAGGTGGTGGCAAAGCTGGTGGCGGCCGCCGCTGCAGCACCTGCAGTCTGACCGTAGACGGGGACCAGCTTGCCGACCTGCCGGGCCCCGTGGCTGAGGCCGAGGCCGAGCAGGGTGCTGGAACCGAGCGCCGCGGAGAACTCGCTCATACTGCGAGAATCCCAGGTGACCCCGTAGATGCTGGCCAGACTGTGCAGCAGTTTCCCCTGGACCGCCGGAACGGAGAACAGGCCCAGCAGGGGGACGGCATCGGTGGTCGCGGCGACGCTGGCGTAGCCGAGGATGTGTGATCGGGCGCGCAGCCGACGGGCATCACCGCCTGCGGACTGGCGCAGCCCCTGCAGGATCACCCCCATGCGTTCCGGAGCCAGCTTCTCCAGGGCATCGAGCAGGGCGTCCAGGCCGTAGTGGGTCGGGGTGAAGCCCTCGTCCTCGGGCGTGATATCGACGGGCACGACCTGCACCGGGCCGGTCCCGGGCAGGTTGCGAAAGGCCTCGGCCTGGGTACGCCGCGCGCGGGCCAGTTCCTCCAGCCCGGGGCTGCGGTCCAGTTCGGCGTAGGGCGGATGATCGCGCCCGTCGGGATAGCCGTCGTGCAGGCAGGTCTGGACCAGCAGGACCGGCCAGTTCGGATGCCGGCGGCGAATGTCCCGCAGGGCATTCAGCACGGGTTCCTGCTGCAGATCCATCGCGCGCGCCACGGCGACCACCATGTGCGCGTGGCCCGCGAGCTCGGCGAGATCCTCGCTGGGGTCGTAGGCGACCTCGCCCAGTCCCCGCGTGTCCAGAAAGCGCAGCACCGGCGCTTCGGCCGGGAAGTCATAGGCGCGTGCCGTCCGGGTGCAGCTCCTGAAACCGGTCCCGATCGCCACGTCGGAGTCGCCGGTGATCGCGCGCACCAGCGTGCTCTTGCCGGACTGCACCTTGCCCAGCAGCCACAGCACGGGGGCCTGCTCGCGCGCTCGCTCGGCCACGACGTCGCCATCGGGGGCCTCGGCCTCGGGTCGCAGGACGGCCTGCATGACTTTGCGCCAGCCGAGGCCCTTCGGCAGGCGCAGGGATTGCCAGGGCAGCTTCATGCTGTGATTCCGTTTCGCGGCATGGAAACCTTTCATCAGTGAAGAAGGCGCAACTGTGCAGGGCTTGTGAGCCAGCCCGCCGCTCAGTGTGCCATGTCTCGGCCAATGTTCGCGGCGGGCGCGGTACACTGAAATGATGAGCGATATCTCCGAAGGCGACCTGTTCGGCCCGGATGCGGGTGGACTGCCCCCCGAGCCCGAACCGGCCGCACAGGGCCCGGACCCGAATGCACCGCTGGCCGAGCGCATGCGCCCGGCGCGGCTGGACGAGATGGTGGGCCAGGATCACCTGGTCGGCCCGGATGCCGCCCTGCGCCAGGCGATCGAGCAGGGGCAGACCCCGTCGATGATCCTGTGGGGCCCGCCGGGTTGCGGCAAGACCACGCTGGCCCGCCTGGTGGCGGCGGCCGGGGCACAGCGTCTGGTGACGCTGTCGGCGGTGCTGGCCGGGGTCAAGGACGTGCGCGCGGTGGTGGACGCGGCCAAGGCCCGGCGACGCAACGGGGTCGGCACGCTGCTGTTCATCGACGAGATCCATCGCTTCAACAAGGGCCAGCAGGATGCCCTGCTACCGCATATTGAGGACGGCACACTGACCTTCGTCGGTGCCACAACCGAGAACCCTTCGTTCGCGCTCAACAGCGCACTGCTGTCACGGGCGCGTGTCTATCGCATGGAGTCCGTCGGTGCCGAGGCGGTCGAGGCGCTAATTGAACGGGCGCTGAGCGATCCCGAGCGCGGACTCGGGGGGCGCGGGCTGCGGCTGGAGCCCACCGAACGCCAGCGGCTGGCCCGTGCGGCGGACGGCGATGCCCGGCGGGCACTGAACTGGCTGGAGACCGCCTCGGATCTGGCACGTGACGGCGAGATCACCGCCGACGCCCTGCGCGCGGTGATGGGGGCGCAGAGCCTGGCCTTCGATCGCCAGGGCGATGCCTTCTATGACCAGATCTCCGCCCTGCACAAGTCGGTGCGCGGATCCGATCCTGGTGCGGCGGTGTACTGGCTGACGCGCATGCTGGATGCCGGCTGTGACCCGGATTATCTCGGCCGGCGCCTGCTGCGCATGGCCTACGAGGACATCGGGCTGGCGGCCGTAGGGCTGGGTGCTCGGGTGCTGGCGGCCTGGCAGACGATGGAGCGGCTTGGGCGGCCGGAAGGCGATCTGGCGCTGATCCAGGCGGCGATCGAGCTGGCCGCCGCCCCCAAGAGCAACAGCGCCTACACCGCGTTGAACGAGGTCCGCGCCAGCATTCGCGAAACGGGCAGCCCCGGCGTGCCCCTGCATCTGCGCAATGCCCCCACGGAGCTGATGCGTGACGAGGGGTTCGGCGCCGGATACCGCTATGATCATGATGAACCGGACGGTTTCGCGCGCGGGCAGGTCTATCTGCCCGAAGGGCTGGAAGATCAGCGCTTCTATCGGGCGAAACGCGAGGGCACGGAGCGCGCGCTGGCCGAACGGCTGGAGCGACTGCGCGGCGACGGCAAAGAATAGAGACATATGCAGATACATCATCCCGAACGCTGGTGGCTGTTGGCCGCGGTCCTGCTGGCAGGGTCGCTGGTCTGGGTAGCACTGACCACCGAGTGGCCTGATCTGCTGCCGCTGCAGGACGTCGAGGCGTGGCTCGCCAGCTGGGGGATGGGCGCCTACATGATGTTTGTGCTGGCCTTTGTCGTCCTTGCGCTGTTTCCGTTGCCCAGCACCTTCTGGATCCTGCTGGGAGGGGCGCTGTTCGGGCCGTTCACCGGCGGGGCCCTGAGCCTGCTGGCGGCGACCATCGCTGCGATTATCGCGTTCATGCTGGCGCGCACCCTGCTGCAACCCTGGCTGGAACCGCGTCTGGGTCCGCGCAGCGCACGGCTGCGCGAGGATGTGGAGGCCGAGGGCTGGCGCGTGGTCGCACTGACACGGCTGGTGCCGGTCTTCCCGTTCGCCCCGACCAACTACGCCCTGGGCCTGGTGCGTATGCCGCTGACCGTGTTCACGATCACGACCCTGGTCGCATTGATCCCCAGCCTGTTCGCCTATGCCTGGCTGGGCCACGCTACGCGCGAGATGGTGGCGGGTGATACGGACAACCGGGTCCAGCTGGGGCTGGCGATTCTCGCCGTGCTGGCCCTGCTGCTGTTGCTGCCTCGGCTGTTGCGCCGGATCTGGCAGGGGCAGAAAGCCGTCCAGTCGCCAGCCTGAGTCCCGTAGCAACCATGTCGCGGGAGTCACCCTTCCTGTCCGTGATCATCCCGGTACTGAACGAAGCCGAATCTCTCCCGCCCTTGCTGGATACCCTGGGCGAGATCCTCGACTGCGAGGTGATCGTGGTCGACGGCGGGAGCACGGACGGGACTCTCCAGCAGGCAGGGCAATGCGGTGTGAGTGTGCTGTCCAGCGCCCCGGGGCGCGCACGGCAGATGAATGCCGGCGCCGAGCGCGCCCGAGGCGAGGCGCTCTGGTTTCTGCATGCCGACACCACGTTTCCGGACGGAGCCGGGGTGGCGGTGCATGCCCTGCGCGACGCGGTGGCCCGGGACGATCGCGCCTGGGGACGTTTCGACGTCCGCCTGTCGGGCGGTCGCGGAATATTCGCGCTGATCGCCGCGATGATGAACCTGCGCTCGCGTCTGAGCGGGATCGCGACCGGGGATCAGGGCATATTCATTACACGCTCGGCGTTCGATGCCGTAGGCGGCTGGCCGGACCAGCCGCTGATGGAGGACATCGAGCTCTCGCGGCGGCTGAAGCGATCGGTGGGGCGCCCAAGGTGCCTGCGCGCGTGGCTGGTCACGTCGTCCCGGCGCTGGGAGCGGCAGGGCGCATGGCGCACGATCTGGCTGATGTGGCGGTTGCGCCTGGCCTACTGGCTGGGTGCAAACCCGGACGGGCTGGCGCGACTTTATCGTGGTGATGCCTGAACGTCGGCCGACGGATGCGCCGCGCGTGCTGGTCTTTGCCCGCGTGCCCGAGCCGGGCCGGACCAAGACGCGGCTGATTCCCGCGCTGGGTGCCAAGGGCGCCGCACGGCTGCACGAGCGGCTGCTGGAGCACGCGCTGGACGTGGCCCGTCAGGTGGCACCGGACCATGTGGAGCTGTGGTGCACCCCGGATGCCGATCATCCGTTCCTCGAGCGTTGTGCGGAACGCTTTGGCTGTTCCCTGCACAGCCAGGTGGGTGATGACCTCGGGGCCCGCATGCGCCATGCACTGGAGGTGGGGCCGTTTCCGGCACTGGTGATGGGGTCCGATGCCCCAACGCTGGGTGTCGGGGACCTGGTCGCTGCACGTAAGGCGCTGGCTGAAGGGGCGGATGTGGCACTGATCCCGGCGCTGGATGGTGGCTATGTGCTGCTGGCCGCCGCGCGGCCCGTCCCCGGGCTGTTCGAGGCCGTCGAATGGGGCAGCGATCGGGTGCTGGAACAGACCCGTGAGCGGGCCCAGGCGCAGGGTCTTGTCTGGGCGGAGCTGGAAGCGCGGGCGGACATCGACCGACCGGAGGACCTGGTGCACTGTCCGCCGGTGCTCCTGCGTGGCATTGGGGCACCTCGAGAGTCCCCGATCCCAGAGCAGTCGCAAGTCGGCCCAGGCTTCGGGTAGGATGCGCGCCATGAAAGCCTTTGTTGCCTGGGTCGACCGTTCCCCACTGTGGTTGTTTGCACTGTTCGTGGCCACCCTGGGGCTGTCGCCCTATGTCCCCGAACCGCACATCGTCGAGAAGATCCGCTGGCTCTTCCAGGGCGAGCTGACCCGTCCGATCGATATCCTCGACCTGATCATGCACGCCATTCCCTGGCTGCTGATGGCCTTCAAGCTCTATCGCATGAGCATTACGTCGAAAGGCGCTTCCTGACTCGGCGTCTCCTTGAGGCTTGTGGGAACTCGACGGTCCCGACTTGGGTCGCTACGGTGCCTGCCACTTTGACGTGACCAAGGAGAGTCCCATGCGTTTTATTGTTGCTGTTACCGCCGGTACTGACGACCCGACCCGTGCCACCCTCGGCATGATCGCCGCGAACGTGGCCAAGCAGCAGGGCCATGACGTGACCGTCTGGCTGCAGGGCGAGGCCGTGAACATCGCCAACCGCAATGTCTACGACAAGATCGTCGGCCACAACATGCCGGCGATGAAGGACATCGTGGATTCGCTGGTCGAGGAAGGCGTCCCGTTCTGGGCCTGCGAAGCCTGCGCCAACGGCCGCGACGTCGGCGAGCACAACTTTCTGCCGAACGCCGAGATGGCCGGCATGGGTCAGTACGTCCAGGCCGTTGCCGAGTTCGACCGCTCCATGAGCTTCTGATCGAGCGGGCAGGTCCGCGGGTGGGGTGTGATCCCCCGCCCGTTTTGCCCGTGTCTCCTGTGTCAGCCCCTCGAACTGGCACATCGCATGCTTGTTTGTTCCGGGAGTGATCCACGGACGACGAGCATGACCCAGACCCCATCCCCGAGTTTTTCCTTCGAAGAGGCCATTGGCGACTTCCTGGTCGCCTCGCGCAAGTGCGAGGTGGTGAGCCTGGAGCGCCTGCTGGAGGCGGTACAGCTGGTCGGGCGCATCCGCGCGCTGGTGCATCAGCTCCAGCGCGAACGCGGTGCCTCCAGCCTCTGGATCGGCTCCGGTGGCCAGCGCTATGCGGACGAACTGGCGCAGTACCGAGCCGAATCCGACACCACCGCACAGGCGTTTCGTGAACACCTTGATGGCTGGCTGGAGCCCGGGGCCTGTGCCCACGCGCGCAGCCGTCTGCTGGGGCGCATGGCGCTGGCGCTGCATGGCCTGTCGGGTCTGCCCAGCCTGCGGGCGGAGGTCAGCGAACGCACGCTCTCGCCGATGGAGGCGATGCGCGGCTTCAGCGAGCTGATCCGGTCGCTGCTGGCAGTGGTGTTCGAGGCCGCTGACTCCGCCACGGACCCGGAGGTCTCGCGGGCCCTGGTGGCCCTGCTGAACTTCATGCAGGGCAAGGAGCTGGCGGGCCAGGAACGCGCGATCGGGGCCGCCGGCTTTGGTCAGGGCGTGTTCGATGGCGAACTGCGCCAGTCCCTGTTGCACCGGATCGATGCCCAGGAACGCTCGTTTCGGATCTTCTCCGAGTTTGCCCCGAAGCCCGCCTGCGCGGCCTGGCAGGAACTGCAGGGCGCGGGCTTCGCGGCGGAGGTCGAGCGGCTGCGCCGTCAGGCCTGTACCCACGGCGATCTCCGGGGCGATCCCCTGCCGGACCCGGCCCGCGCCGAGACCTGGTTTGCCTGCACCACCGCGCGCATCGACGCGATGAAGGAGATCGAGGACCTCTTGGAGATGCACCTGAACGAGTGTTGCTCGGCGCGGATTACGGCGGATCGCGCGGACCTGGGCGCGGTGCGTGATCGCATCGCCCAGCTGGCGGAATCGGAGTTGAGTGACAGCGTTCCGTATGCGGTGTTCTTTGGGGCGCCGGAGGGTCTGGATCATGAGGAGGATGGTGAGACGGTGCTCAACGTCCCCATCGTCGGACACTCGGTAATGGACCTGGTGCAGCGCCAGGCGACCCGGCTGCAGTCGGTGGAAGACGAACTGCATGCGGCACGCCAGGCTCTGGCCGAGCGCAAGACCATCGAGCGCGCCAAGGCGCTTCTGATCCAGCACCGCGGCCTCAGCGAGGACCAGGCCTACAAGCTCCTGCGCCAGACAGCGATGAACCAGAACCGGCGCCTGTCCGAGGTCGCCGAGGCCACAGTCGCGATGTCGGATCTGCTGGGCAAAAGCTTGTAGCAGCCCCCTTGTGCGGTGCACCAATGCGGTTCGCCTGCACCGCCAGCGCGCCCCAGGGTGGTGCCGCTGTCGGCCGAGTTGCGGTTGGCGTTGCCCTCGCGGGGTTCGATTGAGTAACCGAGACCATCCGATTTTCCCGCGCCATGGCGCGATTCTTCCTCACAGGCTCGATTAGTAACGGCTAATTGGCACACCTCCTGCAGGAGTATCGGCAAGACGAGCCAACGGCGGTTCGTCGCCTGACAACAGGGGGACCCGATGACCGGGTCTCCCATGGGACTGGACAAAGGCGTCCATCACCCGGCTGCAAACGCGGCCGGGCTGATGCGACGCCTTTTTTCGTTTTTGGACGTGTTTGCTGACAAGGGGAGTGAGCCCGCAATGACCGATTACACGAATGACACGAAGCAACCCTCCGGCCTGTCGCGCCGGCGTTTCCTGGGCGGTATGGCCGCCGGGATCGGCGCGACCGCTCTGGGTGTGTCCGGGGCCGCGCCCTGGGGCTATGCGAAGGCCGGCAACGGCAAACCGGAGACCACCGAGGCAAAGCTGGGATTTATCGCCCTGACGGATGCCGCACCGCTGTTCGTCGCGCTGGAGAAGGGCTTCTTCGCCGACCACGGTATGCCGGATGTACAGGTGCTGAAGCAGTCCTCCTGGGGCACGGTGCGCGACAACCTGGAACTGGGCTCGCGCCGCGGCGGCATCGACGGTTCCCACATCCTGACGCCAATGCCCTACCTGATCCATCGTCGCGGTACGCCGATGAGCATCCTCGCGCGGCTGAATCTGGCAGGGCAGTGCATCTCGGTGGGGGATGAGTACGCCGACCTGAAGGTCGGCCTGGATACCGGCGAGTTCAAGACCGCGCTGGCGGAAAAGCGCGCCGGGGGCGACGAGGTGCGCGCGGCGATGACCTTCCCCGGCGGGACCCACGACCTGTGGATTCGCTACTGGATGGCGGCCGGCGGGATCGACCCGAACCGTGACATCTCCACCATCGTCGTGCCGCCGGCGCAGATGGTCGCCAACATGCGCGTCGGCTCCATGGACACCTTCTGTGTCTGCGAGCCCTGGAACATGCAGCTGATCAACCAGGGCATCGGCTATACCGCGAACACCACCGGCGAGCTCTGGCACAACCATCCCGAGAAGGCGCTGGGCATGCGCGCGGACTGGGTGGAGGCGAACCCGAATGCGGCCCGCGCCCTGACCATGGCGGTGATGGAGGCGCAGATGTACTGCGAGGACCCGGCGAATATCGAGGAGGTCGCCGAGATCTGCTCGCGCCGGCGCTACATCCATGCCCCGTACGGCGACATCATCGACCGCATGCAGGGGCACTTCGACTACGGCACCGGCCGCGTGGTCGAGGATCATCCCGACCGCATGCGCTACTGGAACGACCAGGCCTCCTATCCCTTCAAGAGCCACGACCTGTGGTTCCTCACCGAGGACATCCGCTGGGGCTACCTGCCGCCGGATCTCGACATGCAGACCCTGGTGGACGAGGTCAACCGCGAGGACATCTGGCGCGAGGCGGCCGACACGCTCGGCATTGACTCGGCCGACATCCCCGAGTCCACCTCGCGCGGCAAGGAAACGTTCTTCGACGGCAAGGTCTTCGACCCGGAAGACCCGCAGGCCTACCTCGACAGCCTGGAGATCAAGGCGCTCGCGTCCTGACGCGACGGCCCGACGCCCCCTGCACAGACGATTCAAGAGGATTCAATGATGAGTGCCATTCTCGATCGCAACATGACCTTCGGCGCCGGGCGCGAACGCCCGGCGGCCGCGGAGACCCCCACGGCCCCGGTGGCCCGACCGGCGGCGCCGTCGGCGCGGTCCGGCGGTGCCCCGCCGCCCGAGCCCGGGGCCTGGGGGCGGCGTTTGCGCAACGCGGCCACCGTGGTCCTGCCGCCGGTGATCGTGACCGCGTTTTTTTTGCTCCTTTGGGAAATGATGACGTCCTCCCAGGGAGCCGTACTGCCCGGCCCGAGTCAGGTGATCACCGACACCTGGGAACTGATCGTCAATCCGTTCTATGACTACGGCGGCAACGACGTGGGCATGGCCTGGCAGCTGCTCGCGAGTCTCGAGCGTGTGGCCTACGGCTACGCCCTGGCGGTAGTCGCCGGGATCGGTCTCGGCGTGCTGGTCGGCCAGTCCACCTGGGCGATGCGCGGGTTGGACCCGCTGTTCCAGGTGCTGCGCACCGTGCCGCCGCTGGCCTGGCTGCCGATCTCCCTGGCTGCCTTCCAGGCCAGCAACCCGTCGGCGATCTTCGTGATCTTCATCACTGCGATCTGGCCGATCATCATCAACACCTCGGTCGGCATCCGGAACATCTCGCAGGACTACGTGAACGTGGCCCGCGTGCTTCGCCTGAACGGCTATGAGTACTTCACCAAGATCATGCTCCCGGCCGCCGCGCCGTATGTCTTCTCCGGTCTGCGCATCGGCATCGGTCTCGCCTGGCTGGCGATCGTCGCCGCCGAGATGCTGATCGGCGGGGTCGGCATCGGCTTCTTCATCTGGGATGCCTGGAACGCCTCCATGCTCAGCGACATCGTGCTGGCCCTGGTCTACGTCGGCCTGGTCGGGTTCTTCCTCGACCGTCTGGTCGCGATCGTCGGCAACTGGGTAACCCGCGGCACGCAGGCCGGCTGAGCCGGCCCCCTCACAGGAGAAACATCATGACCAGCTATCTCTCCATCGAACACGTCCACAAGACCTTTGGCGAAGGCCCGACAGCCAGCGAGGTGCTGCGCGACGTCGACCTGCACGTGGACCGCGGCGAGTTCATCTCCATCATCGGCCACTCCGGCTGCGGCAAGTCGACGGTGCTCAATATCGTCGCCGGGCTGCTGGAGACCAGCACCGGCGCGGTGATCCTGGACGGCAAGGAGGTCAGCAAGCCGGGCCCGGACCGCAGCGTCGTGTTCCAGAACCACTCCCTGCTGCCCTGGCTGACCGTGCGCGACAACGTGGCGCTGGCGGTGGACAAGACCTTCAAGGGCACCAAGTCCGCCGCCGAGCGCCGCGAATGGGTACTGCAGACTCTGGACATGGTCGGCATGAGCCACGCGCTGGACAAGCGCCCGGACGAGATTTCCGGCGGCATGAAGCAGCGCGTGGGCATCGCCCGGGCCCTGGCGATGGAGCCGAAGGTGCTGCTGATGGACGAGCCCTTCGGTGCGCTGGACGCGCTGACCCGGGCGCACCTGCAGGACGAGGTGATGCGCATCCAGTCGGATCTGGGCAACACCGTGCTGATGGTCACCCACGACGTGGACGAGGCGGTGCTGCTGTCCGACCGCATCGTGATGATGACCAACGGCCCGGCCGCGACCATCGGCGAGATCCTGGAGATCGACCTGCCGAAGCCGCGCGAGCGCCTGGCGATGGCCGACAACGCCGAATACAACCACTACCGGGCCGAGGTGCTGCGCTTTCTCCACGAGCGCCACAAGAACCCCGAGTCGGAGGCCGCGTGATGGATACCGCGAACGAGAAGCCGCGGCTGGTCCTGATCGGCAACGGCATGGCCGGGATGCGTACGGTCGAGGAGCTGCTGAAGCTCAAGCCGGACATGTACCACATCACCGTGTTCGGTGCCGAGCCCTGGGGCAACTACAACCGCATCATGCTCTCGCCGGTGCTGGCCTCGGAGAAGACCGTCGACGAGATCATGCTGAACGATGATGCCTGGTATGCCGAACGCGGCATCACCCTGCACAAGGGCCGACGCATCGAGCGGATCGACCGCGTGAACCGGCGGGTGATCGCCGAGGACGGCACCGAGGCGCCCTATGACCGCCTGCTGCTGGCGACCGGCTCCGACCCGGTGATGATCCCGGTGCCAGGGCACGAACTGGAGGGCGTGGTTGCCTTCCGCGACATCCACGACGTGGACGCGATGCTCGCGGCCAGCCGCGCACACCAGCATGCGGTGGTGATCGGCGGCGGCCTGCTGGGCCTGGAGGCCGCCAACGGCCTGATGCGCCAGGGCATGGAGGTCACCGTGGTGCACCTGATGGACCACCTGATGGAGCGCCAGCTGGATGCCGAGGCCGCCGGGATGCTGCGCGGCTCGCTGGAGGAGCGTGGCATGCGTTTCCGCATGGCGCATCAGACCGAGACGATCCTGGGCGAGGACCGCGTCACCGGCGTGCGCTTCACCGACGGCAGCGAGGTCGAGGCGGATCTGGTGGTGATGGCGGTCGGCATCCGCCCGAACACCGCGCTGGCCGAGTCCGCCGGGCTGCACTGCGAGCGCGGCGTGGTGGTGAACGACACCATGCAGACCTATGACCCGTCGATCTATGCGGTCGGCGAGTGCGTGCAGCACCGCGGCGCCACCTACGGCCTGGTCGCGCCCCTGTGGGAACAGGCGAAGGTCTGCGCCAACCACCTGGCCGAGTACGGCATCGGGCGCTACGAGGGCTCGATGACCTCCACCAAGCTGAAGGTGACCGGGATCGACCTGTTCTCCGCCGGCGACTTCACCGGTGACGAGACCACCGAGGACCTGGTGTTCAAGGACGCCGCGCGCGGCGTCTACAAGCGCCTGGTGCTGAAGGACAACCGCATCCAGGGGGCCGTGCTGTACGGCGATACCCTGGACGGCTCCTGGTATTTCCAGCTGATGCGGGACGCCACGCCGGTGGCCGACATCCGCGAGAACCTGCTGTTCGGCCAGGCGCATATCGGCGACTCCGGCCACGGCGACGAGGCCTCGCGGGTCGCGGCCATGCCCGACGAGGCCGAGATCTGCGGCTGCAACGGCGTGTGCAAGGGCGAGATCGTCCAGGCGATCAGCGAGCACAAGCTGTTCACGCTGGAGGACGTGCGCGCCCACACCAAGGCGTCGAACTCCTGTGGCTCCTGCACCGGGCTGGTGGAGTCCGTGCTTGCCACCACGCTGGGCGGCGACTACTCCGACGCCCCGGCGAAAAAGCCGGTCTGCGCCTGCACCGACCACAGCCACGACGAGGTGCGCGCGGCGATCAGCCGCGACGGGCTGAAGACCATGGACGCGGTGTTCGAGGCCCTCGACTGGAAGACCCCGAACGGCTGCCATGTCTGCCGTCCGGCGCTCAACTACTACCTGCTGGCGGCCTGGCCGAAGGACTACCAGGACGACGCCCAGTCGCGCTTCATCAACGAGCGCGCCCATGGCAACATCCAGAAGGACGGGACCTATTCCGTCGTGCCGCGCATCTGGGGCGGGGTGACCACCCCGGCCGAGCTGCGCGCGATCGCCGAGGTGGCCGAGCGCTACCAGGTGCCCACGGTCAAGTTCACCGGCGGCCAGCGCATCGATCTGCTGGGGGTGAAGAAGGTCGACCTGCCGGCGATGTGGCGCGATCTCGGCGACGCCGGGTTTGTCTCCGGCCATGCCTACGGCAAGGCCCTGCGCACGGTGAAGACCTGTGTCGGCTCCGAATGGTGCCGCTTTGGCACCCAGGACTCGACCGGGCTCGGCATCCAGCTGGAGCGGATGACCTGGGGCTCCTGGACCCCGCACAAGTTCAAGATGGCGGTCTCCGGCTGTCCGCGTAACTGCGCCGAGGCGACGATCAAGGACCTCGGTGTGGTCTGCGTGGACTCGGGTTACGAGCTGCACGTGGGCGGCAACGGCGGGGTGAAGGTCCGCGCCACCGACTTCCTCTGCAAGGTGGAGACCGAGGCCGAGGTGCTCGAATACGCCGGGGCCTTCATGCAGTTCTACCGCGAAGATGCGCGCTACCTGGAGCGCACCGCCCCGTGGATCGAGCGCGTCGGCCTGACCCGGGTGAAGGAACGCCTGGTGGACGACGCCGACTACCGCGCGGCGCTGTACGCCCGCTTCCTGGAGTCGCAGGAGGTGGCGCAGGTGGACCCCTGGGCCGAACGCGCCGCCGGGCATGCGGCGCACGAGTTCATCCCGATCACGCCGGTGGACGCGGCCCCGCGCCAGGGGGTGTCGGCATGAGCTGGCTTGCGATCTGTCCGCTCGAGGACATCCCGTCGCTGGGCGCGCGCGTAGTGGCGGGCCCGAACGGAGACATCGCCGTGTTCCGCACCGCCGATGACCGCGTGTTTGCCCTGCGCGACCAGTGCCCGCACAAGGGTGGGCCGCTGTCGCAGGGCATCGTCCACGGCGAGCGCGTGACCTGCCCGCTGCACAACTGGGTGATCGACCTGCAGTCCGGCGAGGCCACCGGGGCGGACAGTGGCTGCACCCATGCCTTCCCGATCCGGGTGACCGACGGTCAGGTGTGGCTGGATCTCTCCGGCGCCACGGGCGACGCCGCGGACGATCCCGCTGCGGCACCGGTCGCCTGCCGCGAGGCGGGCTGAGATGGCCACGGCCGAGCCGGTGACCCGTACCACCTGCCCCTATTGCGGGGTGGGCTGCGGGGTGGAGGTGACCGCGACGCCGGGCGGCGAGTTTCCGGTTGTGGTGCGCGGTGACCCCGCCCATCCGGCGAATGCCGGTCGCCTGTGCTCCAAGGGCGCGGCACTGGCCGAGACCCTCGACGACGAGGGCCGGCTGCTGCACCCGGAGATCGGCGGGCGGCGTGTCGACTGGGAGACCGCGCTGGATCATGTGGCGAACGGCTTTCGCGAGACCATCGCGGCACACGGGCCGGATGCGGTCGCCCTGTACGTCTCCGGGCAGATCCTGACCGAGGACTACCACGTCGCCAACAAGCTGATGAAGGGCTTCATCGGTTCGGCCAATATCGATACCAACTCCCGGCTCTGCATGTCCACGGCCGTGGCCGCCCATACCCGCGCCTTCGGGGTGGATGGCGTGCCGGGGAGCTATACCGACCTCGAGCAGGCCGATCTGGTCGTGGTGACGGGCTCCAACATGGCCTGGGCCCACCCGGTCCTGTTCCAGCGCCTGCAGGCCGCCCGCGCGGCGCGCCCGGAGATGAAGCTGGTGGTGATCGACCCGCGGCGTACGGCCACCGCCCAGGCGGCCGACCTGCACCTGCCGCTGGCGCCGGGTACGGATGCCTGGCTGTTCAACGGCCTGCTGGACCATCTGCGCCGGGAGGATGCGCTGGACCCTGGCTTCCTGGAGCGGCATGTCGACGGCTTCGCCGACGCCCTGGCGGCCGCGCGGGCCTCCAGCCCGTCGATCGCCGCGACCGCCGAGGCCTGCGAACTGGAGCCGGAGGCGGTGGCAACGTTCTTCCAGTGGTTTGCCCGTACCGAACGCACCGTGACCGCCTTCTGCCAGGGCATCAACCAGTCCGACAGCGGCGTGGACAAGGCCGGGACGATCCTCAATGTGCACCTGGCCACCGGCCGTATCGGGCGCGCGGGCATGGGCCCGTTCTCGCTGACGGGCCAGCCGAACGCGATGGGCGGGCGCGAGGTCGGCGGACTGGCCAGCCAGCTGGCAGCCCACATGGGCTTCGACGACGCGGCCCTGGACCGGGTCGGACGTTTCTGGGGCGCACCGAACCTCGCGCGCCAGCCGGGGCTGAAGGCGCTGGACCTGTTCCGCGCGGTCGAGTCGGGGCAGGTGAAGGCGGTCTGGATCATCGGCACCAATCCGCTGTTCAGCCTGCCCGAGGCCGCGCGCTTCGAGCAGGCCCTGGCCGCATGCCCGCTGGTCGTGGTCTCCGACTGCGTGCGCGAGACCGAGACCACGCGGGTAGCCGACGTCCTGCTGCCGGCGACCACCTGGGGCGAGAAGGACGGCACGGTAACCAACTCCGAGCGCCGCATCTCGCGCCAGCGCCCGTTCCGCGCGCCCCCGGGCGAGGCCCGTCACGACTGGTGGGCGCTGGCCCGGGTCGCGCAACGGCTGGGTTTCGCTGCGGCCTTTCCCTATACCCGCCCGGGCGAGATCTTCCGCGAACATGCGGCGCTGTCCGCCTTCGAGAACCACGGCACGCGCGACTTCGACATCGGCGCGCTGGCCGGGATTTCCGACGCGGCGTACGACGCCCTGGAGCCGGTACAGTGGCCGCTGCCGGCGGGGAGCCAGACGGGCGCCGAACACCTTTATGCCGATGGCCGTTTCTTCACCAAAAGCGGCCGGGCGAGTCTCGCGGCCGTGACCCCGCAGGCCCCGACCGACCCCGTCGCTGCCGACTATCCGCTGCGCCTGAACACCGGCCGCATCCGCGACCAGTGGCACAGCATGACCCGCACCGCCCGCACCCCGCGCCTGAGTGCGCATCAGCCGGAGCCGTTCGTCGAGATCCATCCGGTGGATGCCGGCCTGTTCCGGGTCCAGGCCGGCGACCTCGCCGAGGTGACCAGTCGCCACGGGCGTCTGCTGGCGCGGGTGCAGGTGCGCCGCGAGCAGCGCCCGGGCAGCGTGTTCGTGCCCATGCACTGGAGCCGGCCGATCGCGCGGCTCGCCCGAGTCGATGCTCTGGTGCCCGCGCATGTCGACCCCGTCTCCGGGCAGCCGGCGTTCAAGCACACGGCCGTGGCCGTGCGCCCGGCGGCGCTGGACTGGCACGGCTTCGTGCTGAGCCGCGAGCCGATCTCCGCGCCGGAGGCCGACTATGCGGTCACCGCCCGTGGTCCCCGGCACCTGCGCACCGAACTGGCCGGGCGGGGCGCACCGCCCACGATGGATGCGTGGCGCGAGCGCCTGGACGGGCCGGGGGAATGGCTGGAGTTCGCCGACCCCGCCGGGGGACGCTATCGCGCCGCGCGGATCTACGAGGGCCGGCTCGCCTGCGTGCTGTTCGCGGGCCCCGACCGGGGCCTGCCCGAGCGCGAGTGGCTGGGTGGCCTGTTCGCGGCCGAGACGATCAGCGATGCCGAACGGATGGCTCTGCTGACCGGGCGACCGCCGAACGGCCGGGCCGCGCGCGGGTGCATGGTCTGCGCCTGCTTCGGCGTGGACGAGACGTGCATCCGCACTGCGATCCGCGAGCAGGGGCTGGCCACCTGCGAGGCCGTGGGCGCGGCCCTTGAGGCGGGGACCAACTGTGGCTCCTGCCGACCCGAGATCCAGACCCTGTTGAATGAAGAAGCCGAGGCGCCCACGAACCCCGTGGCGCGGGAGGGATAAGCATGGAACACCTGCCGATTTATATGCAGTTGCACGGCCGCGAGGCCCTGGTGGTCGGGGCCGGGCCGGTGGCCACGCGCAAGGCCGCGTTGCTGCTGGAAGCCGGGGCGCGGGTGCGCCTGCGCTCCCCCGAGTACAGCGAGGCCGCCGAGCGCCTGCTGCGCGAACAAACGGGGGCGATCAGCCGCGATCCGGGGGTCTATGACACCGATTGCCTGGATAGTGTGGCGATCGTGATTGCTGCGACCGACGATGCGGCGGTCAACCGCCAGGTCTCGGAGGACTGCCTCGCGCGCTCGATCCCGGTGAACGTCGCCGACCAGCCCGAGCTGTGCAGCTTCATCCTGCCGGCGATCGTGGAGCGCGGGCCGCTGACCGTCGCGATTGGCTCGGGTGGCCGCGCCCCGGTGCTGGTCCGCCTGCTGCGGGCGAAGATCGAGAGCCTGATCCCGGCCGGCTATGGCCGGCTGGCCGATCTCGCCGGGCGGCTGCGCGACCGGGTGCGCGCCCGTTTCGACCACGTGAATGCCCGCCGCGCCTTCTGGGAACGGGCCTTTGCCGGGCCGGCCACCGAGCTGGCCCTGGCCGGTCGCATGGACGCGGCCGAGGCGCGCCTGGAACAGGAACTGGCGGACGCCGCGGCCCGCACGCCGGGCGAGGTCTACCTGATCGGCGCCGGACCGGGCGATCCCGACCTGCTGACCTTTCGCGCGCTGCGCCTGCTGCAGCAGGCAGATGTGGTCGTCTACGACCGGCTGGTGTCCTCCGAGGTGGTGAACCTCGCGCGGCGCGAGGCCGAGCGCTTCTATGTCGGCAAGGAGCGCGATCACCACTGCGTGCCGCAGGAGGAGATCAGCGCGCTGCTCTCCCGACTGGCGCGAGAGGGCAAGCGCGTGGCACGGCTGAAGGGCGGCGACCCGTTCGTGTTCGGCCGGGGCGGCGAGGAGCTGGACGTGCTGGCGCGCGACGGCGTGGCCTACCAGGTCGTCCCCGGCATCACCGCGGCCAGCGGCTGTGCCGCCTATGCGGGCATACCGCTGACCCACCGCGACCATGCCCAGTCGGTGCGATTCATCACCGGCCATACCCGCGAAGGGCGGCTGGATGTGGACTGGTCGCAGCTGACCAGTACCCGCGAGACCCTGGTGTTCTACATGGGCCGCAAGGGCGTGGGCGAGATCTGCCGGGGGCTGAAGGGTGCCGGCCGCGCCGGGCAGACCCCGGCGGCGATCATCGAGAACGGCACCACCGCCCGCCAGCGCGTGGTCAGCGGCACGCTGGATACGCTGGCCGCGCGTGCCGAGCGCGAGCAGGTGGGCTCGCCCAGCCTGATCGTGATCGGCGAGGTGGCGGCCTGCCACGCGCGTCTGGCCTGGTTCCAGCCGGATGCCGGGGCCGCCACGGTGTTTCCACAGCCGATGCCGATGCCGATGCCGATGTCGGGGCCGCGTGCCGCGGCGGCGAGCGCGGCGTGACGGCCGCATCCGTCCTGCCGGAGGCGGCGGCCAGTGGCCTCGCGGGTCGCCGGGTGGCCCTGCCGGAGAGCCGGGCGCTGGAGGTCTTCGCCGGTCTGCTGGAGCGGCGCGGGGCCGAGGTCTGGCGCTGCCCCCTGATCGCGATCCACGACAGCCCCGACCGCACGGCGATCGAGGCCTGGCTGCACAGGGCGATCGAGGCGCCGTTCGACCGCCTGATCTTTCTGACCGGCGAGGGCTTCACCCGCCTGACTGGCTTTGCCCGGAGTGCCGGGCGCGAGGACGCCTGGCTGGCCGCCGTGGTGCGGACGCCGACCCTGGTGCGCGGCCCCAAGCCGGGGCGGGCAATGAAGCCCTTCGGCGTGCGGCCGGATGCGATCGCGGCCGCACCGACGACCGAGGGCATCATCGAAACCCTTTCCGAACAGGATTGGGCCGGACAGGATCGGGCCGGGCAGCATCTGGCCGGGCAGCGTATCGGGGTGCAGCTCTACGGCGCGGAACCCAACCGCCGCCTGCTCGAGTTCCTGGAGCAGGCGGGCGCCGAGGTCTTTCCCGTCTGGCCCTACCGCTATGCGGACGCCGCCGAGACCGGGCGCGTGACCGGGCTGATCGAGGCCCTGATCGCGGGGGACGTGGATGCGATTGCCTTCACCAGTCAGGCCCAGGTGCGGCGCCTGCTGCGCGTCGCCCGCGACGCGGGGCGCGAGGACGCGCTGCTGGCAGCGCTCGGCCGCACCGTCGTCGCCGCGATCGGCCCGGTGGTGGCCGACGAGTTGCGCGCCCACGGGGTGCACCCGACAGTGGTCCCTGACGGGCAGTACTTCATGAAACCCCTGGTCTCGACGCTCGCGCGCCACCTGGGTGCACATGGCGGCTGAATGGCGGGCCCGGCGCGGGTCTCAGTGACCGTCGTGGCCGGCGTACATCGCCTCGATGGCTTCGCTGTAGTGCTCGACGATCACCGGGCGCTTGAGCTTCATGGTCGGGGTCAGCATGCCGTTGTCGACAGACCAGGCCTCGTGCGTTACATGCACATGGCGGATCTTGGCGTAGCCGGGGAAGTCGCGTAGCTGGTACTGGATGCGCTGCAGCAGGGCGCGTTCGGCCTTGCGCGGCAGGCGACCATCGGCCTCGGCTTCGAGATCGTGGTCGCTGGCGAACGAGGCCCAGGCCTCCGGCTCCGGAACGACCAGCGCGGTCAGGAAAGAGCGGTTGTCGCCGACGATCATCACCTGGTCGAACAGCGCATCCAGTGCGATCGCCATCTCCATGTCGGCCGGCGGGACCTTCTCGCCGTTGGTCAGCACCAGGATGTCCTTGATGCGACCGGTGATGAAGACATGCCCGCTGTCGTCGATCCGGGCCTGGTCGCCACTGTGCAGCCAGCCGTCCTCGTCGATGGTCTCGCGGGTGGCCTCCTCGTTCTTCCAGTAGCCGAGCATTACGCAGGGGCTGCGGGTGAGCAGTTCGTCCATCTCGCCAATCTTCACCTCCACCCCGGGCAGCGGCTTGCCGATCGAGGCGGGCAGGTTGTTGTCCGGGGTATTCACGGTGACCACCGGACTGGCCTCGGTCATCCCGTAGCCGTGCAGGACCGGCAGGCCCAGGCCGATGAAGAACTGGGCGATCGGCGGTGGGAGCGGCGCGCCGCCACAGACCGCGAAGCGCAGCTCGCCGCCCAGGCGGTCCAGCACCTTGCGCGCGACGATGCGCTCCAGCAGGGGCCAGAGCAGAAAGCCGGGGGACCAGCCGCCGCGGCCCTGCTGGTGCTCGAAGCGCTTCCAGCCGATGTTGACGGTCGCCTTGAACAGGGCGCGGCCGAGGCCCGATTTCTGTTTCAGGCCGGCCTGGATGCGGCCGTGCACGCGTTCGTAGATGCGCGGCACCGAGATCAGCACGGTGGGGCGCACGTTGACCAGGTCTTCGCCCAGGGCCTGAATGGAGCGCGCGAAGGCGACCTCGGCACCGATCAGCATGGGCATGTACAGCCCGGCGGTGCGCTCCAGCATGTGCGACAGCGGCAGGAACGAGAGAAACCGGTCGGCGGGCGACAGCGGGCCGGCCTGCGAGGAGGCCCAGGCGTTCTCCAGGATGTTGCGGTGCGAGAGGATTACGCCCTTGGGGCGCCCGGTGGTGCCGGAGGTATAGACGATCGTGGCCATGGCCTCCGGGTCAAGATCCGGATAGTGGACATCCGTACCCTCGTGCTGTGCGAGCCAGTCTTCCAGCTCGACTACGCGGTCGTCTTCCGGCTCCGTGTCCTCGCCGCCGATGTTTACGATGCGCCGCAGCGACGGCATGTTCTCGAAGTGCTCGGACAGCCGGCGGCTGTGGGCGCTCTCGCCCAGCAGCAGGATGCGCGCCTGCGTCTGGCCGATGATGTAGGCGACGTTGTCCGGACGGTCATCGGTGTACAGCGGGACCGGGACCAGACCCAGCCCCATCGCCGCTTGGTCAAACGCGACCCACTCGCGTGAGTTGCCGAGCATCAGTGCAACGCGTTCGCCAGGCTTGAGGCCCTCCGCAGCCAGCGCGGCCTGCCAGCGATCCACCATCGTTCCCATCTCGCGCCAGGAGGTCTGCTGCCACCCTCCGCTTTCGCTGTTGTACTGGCGATAGGCCGGGGCATCCGGCGTCTGCTCGACGCGGACACGGAACAGCGAGGGGAGGGTCGGGGCCTGGTCGGGACGGATCGCGGAATCGGACATCGGCGCGTCTCGCAGCTTGGAGTATGTTCGGGACGTTAGAGGACCCGGACCTGTGCGGCAACCTTGGCGTCTGTGGCGTTCTACAGTCCCAGCGGGTGGGCGGCGGGCCGGTAGGCGACCGCACCAATCACCAGGCTGATACCGATCAGCGCGATGATGCCGCCACCGGCAAGCCCGAAGGCCGGGCCTACGTAGGTCAGGCGGCCGACGCGCGTCGGGCCTAGCCAGCGGCGGGTCCAGTCGCGTGCGGAGACGGCCAGTGTGGCCAGAACGGATACCGTGGCCGCGGTTCCCAGCGACATCGCCAATACGGCCAGCACGCCAGCCCAGGCCAGACCCAGGGCCGCCGAGACCGCCATGATCAGCACCGCGCCGGAGCAGGGGCGGATACCCACAGCCGCGACCGTACCCCACCAGGTCCCGCTGTGGTTCGGGTCGACATGATGCGGGGTGCCGCAGCCGCAGTGATCGTCGTGGGTGTGGTGGTCATGGTGATGATGGTCTGCGTGCTCATGACGGGCCTCCGCACGTGCCTGGGCATGGGCCTTGTGCAGGCGCCAGGCGTGGCTCAGGGCACGCAGCATCAGCCAGACCCCCAGCAGGGCGACCAGCGCGAAACTGGCGATCTCCAGGGTGCGCACCTGGCCCAGCGTATCGCGCGCCAGCCAGCCGAGCAGGCCGATCAGCACCCCGACCAGCACAATGGCCGTGACCCCCTGGGCCAGTGCCGAGACGGTGGAGAGCAGGATGCCGCGTTTCAGGTTCTGGGGCTGGGTCAGCAGATAGGCGCTGATGACCGCCTTGCCATGGCCGGGGCCGGCCGCGTGGAAGACGCCGTACAGCAGGCTGACCAGGATCAGGGCGCCGGCCGTCTGGGCGGTGGGGGCGTCGCGCAGGGCGTGCAGTCCCTGAGTGAGGTCGCGATGCAACTGGCGCTGCGTCTGCAGCATCCAGGCGGTGACGCGCTCCAGTGCCCCGGGTGGATCGGCAAGTGTCTCGGGTACCGGTGCGGTGGCGGTATCCGGCATGGCCGAGCGTTCCTCGGCCTCGGTTTCGCCCGCAGGGGTGCCGCCGCCCAGCGGATGGGCCGATTCGCCGGCGTGGGCGCTGAA
Organism: Thioalkalivibrio sp. ALJ12; assembly: GCF_000378305.1. NCBI lineage: Bacteria > Pseudomonadati > Pseudomonadota > Gammaproteobacteria > Chromatiales > Ectothiorhodospiraceae > Thioalkalivibrio > Thioalkalivibrio sp. ALJ12. The sequence goes on from NZ_KB899538.1 coordinate 1,198,120, forward strand.
AGCGCCCAGCAACAAGAAGAGCCCCAGGACCAGGAGGACCAGGGGGCCAGTGAGGCCGTGAAGTCGATGGGCGGGGGCGACGATCATATCGTTACACTATAACGCTGTCCTGCGGATTCATCGAACGGTTTTCGTTCTAATCCTGTGTGGTCGCGCTCAGTCCGAACGGTTCCGGCATTGCAGGGTGGCGGTCTCGGCAAAGTGGCGTCCGAGATTGTCGACAGGACTGCGGTCCTGACGTTCCAGGGTGGCGGCATAGCGCATCAGTTGCGGGTCCGGGCGCGCCTCTTCGATCTGTACCTCGCAGCCCTGGCGATTCTCGATATGCACCACGTCGTCCGCGTCGTGCAGGACCTCGATCCAGTAGGTCGGGTCGAATACGCGATAGGTGAAGCCGCTGGCATCCTCGAGGGCGTGCTCGGCCAGCGGCAGGTCGAAGCGCAGATAGAGCCGCCGGTCCTCCAGCGAGAGCCGGGCGTTTTCCGCCCGAGGTACCGCGATCTCCGCGTCGTCGTGGCGCAGCTCGGTGAAGTAGTCGTAGGCGGCCAGGTTTTCCAGCATGCGCTCGGCGACCCGATCCAGCGCCTCGTCGATGCCGATATCGCCTTCCAGGTCCCGGGTCATCTCTTCCAGCAGCATGTGGCTGTAGGTCGGATCGATCAGCCAGGCCTGCTGCATGCGCTCCAGCTGGCCGTTGTCGTCGAACACCAGCCCCACGCGCAGGTCGATCCAGGCGTGGGGGTGTGCCAGCGCAAGGCCCGGGATCAGTAGCGCCAGGCCCAGCAGGAGTCGCCGGATGAGGCGTCGGGCCATGTTCAGGCGACGCTCCCGCTGCGCTGCCAGCGTGTCCCCTCCGGGGTGTCCTCGAGTTCGATCCCGCGGGCGGTGAGCTCGTCGCGGATGGCGTCGGCGGTGGCGAAGTCGCGGTTCTGGCGCGCGGCCTGGCGGGCGGCGATGCGTTCCTCCACCCAGGCGGCGAGTTCGTGGTCCTCGCCATCCCCCTGGAACCAGGCCGTCGGGTCCTGCTGCAGCAGTCCGAGCAGCCCGGCGCCGGCCATCAGTTCGCCCTTCAGGCGGGCCCGTTCGGCCGCGTCGCCAGCCGCGGCCAGGGCATCCGCCAGGCGGTGCAGGGCGGTGATGCCGCCGGGGGTGTTCAGGTCATCCAGCAGCGCCGTGAACACCGGGGTCTCGGCGGCGTTCACGGGGGCCGGTTCGACATCGGCGTGGTCGCGCAGCACGCGGTAGAGCCCGTTCAGGGCATTGCGCGACTGGTTCAGCGTGTCCTCGGAGAAGTTCAGCGGCGCGCGGTAGTGGCGCGACAGCAGCGCCATGCGCAGGACCTCGCCCGGATAGGCCTGCAGCAGGTCGTGCAACAGCTGGAAGTTGCCCAGCGACTTGGACATCTTCTCGCCGTCGATGGTCACGTGCCCGTTGTGCACCCAGTAGCGGGCGTAATGCGTGCCGTGCTCCGCGCAGCCTTCCGCCGCGCAGCCCTGGGCGATCTCGTTCTCGTGGTGGGGGAAGACCAGGTCGTGCCCACCACCGTGGATGTCGATCATCGCGCCCAGGTGGCTGCGGATCATCGCGGTGCATTCGAGATGCCAGCCGGGGCGGCCATAGCCCCAGGGGCTGTCCCAGCCCGGTTCGCCTTCGGCGGCCGGCTTCCACAGCACGAAGTCGCCGGGGTGGCGTTTGTAGCTGGCGACCTCGACCCGGGCGCCGGCCTGCATGTCCTCCAGCGTGCGCCCGGACAGCGCGCCATAGTCTGGATAGGAGGTGACGTCGAATAGCACGTGCCCCTCGGCCGGGTAGGCATGGCCGCGCTCGATCAGCCGTTCGATCAGCTCGACCATCGGCTGGATGTGATCCGTGGCGCGCGGCTCGAGGGTCGGCGGTAGCGTGCCCAGCTCGGCGATGTCCTCGTGGAAGGCTCGGGTGAAGCGCTCGGTCAGCGCGGCGATCGGTTCGCCGTTCTCCGCCGCGGCCTTGTTGATCTTGTCGTCGACGTCGGTGATGTTGCGCGCGTAGATCACGTGCTCCGGGCCGTACAGCTCGCGCAATACGCGAAACAGCACGTCGAACACCACCACCGGGCGGCCGTTGCCCACGTGTACCCGGTTGTAGACGGTGGGGCCGCAGACATAGAGCGTGACGCGTTCGGGGTCCTGCGGACGAAAGGGCTCGTCGCGCCCGCCGAGCGTGTTGTGCAGGATCAGCTCGCGGCCGGGGTTGGCGCTCATTTCGTGTCGTCCTTGTGGCCGTACAGGGTCTCGGGGGCGATCTCCGGGTCGCTGGTGATCACGGCCTCGTCGTTGTCGATCTGCACGTAGAAGCAGCTGCGCCGGCCGGTATGGCAGGCGGGGCCGGTCTGGTCGACCTTCAGCAGGATGGTGTCGCCGTCGCAGTCCAGGTGCAGCGATTGCAGCTGCTGCACCTGACCCGACTGCTCGCCCTTGCGCCACAGCGCCTGGCGCGAGCGCGAGTAGTAGCACACGCGCCCGGTGCGCAGGGTCTCGTCCAGCGCCTCGCGGTTCATCCAGGCCATCATCAGGACCTCGCCGCTGTCGAACTGCTGGGCGATCGCGGGGATCAGGCCGTCCGAATTCAGCTTGAGTTTTTCCAGCACCTCGGCGGCTGGCTGGCGGGTGCTGCGCGAGGCTTTTTCCAGTGTCTTGAACATGTACGCCGGCATAGCGGAAACCAGCGCCAAGGGTACCATTCTGCGCCCGTGATGAGCAGAACGGGACGCGCATCCCGATGCGACTTCCGGGAAAACCGTTGTGGCCCGATATCGAATGCAAACAGCGAGCACGGGCCGTTGGCAGCCTGTGCCTTGGAAGCCCTTGCATCCCCGGGCCGGCTGGTCGATCCTCAAACGAAATTAGCAACACGCAGGCGGATTTCTGCGCGGGCTGGGGAACGGGATTGAGGCGCGACACGAGGGACAAGGCCGGTATTCCCGACAGAGGAGTGAGTGCCTGGCGTACCGCCAGCTGGGTGGCACTGGTCTATCTGGCGCTCGGGCTGCTGTGGATTGGGCTGTCCGACAAGGCGTTGCTGTGGCTGGTGGACGATATCCAGTTGCTGGGCTGGTTGCAGACGGTCAAGGGCTTTTTCTATGTCACTGTGACCGCACTGGTCCTCTTTCTGCTGTTGTACTGGGTGCTCGCGGCCCGTGACCAGGCCTCGGCCGAAGCCCGTTATCTGACCGAAGTGGTCAATCGCTCGCCGGTAGTCGCCATCGAGTGGGCCGCGCGTCCCGGCTGGCCGGTGGTGTATGTGTCCCCGAATGTGCGGCGCTGGGGCCTCGAGCCGGAGGATTTGCTGTCCGGTGCGGCGGACTATGCGCAACGGATTCACCCGGACGACCGGGAGGCCATCATCAAGGACGTGCACCGGCATATGGAACGCGGGCCGGACGAGTATGTGCAGTACTACCGCCTGGATGTCGGGGGGACGCGCTGGATCTGGGTCGAGGATCGGACCTGGCTGGAGCGGGACTCCGGTGGCGAGATCCTCGGCTTTCATGGCCTGCTGACGGATGTAACCGAACGGGTCGAGGCCGAGCGTGGCCTGCGCGACAGCGAGAAGCGCTTTCGGGCCATCTTCGACAACGTGCAGGAGGGTATTCTGCTGCAGGACTTCGAGACGGGTGCCTTTGTCGGAGCGAATGCCGCGTCGCTGGCCATGTATGGCTACGAGCACGAGGCGATTCTGCGTTGCACGGTCAGCGATCTTAGCGCCCAGGAGCCCGGCTACGAGGTCGAACGCCAGCAGGCCTTGATCAACCGCGCGCGACATGGCGAACAACTGTCGTTCGAGTGGCGCGCTCGCCACCGTGACGGCCATGTCTTCTGGGTGGAAGCGAATCTGCAGGCAACCGAGATCGCCAACGAACGTCTGCTGCTGGTGACCCTGCGCAATATCGAATCACGCAAGAAGGCCGAGCAGGCGTTGAATCGCCAGGTGGATCGCCTGGCACGCGCCGAGCGTCATGCGGGCCTCGGTTCATGGGAGTACGTGGTCGAGACTGGTCGCCTGTGGTGGTCCGATCACCTGTATGACCTGATGGGGCTGGATTCTCGCCACCATACGCCCAGTCTGAGCGAAGTCTGGAATGTGCAGTTCGACCCGGATGCCGGAGATGCGGAAGAACTGCGAGAGGTCTTGCGTAAGCTGGCCCCCGGTCAGGAGGGTGTTGGGCGGCGGTTCCGGCTGCGGCGGCATCCCTCGCGCGGCGAAGAGCGCTGGTTCAGCCTGGTGGTGGACTCGGTGGTCCAGGGCGACGACGGTCTGCACGCGGTCCAGGGGACGATGCTGGATATCACGGATCTGTAGCGGGAAGAGTCGTTATGTCGGGGGGTGACAGCGGAAGGGCCCATATACGGTCCCGCTGTGACCGAAACAGCGGTTTGACCTCTTCCGCTTGAAGTAGTCGCCCGTTCGCGCTCACGGGGTGCGAGCGTACAATGGCGAGCTGATTCCCCGTTCGCCGGAGCTCTCGATATGTCGTCCCAGCCGCACCCTACCGCCATGCGTTCCCTGACCTTCCACGGCCTGACCCCGGGGCCGCGGCTGATCGTGCTGGGGGCGGTGCATGGCAACGAGACCTGCGGCACGCAGGCGGCCGAGCGGTTGCATGACGAGCTGGAGAGCGGCGAGCGTCGCCTGCAGTGCGGGACGCTGACGCTGGTCCCGCGCACGAATCCGCTGGCCTACGAGCTGGGGCAGCGCATGGGCGAGCGCAACCTGAACCGCAACTTGCGCGTGACCGAGGACCCGCAGGATTTCGAGGACCGCATTGCCAACGTACTGTGCCCGCTGCTGGCGGCGCACGACGTCCTGCTGGATCTGCACTCGTTTCATACCGGCGGTCAGCCGTTCATCATGCTGGGCCCGCGGAACAACCAGGGCGGACTGGAGGACTTTGCCCGTGCCCGCGAGGAGGAGGCCCTGGCCGCCTGCCTCGGCCCGCGGCGCATGGTCGAGGGCTGGCTGGATACCTACGCGCGCGGGGTCGCCCGGCGCATGAAGAACCCGAACGCCAGTCACCGCGCGCAGATGCTGTCCACCGACCCCAGCTACGGCATCGGCACCACCGAGTACATGCGCTCGCAGGGCGGCTACGGCGTGACGCTGGAATGCGGCCAGCACGACGACCCGCAGGCCCCGGTGGTCGCCTACAATGCGATCCTCAATACCCTGGCCCACCTCGGCATGATCGAGGCCCCGGCCACGCCCGGGCAGGACGACCCGGAGGTCCTGCGCCTGGTCGAGGTGATCGACCGCGACCACCCCGATGACCGGTTCGTGCGCGAGTGGAAGAGCTTCGACCCCCTGCACGAGGGTGATGTGATCGGAGTTCGCGCGGACGGGACCGAGGTGAAGGCCCCGGCCGACGGCTTTATCGTGTTTCCCAACCCCAGCTCGCTGCCGGGCAACGAGTGGTTTTATCGCGCCGAGTTCAGTGACCGCCGCGTGATCTAACGTCCTGTGGAGTTCGCCTTCTCCGGCGTTGCCGTATTGCTGCTTGCCGCCGGGTTCTTCGCTGGTGCCTTGAATGCCCTGGCCGGGGGCGGCAGCTTTCTTACGCTGCCGGCCCTGATGGCCGTGGGGGTCCCGCCGGTGGCGGCCAATGCCACCGGGACCGCCGCATTGCTGCCCGGGTACGCCGCCAGCCTGCTGGTGGACCATCGACGCCTGCGTACCCTCTGGCGGGATCTGAGAATGCGCCTGCTGGCGCTGTTCCTGATCGTGGGTGTGCTGGGCGGGGCGCTGGGTGCGGCCCTGCTCCTGCTTACGGGGGATGCGCGTTTTCGGGCCTTCATCCCCTGGCTGCTGTTGCTGGCGACCCTGCTGTTCGCGTTGGGTCCGTGGCTGCAGCGTCGCGCGGCCCATGCGGCACACCCGGCACTGGCCCGGGTGGCGGGCGCGGGGCTTGGCTGCGTCTACGGTGGCTATTTCAACGGCGGGGTCGGCATCCTGCTGCTGGCGATCCTGCGGGGGCAGGGGATGGCCGACCTGGCACAGGCTAATGCCCTGAAGAACCTGCTCTCCACGGTGCTGACGCTGATTGCCGTCGTGGTCTTTGTCGTGGGTGGACAGGTGGTTGCGACCGGGCTGCTGGCCGTCGGGGCCGGGGCCATTCTCGGCGCCCGGGTCGGGATTGGGCTACTGGGGGTTCTGCCCGAACCGTGGTACCGGCATCTGGTTACGCTGGTGGGTGCCGGTACTACGGTGCTCTTCTTCGTCGATCCGGTCTGGCTGGGGTAGTGCTCTGGCGTTGGGTTGATGCAATTCGCGGGGCTCATTGCATCCTACGGTCATCTCGGAGGGGAGCTCGGGCGCGTAGGATGCGATGAGCGTAGCGAATCGCATCGGTTGCCCGGGCCGTCCCCCTGACTTATTGCGCGATACGCTGAGGGCCGGTGCGAGCCTGCTGCAGGGCCTGGTCGAAGTTGTCCAGCGCCTGGGCGTCGGTCTCCGGAAGGATGGCCTCGATGCGCGGGCGGGTGCCGGCGGCGGGCGCTTCCATGGCCTCGAGTCCGCCGTCGCCCGTCACGCGGTTGATGCGCTGCCAGCCCTGATCGGTCAGCACCAGACCCTTGAGGCGTTCTCCGGTGAAGCCGCTCACCAGCGTCTCCAGGACCGTGTGGTCGAACGCCTGCCCCTCGGGCAGCAGCCAGCTGCGGCCCAGGTAGCCATCGCCCCGGGTGTCGATGGTCACGGGTTCGTACCCGTGCTCGTTGGGTGCATGACCATGACCATGGTCGTGGTCGTGGTCGTGGTCGTGGTCGTGGTCGTGGTCGTGGTCGTGGTCGTGGTCGTGGTCGGGCGTGTCACCCGCGGATAGAAACGCCCGAGCCTCCGGGAACAGGGCCCCGCCGCGTTCCAGCCGGGGGTGCTCCAGCCACGCCGGTTCCACACGTCCCTGGGTCGTCTCGACCACCAGTGGACGTGGTGGCGGCATGGCGGCGACAAACGCCTGCAGGGCCTCGCGATCCGCCTCGCTGTAGAGGTCGGCCTTGTTGGCCAGCAGGACATCGGCCAGTGCGATCTGGTCGTTCCAGTTCGGGTGTTCGCGGTGGCGGGGCGAGGATAGGTGGCGGGCATCCATGACCGTGATCGTGGCGCGCAGGTCCAGCACGCCATCGTAGGGGGGCTGGGTGAGGGTGCGGATGATCTCGGCCGGGTGCCCGAGCCCGGTGGGCTCGATCAGGATGCGGTCGGGGTGCTGCGAGCGGATCAGCCGGTTCAGGCCGACGGTGAACATCTGCGCGGAGACGCAGCAAAGGCAGCCGCCGGGGATCTCCTCCAGCGCGACGCCGGTATCCGCGAGCAGGCCGCCGTCTACGCCGATCTCGCCGAATTCGTTGACCAGCACGGCCCAGTGCTCGCCCTCGGGGCGCAGTGCGAGCAACTGGCGGATGGTGGTCGTCTTGCCCACCCCCAGAAAGCCGGTAACCAGGTGGGTGGGGATGTCGTGGTGGGTGGTCATGTGGTGTTGGCCAGGTTGGCGGGCGGACCCGGGCAGCGGGCACGCCACGCGATTGGTTTCGGTTCAGTCGTCGGCGCGCAGTTCGCCCTGATAGAACGCCTCGGCGTCGTTGAACAGGGCTTCGTTGGTGTCCGCCCGCATGTACAGCATGTGCCCGCCCGGGTAGGCGCGCGGGATGATGCGCGAGTCGGCCTCGTCGCCGGCGGCGAACGCGATCTGGCCCAGCAGCCACTCGGTGGTGAAGTAGGGCGTGATCAGATCTGCCTCACCATGCACGCTGAAGATCCGGAAGTCGCGGTTGAGCGAGAGGGCGGTGGCCAGCTCGTCCATCGCGGTGAAGTGTCCCTCGCGGCCGCTGGCCTCCCAGTCCCAGGCCCGGAACACGTCGCGACTGAGCAGGCGGTACTGGTGCCCGTGTTCCCAGTCCAGGGTGTTGCGCAGGTGGTCCAGCATCGCGGTGGACAGCGGGGCGGTCAGGCCGTCCAGGATCGCATCGGCTTGCGGCATGATGTTGGTGGGCACCGGGTCGAGGTTGTCGATGCCGCCGTCGTACAGGCTGACCAGCCGGCCTTCGTCCATCAGCAGGCCGCGCTGGGTCATGTCCAGCGTGATGCGTCCCCGTGTGGCCTTCAGGCGATCGCGCGACAGTCCGGTAAAGCGGGCGACCTCGCCGATCCAGTCGTCGTCGATCTGCCCGGGGTGGATCAGGCCCTGCAGGTAGTCGCCCAGGGCGAAGGCCTCGGCCTCTTCCAGGCTGGGCGGGTCATCGCCCAGGCGACCCTGTGCCTTCGCGGCGGCGGTGATCGCCGGCAGGCTCAGGGCCCAGCCGATCGGGCGGGCGGTGCCGTGTTCCAGCATGCCGTAATCCAGCGCGGGCGAGATCAGCACTGTGCCGCTCAGGCTGATGCCGGAGCCCTTGGCAATGCGCGCCGGCAACGCGGCGGCGCGGTAGCCCCCGTAGCTTTCGCCTGCCAGGTACACCGCGTCGCCACGCCGGCCGTGTTCATCCAGCCAGCGTTCCAGCGTCTCCTCCATCGCGGCCAGGTCGCCGTCGCGGGAGAAGTACTGATCGGCTTCGCCGCCCATCACGCGCGAGAAGCCGGTCCCGACCGGGTCGATAAAGACCAGATCGGTAAACGCCAGCCAGGTCTTGGGATTGTCGACCAGCCGGGGCGGCGTGGAGGCGGCCAGACCCTGGTCGTCGGTCTCCAGTACCCGCGGCCCCAGGCCGCCCACGTTGAGGTAGGCCGAGGCCGCGCCGGGCCCGCCGTTGACCATGAAGGTGACCGGACGATCTTCGTCGCTGTCCACCGTGTAACTGACGGTAAACACCCGGGCATCGGGGTCGTCCATCGACTCGCCCAGCGGGACATAGCCGACCGTGGCCTGGTAGTCCAGCGTGCTGCCGTCGAGCAGTTCCAGCGAGTGCTCGGTGGTCACGGCCTCGGGCAGGGGGGGCGTCGGTTCAGTCTCGTTGGCCAGCAGGGGAGCGGACATCCCGGGACCGATCAGCAGGCCGAGCGCCAGCCCGTAGAACGGGCTGGCGACGGTACGCGATGCAGGTGTGGGTTTGAGCGGGCGTCGTTGCGGCGCCGTTATCAGCATTGAGCGGTCTCCTCGTGATCCGGGCAGTCATGGCGTACGACACGGTCATCGTCCAGCCATTCCATGATCCCGTCGGTCACGTTGTAGATCTTGTCGTAGCCGAGCCCCTCCGACAGGGCCTGGGCGAGTGCGCTGGTGCGGTTGCCGACGCGGCAGATCAGGATCACCTCGTCGTCGGAGTCGACCAGCGCGGTGAACTTGCTGCCGAACTCCGGGTTGAGGCTGCCGTCTTCCTCGAACGCGGTGATGCGATGGCTGCCTTCCACCACGCCCGTCTCGGCCCACTCGTCCGGGCGACGGATGTCGACGATGGTGACCCCCTCATCCAGCTTCTCGGCCAGTCCCTCGTTGTCCAGGCTGCTGAACGGGGCGCGCTGGACCTCGACGACCTCGAGTTCGAAGCGAAGGGTGGCGTTCGGCGGGATGATGTTGCCGGCGCCGCGCTCGCCGTAGGCCAGCTCCGGCGGGATGATCGCCTCGCGCTTGCCGCCCTCGCGCATGCCCTTCACCGCCTGCTCGAAGCCGGGGATCGTCTGGCCGGACCCGATGGTCACGGACAGGGGCTGGCCGCCGCGGCTGGAGTCGAACTCGGAGCCGTCTTCCTCGAGGCGTCCGACATAGTGGACCAGGGCCGTGTCGTGCCGTACGAGTTCGGGGCCCTCGCCCTCCTCGATGTCGCGAATCTCGATGCTGTCGGCCAGCGCGAAGGCCGGGGTCAGGAACAGGGCGAACAGAAACCAGGCTTTCATCATTTTATCCTTATAAATTGCAAGTTTTTGTTTTACATGCCGGCTTTTACCAGACCAGAAAACTCCTTCCAAAATTCCTTGGAAAAACTTTGAAATTCATTTGAACCTGATCTAAATGATTCAGGGATCCCTGAATCGACAAGGCCTTGTTGAGGGGGATCTTGACCGCAAGGATCCGTGTGACGGAGGAGCATATGACCAGGAAACAAGAAAACCAATTCTGGGATCGCCTGCGAGGCGTAACGGAAGACGCCGGGGCGGACCCGCAGACCCTCGAGATCTTTGACGAAGCCGTCTCCCGGCGTCGTTTCATGGGCCGCATGGGCGTGGGCGGCGCTGCCCTGACGCTGTTCGGCTTTGGTGCCGGCACCGACGCCGCGATGCGCGGCCTGTTCGGGCGTGGCCTGATCCCGGCTGCCTGGGCGGACGAAGCGAATGGCCTCGAGGACGAGCAGGCGAAGTCCGCGATGTCCGACGCCGGCAAGGAGGATGGCCTGATCGTCCATAACGATCGCCCGTTGAACGTCGAAACCCCGCCGCACCTGCTGGAAGACGAGGTTACCCCGGCCAGCCGTCATTTCATCCGCAACAACGACCTGATCCCGCAGCAGGCGCTGGATCGCGACCCGAATGGCTGGTCGCTGAAGATCGACGGCGAGGTGCATGAAGAGCTGGAGATCGGTCTCGACGACCTGAAGAGCATGGACAGCAAGGACCTGGTCCTGCACATCGAGTGTGGCGGCAACGGCCGTGCGAACTTCGACCCGCAGCCGCGCGGCAACCCCTGGGACCGCGGTGCGGTGGGTAACGCCAAGTGGACCGGCGTGCCGCTGAAGGACATCCTCGAGCGGGCCGGCGTGAAGGACAGCGCCGTCTACACCGCGCACGAGGGCTACGAGCCGATCCTCGGTGACCGCGGTCCGTTCTCCCGTGGCGTGCCGATCGACAAGGCGATGGAAGAGCACACCATCGTGGCCTATGCGATGAACGGAGAGGACATCCCTGCGACCCACGGCTTCCCCGTGCGTCTGGTGGTGCCGGGCTGGTACGGCTCCTGCTCGCACAAGTGGCTGAACAAGATCACGCTGCGCGATCAGGAACACGACGGCCGCGGCATGACTGGCTACTCCTACCGCATGCCCAAGTATCCGGTGGCCCCGGGCGAGCGCCCGCCGGAAGAGGACATGAAGGTCGGCGGCCCGTGGCTGATCAAGTCCGTGATCACCGGTCCGAAGAAGGACACCGGTCTGGAGCGTGGCGAGACCGTCAAGGTCACCGGCCATGCCTGGGCGGGCGAGGACGAGGTCGCGGAAGTCTGGATCTCCACCGACTTTGGTCTCAACTGGGAGAAGGCCGATCTCAAGGGCGACCCGGTCAACAAGTACGCCTGGGTGCACTTTGAGAAGGAGCTGTCCTTCGAGAATCGCGGCTACTACGAGATCTGGGCCCGCGCGGTGGACGACAAGGGCAATACTCAGCCCATCGTTCAGCCGTGGAACCCGCGTGGCTACGACGGCAACATCGTCCACAAGATCCCGGTCACGGTCGCTGCGTGACAAACCTCCATACCCGGGGCATCATTTCCCCGGGTTTCTCTTGAGCAGAACGGAGTACGCATGAAGCGTTTTGTAATGCTGTCGCTACTGGGGTTGGCGTGTGCGGCCCTGGCTTCGCCCGTTGTTGCCGAGGAGGCCATTCCCGAGGAAGAACAACAAGCCCAGGAAGAGAAGGCCGAAGAGGTCTCGGCGACCAAGGAATTGTTTGAACAGACCTGTGCGGCCTGCCACGGCATCCGTCAGGCGACCAACCAGAACCTGAATCGTGCTGACTGGAACTGGGTCATGGACGACATGGAAGACTACGGCATGACCTGGCTCACCGATGAGCAGCGTGACGACATCGTGGATTTCCTCGTGGAGAACTACGGTTACGGTGATTAAGGCTGTGCAGGAGAGCTCCGTTGTCAGGAGCCGTACTTCCAGGCGCCCCACGGGGCGCCTTTTTTGTGGTGGTCTCTGTGCAGCGCGGCAAGCCGTGTGCGCTTCGCGAGCCTGTCCGTCGCCCTTGCATGGCCGGTGGCGATGCCGGGTCTCGTGGTGGGTCAGTCCGCGGCGTGCGAGATGGCCCAGCAGCGATGGGGTGGGGGTGGGCGGCGGAAATCCTCGTCCAGCGTCTCGCGAGTGATCTCGCGGACTTCCAGGCCCGCGAGGGACTCAGTGTCGAGTTCGAAGCGGCGGCGGTTGGTCGAGAAGTACAGGATGCCGCCCTCGGTCAGCAGGCGCGCGGCGTCCCGGATCAGTTCGACATGGTCGCGTTGCACCTCGAAGTTCGCCTCGGTGCGTTTCGAGTTCGAGAAGGTCGGGGGATCGAGGAAGATCCGCTCGAAGCGCAGCGCCGGGTCGTCTGCGGCCTCCCGTACCCAGGTGATGCAGTCGGCACGCAGCAGCGCATGGGTGTCGGGGCGCCGCCGACTGCGCCCATCGCGCACGCTGGCCTCGAAGCCGTTGGCCGCGAGGTTGTCGGCGGCCCAGTCGAGGTAGGTATTGGACAGGTCCACCGAGACGGTCTGGCGGGCGCCCCCCACGGCGGCATGGGCACTGACCGCGGCGGTGTAGCAGAACAGGTTCAGCAACCGCAGTCCGCGGCATTCTTCCTGCAGGCGGCGACGCATCGGGCGGTGGTCCAGGAACAGGCCGCTGTCCAGATAGGCATCCAGCTCTACCTTCAGCCGGCAGCCGTGTTCCTCGACCCAGAAGGGGGCGGGTTGTGCGGTCTCGGCGCGCTGGTACTGCGAGCGACCCTTCTGGGCGCGCCGCTGCTTGTAGTGCAGGTGGGCGGGCGCGACGCCGGTGACCTCCAGGGTCGCGGCCAGCGCCCCGCGCAGGCGTGCCTCGGCGCGCGCGGGTTCGACCGAGGCCGGGGCGGCGAACTCCTGCAGATGCAGGTGCACGGAGCCGTCGGTGGCCTGGTAGCGGTCGATCAGAAGCGGGTATTCGTCGAGGTCCGCGCTGTAGATGCGGTAGCAGGTCACGCCCTGGCGCCGCGCCCACCGATCCAGGTGCTTCAGGTTCTTGCGCAGGCGGTTGGCGAACTCGGGTGCAGGGGCTGCCGCCTCGGCCTGTCCCTCGCGGGCATGGATGTCGAACTCCAGCAGCTGGCAGTCGATCGGGCCGTTGTGTACGCGGTACTTGCGCGTGGCCCGCAGCCCGAGGCGGCGGGAGTCGGTGGTGTCCGCGACCAGCAGGGCCACCTGCCAGCCGCCAAAGGCCTGTTTGAGGTGCTCGCCCAGCAGGCTGTAGAGCTTGATCAGTTCGGGCTGGTCGCCGATGCGTTCGCCGTAGGGCGGGTTGCTGATCAGCAGCCCGTTCGGTGCGGGGGGCGTGAGGGTCAGCACGTCGGCGACCTCGAAGCGGGTGCAGGCGGCGACTCCGGCTGTGCGGGCCGCCTGGCGCGCGGCCTGCACCGCGCGCGGGTCGCGATCCGACCCCAGCAGCGTCGGGCCCTGCCAGGGGCGGACCGCCGCCTGGGCCGTATCCACACAGCGCTGCCACAGGGCGGCGTCGTGCCCGGCCCAGCCCTGCGGACGGAAGTCCTGGCGCAGCAGCCCGGGAGCGGTGTGCGTGGCGATCAGGGCGGCCTCGATCACCAGGGTGCCGCTGCCGCAGAACGGGTCCAGCAGCTGCGCCTGTTCCGGGTCGTCCTCGACGCGTGCGGGCCAGCCGGCACGGGCGAGCAGGGCCGCGGCGAGGTTCTCGCGCAGCGGGGCCGCCCCTCCGGCGCCGCGATAGCCGCGCCGGTGCAGGCCGCCATTGCCGATATCCACGGACAGCCGGGCGTGATCCCCCTGCAGCTGCAGCAGGATGCGGACGTCCGGGTGTTTCGGGTCCACGTCCGGGCGGGCGCCGGTTGCCTCGCGGAAGGCGTCGGCCACCGCGTCCTTGATGCGTACCCCGGCGAAGTGGGTATGGCGGATGTGGCGGCTCTTGCCGCCGACCTCGACCGCGAAGGTCGCACCGGGGTCCAGCAGCGCGGGCCAGTCGATCGCGCGGGCGGCGGTGTAGCAGCCATCCCCGTCCGGCTGCTCGAAGCGCGCCAGTGGCAGCAGGATACGGCTGGCGATGCGGCTGCCCAGCAGTACGCGGTACAGCGTCTCGAGATCGGCCGAGAAGTGCACCGCGCCGCCCTCCTCGCGCACGTCGGCGGCGCCGAGGGTAACCAGTTCCTCGGCCAGCAGGGGGCCGAGCCCGCGGGCGACTGTGGCGCGGTATTCCTGCGGGGTACTGGGATCGTTCTCGGGCGTGGCCATGCGGTGTCTTCCTGGGACGGGGGCCTATCTTGCCACAGCCGCCGTTGGGGTCAGCGCAGCAGGCGGCGTCGGATCAGCGCGGTCGCCAGGATGATAGCCGCCGCGCCGTAGCCCGTGATCACCGCCAGGTGCGGCCAGACGCTGGCGGGCCAGCTGCCGGTCATCAGCGGACGCACGATCTCGACCACGTGCGCCAGCGGCAGGGCCAGCGCCAGGGTCTGCACCCAGTTGGGCAGCTCCTGTAGCGGGAAGAACACCCCGGAGAGCAGGAGCATCGGGGTCACCGCGAGGGTGAAGTAGTACAGGAAGAAGTCGTAGCTGCGCGCCAGCGCGGTGATGACCAGGGCGAGCGCGCCGAAGGTGAACGCGGCGAGGAAGATCACCGGCAGGGCGAGCAGGGCGCGAGCGTCGCTCACCAGCCCCAGGACTGCGGCGACGACGAGGATGGTGGTGGCACTGATCAGGCCCTTGCTCGCGGCCCATATCGCCTCGGCGAAAACGATGTCGTCCAGCGTCAGCGGTGTGGCCAGCATCCCGAGCCAGGTGTTCTGCTCCGCCATGCGCGTGTAGGCGGAATACATGCCCTCAAAGCTGGCGGTGAACATCGCCGAGGAGCAGATGATCCCGGAGGCGATGAACACCATGTAGCTCATGCCGTCGAGGTCACCCACCAGGCGGCCGAAGCCGTAGCCAAATGCGAGCAGGTAGAGGATGGGTTCGCCGAAGTTGCCGAGCATCGACGGCACCAGGAGCTTGCGCCAGACCAGAAGGTTGCGGCGCCAGACCGCGACGAAGCGCAGGCTGGGCCGGGGGAGCCAGGTCGAGGTTGGGTCGGACATCAGTCGCGCAGCTCGTGGCCGGTGAGTTTCAGGAACACGTCTTCCAGGTCCGCCTCGCGCAGGGTCGGTTCGAGGCCCCGGGCGCGCAGGCGTTCGCGCAGCCGGTCCGGTTCGGCCGTGTAGACCAGCCAGGTATCCGCGACCTGATGGGCGCGATCCCGGGGGCCGATCTCCTGCTCGATCGCGGTGCCGGCATCGGGCCCGCCGACCGTGACCACCCAGGGTTCGATGTGCTCGGCGATCAGGCGGCTGGGTCGGTCACAGGCAATGATGCGGCCGTGGTCGATGATCGCGATGCGATCGCACAGCTCCTGGGCCTCCTCCATGTAATGCGTGGTCAGCACCAGCGTGACGCCGGAGGCGCGCAGCTGCCGGAGCTGGCGCCAGAGGTGGTGGCGCGCCTGTGGGTCCAGCCCGGTGGTCGGCTCGTCCAGCACCACGACCTCGGGTTCGTTGATCAGGGCGCGTGCGAGGGTCAGCCGGCGCTTCATGCCGCCGGACAGGGCATTGATGCGCGCGCCGCGCTTGTCGTTCAGGTTGACCTGCTCCAGCAGGTGATCGATGCGCGCCTGGACCGTTGCGCCGGAGAGACCGAAATACGCGGCATAGGTTCGCATGTTCTCGATCACGGTGAAGTCCGGGTCCAGCGTGTCGAACTGCGGCACGATGCCCAGGCGCTTGCGCACCTCGCGCTCGCCTTCCGGCATCGGAAGGCCCAGTACTTCGACCTGACCGCCGTCGATCGGGGTCATCCCCAGCAGCATGCGCAGGGCCGTCGTCTTGCCCGCGCCGTTGGGCCCAAGCAGCCCGAAGAACTCGCCGCGCGGGATCTCCAGGTTCACGCCATCGACAACGGCTACGCCGTCGTATCGTTTGTACAGGGACTGGATGCGGATTGCGGGCAAGCAGGCGGTTCGCGGAAGAAAGGAGTGCATACCTTACCGGTTTGCCGCGGATAGCCCAATATGATTCGCGCGTGTTCCAGGGCTCTGGCGCGGGCACAAAAAAGGCCCGGCAGCTGCCGGGCCTTCAGACGACAAACGTGCGTGTGATGGCAGGTGTCGCTTTACGGGCGCAGGTAGACGAAGCCCTGCTGCTGCAGATGGGCGATCTCGGCCACACCGCTGGGGACGATGTCGTCCTCGGAGGCATCGTAGAGCTCGTCGGCGATGCTGATGTTGCCGCGGGTGACGGTGACGTTGCAGATGTTGAAATCAACACCCTGCAGCTTCAGTTCGTCGATGCGGCCGGCCAGGTCCTCGTTCTCCTTGGCATTGCGCAGAAGGCCCAGGCCCGGACCATGCATGACCACGCGGATGTCCATCTTGTCGGCGCCCACGGCATTGATGTGGTTCTGGATGTTGCCCATGGCGGCCATGTGGCGGTCCATGTCGTTGTAGTTCACGTGGTAGACCACCTTCTGGTCGCCGTATTCCGCCAGCGCGGTCGCCGGGGCGATCAGCAGGAAGGAGACCAGAGCCAGGGCGATAATATGCAGGTGCTTCATGACGCGTTTTCCTCGTTCAAGGTCCCGGTTGGGATTTTCCTTTTATTTTGCAGCCGGTGCTTCCCTTTGGGGCTGCTTTGTCCGGCTTTGATATGACGCGTTAACGGGGTGCTTATTCCGGCTGGTCCGGCTGATTTTTGCGGGTATTTATATATTCAAATAAAGACTGGAATTTTGGTTGTGTATTTCCTTCGGGAAACCTGGTTCCGCTCAAGAAAAAGGCCCGGCCAAGGCCGAGCCCAAAGGGCCACCGGGAGAACACTCGGTGGCTTGGAGGAAATGTGGTACTTACGGGCGCAGGTAAACGAAGCCCTGCGTCTGAAGGTGGCCGATCTCGCCGACCCCGCTAGGTACCAGGTCGTCTTCGGTGGCATCGAACAGCTCTTCCGAGATGTCCACGTTGCCCCGAGTGACGGTGACATTGCAGATATTGAAATCAACGTCTTGCATCTTCAGTTCTTCGATGCGGGCGGCCAGGTCTTCGTTCTCCTTGGCGTTACGCAGCAGGTGCAGGCCCGGGCCATGCATGACCACTCGGATCTCCATGTTTTCCGCGCCCACGGCATTGATGTGATTCTGTATGTTGCCCATGGCGGCCATGTGGCGGTCCATGTCGTTGTAGTTCACGTGATAGACGACTTTTTGTTCGCCGTAGTCGGCCATGGCGGCGCCGGGAAGGGTGAGCATGGCGGCGGCGGTCAGGGCCAGAGGCAGGATAAAAGCTTTCTTCATTGGTGGGCTCCTTGCGGTTTTCCCGTTCTTTTAAATATTCGGTGTGGCGTATGCCGAGCTTCTAGGAAGCACACTGGACCGTTTTGCTTCCGTGGCTTTTTGAATCCAGTTGTGGGTAGGACGGGAACGCGGGGTAATTATTCCGATCTAATTAAAGATAATCGCATCATGAAATACGGTAAATAATTAAATAATAAAAAACCGTTCGGAGGTCTCAGTGAAGCCATGGGCGGGGGATTGGGTTCAGGGCTGTCGCGGTGACTGGGTGGGTAGGGCGGGGAGGACGAGGCGGGCTGCGGTCAGGGCGAGCCGGGCGGGGCTTCGGCGAGAGTTCGCCAGACCCATGACGTTTACTTCGGAGAAATCCGTCAGCCGGACCAGCGGGCCGCCAAAACTGACGGTCATGACTTGAACAAACGCCAGAAGTCAGCCGACCAGGGGGTGTTCGCCGATGCCTCGCGGTCTCCACCCTCCGGTTGTGTAGGTTGCTAGAGTGTGGGGCTTTCGAAACCACTGGACGCCCATTCGATGGCCGTCCCTCGCCAGGAGTCCTCGCCATGACCACTGCATCCAGCCTCCCCGAAGCACTGCAGCCGATCGGCTGCGTGGGCCTGGGCATCATGGGGGCCCCCATGACCCGCAATCTGCTGCGTGCCGGGGCGGATATCCGGGTCTGGGCGCGTCGGGCGGAGGCGGCGGAGTCCCTGGTAGCCGAGGGTGCCGGGGCCGCCTCCAGTCTGGCGGAACTGGTCTCCAGCGTGCGCGTGCTGGTACTGAACGTCTCTGACACCCCGGATGTGGAGCAGCTGATGCTGGGCCCGGATGGGGTGCTCGAGCACGCCCGCCCGGGGCTGCTGGTGGTCGACCACAGCACGATCGACCCGATCCGCACCCGCGCGATTGCGCAGGCCGCGGCAGAACGGGAGGTGGTGTTTGTGGATGCGCCCGTGTCCGGCGGCGAGCCGGGGGCCCGCAGCGGCACGCTCAGCCTGATGGTTGGTGGCCCGGAGGAGGCGGTCGATCGGCTGCGGCCGATCTTCGACATCGTGGGTTCGACGCTGACGCATGTCGGGGCCAGCGGGGCCGGTCAGATCACCAAGGCCTGCAACCAGCTGGTGGTGGGCGAGACCCTGGTCGCCATTGGCGAGGCCTTCGCGCTGGCGGAGCAGACCGGGGTCGATCCGGCGCGGCTGCGCGAGGCGCTGATGGGTGGGTTTGCCGCTTCGCGTATCCTCGAGGTGCACGGCCAGCGCCTACTGGACGGTGACTTCGAACCCGGCTTTCAGGCTGGGCTCTACCACAAGGATCTGGGCATCGTGGCCGGTCTGGGCGAGCAGGTGGGCCTCAGCCTGGACGGCCTGGAGCCGGTGCGCCACGCGGTAGACAAGGCGCTGGCGGCCGGGCAGGCCGATCACGATGTCGCGATCCTGGCGCGTTTCTGCCTGCATGCCCGTGGCGAGGGCACCAGGGATTGAGGTGCGAGGTCAGCCGAACAGACGCCAGAGGATATACAGCAGCGAAAAGATCAGGCTGAACGCGATGCCGGCCCAGGCCAGACCGCGCAGGCCACGCCCCGGGCGGGCCGCCTCCGGCATGTCCGGCGACATGACCACCTTGAAGGTGATCCACGCGAGTATCGGTGCGGAGAGGAAGGACAGCAGCGTCGCGATATCCACCAGCCGCGTGAAGTGCTCCCCGGCCTGCGAGATCAGCAGCAACGCACCGCTGGCCACGGCCAGCAGCGCAATGCGATAGCCCCACCAGTCGAGTCCGCGCTCGCCCTTGCGCGACGGGTCCATAGTCTGCGGCGCGTGGCCGTCCTCGCGCAGGGTGCGGATGATCGCCACGATCACGCGTGGGTAGGCATCGGTGACGGCCAGTGTCGTCGAGAACATCGTGGTCAGGGCCGCCACTGCGATCAGGGTGCGGCTCCATTCGCCCAGGCTCTGGGCGTACAGGTCTACCAGCTGGGCCGAGAACGCGGCGGCCCCGGCGGCAAAGCCAATGCCGCTGCCGTACATCAGGACCGCGCCCAGCAGCATGAATGCGACGGCAATGACTACGGCCCCGAGATACCCCAGGCGGAAGTCGAAGATGGCCTCGCGCACGGTCGGCGCGTGGCCGGTCTGGCGGGCGCGTTCCTGGGTCCAGATCGAGTGCCAGGCGGCCACGTCCAGCGGGATGGGCATCCAGCCCAGAAGCGCGAGGATGAAGGCGAAGCCGGCCAGGGTCCAGAGGTTCGACCACTCCTGGGCACCGGACAGGGTGGCGAGGTCCGGGGCCTCGCGAAAGGCCAGCGCGACTGCGGCCACGGTGGATACGCTCAGCGCGGCCATGATGATCTTCATGCCCAGGTCCAGGCCGCGGTAGGCGCCGATCATCAGGAAGGTGATGCAGGCAGCGAGGACCAGCGCCGAGACCAGCGTGACCGAGAGGTCGAGGTCGAATACCAGTGTGACCAGCCCGGCAGTGGTCAGCGTGACTACCGCCTGGATGGCGAACAGCGTGCCCACGGTCACCGCGATGTAGAGACCCAGGGCCCAATTGCCCAGCCGGTGGTAGCCGGTCAGCAGGTGATGGCCGGTGGCGGCTGCATAGCGCGGGCCGAACTCCAGAAACGGGTACTTGAACAGGCAGGCCAGTAGCACGATCGGGATCAGCAGAAGCCCGTACTCCGCGCCGCCCCGGGTGGCCTGGACCAGATGCGAGACCCCCACGGCCGCACCGGCCATCAGCAGCCCCGGGCCAATGGCGGCCCGAAGCGAGGCGCGAGTGGACGGACTCATCCAGGTTCCTTTCGGTCGGGAATTCGGCCCGCGATTATAGGGGAATTGCCCGCGACCGCCATCCGGCGACGGCTATAGCCGTGAGCCCGCTGTTACGTCGTTAAAGTGCCAGCGGGGTTCGGCGGTAGAGCTCGGGGGCGGGCGGCTTGAGTTCTTCGGATTCCGGGAAGCGCTGCACCAGCTTGTCGTAGTAGCTGCGGATGTTCCGCACGTAGTGGACCGGCTCCCAGCCGCGGGCGTAGCCGTAGCGGGTCTGCTCGTACCATTCGGACTGCGCCAGACGCGGCAGCCATTGCATCACATCCAGCCAGCGATCCGGGTCGTCGCCGTTGGCGGCCGCCAGGCGCCGGGCATCGTGCAGATGACCCAGTCCCACGTTGTAGGCAGCCAGCGTCATCCAGGTGCGGTCGGGCTCGGAGATCGATTCCGGCAGCCGTTCCCGCAGGTCGATCAGGTACCGCGTGCCACCGTCGACGCTCGCGGCCGGATCGGTGCGGTCCTCGACGCCCAGCCCCTCGGCGGTAACCTGGGTCAGCATCATCAGTCCGCGCACGCCGGTGGGGGAAACTGCATCGGGATTCCAGTGGGATTCCTGGTAGGCCACCGCGGCGATGAAACGCCAATCGAGATCGTGGGTCTCTCCGGCCTCCTCGAACAGCGGACGAAACTGGTCCAGGCGATGCTCGACGCGGCGCGCGAAGGTCAGGGCATCCACCAGGTCGTGGGTGTCCAGATGGCCGAGATAGCGATCGAGTAGCAACTCCAGTTCACGGTTGTCGCGCAGCCTGGCGATGTACTCCTCGGTGGCGTCGATAAGGCTACGATCAAAGCCTGCCGGGAATAGCCAGCGGACCTCGGCGCTGCGTTCCAGTTCGTGTGCCTGACGCAGGTTCGGGTGCATGCGCCGCAGTCGACGGTACTCCAGGGAATTCATCACTGCGTAGTCGATCTCGCCACGCTCCAGGGCCTCGCGCAGGGCCTCGGCGTTGGTGTAGGGGATGAGTTCGCCATTGGGCTGGTCCGTTTCTTCGTCGCCGTCCGGGGGGGAGGCGCTCGGGTCGAATGCCCCCCCCTCGGGCGCTGGCTCGGCCTCGGTTGCTGGATCCGGTGACAACCCCGGCGGGGTTTCCGGTTCCATGCCGACCTCGGCCAGCAAGGGCTGGCTCAGGCTCTCGGGTACGGGGGCCTGTGCGGTCATGCCGACGCGCGCCCCGGCTGGTATGTCGGTCAGCGCCAGCAGCGGTGTAGCCCGTTCGTTCTCGTTCCAGAAGACCACGACATGCTTCACGCTCAGGATTTCCGGGCCGGCTTCGATCAACGGATCGTGTGGCGGCACGAGCAGGCCGGCGGCGATGTCGATGCGGCGTTGGCGCAAAAGGCGATGGGCGGTGGCGGCGTCGTCCACGCGGGTCACGCGCAGGCGCGTGTCGAGCTCCTCGGCCAGACCGTACAGCAGCTCCAGCTCGAGTTGGTCCCGCCCGGCGGTGGCGGCGAGCTCGGAGCGGCCCAGGGGGCGCTCGACCAGGGCCACTCGCAACTCGTCACGGAAGGTGAGCTGTTCCAGCGCCGCTGGCGGGTTGTAGTACACCCGCAGCACGATGGCCGTCAGCAGCACGATGAAGAGCCCCAGTTCGATCTGGCGCCAGGTGCTGCTTGGGGGGCGGAGTTTCAGATGCGTGCCCATGGCACTGGATCATACCCAATTGCCCCGGTGGTCACCGGGGATGGTAGGGAAACACGTTCGTGTTTCCCTAGCGCCAGTTCAGCACCAGACCCTGGTCGCGCAGGATCTTGAGCGCGGGGTCAACGCAGGTGTCGATGAAGGAGGCGCGGCGTGGGTTCTCGCGGGCGATGCGGCGATAGTCCGGCCCCTCGGGCAGGCCGGCCAGTTCGTAGATGTCGCGGGTGGGGTAGTAGAACGCATGCACGAACTGGCGGAACACGCGGCGCATCAGCGGGCGGTAGGCCCATTTCTGCCAGGACGGGAGCGTATCCAGATAGGATTCCAGCGTGTCGCGGGCATGCGCCATGTGACGCGCCTCGTCGATCATGTGCCGGGTCACGATGTCGTCCACCGTCGGGCTGATCGAGTCCTTGTGCTGGCGGATCAGTCGGTTCATGCGATCCGGGACCTCTTCGCCGATCATCACCGCGATCCAGAAGATCGAGGACTCGAACGGAGAGAAACGACCGACCAGGGTGGCCAGCTTCGGCTTCGGGAACCGGCGTTCCGGCAGGGGCAGTCCGCTGCGGCGCATGAACTCGATGAACATCAGGCTGTGGCCGGCTTCCTCGCGCAGCTCGTGCAGGCGATAATTCAGCCGGTCCAGACGACCGGCCGAGTGCATGGATATGCGCGAGATGCGCTCCATGAAAAGGCCTTCCAGCCACAGCGCGCCACTGATGAAGTACAGAAACTCGTATTGCGACAGGCGCCGTTTGCAGGCATCGTCCAGCGCCGAGTATTCGGGGGTGCCGAAGAGCGAGACAGCCTCCTCCGGGATCCAGAAATCGTCCAGCGACAGCGCGTCCCAGCGCACGTGAGTGAGCGGGTCCTCGTACGGCTGGCTGTTGCGGCTCAATAGATCGAGCAGCTCCTGCGAGGGATTCATCGAAGGCGTACCGAAGGCGCTGGGCGGTTAAACGCCCGAATCATACCGGCATTGTCAGTCCGGACCAACGCCAACCCGTTGCAATCTGCGGTTGCTACCCCAATATGAGTCAAATGAATATGTCCGCCACCCGTTACCGCGTCAGCTTCCTCAACCAGGGCAAGGTCTACGAGATCTATGCCCGCGAGGTCTATCAGGACGAACTCTACGGCTTTGTCACCGTCGAGGATCTGCTGTTTGGCGAGCGCTCGCAGGTGGTAGTCGATCCCTCCGAGGAGCGCCTGCGCACCGAGTTCGAGGGGGTCGAACGCTTCCATGTGCCGATGCATGCGCTGATCCGGATTGACGAGGTCGCGGCCGTCGGCACGCCCCGTATCCGGGACGCCAGCCAGGACAGTGGCAATGTCCACGCCTTCCCGTCGCTCCCCAGCCGCGGCCCGGGCAAGCCCTCGGACGGCTGATGGTGCCCGTGTCGGGTGTCCGCATTGCTAACCGACCGCCGCTGGTTTACCCTTTCGCGCTTCGCGTAGGCCAGTGCCTTCGCGGGACAAACCGGAGAGGTGGCCGAGCGGTCGAAGGCGCACGCCTGGAAAGTGTGTATACGGTAACCCCGTATCGAGGGTTCGAATCCCTCCCTCTCCGCCAGATTCAAGCAAGGGGGCCCGAGTGGCCCCTTTCGCATGTCTGGCCCCGGAGCTATCGGGATTCGAACCCTCGATACATGAGAAAGCCGGGTTCGACGGGTGACGCGCCGCGGCACCCGAACGTCGCCGCAGGCGACGACCCGGAGGGCGAGGCACGCGGTGCCGAGTAGTCCCTCCCTCTCCGCCAGATTCAGCAAGGGGGGCCGGGTGGCCCCTTTCGCATGTCTGGCCCCGAGGTGCTGTGATGTGATCCTCCCGGACAGGGCCGTATTTAAAGGCGTTCCACGAGGGCGCAGCGGCCATTCTCGTTGGACGTCGTGCGCGGCGCTCGCGTACACTTGCAGGCGTAACCGCACCCGTCACTCAGCCGCCGAACCGTTGTCCGAATGCGGGGTCCAGCCCCGGTAGACGGTGCGGGCGAGGTCGGGTCAAAGATCCCGAATGAATCGCAGTATCGCCGCCGGCAAATGGCCTGGCGGCCTCGACCCAGACCATCCGGAGGTCCCCGTGTCCGCGCCCGCTCTGCTCGTCCTGGAAGATGGCACTGTGTTTCATGGTCAGGCGATTGGCGCCCTGGGCCAGACGGTCGGCGAGGTGGTATTCAACACCGCGATGACCGGTTATCAGGAGATCCTGACGGATCCCTCCTACCACCGGCAGATGGTCACGCTGACCTATCCGCATATCGGCAACACCGGTACCAACCCGGAGGATGACGAGTCCGCACGCGCCCATGCCGCCGGGCTGATCATTCGCGACCTGCCGCCGCTGGTGTCGAACTGGCGTTCGCGCGAGTCGCTGCCGGATTACCTGCTGCGTCACGGCATCGTGGCGATCAGCGGGATCGATACCCGCAAGCTGACCCGTATCCTGCGCGAGAAGGGCGCGCTGAACGGCTGCATCCAGGCCGGCGATGTGGACGAGGCCGCGGCCCTGGCGGCCGCGCGCGAGTTCCCCGGCATCAAGGGTATGGACCTGGCGCGCGAGGTCACCACGCGCAGCCGTTATGAATGGCTGGAGGGTACCTGGCAGCTCGGCGAGGAGCCGGCGCGGGTGAACCCGGAGCAGGCCGAGTTTCATGTGGTGGCCTACGACTTCGGCATGAAGCAGAACATCCTGCGCAAACTGGCAGACCGTGGCTGTCGCGTGACCGTGGTGCCGGCCGAGACGCCGGTGGACGAGGTGATGGAGCTGAAGCCCGACGGCGTGTTCCTGTCCAACGGCCCGGGTGACCCCGAGCCCTGCACCTACGCGATCGAGGCGATCCGCGACATCTGCGAGCGCAAGCTGCCGCTGTTCGGCATCTGCCTCGGGCATCAGCTGCTGGGCATCGCCAGCGGCGGCAAGAGCGTGAAAATGAAGTTCGGCCATCACGGGGCGAACCACCCGATCCGACACGAGGAAAGTGGGCGGGTGATGATCTCGTCGCAGAACCACGGTTTTGCGATCGACGAGGACAACCTGCCCGATACGCTGACGCCGACCTACCGGTCGCTGTTCGACGGCACGCTGCAGGGGATCGCCCGCACCGACTGCCCGGCCTTCAGCCTGCAGGGGCACCCCGAGGCCAGCCCGGGCCCGCACGACGTGTCCCCGGCGTTCGACGACTTCGTCGAGATGATGCGCGCCGCGCGCAGCTAAAGCACCTCCCGAATTTCCGATTTCGACAGCCTGCGAGAGCCGTCACATGCCCAAGCGTACCGACATCCAGAGCATCCTGATCCTCGGGGCCGGCCCGATCGTGATCGGTCAGGCCTGCGAGTTCGACTACTCCGGCGCCCAGGCCTGCAAGGCCCTGCGCGAAGAGGGTTACCGGGTGATCCTGGTGAACTCCAACCCGGCGACCATCATGACCGATCCGGAGATGGCGGATGCCACCTACATCGAGCCGGTGGAATGGGAGACGGTCGCCAAGATCATCGAGAAGGAGCGCCCGGATGCGGTCCTGCCGACCATGGGTGGTCAGACCGCGCTGAACTGCGCGCTGGACCTGTCGAAGGAAGGCGTGCTCGAGAAGTACGGCGTGGAGATGATCGGCGCCAACGAGGCGGCGATCGACATGGCCGAGGATCGCGACCACTTCAAGGCGGCGATGGCCGATATCGGCCTGGATACCCCGACCGCGATGCTCGCGCATTCATGGGAGGAGGCGCAGGAGGTCCAGCCGAAGATCGGCTTCCCGGTGATCATTCGGCCGTCGTTCACCCTGGGCGGTTCGGGCGGCGGTATCGCCTACAACCGCGAGGAGTTCGAGTACATCGTCAAGAACGGGCTCGATCTCTCGCCGGTGAACCAGGTGCTGCTGGAGGAGTCCGCGCTGGGCTGGAAGGAGTTCGAGATGGAGGTGGTCCGCGACAAGGCGGACAACTGCATCATCATCTGCTCCATCGAGAACCTGGACCCGATGGGTATCCACACCGGGGACTCGATCACCGTGGCCCCGGCGCAGACCCTGACCGACAAGGAATACCAGATCATGCGCGACGCCTCGCTGGCGGTGCTGCGCAAGATCGGTGTGGAGACCGGCGGCTCCAACGTGCAGTTCGCGATCAACCCGGAGAACGGGCGCATGATCGTGATCGAGATGAACCCGCGGGTGTCGCGTTCCTCCGCGCTGGCCTCCAAGGCGACCGGCTTCCCGATCGCCAAGGTCGCGGCCAAGCTGGCGGTGGGCTATACCCTGGACGAGCTGAAGAACGATATCACCGGCGGACTGACCCCGGCCTCGTTCGAGCCGTCCATCGACTACGTGGTCACCAAGATCCCGCGCTTCACCTTCGAGAAGTTCCCGCAGGCCGAGGCGCGTCTGACCACGCAGATGAAGGCGGTGGGCGAGGCGATGGCCATCGGCCGCACCTTCCAGGAGTCGTTCCAGAAGGCGCTGCGCTCGATGGAGACCGACATGGACGGCCTTGACGAGCGGATTGATCTGACGGCCGAAGATGTCGTCGATCAGCTGCGCACGAAGCTCGCCAACCCCAGCCCCGACCAGGTGCTGTACGTGGCCGATGCCTTCCGCGCCGGCTTCTCGATCCAGGACATCTTCGAGCTGACCGCGATCGATCCCTGGTTCCTGGCCCAGATCCAGGAGCTGGTGGATGTCGAGAAGAGTCTCAAGGATCGCATCCTGAGCGACATCAAGGCCGAGGAGATGTACCGCCTGAAGCAGCGCGGCTTCTCCGACCTGCGCCTGGCCAAGCTCCTCAACGAGACCGAAAAGGCCGTGCGCAAGCACCGTCACGGCCTGGGCGTGCGCCCGGTGTACAAGCGGGTGGATACCTGTGCGGCCGAGTTCGCCACCACGACCGCGTACATGTACTCCTCCTATGAAGAGGAGAACGAGGCGGAGCCGACCGACAAGCAGAAGATCATGGTCCTGGGCGGCGGGCCGAACCGCATCGGCCAGGGTATCGAGTTCGACTACTGCTGCGTACATGCCGCACTCGCGATGCGCGAGGACGGGTACGAGACCATCATGGTCAACTGCAACCCGGAGACTGTCTCCACCGACTATGACACCTCGGATCGGCTGTACTTCGAGCCGCTGACCCTGGAGGACGTGCTGGAGGTCGTGGCGACCGAACAGCCGGCCGGCGTGATCGTGCAGTACGGCGGCCAGACCCCGCTGAAGCTCGCGCGGGATCTCGAGGCGGCCGGCGTGCCGATCATCGGCACCAGCCCGGACTCGATCGACCTGGCCGAGGACCGCGAGCGCTTCCAGGCCCTGCTGAACAAGCTGGGACTCAAGCAGCCGCCGAACCGCACCGCGCGCAGCGAGGAAGAGGCGGAGAAGCTGGCCGACGAGATCGGCTACCCGCTGGTGGTGCGCCCGTCCTACGTGCTCGGTGGCCGCGCGATGGAGATCGTGCGCGACCGCGAAGACCTGCGCAGCTACATGCAGAACGCGGTGTCCGTCTCCAACGATGCCCCGGTGCTGCTGGACCGCTTCCTGGATGACGCGATCGAGGTGGATGTCGATGCCATCTCGGATGGCGAGAACGTGATCATCGGCGGGATCATGGAACACATCGAGCAGGCCGGCGTGCATTCGGGTGACTCGGCCTGTTCGCTGCCGCCCTTCTCGCTGTCCCTGGAGCTGCAGGACGAGATGGTCGAGCAGGTGCGCAAGATGGCACTGGGGCTCAAGGTCGTCGGCCTGATGAATACCCAGTTCGCGATCAAGGGCGACGATATCTACGTGCTGGAGGTCAACCCGCGCGCCTCGCGCACCGTGCCATATGTCTCCAAGAGCGTCGGCCGGCCGCTGGCCAAGATCGCCGCCCGCTGCATGGCCGGGCAGACCCTGCCCGAGCAGGGCATGGGTGATGCCGTCTACCCCGACTACTATTCGGTGAAAGAATCGGTGTTCCCGTTCGCCAAGTTCCAGGGCGTGGACCCGATCCTGGGGCCGGAGATGAAGTCCACCGGCGAGGTGATGGGGGTCGGTCGCAGCTTCGCCGAGGCCTTCGCCAAGAGCCAGTTGGGGGCGGGCGTGCTGTTGCCGTCCACCGGCAAGGCCTTCGTGTCGGTGCGCGAGATCGACAAGCCGCATGTGGCCGAGGTCGCCCGGCGCCTGGTCGAGCTGGGATTTGAGGTCCTGGCGACCCGCGGTACGGCGAAGGTTCTGGAGGAGGCCGACATCACGGTCACGCGCGTGAACAAGGTGACCGAAGGCCGCCCGCATATTGTCGACATGATCAAGAACGACGAGATCAGCTTCATTATCAATACCGTGGAGGGCAAGCAGTCGACCTCCGATTCCTACACCATTCGGCGCGAGGCGCTGATGCACAAGGTGGGCTATACCACGACCATCGCCGGTGCGCGTGCCACGGTGCAGGCCCTGGATCATCTGGGGGCGAACGATGTGTTCCGGCTGCAGGACCTCCATCAGGAGAATCTCGGAGGGAAGAGCGCATGAACAAGACCCCGTTGACCGTCACCGGCGCTGAGAAGATGAAGGCGGAGCTGAAGAAGCTGAAAGGCGAGGATCGCCCGCGGGTGGTGAATGCGATCGCCGATGCGCGCGAACACGGTGACCTGAAGGAAAACGCCGAATACCACGCTGCACGCGAGCAGCAGAGCTTCATCGAGGGTCGCATCCGCGAGCTGGAGGGCAAGCTCTCCAATGCCCAGATCATCGACGTCACGGCCCTGCCGCAGACGGGCAAGGTCGTGTTCGGTGTGACTGTGGTGCTCGAGGCGACCGAGGACGGGCGCAAGGTGACCTACAAGATCGTTGGCGAGGACGAGGCCGAC
Source organism: Thioalkalivibrio sp. ALJ12 (assembly GCF_000378305.1). NCBI lineage: Bacteria > Pseudomonadati > Pseudomonadota > Gammaproteobacteria > Chromatiales > Ectothiorhodospiraceae > Thioalkalivibrio > Thioalkalivibrio sp. ALJ12. Next base: position 1,226,657 of record NZ_KB899538.1, read on the forward strand.
ATCAAACAGAACATGATTTCGGTGTCCTCGCCGATCGCGCGCGCGCTGATCGGCAAGGAAGAGGGCGATGTCGTGACCGTCCAGGCGCCGGGCGGCGAGACGGAGTACGAGATCCTCGAGGTGCGCTACGTCAACTGACGTAGCGGCCTGCGGCTGGGATCAGGCCGGGTCGAGGGTCACCTTGGGCTCGTCCGGATTGCGCCGGAACAGGGTTGCCACGTAGCCGATTCGCTGGACCAGGGCCGCACCCGTGCGTTCGCACAGGTCCTCGACCGTGCCATTGCGGGCCTCGCGGTCGCCGATATTGACCTTGATCTTGACCAGTTCGTGATGTGCCAGTGCCTGTTCCAGCTCCTTGACCACGGCGTCCGTCAGGCCATTGCGGCCGATGGTTACGATGGGCTTGCGCGGGTGGGCGAGGCTGCGCAGGTGGCGGCGTTGCGCGTCGGTCAGATTCACGTGGGATTCGATTCGGTATTGGAACACGGAAATTGTAGCACGCGGATCGCGTGCCTGAGCCAGGAGAACCTCGGTGCCCAAGCGTAGCCGTTCCAGTCAACGCTGGCTGAAGGAGCACTTTGACGACCCGTACGTGCAGCGGGCGCAGCAGGAGGGCTACCGCGGTCGCGCCGTGTACAAGCTGCAGGAGATCGACGAACGTGACCGGCTGCTCAAACCGGGCATGCGCGTGGTCGACCTGGGGGCGGCACCGGGCGGCTGGACGCAGTACGCCGCCCAGAAGATCGGTCGCAAGGGGGTGCTCGTGGCCTCCGACATCCTGCCGATGGACCCCGTGCCCGGTGCCACGATCATTACCGGTGACTTTCGCGAGGATGCGGTCCTGGGGGCGATCCTGGAGGCGCTGGACGGGCAGCGCGCGGACCTTGTGCTTTCCGATATGGCCCCCAACCTAACCGGTACGGATGCCATCGACCAGCCGCGGTCGATCCACTTGTGCGAGCTGGCGCTGGAGTTGGCCTGCGATGTGCTGAACCCTCGGGGTGCGATGCTGGTCAAGTTGTTTCAGGGTGAGGGATCGGACGCCTACCTGGCCGAGGTACGGCGCCGGTTCGAGAAGGTGCAGGTGCGCAAACCGCAAGCCTCGCGCCCACGGTCACGCGAAGTGTACGTATTGGCGCGCGGCCCTCGGGATGTGTAAAGCTCGCGAGAATCCACGTAGGTAAAAGTTTTTCGAGGTGGCGTTTTGAACGGTCTGGCCAAGAATTTGATCATCTGGGCGGTTATCGCAATCGTCCTGATGTCGGTATTCAACAACTTCAGCCCGCAACAGCAGCAGGATGTGCGGAGTATTACCTATTCCGAGTTCATCCGGGATGTGCAGGGCGGTCGGATCGACAGCGTCACCATCGAGGGCGACAAGATCCGTGGCCAGACCATCGAGGGTCAGCGCTTCACCACGGTCAATCCCAATGACACCGGCCTGATCGGTGATCTGCTGCAGAACAATGTGGAGATCAATGCACAGGAGGATGCCGAGCGTTCGCTGCTGATGAGCATCCTGATTTCCTGGTTCCCGATGCTGCTGCTGATTGCCGTGTGGATCTATTTCATGCGCCAGATGCAGGGTGGCGGTGGCGCCGGCCGTGGGGCGATGTCCTTCGGCAAGTCCAAGGCCAAGCTGATGTCCGAGGACCAGGTAAAGGTTACCTTCGGCGACGTGGCCGGCTGTGACGAGGCGAAGGAAGAGGTCTCCGAGCTGGTCGACTTCCTGCGTGACCCGTCCAAGTTCCAGAAGCTCGGTGGCCAGATCCCGCGTGGCGTCCTGATGGTCGGCTCGCCGGGTACCGGGAAGACCCTGCTGGCCAAGGCCATTGCCGGCGAGGCCAAGGTCCCGTTCTTCAGTATCTCCGGTTCAGACTTCGTGGAGATGTTCGTGGGTGTGGGCGCCTCGCGTGTGCGTGACATGTTCTCCGAGGCCAAGAAGCACGCCCCCTGCATCATCTTTATCGACGAGATCGACGCAGTCGGACGCCAGCGTGGCGCCGGCATGGGTGGCGGTCACGACGAGCGCGAGCAGACCCTGAACCAGCTCCTGGTCGAGATGGACGGCTTCGAGGGCACCGAGGGCATCATCGTGATCGCCGCGACCAACCGCCCGGACGTGCTCGACCCGGCGCTGCTGCGCCCGGGCCGCTTTGACCGCCAGGTGGTGGTGCCGCCGCCGGACGTGCGTGGCCGCGAGCAGATCCTCAAGGTCCACATGAAGAAGACGCCGATCGCCGAAGACGTGCGTCCGGACCTCATCGCGCGTGGCACGCCGGGCTTCTCCGGCGCGGACCTGGCGAACCTGGTCAACGAGGCAGCCCTGTTTGCGGCCCGGGCCGGCAAGCGCCTGGTCGACATGAGCGACTTCGAGCGCGCCAAGGACAAGATCATGATGGGCGCCGAGCGCAAGTCCATGGTGATGTCCGAGGACGAAAAGAAACTGACGGCCTACCACGAGGCGGGGCACGCGATCGTCGGGCTCACGGTCCCCGAGCACGACCCGGTCTACAAGGTCAGCATCATTCCGCGTGGACGGGCCCTGGGTGTGACCATGTTCCTGCCCGAGGAGGATCGCTACAGCCACTCCAAGACCCGACTGGAGAGCCAGCTGGCGAGCCTTTTTGGGGGGCGTCTGGCGGAAGAAATCATCTTTGGCGACGACAAGGTGACCACCGGTGCCTCCAACGACATCGAGCGCGCCACACAGATTGCGCGCAACATGGTGACCAAGTGGGGTCTTTCCGAGAAGCTGGGTCCGCTGGACTACGGCGAAGAGGAAGGGCACCCGTTCCTCGGCGGGCAGATGGGGGCGAAGTCCAAGCCGATGTCCGACGAGACCGCGCGCCAGATCGACGCCGAGGTGCGCCGGATCATCGACACGAACTACCAGAATGCGAAGCAGATCCTGCTGGACAACCTCGACAGACTGCACGCGATGGCCAAGGCGCTGATGAAGTACGAGACCATCGATGACAAGCAGATCGAGGACATTATGGCCGGACGCGAGCCCCGAGAACCGGCGGACTGGGACAGCGACAGCGGATCCGGTGGGTCGGCGCAGGCGAGTGACGAGCCCGCTGGCGATTCCGACGACGGCCGCGAGGACGACGACAGCAAGGGTGTCGTCGGCGGGCCTGCCCCGCAGTCCTGATCGAGCGAGGTATCACTCCGGTGGCGAAAGGCCACCATGGGCCGCCAGGGACTCCTTGGCGGCCTTTTCATTTGGCGGGGAGGCAAAGACATGGGCATGGATACGGAAGGCGCGCCTGCGGTCCTGCGCTGCGGAAGGCACCGGCTGGCGCTGGATCGCCCGCGGATCATGGGCATCCTGAATGTCACGCCCGATTCGTTCTCCGATGGCGGCGCACATCAGCGTGTGGAACAGGCCCTGGAGCATGCCCGCACGATGGTGGAGCAGGGCGCTGACCTGATCGATATCGGGGGCGAGTCGACGCGTCCGGGGGCGCAGCCGGTCGCACTGGACGAGGAACGGCGGCGGGTGTTGCCCGTGGTCGAGGCCCTTGCCGCGGAACTGGATGTCCCGCTGTCGGTGGACACGATGAAGCCGGCCCTGATGCCCGAGGCCGTGGCGGCGGGGGCTACGCTGCTGAACGACGTTAACGGGTTTCGCGCCGAGGGGGCCTGGGAGGCTGCCGTGGCCGCCGCCCGCGAGCAGGGCGTCGCCCTGTGCGCGATGCACATGCAGGGGGAGCCGCAGTCCATGCAGCAGGCCCCGCACTACAATGACGTCGCGCGGGAGGTGGGCGCGTTTCTGCGCGATCGGCGCGAGGCGTTTGCGCGCGACGGCGTGCCAGCCGAGCAGTTGCTGCTGGACCCGGGCTTCGGATTCGGCAAGACGCTGGAGCACAACCTGGCACTCTTCCATGCGCTGCCCGCGCTGGCCGAGCTCGGGTCCCCGCTGCTGGTGGGGGTCTCGCGCAAGTCGATGATTGGTGCCCTGCTGGGGGATTGCCCGGTGCAGGAACGTGACGCCGGTTCCGCGATTGCCGCGTTACTGGCGGCGCAGGCCGGCGCGCGTGTCCTGCGTGTGCACGATGTCGCAGGGACACACGATGCGCTGGCGCTATACTCCGCACTGACACCACAGGCGTGGCGGGGCTCCCGTCAGTCGTGATTCGTATTCAGTATTAAGGGAGAAGCAAGCGGCATGGGGCGTTATTTCGGCACCGACGGGATTCGTGGGCGTACAGGCGACTGGCCGATGACGCCCGAATTCGCGCTGCGTCTGGGCTATGCGGTAGGCGAGGTGCTGGGCGCGCGGGCCCAGCGTCAGGGTCCGGTGCTCGTGGGGAAGGACACCCGGGTCTCGGGCTACATGTTCGAGTCTGCCCTGCAGGCCGGGTTGTCGGCTGCGGGCCTGGATGTCGCCCTGCTGGGGCCGATGCCGACCCCCGCAGTGGCCTATCTCACGCGGACCTTCCGTGCGACCGCCGGTGTGGTGATCAGCGCCTCGCACAACCCGTTTCACGATAACGGCTTCAAGTTCTTCACCCCGGAGGGCGACAAGCTCGCGGATGCGGTGGAGGAGGCTATCGAGGCACGGCTAGAAGAGCCGCAGCGCTCGGTGGACGGGGCCCACCTCGGCAAGGCCGTCCGTATCGCCGATGCCGCCGGGCGTTACATCGAGTTCTGCAAGAGCGCGATCCCGGCGCGCTCCGAGCTGCGCGGCCTGCGTGTCGTGGTCGATTGTGCCCACGGCGCGACCTACAACGTCGCCCCGCCGGTATTCGAGGAACTCGGGGCCGAGGTGGAAGTCCTGGGTGCCCGCCCGGATGGCTATAACATCAACGCCGGCGTGGGCGCGCTGTACCCGGAGGTCGTGGCCGAGCAGGTGAAGGCCTCCGGGGCTGACCTCGGGATCGCCCTCGATGGGGACGGTGACCGCGTGATCCTGGCCGATGCGAACGGCAACGTGGTCGATGGTGACCAGATCCTGGGGATTCTCGCCCTCGATCGCCAGCAGTCGGGCCTGCTCCAGGGCGGCGTGGTCGGTACCCTGATGACCAACCTTGGGCTCGAGAATGCCCTGGGCGAGCACGGGATCCCGTTTATTCGCGCCAAGGTGGGTGATCGCTACGTGCTCGAGGAGCTGCGTCAGCGCGCCTGGATGCTGGGCGGAGAGGGATCCGGGCACATCGTCTGCCTGGAGCACACGACGACCGGTGACGGGACCGTTGCGGCATTGCAGGTCGCCCACCTGATGCATCGCACCGGCTGCTCGCTCGCGGAGCTCGCGGCGAAGATCCCGAAGCTCCCGCAGTGCCTCGTGAACGTCCCGGTCTCGGGCAAGGCCAATGGCTGTCTGGAGGCGCCCACCGTGCGCTCCGAGGTCGCCGCGGTTGAGGCCGAGTTGGGTGCGCACGGGCGTGTCCTGCTGCGCCCGTCCGGTACCGAGCCCCTGGTGCGCGTGATGGTCGAGGCCGAGGACGAAGTCATTACCCGTCAGGCCGCCGAGCGCATCGCCGACAGCATCCGCGCGGCTGTTTGATCCCGGTCTGCGGGCGTCGTCGGCCGATGGGTGATTCTTCACGGGACAGGCCGCCCGTTTGCCCGGACCTGGGCTCGGTTGATTTGCACCGGGTGCGCCGGTAACATCCCGCCGCTCTAATCATCATGATCGGACTCCGTGTATCCGCACGGATCCGACCGTTCTCGCAGGAGGAAGATCCGCATGCGCAAGCCGCTGGTCGCCGGTAACTGGAAGATGAACGGTTCGCGCGAAGCGAACCGCGCCCTCCTGTCGGCCCTGAAGGGCAGTCTGGGTGACCTGCAGGGTGTCGACGTTGCGGTGTGTCCGCCCGCCGTCTACCTGGCCGAGATCGCCGAGACCCTGTCGGGTAGCGTGATCGAGGTCGGTGCGCAGGATTGCTCTGACCAGGAAAAGGGCGCGTATACCGGCGAGCTGGCCGGCTCCATGCTGGCTGAGGCGGGCTGCCGTTACGTGATCGTTGGCCACTCCGAGCGGCGCGAGCGCCAGAACGAGACCAGCGAATGGGTGGCGGCCAAGTTCATCGCCGCCCAGGCCGCTGGCCTGACGCCGATCCTGTGTGTTGGCGAGCAGAAGAGTGACCGCGAAGGCGGGCGCACCGAATCCGTGGTGGCCGAGCAGCTGGATGCGGTGCTGGATGCCGCCGGCGTCGAGACCTTCGATCGCGCCGTGATCGCCTACGAGCCCGTCTGGGCAATCGGAACCGGCCTGACCGCCACGCCCGATCAGGCGCAGGAAGTGCACGCCTTTATCCGCAACCGAGTGGCGGGCCGCGACCCGCGTGTCGCTGCGGATCTGCGTATCCTCTACGGCGGCAGCATGAAGGCGGACAACGCCGCGGGCCTGCTGGCGCTGGAAGACATCGACGGCGGGCTGATTGGTGGCGCCTCGCTGGACGCCGATGCCTTTACCGCGATCGCCCGTGCGGCGGCCGAGCGGGTCGCGGCATGATCTACGGGTTGCTCCTGGTCGTTCAGGTCTCGGTCTCGATCGCCCTGATCGCCCTCGTGTTGATGCAGCATGGCAAGGGTGCCGACGCGGGGGCGGCCTTTGGCAGTGGTGCGTCCGCGACCGTGTTCGGTGCGCGCGGGTCGGCCAATTTTCTGAGCCGCTCGACCGCGTTTCTGGCTGTTGTGTTCTTCGTGAACAGCTTGACGCTGGCCTATCTCGCCTCCTCGACGCCTCAGGCCGAAAGCCTGATGGATCAGCTCGAAGCGGAAGAGATGCGCGAGGAGGGTGATATTCCGGAAGGCATTCCCGGTACAGTACCCCGGGATGACGAATCGGATGCCCCGGCCTCCGACCGCCCGGCCGACGTACCTGAATAGGCCGGCGACCGCGGCCTCTTAGACAGGCAGATGTGGTGGAATTGGTAGACACGCTATCTTGAGGGGGTAGTGGCGAAAGCCGTGTGGGTTCGAGTCCCACCATCTGCACCATTTCGAAGGCCCCTGGCGACGTTCGAGAATCGGCGTCAGGAGTCAAAACAAAATAAAATCAGTAACTTATAAAATTACAAATACTTGACACCGTTTTCACGGTTCACCTAGACTCCGTGCCCGGTATGCGCCCTTGCCTCGTCCATCGAGGTGGCCACCAACCGGTGCATTCAACCAGCAACGCTAGAACGGCTCGCGGACGCGCCGGATCCACGCGGCACCCTGCGAACCGACCCGCCCGAGGGCGGTGTACGGGAGAGAGACATGCTGGAAGGTTATCTACCCATCCTGCTGTTCATCGCAGTGGGGATCGTGATCGGCATCGTGCCGCTGGTGGTCGGGATGGCCGTCGGGCCGCGCAAGCCCGACGCCGCGAAGAATTCGCCATACGAGTGCGGCTTTGAGGCCTTCGAGGACTCGCGGCTGAAGTTCGATGTGCGCTTCTACCTGGTCGCGATCCTCTTCATCATCTTCGATCTCGAGATCGCATTTCTCTTCCCGTGGGCGGTATCGCTGGATGCCATTGGCCTGTTCGGGCTTCTTGCGATGGCCGTGTTTTTGCTCATTCTGGTCGTCGGATTCATTTATGAGTGGAAGAAGGGGGCGCTGGAATGGGAATAGAAGGCGTTCTTGAAAAGGGCTTCGTCACCACCTCGGCTGACAAGCTCATCAACTGGGCCCGTACCGGCTCCCTGTGGCCGATGACCTTCGGGCTCGCCTGCTGTGCGGTCGAGATGATGCACGCCGGTGCCGCGCGCTATGACCTCGACCGCTTCGGGATCATCTTCCGGCCCAGCCCGCGCCAGTCCGACGTGATGATCGTCGCCGGCACGCTGGTCAACAAGATGGCGCCGGCGCTGCGCAAGGTGTACGACCAGATGCCCGAGCCGCGCTGGGTGATCTCCATGGGCTCCTGCGCCAATGGCGGCGGCTACTACCACTACTCCTATGCCGTGGTGCGCGGGTGCGACCGCATCGTGCCGGTGGATGTCTACGTGCCGGGCTGTCCGCCCACGGCCGAGGCACTGCTCTACGGCATCATCCAGCTGCAGAACAAGATCCGGCGCACGAACACCATCGCGCGCTGACGCACCCGGGGTTTCAGATGGCTGAACAAGACAACTGGATCGACGCCCTGCGGGCGGAACTGGGCGACGCCCTGGAGACGGTCACCGAGGCCTATGACGAGGTCACGGTCGATATCCGGCCGGAGTCCTGGCGCGAGGCCGCCGAGAAGCTGCGCGACGCGTTCGGCTTCGAGATGCTGATCGACCTGTGTGGAGTGGACTATCTCGAATACGGCCAGGACGAGTGGGGCACGGAGTCCGCGACCAACACGGGTTTCTCCCGCGGGGTCGAGGCGGCCACCTCCGGGCGCTTCACGTTCGACGACGCGCCGGAAGACAGCCTCTGGGACGGGCCACGCTTCACCGTGGCCGTGCAACTGCTGTCGATCCAGCACAATCGTCGCCTGCGTATGCGCGCCTGGCTGGCCGATGACGAATTCCCCGAGATCGAGTCGCTGGTGGAGGTCTGGGCCTCGGCCAACTGGTTCGAGCGCGAGGCCTTCGACCTGTTCGGGATCCTGTTCTCCGGGCACCCGGACCTGCGCCGCATCCTCACGGACTACGGCTTCGTCGGTCATCCGTTCCGCAAGGACTTCCCGCTGGTCGGTCATGTGGAGATGCGCTACGACGCCGAACAGGCGCGCGTGGTGTACCAGCCGGTGACCATCGAGCCGCGTGTGCTGGTGCCCAAGGTGATCCGCGACGACCATCGCTACAGCGAGGGCGAGAAGCCAGGCGAAGGAGCCGAGAATGCCTGAGATTCGCAACTTCACCCTGAACTTCGGGCCGCAGCATCCGTCCGCCCACGGCGTGCTGCGCCTGGTGCTGGAGATGGATGGCGAGGTCGTGCAGCGCGCCGACCCGCATATCGGCCTTCTTCACCGCGGGACCGAGAAGCTCGCCGAGAGCAAGCCGTACAACCAGTCTATCGGCTACATGGACCGCCTCGACTACGTGTCGATGATGGCCAACGAGCACGGCTACGTGCTGGCGATGGAAAAGCTGCTCCAGATCGAGGCCCCGCTGCGGGCACAGTACATCCGGGTAATGTTCGACGAGATTACCCGCATCCTGAATCACCTGATGTGGCTGGGCGCCCACGCGCTGGATATCGGCGCGATGGCGGTGTTCCTGTATGCCTTCCGCGAGCGCGAGGACCTGATGGACTGCTACGAGGCGGTCTCGGGTGCGCGCATGCACGCGACCTATTACCGTCCGGGTGGGGTCGCGCGCGACCTGCCGGGGACCATGCCGCAGTACCAGCCGTCCTCCTGGAAATCTCAGGAAGTGGTGGACGACCTGAACAAGGTTCGCCAGGGCTCGCTGCTGGACTTCATCGAGGCCTTTACCGAGCGCTTCCCGGGCTGCGTGGACGAGTACGAGACCCTCCTGACCGACAACCGTATCTGGAAACAGCGCACTGTGGGCATCGGCGTGGTCGATCCCGAACGTGCCATGCAGCTGGGCTTTACCGGCCCGATGCTGCGCGGCTCCGGCATCGAGTGGGACCTGCGCAAGAAGCAGCCCTACGAGGTCTATGACCGCCTCGACTTCGATATCCCGGTGGGCGTCAACGGCGACTGCTACGACCGCTACCTGGTGCGGATCGAGGAGATGCGCCAGTCCAACCGCATCATCCGCCAGTGTGTGGACTGGCTGCGCCAGAATCCGGGTCCGGTGCTGCTCGAGGATCACAAGATCACCCCGCCGAAGCGCGAGGAGATGAAGGCCGACATGGAGGCCCTGATCCACCACTTCAAGCTGTTCACCGAGGGGATGTGCCTGCCGGAAGGCGAGGCCTATGCCGCGGTCGAGCATCCGAAGGGCGAGTTCGGCGTGTATCTGGTCTCGGATGGTTCCAACAAGCCCTATCGCCTGAAGGTCCGTCCGCCGGGCTTTGTGCACCTGTCCGCGCTGGACGAGATGGCGCGTGGCCACATGCTGGCCGACGTGGTCGCGATCATCGGGACCCAGGACATCGTATTCGGGGAGATCGACCGCTGATGGCTGCCGAACAGAAAACCGTCGCCTTCCACAAGCCCGCCGGCAAGAAGGTGGAGCTCAGCCACCACGAGCGCGAAGAGATCGACGCCTGGGTGGCGCGCTATCCGGACGACCAGAAGCGCTCCGCGGTTCTCGGCGCCCTGCGCGCAGTGCAGCACGAGGACGGCTATCTCTCTACCGCGAAGATGGACGCCGTGGCCGAGTACCTCGGCCTGCCGGCGATCGCGGTGTACGAGGTCGGCTCGTTCTACTCGATGTACGAGCTGGAGCCGGTTGGGAAGCACACCATCATGGTGTGCAACAACATCTCCTGCATGCTGCGCGGCTCGGAACAGATCATCGAGCACCTGGAGAATCGTCTCGGCATCAAGCTCGGCGAGAGCACGCCGGACGGCAAGTTCTACCTGAAGATGGAAGAGGAGTGCCTGGCGGCCTGCTGTGGTGCCCCGATGATGCAGGTAGACCACGTCTACTACGAGAATCTCACCCCCGAGAAGGTGGACGAGATTCTTGACGGTCTGGAGAAGTAGCATGGCCAACCAGATCTGCTTTGCGACCCGCTACCTGGACGACCCTGCCTCGCTCGAGACCTACAAGAGCGTCGGCGGCTACCAGGCGCTGGAGAAGGTCTACAAGGGCAAGATGGCCCCCGAGGACGTGATCGAGGAGGTCAAGGCCTCCAACCTGCGCGGCCGCGGCGGGGCGGGCTTCCCGACCGGGCTCAAGTGGTCGTTCATGCCGCGCAACACCCCGGGCCAGAAGTACATCGTCTGCAACTCGGACGAATCCGAGCCGGGCACCTGCAAGGACCGCGAGATCCTGATGTACAACCCGCATGCCCTGATCGAGGGCATGGCGATCGCCGGCTACGCGATCGGCGCGACCGTGGGCTACAACTACATGCGCGGCGAGTTCATGGACGAGGTGAACACGCGCTTTACGGCAGCCCTGAAAGAGGCCTACGACGCCGGTTATCTCGGTAAGGACATCTTCGGTTCCGGGGTCGATTTCGATCTCCACCCGTCACTGGGCGCCGGCGCCTACATCTGCGGCGAGGAGACGGCGCTGCTGGAGTCGCTGGAAGGCAAGAAGGGCCAGCCGCGCTTCAAGCCGCCGTTCCCGGCCAACTACGGCCTGTACGGCAAGCCGACCACGATCAACAACACCGAGTCACTGGCCTCGATCCCGGCGATCATCCGCAACGGCGGGCAGTGGTTCGCCGATCTGGGGGTGCCCAAGTCCGGTGGCGAGAAGCTGTTCTCCGTCTCCGGACACGTGAACAAGCCCGGGAACTACGAGATCCCGCTGGGCACGCCTTTCAAGGACCTCCTGGAGATGGCCGGTGGCGTGCTCAACGGGCGCAAGCTGAAGGCCGTGATCCCCGGCGGATCGTCGGTTCCGGTGGTCCCGGGCGATGTGATGCTGAAGGCCAACATGGACTTCGACTCGATCGCCCAGGCCGGGTCCATGCTGGGCTCCGGCGCGGTGATCGTGATGGATGAGACCGCCGACATGGTCAAGGCCCTGCAGCGCATCTCGCGCTTCTACTTCTCCGAGTCCTGCGGCCAGTGCACGCCCTGCCGCGAGGGGACCGGCTGGCTCTATCGCATGCTGACCCGCATCGTGGAAGGGCAGGGCCGTCCCGAGGATCTGGAGCGCCTGGACGACGTGGCCAGCAAGATCGAGGGGCATACCATCTGCGCCCTGGGCGATGCAGCGGCGATGCCGGTGCGCAGCTTCATCAAGCACTTCCGCCACGAATTCGAATACTACATCCAGCACGGTCGGAGCCCGGTGGCAGACGCCGCCTGACGCCCCCCGCGCATCCGCAGCAGGAATCGAGCATGAGTCAGGATCAGAAGCAGGATCTGGTCAGCATCGAGATTGACGGCCGCACGATCGAGGCGCCCAAGGGCTCCATGCTGATCGACGTGGCGGACGATGCCGATATCCGCATTCCGCGGTTTTGCTACCACAAGAAGCTGTCGGTGGCGGCGAACTGCCGTATGTGCCTGGTCGAGGTGGAGAAGGCACCCAAGCCGCTGCCCGCCTGCGCGACCCCGGTCATGGACGGGATGAAGGTCTACACCCAGTCTCCACTGGCGTTGCGCGCGCAGAAGGGGACCATGGAGTTCCTGCTGATCAACCATCCACTGGACTGCCCGATCTGCGATCAGGGTGGTGAGTGCGAGCTGCAGGACGTGGCCATGGGCTACGGCGACAGTGTGTCCAAGTACACCGAAGCCAAGCGCGTGGTGAAGGACAAGGATATCGGTCCGCTGATCGAGACCGAGATGACCCGCTGCATCCATTGCACCCGCTGCGTGCGCTTTGGCGAGGAGATCGCCGGCGTGCGCGAACTGGGCGCGACCGGGCGTGGCGAGCATATGCGCATCGGCACCTACGTAGAGAAGACCGTGGCCCACGAACTGTCGGGCAACGTGATCGACCTGTGCCCGGTTGGCGCGCTGACCGCCAAGCCGTCGCGCTACACCGCGCGTGCCTGGGAGCTGTCGCAGGCCGCGACCATCGCCCCGCACGACGCGGTCGGTTCCAACCTCCACCTGCATACCCACGACGGGCGCGCAATGCGCGTGGTCCCGCGCGACAACGAGGCGGTCAACGAGACCTGGATCTCCGACCGCGACCGTTTCAGCTACACCGGCCTGTACGCCGAGGATCGCCTGACCCGCCCGCGCATGAAGGTGGACGGCCAGTGGCAGGACGTCTCCTGGGAGACCGCGCTGAGTTATGTCGTCGAGGGCCTGAAGGAGACTGCCCCCGACCGCATCGGTGCGCTGCTGTCGCCGTCGCTGTCGGTGGAAGAACACTACCTGGCGCAGAAGGTCCTGCGCGGCATGGGCGTCACCGATATCGATCATCGGCTGGACCAGGTGGATTTCTCCGACGAGGCGGCCGCGCCGCTGTTCCCGTACCTGGGCGCGGCCATTAGCGATCTGGATACGGCCGATGCCGTGCTGCTGGTGGGCTGCAATCCGCGCCGCGAACAGCCGCTGCTCGCCCATCGCCTGCGCAAGGCGGCCTCGCGCGGGGCGCGGGTCAGCCTGATCAATGACATGCTGCTGGATCTGACCTATCCGGTTCAGGCCCAGCTGGTCGGCCACGAGCGCGATCAGGTCATGGCCCTGGCGGGTGTGGCCGGGCAACTGGCCGCCGCCGGCAAGTCGCTGCCCAAGAAGCTGGAAAAGGTCGTCAAGGCCGCCGAGGCCGATGACGCCGATACGCGGGCCGCGTTCGAACACATTGCCAAGTCGCTGCTGGATGCCGAGCAGGGCCATGTCCTGCTGGGCCAGGTCGCGATCCACGGGCCGGCCTTTGCGACCCTGCGCGCCCTGGCCGGCTGGATCGCCAAGCACACCGACGCCCGTCTGGGATACCTGCCGGCCGGCGCCAGTGCCGCGGGTGCCTGGCTGGCCGGCGTGCTGCCGCACCGCGGCCCGGCCGGGGCCGAAGTCGAGGTCGCCGGCCGGAACGCGGCCGAGATGCTGGCCGAGGGTCGGGATGCCTTCGTGGTCGCCGGTATCGAACCCGGGCGTGACGGGGCCGATCCGGTTGCGCTGCGCGCCGCGCTCGAGAAAGCCGGCTTCGTGGTCGCACTGAGCGCCTATGCCAATACGGATCTGGAAGCCGTGGCCGATGTACTGCTCCCGGTTGCCACCAGCTTCGAGAACTCCGGGACCTTCGTGAACGCCGAGGGCCGTTGGCAGAGCTACCGTGCCGCGGCCCGCGCGCAGGAAGACACTCGCCCCGGCTGGAAGGTCTGGCGCGTGCTCGGGAATCTGCTGGAACAGCGCGGCATGGACTATCTCGACTCGCGCGCGGTGCGTGACGAGCTGAAGGGCCTGCTGGCGGATGCCAATTTCGATACTGCGGTCAACATGAACAAGGCGCAGATTTCCATTCCGGAGCCGGCGCAGGGCGACCTGTATCGCGTACAGGCGGCCGGGCTCTACAGCACGGATGCTCTCGTGCGCCGTGCCGAGCCACTGCAGACCAGCCCCGAGGGCCAGCTGGCCGAGTGCGTAATCGTGCATCCCGAATCCGCCGGCGGGCTTGATACCGGCTCGCGCGTGAAACTGCGTCAGGCCGGCGCCGAGACGGAGCTGACCCTGATCCTGGACGACGCCGTGCCGGTAGGCCTGGCGGTGACCTTTGCGGGCTCGACGGCCATGGGCCGGTTGGGCGCCCCGAACGCCACGGTCACGCTCGCGCGTGCCTGAGGGAACGTAAGACATGTTCGACTGGATGATGAACCTCTACAGCAGCCTGCCGACGGTGATGCAGATCCTGATCGGCATTCAGCTGATCGTGATCCCGCTGATGCTGGCCGTGGCCTACACGACCTTCGCCGAACGCAAGGTGATCGGCTATGCGCATGTGCGCGTCGGGCCGAACCGGGTCGGGCCGCGCGGCTGGCTGCAGCCGATCGCGGATGCGCTGAAGCTGCTGACCAAGGAGGTCATCCTCCCGACCAATGCCAACCGCTTCCTGTTTCTGAGTGCCCCGGTGCTGACCATCGCCCCGGCGCTGGCCGCCTGGGCGGTAATCCCGTTCTTCGATGGCGGGGCGCTGGCCAACGTCAATGCCGGGCTGCTGTACCTGCTGGCGCTGACCTCGCTCGGCGTATACGGGATCATCATCGCCGGCTGGGCCTCGAACTCGAAGTATGCGCTGCTGGGGTCGCTGCGTTCGGCCGCGCAGCTGGTCTCCTACGAAATCGCGATGGGTTTTGCCCTGGTCGGCGTGCTGATGGCTGCCGGCACGCTGAACGTGGGCGGCATCATCGAGGCGCAGTCGGGCAGCATGTACCACTGGTTCCTGCTGCCGCTGCTGCCGCTGTTCTTTGTGTATTTCATCTCCGGGATTGCCGAGACCAACCGCGCGCCGTTCGACGTGGCCGAGGGCGAATCCGAGATCGTCGCGGGTTTCCACGTCGAGTACTCGGGCATGGCGTTCGCCGTGTTCTTCCTGGCCGAATACGCGAACATGATCCTGATCTCGGCCCTGACCGCGATCCTGTTCCTCGGCGGCTGGCTGTCGCCCTTCCAGGGCATCCTGCCGCAAGCGGCCTTTGACCTGCCGGTCATCGGTGCGCTGCTGGATCATGGCATCCACTGGTTCTTGTTCAAGACGGCGGTGTTCCTGTTCGCCTTCTTGTGGTTCCGTGCCACTTTCCCGCGCTATCGCTATGACCAGATCATGCGTCTTGGCTGGAAGGTGCTGATCCCGGTGACCATCCTCTGGCTGTTTGTCGAGGGCGTGCTGGTCGCGTTCAACGTCGGCCCGTGGTTCGCCTGAGGAGTTCGTGATGAAAGCGTTCCGCCGATACCTGAAGAGTTTTCTGTTCTTTGAACTGCTGCTGGGGTTGCGCCTGACCGGGCGTTACCTGCTGAGCCGCAAGTTCACCGTGCAGTACCCGGACGAGAAGACCCCGATGTCGCCGCGTTTCCGCGGGCTGCATGCGCTGCGCCGCTACCCGAACGGCGAGGAGCGCTGCATTGCCTGCAAACTGTGCGAGGCGGTCTGCCCGGCGCTGGCGATTACGATCGACTCCGAGGAGCGCGCGGACGGCACGCGCCGCACGACGCGCTACGACATCGACCTGTTCAAGTGCATCTTCTGCGGCTTCTGCGAAGAGGCCTGTCCGGTGGATTCCATCGTCGAGACGCACATCTTCGAGTACCACTTCGAGAACCGGGGCGAGCAGATCATGACCAAGGACAAGCTCCTGGCCATTGGTGACCGCTTCGAGAAAGAGATCGCCGAGGCCCGTGCGATCGACGCCCCGTACCGGTAACGCAGGGACCGCCCCATGACCTTCGAGTTGATCCTTTTCTATCTCTTCGGCGCGATCCTGCTGGGCGGCGCACTGGCGATGATCAGTGTGCGCAACCCGGTGCACGCGGCCCTGTTCCTGGTGCTGTGCTTTGTCGCCGCGGCCGCGATCTGGCTGCTGGCGGAGGCGGAGTTCCTCGGCATCGTGCTGGTGCTCGTCTACGTTGGCGCGGTGATGGTGCTGTTCCTGTTCGTGGTGATGATGCTCGACATCAACCTGGCCAAGCTGCGCGAGGGCTTCACCGAATACCTGCCGGTGGGCATCGTGGTCGCGGTCGCGATGGCCACCGTGTTGGTGGCCGTGATTACCCGCTACATCACGATGGATGTGCCGGAGCGCGCAGGGCCGGAATACGCCAACACCGAGGCCCTGGGCGCGATCCTCTACACCGAATACGTCTATCCGTTCGAGATTGCGGCGGTGATCCTGCTGGTGGCGATCATCGCGGCGATCTCGCTGACCATGCGCAAGCGTCCGGACAACAAGTCGATCGATCCAGGCCAGCAGATGGCGGTCTCCCGCGAGGGTCGGGTCCGCATGGTCTCCATGGCCTCCGAGAAGAAGAAGTCCCCGCGTCGTGCTGCCCAGAGCAGCGATGCGGATGGACAGCAGGACGACTCGTCGAAATAGGCAATCCGAGTAACTAGGCATTCCGGCCAGAGGTCGGGACCCGGACACCGGGGGCGGATGCCGCCCCCGAAAGAACTCAGGGCTAGAACATGATTACGCTAGAGCACTACCTGGTGCTGGCCGCGCTGTTGTTTTCGATCAGTGTGGCCGGGATCTTCCTGAACCGGAAAAACGTGATCGTTCTGTTGATGTGCATCGAGCTGATGCTGCTCGCGGTGAACATCAACTTCATTGCCTTCTCGTTCTTCCTGCAGGACCTCGCGGGCCAGGTGTTCGTGTTCTTCATCCTGACCGTCGCCGCGGCCGAGGCGGCCATCGGCCTCGCCATCCTGGTGTTGCTGTTCCGGAATCGCGGAACCATCAACGTCCAGGACCTGGACGCAATGAAGGGATAACGGGCCATGGATACGATCTATCTACTTATCGTCCTGGCGCCGCTGTTCGGCGCGATCATCGCCGGCCTGTTCGGGCGTCAGATCGGCCGCACCGGGGCGCACAGCGTCACCATCCTCGGGGTGTCGATCTCGTTCATCCTGTCGGTGGTGGTCTTCTGGGCCCACGTGTTCGGTGACGCCGGGGTCTACAACGAAACCGTCTACACCTGGATGGTCTCCGACGGCATCCAGTTCGAGGTCGGGTTCCTGGTCGACAACCTGACCGCGATGATGATGCTGGTCGTCACCTTCGTCTCGCTGATGGTGCACATCTACACCATCGGCTACATGAAGGACGATCCGGGCTACCAGCGCTTCTTCGCCTACATCTCGCTGTTCACCTTCTCGATGCTGATGCTGGTGATGGCGAACAACTTCATGCAGCTGTTCTTTGGCTGGGAGGCCGTGGGCCTGGTCTCCTACCTGCTGATCGGCTTCTGGTACAAGCGGCCGACCGCGATCTACGCGAACATGAAGGCGTTCATCGTCAACCGGGTGGGGGACTTCGGGTTCCTGATCGGGATCGCCGCGCTGGTGTTCTACACCGGCAGCCTGAACTACGCCGATGTGTTCGCCGAAGGTCAGTCGATGAGCGAGGCGACCATCACCATCTGGCCGGGCTGGACCTTCGGCCTGCTGGATCTGGCGCTGATCTTCCTGTTCATCGGTGCGATGGGTAAATCCGCCCAGGTGCCGCTGCATGTCTGGCTGCCGGACTCGATGGAAGGCCCGACCCCGATCTCCGCGCTGATCCACGCGGCGACCATGGTGACCGCGGGTATTTTCATGGTGGCGCGCATGTCGCCGCTGTACGAGTTCTCCGTCCCGGCGCTGTCGTTCATCCTGATCATCGGGGCGATCACCGCGTTCTTCATGGGCCTGATCGGGCTCGTCCAGAACGACATCAAGCGGGTGGTGGCGTATTCGACGCTGTCGCAGCTGGGCTACATGACCGTGGCGCTGGGCGCCTCCGCCTACGCCGCCGGCCTGTTCCACCTGATGACGCATGCCTTCTTCAAGGCGCTGCTGTTCCTGGCCGCGGGCTCGGTGATCATCGCGATGCACCACCTGCAGGACATGCGCGCGATGGGTGGGCTGCGCCGGCACATGCCGATCACCTACGTGACCGCGCTGATCGGCTCGCTGGCGCTGATCGGGTTCCCGTTCTTCTCCGGGTTCTTCTCCAAGGACGCGATCATCGAGGCGGTCGGCTACTCGCAGATCCCGGGGGCGACGTTTGCCTACTGGCTGGTGCTGGCCGGGGTGTTCGTGACCGCGTTGTACACCTTCCGCATGTTCTTCATGGTGTTCCATGGCGAGGAGCGCTATGACCAGGCGCACAAGTACATGCCCGACCATGGCGATGACCACGACGACGAACACGGCGATGATCATCACCACGGCCCGCTGCAGCCGAAGGAATCGCCGTGGGTAGTCACTCTGCCGCTGGTCCTGCTGGCGATCCCGTCGGTGGTGGCCGGCTACTTCATCGGCCCGATGCTGTTCGGCGACTTCTTTGCCGACAGCCTGTTCGTGCTGCCGGAGCAGGACGTGCTGGCGACCAAGGGCGAGACCTACACCGGCGTGATCGGCTTTGTGCTGCATGGGCTGATGCTGCCCGCGTTCTGGCTCGCGATGGCGGGTCTGGGCACGGCCTGGTACCTGTACATGAAGCGGCCCGAACTGCCGGGCGTGATCGCCGAACGGCTGAAGCTGGGCGTGCGCATCCTCGAGGACAAGTACGGCTTCGACCGCTTCAATGACTGGTTCTTCGCCGGCGGCAGCGTCCGCCTGGGGCGTGCGCTGTGGCGCTACGGTGATGCTCTGATCATCGACGGGCTGCTGGTCAATGGTACCGCGCGCTCGGTCGGCTGGATTTCGGCGCGCATCCGCCACATGCAGTCCGGCTTCCTCTACCACTACGCGTTCGTGATGATCATCGGCCTGCTGGTCCTGATGTTCGCCTTCGTGATCTGAGCGGCTTCGACACCCATGCGCTCGAAGCCCATCGCTGTTTCAAGGAACGACCATGTTTGCTGACTGGCCTATCTTGAGTCTGTTGATCTGGCTGCCGATTCTCGGCGGCTTCCTGGTGCTTGCCGCCGGGCGCGACGCGCCCCATGTGGCGCGGCGGCTCGGGCTCGCGGTGGCCGTGGCGACCTTTGTGGCCAGTTTGCCGCTGTGGTTCACGTTCGAGCGTGGCACCGCGGAGATGCAGTTCCAGGAACTGGCCTCGTGGATCCCGGCGTTCAACGTGAACTACCACCTCGGGGTGGACGGCATCTCCATGCCGTTGATTCTGCTGACCACACTGATCACCGTGATCGTGATCGTTGCGGCCTGGGAGTCGGTGAAGGACCGGATCGCCTACTACATGTCGGCCATGCTGGTGATGGAAGGCCTGATGATCGGCATGTTCGCGGCGATGGATGCGGTGTTGTTCTACGTGTTCTTCGAGGCGATGCTGATCCCGATGTTCCTGGTGATCGGGATCTGGGGCGGGCCGCGGCGCGTCTATGCGACCATCAAGTTCTTCCTCTATACCTTCCTGGGCTCGGTGTTCATGCTGGTTGCGCTGATCTGGATGTACATCCAGTCCGGCAGCTTCCTGATCCAGGACTTCCATGCCCTGCAGATCGGCATGACCGCGCAGATACTGATCTTCCTCGCGTTCTTTATGGCGTTCGCGGTGAAGATCCCGATGTTCCCGGTGCATACCTGGCTGCCGGATGCGCATGTGGAAGCGCCCACCGGCGGCTCGGTGATCCTGGCGGCGATCATGCTGAAGATTGGGGGCTACGGCTTCCTGCGCTTCTCGTTGCCGATCACGCCGGATGCCTCGGCGGTGCTGGATACGCTGATGATCGTGCTGTCGCTGATCGCGATCGTCTACATCGGCCTGGTGGCGCTGATTCAGAGCGACATGAAGAAGCTGATCGCCTATTCGTCGATCGCGCACATGGGCTTTGTGACCCTGGGCTTCTTCCTCGCCTTCTACATCTACCGCAACACCGGTGACTGGGAAGGGGCCTCGCTGGGTATTGCCGGCGGCATGGTGCAGATGATCTCGCACGGCTTTATCTCCGCGGCGATGTTCCTCGCGGTGGGCGTTCTGTACGACCGTCTGCACAGCCGACAGATCTCGGACTACGGCGGTGTGGTGAACACCATGCCCTGGTTCGCCGCGTTCTTCGTGCTGTTCGCGATGGCCAATACCGGCCTGCCGGGTACGTCCGGGTTCGTGGGCGAGTTCATGGTCATCCTGGCCGCGTTCAAGGCGGACTTCTGGATTGCCTTCCTCGCTGCGACCACGCTGATCCTGGCCGCCGGCTATACCCTGTGGCTGGTCAAGCGCGTGATCTTTGGCGCGGTGGCCAACGACAACGTGGCCGGTCTCTCCGACATGAACCGCCGCGAGTTCTTCCTGATGGGCGTGCTGGCCTTCTTCACCCTGCTGCTGGGTGTGTGGCCGGCGCCGCTGCTGGATGTGATGAACGCGACCATCGACCACCTCGTGGCGCATATCGCGCACTCGAAGCTCTGAACGGACGCCTGACATGACTTTCGAGATCCCCAACTTCCTCCCCGCCGTGCCCGAGATGTTCGTGCTCGGGATGGCGTGCCTGATCCTGGTGATCGACGCGTTCCTGCCGGATTCGCGGCGCGACATCACCTACGGCCTGGTGCAGGCGACCCTGGTCGCGGCTGCCGGCCTGACCCTGTGGATGATGGGTCCGGAGACGGTGCTGACCTTCTCGGATACCTTCGTGAAGGACCCGATGGCGGACGTCCTGAAAGTCGCGGTCTACGTGACCAGCTTCCTGGTGTTCCTGTATGCGCGTCCGTACCTGATGGAGCGCGGGATCCACAAGGGTGAGTTCTACATCCTGGGCCTGTTCGCGGTGCTCGGGATGATGATCATGATCTCCGGGCACAACCTGCTGACGCTGTACCTGGGGCTGGAGCTACTGTCGCTGTCGTCCTATGCACTGGTCGCGTTCTGGCGCGACAACACCCGCGCGACCGAGGCGGCGATGAAGTACTTCGTGCTGGGCGCGCTGGCCTCCGGTCTGCTGCTCTACGGCATGTCGATGATCTACGGCATGACCGGCTCGCTGGATATCGCGGTCATTGCCGCTGAGCTGACGGCGGCGGACGAGAGCCTGAACATCCCGCTGGTCTTCGGTCTGGTGTTCCTGGTGGTCGCGATCGCGTTCAAGCTGGGGGCGGTGCCGTTCCACATGTGGGTGCCGGATGTCTACGACGGTGCCCCGACCGCGGTGACGCTGTTCATCGCCACGGCGCCGAAGATCGCCGCGTTCGCCTTCCTGATGCGCCTGCTGGTGGAGGGTATGGGCCCGATGCATGCCGACTGGCAGGGCATGTTCGTGATCCTGGCCGTGCTGTCGCTGGCGGTGGGCAACGTGATCGCGATCGCGCAGACCAGCATCAAGCGCATGCTGGCCTACTCGACCATCGCCCATGTCGGCTTCGTGTTCATGGGCATCCTGGCCGGGACTGACAGCGGCTACGCCTCGGCGATGTTCTATGTGATCGTCTATGCGATCACCGCGGCCGGTGGCTTCGGCATGATCGTGTTCCTGTCGCGCAAGGGCTATGAGGCGGACCAGATCGATGACTTCAAGGGCCTGGCCAAGCGCAACCCGTGGTTCGCGTTCATCATGCTGCTGCTGCTGTTTTCGATGGCCGGGGTGCCGCCGACAGTCGGCTTCTACGCCAAGCTGGCGGTGATCCAGGCCGCGGTGGGCGCGGATCTGGTCTGGCTGGCGATTGTCGCCGTGATCTTCTCGATCATTGGGGCCTTCTACTACCTGCGCGTGGTCAAGATGATGTTCTTCGACGACCCCCGCGAAGACGCGCAAGAGCCGGTGCAGCCCTCGGGGGCGCTGGCCACCGCGCTCAGCATTAACGGATTGGCGGTACTGCTTCTTGGAATTTTTCCGGGGCTGCTGTTGTCTGTCACCCACTACGCAATCATGGGCTAAGTCGTGACACAGTGGATTCCATTTGAAGTTCTGGTCTGGGGTTTTGTCGTCGTTGCCTTTATTTCGGCAAACCTGCCCTGGCTGACCGAACGCATCGGCCTGATGGTCCTGCCGGCCAGTGGTGTGAAGGGCCCCTGGACCCGTATCTTCGAATGGGTCGGGCTTTATCTGCTGGTGGGACTGATCGGCAAGGGCCTGGAGTTTCAGGCGACTGGAGGCATCCACACGCAGGGTTGGGAGTTCTACGTGATCACCCTGTCGTTGTTCGCGGTGTTCGCGCTGCCCGGATACATCTGGCGCTACGATCTCCGGCAGCATCTGCGGACTCGCGCGCACCGTTCGCGGTAAGGGGTACGGCCGGGTGCGAGGGGGCTTGGAATCAGGAAAAATCTCGCTCTTTTCCTTGCAGCCCCCAACCCGCTTTGTTATAGTTTCGCGTCTCGGATGCGGGGTGGAGCAGTCTGGCAGCTCGTCGGGCTCATAACCCGAAGGTCGCAGGTTCAAATCCTGCCCCCGCTACCATTTTTCAGAGAGGCCCCATATGGGGCCTTTTTGTTAGGCAGGTCCGTTGTGGCGGTCTTGCCGGGCTGCGCTCCCGCGCGCCAAGCAGTCAGTCTGACTGGCTGCGCTCATCGCTGAGGTGTTCGAGGGGCGTTTATCGCCCTTTTTTTGTTTCCGGGCCCTGGAAAGGGCCGGTTCGTGAATCGTTCCGAGTGGAGTCAGGTGGCGGAAAAGCCCGAACAATTGAAGGCGCTGCTGGCCCCGGTGGTCGAGGGGCAGGGGTTTGTGTTCTGGGGATTGGAGTACCACCCCGGTTCCAAGCCCGTGATGCTGCGCATCTACATCGACAGCCCCGAGGGGGTCACGGTGGATGACTGCGCGCTGGTGAGCGACCAGGCCGGTGCCGTGCTCGAGGTGGAACAGGCGCTGCGCGGCAACTACACCCTGGAGGTCTCCAGTCCGGGTATCGAGCGGCCGCTGTTCACGCCCGACCAGTACCGGGGATATATCGGACACCCGGTGAAGGTGCGGTTGAGTTGGCCGGAGCACGGGCGGCGGAATTACCGCGGCACGCTGATCGGCGTGGACGAGGAAATGATCGAAGTCGAGGTCGACGGCACGGGCTACGAACTGCCGTTGAACGCTATCCACAATGCGCGGGTCCTGGAACAGCTGTAGACCGGCGCGCGGTTTTTGTTGAATCGGCGGGTAACCGCCGAGGTGCGGAGAGACAAGAGATGAACAAGGAGATCCTGCTGGTCGCGGATGCCGTGGCGAACGAGAAGGGTGTCGACAAAGACATTATTTTCGATGCCCTGGAATCGGCATTGGCCATGGCGACCCGCAAGTATCACGGTGGCAAAATGGACGTGCGCGTGAGCATCGACCGTGAGGAAGGTGACTACGACGCGTTCCGTCGCTGGACCGTGGTCGATGACGAGGACCCCGAGTTCGAATCACCGGAGTACCAGATCCTCCTTTCGTATGCGCAGCAGAAGAACCCCGATGCGCAGGTCGGTGACGTGATCGAGGAGCCGGTGGAGGCCGTGGATTTCGGCCGTATCGCCGCGCAGACCGCGAAGCAGGTGATCGTGCAAAAGGTGCGCGAGGCCGAGCGCGCCAAGGTGGTCGAGGAGTACCAGGACCGCGT
This sequence comes from Thioalkalivibrio sp. ALJ12, assembly GCF_000378305.1. Lineage (NCBI taxonomy): Bacteria > Pseudomonadati > Pseudomonadota > Gammaproteobacteria > Chromatiales > Ectothiorhodospiraceae > Thioalkalivibrio > Thioalkalivibrio sp. ALJ12. The sequence continues at coordinate 1,250,260 of NZ_KB899538.1, forward strand.
GGGTACGCTGGTAATGGGTATCGTCAAGCGCACCGACCGCAACGGCACTTACGTCGATCTCGGCAACAACGCCGAGGCCCTGATCCCGCGCGAACACATGATTCCGCGCGAGACCGTGCGCACCAATGACCGCCTGCGCGGCTATCTCAAGGAGATCCGTCCCGACGCGCGCGGGCCGCAGTTGATCCTGAGCCGGAGCGCGCCGGAGTTCCTGATCGAGCTGTTCAAGCTTGAGGTGCCGGAGGTTGGGCAGGAGATCATCGACATCATGGGCGCGGCGCGTGACCCGGGCCAGCGTGCGAAGATCGCCGTGCGCTCCAACGACCCGCGTCTGGATCCGGTCGGCGCCTGCGTCGGCATGCGCGGTTCGCGTGTGCAGTCGGTGTCCAACGAGTTGGCCGGCGAGCGCATCGACATCATCGTCTGGGACGAGAATCCGGCTCAGTTCGTGATCAACGCGATGTCCCCGGCCGAGGTCCTGTCGATCGTGGTGGACGAGGACAAGCAGTCGATGGACATTGCGGTCGAAGAAGACAAACTCTCCCTGGCCATCGGCCGTGGCGGACAGAATATCCGCCTGGCCTCCCAGCTGACTGGCTGGGAGCTGAACGTAATGACCGAGGAGCAGGCGGCCGAGAAGAGCGAGGCCGAGGCCCAGCAGCTAGTGACCTTCTTTATGGAGGCGCTGGATGTGGATGAGGAAGTGGCCGGCATCCTGGTGCAGGAGGGCTTCAGCACGCTGGACGAGGTGGCGTATGTCGACGAGGCCGAACTGCTGGCGATCGAGGAGTTCGACGAGGACATCGTGGGCGAGCTGCGCAGCCGCGCCAGCGACGCCCTGCTGACCCGAGCGATCGCGGGCGGCGAGAACTACCAGCCCGCGCAGGACCTGCTGAACATGGACGGCATGACCCAGGGCGTGGCCAACAAGCTGGCCTCGCATGGTGTCTGCACCATGGAGGACCTCGCGGAGCAGGCAGCCGACGACGTGGTCGAAATGACCGGATTGAGCACGGAAGAGGCGTCCGAGCTGATTATGACGGCGCGCGCCCCGTGGTTTGAAACCGGGGAATAACCCCGGACGAAGAATCGCGAAGCCCGTGTGACAGGCCGTCGGCTGGCCTGAAAAGAATATGGAATGGAGGTAAGGCGCCATGGCGCAAATGACAGTGCAGCAATTCGCGGAATCGGTTGGGAAGCCGGTAGACCGCCTCATGGAGCAGCTCAAGGAGGCGGGCGTCGAGGTGGATGGCCCGGAAGCGGCCATCACCGATGCCGAGAAGCGCAAGCTGCTCGATCACCTCCGGCAGTCGCACGGGGAGAGTGAGGGTGGCCGCGTGACGCTCAAACGGCGCGCCCAGGCCCAGACCCTGAAGGTGAGCTCCGGGCCCGGACGCTCCAAGACGGTCAATGTTGAGGTGCGAAAGAAGCGCACGATCAAGCGCAAGCCAGCCGAGGAGCCCGTCGAGGCCCCGACCGAAGCCCCGGTCGAGGTCGAAGCTGTGCCGACCCCGGAGCCGACCGCCGAACCGACCCCGACTCCGAAGGAAGTCCCGGCTGAGCCGGTGGCCGAGGAGCCCAAGCCGGAGGAAGTCGAGGTCGAGGAGCCCGCCGCCCCTGAAGTCGAGGCTGCTGCGGAAGAACCGGTTGAGGCTGAGGCCAGCGAAGAGGCCGAAGCACCGGAACCCGAGGCTGAGCCCGAACCCGAACCCGAGCCGACCCCGGCTAAGCCGAAGCGCCCGCTGAGCCGGACCGAACAGCTTGCCTTGCAGGTCGAGGCCGAACGCGATGCCCAGCGCAAGGCGCTGGAGGCGCGCAAGCAGGAAGAGGTCGAGCGTGGCGAACGCCAGAAGCGCCGCCAGAAGGAACTGGAGGCTCAGGAGGCCAAGCGCGAGAAAGAAGAACAGGCACGCCTCGAGCGCGAGGCGGCCCAGCGTCAGGCCACCGCCGAGGCCGAAGCCGGCAAGACCGCGGCCGGCGCCGGCAAGGGTCGCAAGACGCGCAAGGACGACCGCAAAGAGCTGCATGTCGCTGGGGATCGTCGTGGTCGGCGCAAGAAGGGCGAGGGCCGCAAGGCGCAGTCCGCCGCCGCGCAGGCCGTTGCGAGCAAGCATGGTTTTGCCAAGCCGACCGCGCCGGTTGTCCGCGAGGTCGAGGTGCCGGAGACGATCACGGTCTCCGAACTGGCCCAGGCGATGGCGATCAAGGCGCCACAGCTGATCAAGGCCCTGATGGGTATGGGCGTGATGGCGACCATCAACCAGTCCATTGACCAGGACACTGCGATGCTGGTGGTCGAGGAGATGGGCCACACGCCGGTCGCGGCGAAGGAGACCTCGGTCGAGGACGAGATCGACACCGGTCTGGAGCAGACGGCGGAGGCCAAGGCGCGCCCGCCGGTCGTCACCGTGATGGGTCACGTCGACCACGGCAAGACGTCTTTGCTGGACTACATCCGGAAGGAGAAGGTCGCCTCGGGCGAGGCTGGGGGTATTACCCAGCACATCGGTGCCTACCACGTGGACAATGGCCACGACGGCGTGACCTTCCTGGATACCCCGGGGCATGCCGCGTTTACCGCGATGCGTGCCCGTGGCGCGCAATCCACCGACATCGTGATCCTGGTAGTGGCAGCGGATGACGGCGTAATGCCGCAGACGCTCGAGGCGATCCAGCACGCGAAGGCGGCGGGCGTCCCGATCGTGGTCGCGGTGAACAAGATCGACAAGCCGGAGGCCGAACCCGAGCGCGTGATGAACGATCTCGCCCAGCACGAAGTGATCCCCGAGGCCTGGGGTGGCGATACGCAGTTCATCAACGTCTCGGCGCATACCGGCGAGGGCATCGACCAGCTGCTGGAGGCCCTGGGCCTGCAGGCCGAGGTGATGGAACTGAAGGCCCCGGCCGAGGGCCCTGCGCGGGGCGTGGTGATCGAGTCGCGCCTGGACAAGGGGCGTGGCCCGGTGGCGACCATCCTGGTCCAGTCCGGCAAGCTGAAGCATGGCGATATCCTGCTCTCGGGCAAGGAATACGGTCGCGTGCGGGCAATGTTCGACGACACCGGAAAGTCGGTGAAGGAGATCGGTCCGTCCATGCCGGTCGAGGTCCTGGGTCTGTCCGGTGTGCCGGAGGCCGGGGACGAGGTTCTGGTGGTTGCGGACGACAAGACCGCCCGCGAGGTCGCCGAGCACCGCGACGCCAAACAGCGCGAACGCAAGCTGGCCGCGCAGCAGGCAGCCAAGCTGGAGAACATCTTCAACCAGATGCAGGAAGGCGAGATCGCGACCGTGAACATCCTGATCAAGGCGGATGTTCAGGGCTCGGCCGAGGCCCTGCGAGAGTCGCTGATCAAGCTGTCCACCGACGAGGTGCGCGTGAAGGTGGTCTCCGCCGGTGTCGGCGGGATCTCCGAGTCCGACCTCAACCTGGCGATGGCCTCCGAGGCGATCGTGATCGCGTTCAACGTGCGTGCCGATGCGGGCGCCAAGCGCCTGGCCGCCGAGAACGAGATCGACGTGCGTTATTACTCGGTGATCTACGAGGCGATCGACGACGTGAAGCAGGCGCTGTCGGGTCTGCTGTCGGCCGAGATCCGCGAAGAGGTCGTGGGCCTCGCCGAGGTGCGCGATGTGTTCAAGGCCTCCGGCTTTGGCCAGGTCGCCGGCTGTCTCGTGGTCGAGGGTGCGGTCAAGCGGGGCAACCCGATCCGCGTGCTGCGCGACAACGTGGTGATCTACGAAGGCGAACTCGAGAGCCTGCGTCGCTTCAAGGATGACGTGAACGAGGTCAAGGCCGGTACCGAGTGCGGTATCGCGGTGAAGAACTACAACGACGTGAAGGCCGGTGACCAGATCGAGGTCTTCCAGCGCGTCGAGGTGGCTCGGAGCCTCTGATGCCCGGGAATCGCGACTTCCATCGTTCCGATCGGGTCGGTGACCAGATCCAGCGCGAGCTGGCGGAACTGATCCGTCTGGAGGTCAAGGACCCGCGCGTGGGGATGATTACGCTGGCGGATGTCGAGGTCTCGCGGGATCTCGCCCATGCCAAGGTGTTCTTTACCCAGCTGGGTGGCGAGGAGAAAGGCCGCGAGGCACAGCAGGGACTGAATCACGCGGCAGGATTCCTGCGCCGTGCGCTCGGTCAGCGGATGCGGCTGCGTAGCGTGCCCCAGTTGCGGTTTGTCTACGACGACACGCCGGAGCGCGGGGCTCGTATGTCTTCTCTGATCGATCAGGCCCTGGCCGAGGATCGCGCGCATCATGCCGATTCGGATGGGGGCGACAGCGGTGACAATGGTGGGTCCGAGGACCCGAAGGACCCGGGCCGCGAGGCCTGATCCCGGCCGGTTTCCTTGATGGCGCGCGCACGTCGCGAGGTCGACGGTATTCTGCTGCTGGACAAGCCCCGCGGGCCGAGTTCTACCCAGATCCTGGGGCGCGTGAAGTACCTGTTGCAGGCCAAGAAGGCCGGTCATACCGGGGCGTTGGACCCGCGTGCGACCGGCCTTTTGCCGTTGTGTTTCGGTCAGGCGACCAAGGTCTCGGGCTGGCTGCTGGACGCCGACAAGCACTACATCGCGGAGGCGCAGCTGGGGGTCGAGACCGATAGTGCGGATCTCGATGGCGCGGTCATCCGCGAGGCGCCGGTGCCGGCCATCGAGCCGGAGCAGCTGCGGGCGCTGGAGCGGCGGTTCAGCGGGGCGCAGGAGCAGGTGCCGCCGATGGTCTCGGCCCTCAAGCACGATGGCAAGCGGCTCTATGAGCTGGCGCGCCGGGGCGTGGAGGTCGAGCGCCCGCCGCGGCCCGTGAAGATCCATGCCCTGTCGATCGAAGCCATCGCGCCCGAGCGGCTGCGCATCGATGTGCGCTGCAGCAAGGGCACCTATGTACGCTCCCTGGTGGCCGACATCGGGCATGCGCTGGGTTGCGGGGCGGCGGTCGACAGCCTGCGGCGCATCGGGCACGGCCCATTCGAGGCCGCCGCGATGGTAACGATGGAGCAGGTGGAGGCCGCATTCGAAGCGGGTGGTGCGGCCGCGATCGAGGCTATGCTGCAGGCCCCGGAAACGGCGCTAGGGCACTGGCCCTCGGTTTCCCTCAATGCACAGGCCAGCGCGGCCATGCGCCATGGCCACGCAGCGGGTGCCGAGGCGATCGAGTCCCAGACCCCGGGTGCAGAAGGCGCGCCGGCCGAGGCCGAAACTGGCTGGCCGCTGGTGCGGGTGTATGACGCCGAGGGCGGCTTTCTGGCGGTGGGGTCGCGCGAACCGGACGGCCGGGTGCGGCCCCGCCGCCTGTTTGTCGCGGCGTCCTGACGACGCCGCGGTTCTTTCTATTCAAGGCCGGTACGTCGTGCTAACATTGCGCGCCTATCGCCAGCGCCACTGGTCGATTAACGGTCAAGTAATCTCAGGAGTCAGGTTTTCATGTCGCTCACTACCGAAGAAAAATCGGCCATCGTCGAGAAGCACAAGCGCGATGCCAACGACACCGGTTCGCCGGAAGTCCAGGTCGCGCTGCTCACGGCCCGCATCCAGCATCTGATGGGGCATTTTGAAAAGCACAAGCAGGACCACCACTCGCGTCGCGGGCTGCTGAAGATGGTCAGCCAGCGGCGCAAGCTGCTGACCTATCTCAAGCGTAATGACCAGGACCGCTATCAGGCCCTGGTTCAGGAGCTTGGCCTGCGCCGCTAAGGCAGGCACAACGGGCCCGCGCCACTGGTGCGGGCCCGTTCAGTTTCAGGGGCGGCCGCGCAGGGGCGCTGGTCGGCCCATCGCAAGCAAGACCGATGCACGCATTACGGGAAACGGGATATAACGTGGCACACAAGAAGTCGTTCCAGTACGGAAACCATACCGTCACCTTCGAGACCGGTGACATCGCCCGCCAGGCCAGTGGCGCCGTCCTCGTCAACATGGCCGAGACCGTGGTCCTGGTGACCGCCGTCGCGCGCAAGGAGGCCGAGCCAGGTCGCGACTTCTTCCCGCTGACCGTGAATTATCAGGAACGGACCTACGCCGCCGGCAAGATCCCGGGTGGTTTCTTCAAGCGCGAAGGGCGTCCGAACGAAAAGGAAACGCTGACCTCGCGCCTGATTGATCGTCCGATCCGCCCGTTGTTCCCCGAGGGTTTCAAGAACGAGACCCAGATCGTGGCCACGGTCATGTCGATCAACCCCGAAGTCGATCCCGATATCCCCGCCCTGCTGGGCGCCTCCGCCGCGCTGGCGCTGTCCGGTGTCCCGTTCGCGGGACCGATCGGGGCCGCGCGCGTCGGCTATCGTGCCGGTGAGTACCTGCTGAACCCGACCTACAGCGCCCTGGAAGACTCCGATCTCGACCTGGTCGTGGCGGGCACGGAGCATGCCGTGTTGATGGTCGAATCGGAGGCCAGCGAGCTCTCCGAGGAGGCGATGCTGGGCGCGGTGATGTTCGGCCACGAGCAGATGCAGGCCGCGATCCAGGCGATCAAGGAACTGGCGGCCGAGGCCGGGAAGCCGGCCTGGGACTGGCAGGCACCGCCGTCCGAGGCGTCGCTGGAAGACCGCGTCAAGGAGGCCGTGGGCAACGACCTCGTCGAGGCCTATCAGATCGCCGAGAAGCAGGCGCGTACCCAGCGCATTAGCGAGCTGCGCAGCCAGGCCGTCGACGCGATCGCCAGTGAAGACGAGTCCGGGCCGAGCGCGGAAGACGTGAAGACGGCATTCCACGATCTCGAGTACCGCCTGGTGCGCGACCGCATTCTGGATGGCAATCCGCGTATCGACGGACGCGACAACAAGACCGTACGCCCGATCGGCGTCCAGACCAGCGTGCTTCCGCGTACGCACGGCTCGGCGGTGTTTACCCGCGGCGAGACTCAGGCGCTGGTCGTGGCCACGCTGGGCACGGATCGCGACGCCCAGGTGATCGATGCGATCGAGGGCGAGCGCCGTGACCGCTTCATGCTGCACTACAACTTCCCGCCCTATTGCACCGGCGAGACCGGTTTCGTTGGCTCGCCCAAGCGCCGCGAGATCGGGCATGGGCGCCTGGCCAAGCGTGGGGTGGCGGCCGTAATGCCGAAGGTCGAAGAGTTCCCCTATGTGGTGCGCGTGGTCTCCGAGATCACCGAGTCCAATGGGTCCAGCTCCATGGCGTCCGTTTGTGGTACCTCGCTGGCACTGATGGATGCGGGCGTGCCGCTGAAGGCCCCGGTCGCGGGGATCGCGATGGGCCTGATCAAGGAAGGCGAGCGCTTCGCCGTGCTGTCGGACATCTTGGGCGACGAGGATCACCTCGGCGACATGGACTTCAAGGTGGCCGGTACCACCAATGGTGTGACCGCGCTGCAGATGGACATCAAGATCGACGGGATTACCCGCGAGATCATGGAGCAGGCGCTGGCGCAGGCGCGCGAGGGCCGGATGCATATCCTCGGCTGCATGAACGAGGTGCTGCCGAGCCACCGCGAGGAGATGTCTTCGCACGCGCCGCGCTTCATCACCATGAAGATCAACCCGGACAAGATCCGCGACGTGATCGGCAAGGGCGGGGCGACGATTCGTGCCCTGACCGAGGAGACCGGTGCGACGATCGACATCCAGGACGATGGCACGGTCAAGGTCGCCTCCACTGACCAGGCCGCCGGCCTCGAGGCCAAGCGCCGTATCGAGGAGCTGACCGCCGACATCGAGGTCGGCCGTCAGTACACCGGCAAGGTCGCGAAGATCATGGACTTCGGGGCGTTTGTCTCCATCCTGCCGGGCCGTGATGGCCTGGTGCACATCTCGCAGATCTCCGACGAGCGGGTGGAGAACGTGGCGGACTTCCTGTCCGAGGGCGACTCGGTCACCGTGAAGGTGCTGGAAGTAGACAAGCAGGGGCGCATCCGCCTGAGCATGAAAGCGGTCGAGTCCGAGGCCTGATCTGGGCTCCGTCACGCAACGGGCACCCTTGGGTGCCCGGCCATCGGTATTCGGGACGTAACGGCATGGATCTGGTCAGTATCCGCAAGAGCTACAAGCGCTACGCCCGCCACTACGACGCCACCTTCGGGCGGGTGTTCGCAACCGGTCGCGAACGCGCCCAGGAGACCCTGGCGCCGCTGTCCGGCAAGCGCATACTCGAGGTGGGTGTGGGTACCGGACTCTCGCTGCCGGACTATCCGGACGACTGCGAGATCGTCGGGATCGACGTCTCGCGCGAGATGCTGAATGTCGCACGGGGCCGCCTGAATGGTGGGCTCCCCGCGGTCTCCGGCCTGTGCGAGATGGACGCCGAGCAGCTTGCGTTCGCCGACAGCAGCTTTGATGCGGTGGTCGCGATGTATGTCGCCACCGTGGTGCCCAACCCGGATCGGCTGTTTGCCGAGATGTGGCGCGTTTGCCGTCCGGGCGGGCAGATCCTGGTGATCAACCACTTCGCATCTAGGCAGTGGCTGCTGCGCGGGTTCGAGCGCTGTCTGCGCCCGTTGTCGCGCGCGGTCGGCTTCCGACCGGACATGGAGTTCGAGGACTTCGTGAACGTGACCGGTCAGGAACCGGCGATGGTGGCCCCCGCCAGCCTGTTCGGATATTGGAAGCAGGTGGAGTTCCGCAAGCCCGCGCACGCCTGATGCTGGCGGCGGGCTCGGCCTGCGTGCATGCGGGCGCGAGTTTGCCTACACTACGCGCCGCACGCTGTTCCTGCCTGGAGCCCGCCGTCTGGCGGGTTCTCGCGTTTGCGCCGCAGGATAGCCCCCGTTTATTCAACCTTAGTCAGGAGAGCCAACATGGCCGCAGAACGTACCCTGTCCATTATCAAGCCGGATGCCGTTTCCAAGAATGTGATCGGCGAAATCTACAGCCGTTTCGAAAAAGCCGGCCTGCAAGTCGTAGCCGCGCGCATGATGCAGCTGAGCCGCGAGCAGGCCGAGGGCTTCTACGATGTGCACAAGGAGCGCCCGTTTTTCAACGATCTGGTGGAGTTCATGATCTCCGGTCCGGTGATGGTGCAGGTCCTCGAGGGCGAGGGCGCGATCGCAAAAAACCGTGAAATCATGGGTGCGACCAACCCGAAGGACGCGGCCCCGGGCACGATCCGTGCGGACTTCGCGACCTCCATCGACGAGAACGCCGTCCACGGCTCGGACGCCGCGGAAACCGCCGCGCGCGAGATCGAGTTCTTCTTCGGCAACGACGGCGTCTGTCCGCGCACCCGCTAAGCGCCGGTCGGGAAAGGGCGCGGTCCCCGTCGCGGCGGCGCCTTTTCTCCCTGCTACGGGGGCCCTCGCGGGTCCCGCCGGGCCCCGTAGGCAGGCATCCCCCTTGCGCAGTACACTAGGGGGTGTTTTTAACTGGTCGCGAGCATGGCAGCGGAAACCTCTACACCTCTGAATCTGCTGGGTTACAGCCGCAGTCAGCTCACCGAGCTGCTGGCGCAGTGGGGTGAGCCGCGTTTTCGTGCCACTCAGCTCGTCAAGTGGATGCATCAGCGCGGGGTCACCGACTTTGACGCGATGACGGATGTTTCGCGCAATCTGCGCGAGCGCTTGGCGCGCGAAACCGAGATCGCCCTGCCCGAGATCGCGCTGGAGAAGGCCTCCGGTGACGGCACCGTGAAATGGGTGCTGCGTCTGGCGGATGGCAACGCGATCGAGACCGTCTTCATTCCCGAATCCGGACGCGGCACTCTGTGCATCTCTTCGCAGGTCGGCTGCGCGCTGGACTGTACCTTCTGTTCGACCGCTCAGCAGGGCTTCAACCGCAACCTGACGGCCGCCGAGATCATCGGCCAGGTCTGGCTGGCGATGCAGCGCCTGCCGGCACCGGAGGGCCGCCAACGCGCGGTGAGCAATGTGGTGTTGATGGGCATGGGCGAGCCACTGGCCAACTACGATGCCGTTGTGGCGGCCTGTCAGTTGATGACCGACGACAACGCCTATGGCCTCAGCCGTCGGCGGGTGACGCTGTCGACCTCCGGGCTGGTGCCGGCGCTGGACCGCCTCAGCGAGGACACCGATGTCGCCCTGGCGGTCAGCCTGCATGCCCCGAACGACGAGCTGCGCGACCGCCTGGTCCCGATCAATCGCAAGTACCCGATCGCGCGCCTGATGGAGAGCTGCCGGCGCTATGTCGAGGCGACGGGCGCGCACAGTGGCGTGACCTTCGAATACGTGCTGCTGGCCGGCGTGAATGACCGCCCCGAACATGCCAATCAGCTGGCCGGCGTGCTGCGGGGCATCCCGGGCAAGATCAATCTGATCCCGTTCAATCCGTTTCCCGGTGCGCCTTTCGACCGTCCTGCGGAAGCGGATATCGAGCGTTTCGAGCGTCAGCTGCAGAAGGCGGGTTATGTCACCACGGTGCGACGCACGCGTGGCGATGACATCGATGCTGCCTGCGGACAGCTGGTGGGGCAGGTGGAAGACCGTACCAACCGGGGGATGCGCATGATTCGTCTGCACGCCGAACTGCCTGAGCGCCCGCGGAGGGCCTCTTGATGGGGCTTCGCTGGGGGCGCCCGGCCGTCGTGGTACTGCTGGGGCTGGCCCTCGGAGGATGCGCGGCGATGGCCGAGCGCGAGGTAACCGGAGAACGCGCAGAGGCCGCGGAGGTCAACGCCGAGCTGGGTATCGGGTATCTGCGCGAGGGGGAGGTCGACCAGGCCGAGCGCAATCTGAAGCGGGCGCTGGAGTTCGATCCGAACCATCCGCTCGCCAATCTGGGCATGGCCAATGTCTACGAACGCCGGGGTGCGCATGAGCGCGCGGAAGAGCACTACCGTCGGGCACTGCGTCGAGACGATGGCAACCCCTACGTGCAGACCAGCCTTGGGGCCCTGTTGTGCCGGCGCGAGGCCTTTGACGAGGCGCAGGAGCTGTTTGCCAAGGCGATCGACAATCCGGATTACGACCAGCGCGAGATTGCGCTGATGAACTCCGGGGTGTGCTTCGCCGATGCCGGGCAGACGGAACGCGCCGAGGAGAAGCTGCGCGAGGCGCTGCGGATCAACCCGCAGTACCCGCGTGCCCTCCTGGAGATGGCAAGCCTGACCTACGAAGACGACCGCCCGATGCAGACAAGGGCATTCCTGCAACGCCTGGAAGGGCTGGGTGTGGAAAGTTCCGAGACGCTGTTCCTCTGCTATCGGGCGGAACTGGCGCTCGGTAACCGGCGTGCGGCGAACGACTGCGCGGAACGCCTGCGGCGTCAGTACCCGGACAGCATGGAGCTGGTCCGCCTGGAAGACATGGAGCGCAATGGTGGCTGAGCCGCGTGATGACAAGGAGCCGGGTCTGGGCCGGGTCGAGGAAGTCGACGATTCCGTTTCCGAGATGGAACCGTTACGAACCACGGACGATGACCCCCATGCGGCCCCGGAGTTTCCCGCTGCAAGTGGGCTGACGACTCGGGATCAGCCCCCGCCTCCCGACCCCGAGGGTGGGGAGGGCGAGCCCGGCAATAGCCTGCGCCGCGCGCGCGAGGCCGCCGGTCTGGATACCGCCACGCTGGCACACCGGATCCACCTCGGTCGCGGGACGCTGGAAGACCTGGAGGCGAACCGGTTTGACCACATGGCCCCGGCCTATGTACGGGGCTATCTGCGGGCCTGTGCGCGCGAGTTGGGGGTGAACGCCGATCCCTGGCTGCGCGCCTTCGAGGGCCATGGCCTGACCGAGCCGGAGCTGCGGGCGGTGGCTACGGCCTCGGCCCGGAGCAAGAGGCGGCGGCGTTCCAGTGCGCCGTACTGGCTGACCTTTCTGCTCCTGCTGGCGCTACTGGGTCTGGGGGTTTACGCGTGGTCCGAGCGCGGCGGCGGTACGCCGTCATTCCCGTCTCTGGGATGGCTGGAAGACGATCGCAGTGTCCCGTCCGAGGATGCCGCCGCCCGCGCGCCGGATGATGAATTGAGTGCGCCGCCGTCGTTGATCGAGGAAGCGGAACCCGAGCCCGAGGCGCCGAGGGCTGCGGAGACGGATCCCGAGGTCAGTGAGGCTGGTGCAGAACAGGACCCGGAACCCGCGATGGACACGCTGGCCGAGCCGGTGCCCGCAGAGGACACGGCGACCGACGAGACCTCCACTGAAGAGGCGGCCGAATCCTCGACGTCCGGCCCGGTGTCGGAAATGACGTTACTGACCGGTGGTGCCGCCGTGGCCCAGGGCCAGGACGAGGATGCGGCCGCACCGAATGGTGGAGAGGCCGATCGCGACGGCCTGTACCGACTGGTGCTGGAGGTCAGCGAGACTTCCTGGCTTGAGATTCGCAATGCGGACGACGAGGTCGTGTTTACCGGTGTGCTGAGCAGCGGCGACCGTGAGGAACTGGAACTCACGCTTCCCGGGCGTGTGGTCCTGGGGAATGCCCGGGGCGTCGAACTGACCCTGGATGGCGAGCCCTTTGACTTCGAGCCCCATGTCCGGGGAGACCGCACCGCACGCTTCGACCTCGAACCCTGATCTTTCGACGCCGGCTACGCGCCCTGGGCAGGCCGGTCCCGAGTCCACAAAGGCAACATGAAAGCGATCAAATCCATTCGCGGGATGCACGACATCCTGCCCGAGTCGATCCACGTCTGGCAGCAACTGGAAGACGGCCTGCGTGGCCTTCTGGATGGCTATGGCTATCAGGAGATCCGGATGCCGGTGGTCGAGGCGACGGAGCTCTTCAAGCGCTCGATCGGTGATGTCACGGACATCGTCGAAAAGGAGATGTATACCTTCGAGGACCGCAATGGCGACAGCCTGAGCCTGCGGCCCGAGGGCACCGCTTCCTGCGTGCGCGCCGGGATCCAGCACGGCCTGCTGCACAACCAGGTTCAGCGCCTTTGGTATTTGGGCCCGATGTTCCGGCACGAGCGCCCGCAAAAGGGTCGCTACCGGCAGTTTCACCAGGTGGGTGTCGAGGTGTTCGGGCTGCAGGGCCCGGATGTGGACGCCGAGATGATTGCCATGACCGCCCGGCTCTGGAAGCTGCTGGGCCTAGAAAATGTGCGCCTCGAGCTGAACACGTTGGGGACGCCGGCAAGCCGCGCCCAGTACCGGGACCAGCTGATCGCCTACTTTGAGCAGCATCGGGATTCGCTGGACGAGGAGGCGCTGCGGCGGCTGCACGACAACCCCATGCGCATCCTCGACAGCAAGCACCCGGAGACGCGCGCCGTGGTGGCGAACGCGCCGAGCCTGATGGATCACCTGGATCCCGAGTCGCGCACGCATTTCGACAGCCTGTGCGCGCACCTGGATGCATTGGGTATCGAGTACGTCCATAACCCGCGGCTGGTGCGCGGTCTGGACTACTATACGCACACCGTGTTCGAGTGGATTACCGACGACCTCGGGGCGCAAGGCACGGTCTGCGCCGGCGGGCGCTATGACGGCCTGGTGGAACAGCTGGGGGGGCGTGGCACCCCGGCCATTGGCATGGCCATGGGGCTGGAGCGCCTGGTCGCGCTGCTGGAGGCCCGGGAAGATGCACCGCAGCCGCCGGGGCCGGATGCCTACCTGGTCGTGGGCGGTGACGAGCTGGTGGGGCCCGCGCTGGAGCTGGCCGAGCGGCTGCGCAGCGAACTGCCCGGGCTGCGGCTGGTCCAGCACTGCGGGGGCGGCAGCTTCAAGTCGCAGATGAAACGGGCGGATCGGCTGGGCGCCCATTTTGCCCTGGTGCTCGGAACTGACGAACACGCCGCGGGCACCGTGACGGTGAAGCCGTTAAGATCGCCCGGAGCCGAACAAACTGCCGTACCGCGCGAGGAACTCGCGCGCCATCTGGAACAGGCCCTGCACGCGTCCGCCGCCTGACGAACGTCAAGGCGCGTACCGCAACCGAAGGATCAAGAGGACGATGAGCTACCTCACCGACGAAGAAAAAGCCGAACGCATCAAACAATGGTGGTCGGATAATGCCATCGCCATCATTGCCGGTCTGGTGCTGGGCATTGGCGGCCTGATCGGCTGGAACTGGTGGAGTGGCCACCAGGACGAGCGCGCGGCCGGCGCCTCCGACATGTATATCGCTATGCAGGGCGCGGCGCAGACCGGCAACAACGCCCGTGCGATGGAGCTGGCCGACCAGCTGATCGAGCAGGGCCGGGGTACGCCGTATCGCTCGCTGGCCTGGATCTTCCGCGCAGACCTGGCGGTCTCCGAGGGCGACCACGAGGCGGCCATAGAGGCCTTGCGCTCGGCGCGTGATGCTGCGCCGGATCGGGGTTACCGCGAACTGCTCACCCTGCGCATGGCGCGGCAGATGATTCTGGCGGAGCAGTATGACGATGCCGAATCGGCCCTTGGCGACGTGCGCCGCGATGCGTTTCGCGGCCTGCGCCTGGAACTGGAAGGCGACCTCGCGCGGGCGCGCGGGGATCGCGACCTGGCCCGCGAGCGCTATCGCGAAGCGCTTGACCATGGCCATACACCCGAATACCTGAGCCTGAAGTACGAAGAGCTCTCGGCCTAAAGGAACTGACCTCCCATGTCCGTGTCTGCCCCGACGAAGACCGCCGTGCGCCTGCTGATTGCCGGTGCGCTCATGCTGTCGCTGAGTGCCTGTGGCCTGTGGCAACGCGATACCACGGAGCCCCCGGCCGATCTGCCCGAATTCGAGGCGGAGGCGCAGCCGGAGCAGCTGTGGTCGCGCTCGGTCGGGAGCGGCGGTGAGCGCTTCCTCTGGCAGGTCTATCCGGGGGTGGTCGACGACATGCTGGTGATGGTCGATGCCGATGGCCGCGTCTCCGGGCTGAATCCGGAAACCGGGAGCCAGCGCTGGCGCGTACGCCTGGACGACGCCCGGGTGTCGGCGGGTGTTGGTGTGGGCGACGAGATCGCGGTGGTCGGCACTCTGGATGGCGAGGCTATCGCGGTGGATCTGCAGGGTGATGGCGAGCGTTGGCGCTCGCGTCTGTCCAGCGAGGTCGTGGCGATTTCGGACGTCGCCTCGGGTGTTGTGATTGCGCGCACCAACGATGGTCGCGTGCATGCCCTGGATGCGGCCTCCGGCGCCACGCAGTGGACCGCGCTGCGGACCACGCCCTCGCTGAGCCTGCGCGGTGCGCATCGGCCCCAGATGACGGCCGGGCGCGTACTTACCGGCTTCGATAACGGGCGTGTGGTAATGCTCGGGCGGGAGCGCGGCAACGTACTGTGGGAGACGACGCTCGGCATCCCGACCGGCCGCTCGGAGGTGGAGCGCATGGTCGATGTCGACGGTTACATGCCGATCTATCAGGGTGCGGCGATCGCATCCGGCTATCAGGGGCGTCTGGCCGCCATCGACCTGAATTCCGGCGAAATCTTCTGGGCCCGCGACTTCTCGTCCTATCAGGGTGGGGATGTGACGAACGAGGCGAACGTCCTCGCGGTCACCGATGCCGAGAGCCACCTGTGGGGGCTTGATCCGCGCAATGGCGCCGATCTCTGGCAGAGCGAGCAGCTGCGCCTGCGCGGCGTCACGGCCCCGGTCGTGGTGGGTGATTACGCCATCGTCGGCGACTACGAAGGCTACCTGCACTGGTTCCACCTCGAGGACGGCCGCATCGTGGCCCGTCTGCGGGCGAGCTCCGGCGCGGTCGTGACCCGCCCTGTGCTGGTGGACGACATCCTCTACGTGGTGACCGACAACGGTCGGCTCACCGCGGTCAATCCGCGTCTGGACTCCGGGGAATGAGCGTCGCTGGCACGTACCCCCGGATCCAGCTGTTGCGGTAGCGTTGCCTGATGATCCCTGTCATTGCCCTGGTCGGCCGACCCAATGTCGGCAAGTCGACCCTGTTCAATCAGCTCACGCGCTCGCGTGATGCGCTGGTGGCCGATGTCGCCGGCCTGACCCGCGATCGCCAGTACGGCATCGGCAAGGTGGGCGACTTCCCCTACCTGGTGGTGGATACCGGTGGTCTGTCGGGCGAGGGTGCCGAGATGGACCGGGCGATGGCCGAGCAGACCCAGCGGGCCGTCGCGGAGGCGGACCATGTCCTGTTCCTGGTGGATGCGCGCGATGGCCTGACGCCGCAGGACCAGGCGATCGCCGACCAGTTGCGTTCGGCCGGGGTCAAGGCCCGGGTCGTGGTGAACAAGACCGACGGCCTGGATGCCGACGCCGTGAGCGCCGAGTTCTATACCCTGGGCATGGGCGAGATCACGTCGATTGCCGCAGCCCATGGTCGTGGCATCAAGGGCCTGATGCAGAAGGTCCGGCGGGCCGTGGCCGCCGAGCGGCGCGAGGCCGAAGCAGCCGAGGGTGCAGCGGAGGAGGCCGCGGAGGACGGACTGGACGAGGCCTCGCAGCAGGCCGCGTTGGACGACTGGCCGGGCATCCGCGTGGCCATTGTCGGGCGCCCGAATGTCGGCAAATCCACGCTGGTCAATCGCATCCTCGGCGACGAGCGCGTGGTGGCCACGGATGTCGCCGGTACCACTCGTGATTCCATCTTTGTCCCGTTCTCGCGCGATGGGCAGGATTACACCCTGATCGATACGGCGGGGGTGCGGCGCCGGGCGCGTGTACACGAGGTCATCGAGAAGTTCAGCGTGATCAAGACGCTGCAGGCGATCGAGGCCGCGCATGTCGTGATCCTGGTGATGGATGCCCAGGCCGGGCTTTCGGAGCAGGATGCTCACCTGCTGGGCCTGGTGATCGACTCCGGACGCGCGCTGGTACTCGCGGTGAACAAGTGGGACGGCATGGCGCCGGAGGAACGCGAGCGCGTGCGCGACGACCTGGATCGGCGCCTCGGCTTCGTCAATTTTGCCCGGCTGCGGCTGATCTCCGCCCTGCATGGCACCAATGTGGGGCACCTGCTCGAAGATGTGCAGGAGGCCCATACCAGTGCGTTCGCCAAGGTCTCGACCCCCGAGCTGACCCGCTTGCTGGAGAGTGCCGTCGCCGAGCATGCTCCACCGCTGGTCAGCGGTCGCCGCATCAAGCTGCGCTACGCCCATCAGGGCGGGCAGAATCCCCCGGTCATCGTGATCCATGGCAACCAGACCGATGCCCTGCCGGGCAGCTACAAGCGCTTCCTGGAGAACTTCTTCCGCAAGCATCTGGGGCTGGTGGGTACACCGCTGCGCATGGAGTTTCGCTCGGGCCGCAACCCGTATGCCGGTCGCCGCAATACCCTCACGCCGCGCCAGCAGCGCAAACGAAAGCGCATGATGCGCCATGTCCGCCGCTGATCAGAGCCGGGCATCACTGGAGGGGCCGAGTGCCCCTGCGCTGTCCGCGTTCGGCCGAGCGGTCGAGCCCTTCCGGGTGATGGATATCCTGGCGCGCGCCCAGGCGGCCGAGCGTGCCGGGCGCGATATCATCCACCTGGAGGTGGGTGAACCGGACTTTCCCACGCCCCCCGCGGTGCTGCGCGCCGGGGAGCTTGCGCTGGCGGCCGGGGATACCCGCTATACCCCGGCGCATGGTACCCGCGAGCTGCGCGAGGCCATCGCGGCCGACTACCGCCGTCGCCATCAGGCCGAGATCGACCCCGAGCGCGTCGTGATCACGGCGGGGGCCTCTGCCGCGATCCTGCTGGCGCTGGCCGCCGGAGTGAACCCCGGTGAGGAAGTGCTGCTCCCCGACCCGGGCTATGCCTGTAACCGTCAGTTTGTCGCGGCGCGCGGGGCGGTCCCGGTCGGGCTGCCGGTGGCCGCCAAGCACGCCTTCCAGCCGACTGCCGAGGCAGTAGCGCAGGCCTGGGGCGAGCGAACCCGGGCCATCCTGCTCGGTTCACCCGCGAATCCCACCGGTACCCGGTTGTCCGCCGATCGTCTGGCCGCCATCGTGGACGTCGTGCGCGCGCGGGGCGGTCTGGTAATCGTGGACGAGATCTATGGCCAGATCCTGTTCGACGAGCCGCAGCGCAGTGCCGCGGCCTTCCACCCCGATGTCATCGTGATCAACAGCTTTTCCAAGTACTTCGCGATGACCGGCTGGCGGCTGGGGTGGATGGTGGTCCCACAGATGTGGATCGACCCGGTTCGCAGGATCGCCCAGAACCTGTTCGTGGCCCCGGCCAGCATGGCGCAGACGGCCGCGGTCGAGGCCTTCGCCCCCGAGACCGAGGAGATCCTGCAACGCCAGGTGCGCGAACTGCAGACGCGGCGTGAGGTGCTGCTGGAGGCCCTGCCGGCGCTGGGCCTCGAGGTTCAGGCCCGCCCCGATGGGGCGTTCTACATCTACGCCGACTGCACGGCACACGGGGACGACTCCGAGGCGCTTTGCGCGCGCATCCTCGACGAGGCAGGCGTGGCCCTCACGCCCGGCACGGACTTCAGTCCCAGCGCTGGCCAGCGCTACCTGCGCATCGCCTACACCCAGCGCGAGTCACGCCTGCGCGAAGCACTGGACCGCCTCGCGTCGCTCCTCGCCTGACACTCACCTGTTTGAGGCTGGGCCTGGTTCGGCACCCGGTGTTTACGGTGGCTTCGTCTTGCCGCCTGCCAAGCGCTGTTTCGCCAGCGCACCCCGAGTTACTTCTTTGCTCGTGCAAAGAAGTACCCAAGAAACACGCCCGGGATTCGCCCGGGAACCTTGCTCCGGACGCGCCAGGCCGGCGGCGCTGAAACTCGCTATGCCTTTGGCTCCGCTCAGACAGTCAGCGCCTTCTCCCGGCCTGTCACGCCCTCCACAAGGGGCTCATATCGGGAGGGAAGGTCAAAACAGGCGGTGTTCCCGCACCTGTCCTAAGCCCCGAGCTGTAGGGTGCGTTGAGCGCAGCGAAACGCACCGTTCCGACGCCGGAGAAACCCTGATGCGATTCGCTGCGCTCATCACATCCTACGATGGGGCCTGGCGCCCGCTCGCGGGCGCGGCACGCCAGGGCCGAAGGCCGCGCGTGCCCAGGATGTCGGAACACCTTGCCTCCAACCATTGGCACGAACGTCAGGACAGCCGTTGTTTTGACCTTATCCCCCCGTATGAAGCCCCTTGCGGAAGGGTGCTCGGGCCGGAAGAGAGGCGCTGACTGTCTGAGCGGAGCGTAGCGCAGCGAGTTTCAGCGCCGCCGGCCCGAGGGCCCTGGAGCAAGGTTCCCGGGCGGAATCCGGGTGCCCTTCTTTGGGTACTTTCTTGGGCAAGCAAGAAAGTACCTCGCGGCGCGCTCGCGAGTGAGCGCTTGGCAGGTGGCGGACCGAAGGCACGTAAACACCGGATAACGAACCAGGCCCAGCCTCAGGGCGCGGGGCAACAAGCTTCGCCGTCTGATCAGGAATATAGCGTTAAGACTTGGTGGAGGCGGTGGCGGGGTCGGCCTCGTAGGAGGCCCCCACCGGCGGCGTCAGGAGCAGCGCATAGCGGCGCAAGACCCAGATGCCCCGCTCGAACAGGCTAGTCGCGCCGAACACCGCTTCGCGTACGCTGCCGTCGAGATCACTGGAGGCGAGTAGGCGGCGACGGATGGAATCCATCAGCTCTGAGCGATCATGGGTCAGGGACTGCAGCAGGGCGATGTCGTCGGCATCCCCGCTGCGCGCCGCGTCGGTCAGCGTCAGCAGCATCATGTGCAGGGTCTCGACCAGGTTGTGGGTCAGGGCGCGGGCTTCGGCGGAGGCGTCGGCATTGAGCGAGCGCTCGATCTCCGTGGCGAGGTCGTTCAGCGTATCTTCCAGCTGCAGCAGCAGCTGATTGCGGTTCTTCAGCACGATCGCATGATCGAGGGTGGCCCCGCTCAGGGCACCGGAAAGGATCTCGTCGAGAAATTGCTCGATTGCCTCGGTGACCTGCAGGTTGCCGCGGTGCAGGGCCAGGCGCTCGTGGTGGGCACCGTCGCTGTCATCGCGCACGCTTTCGAGGTAGTCGGGCAGTCGCTTGAGCAGGCGCAACTGTTCCTTTTCCACCAGCACCAGCGCGGACCCGGCGTCGTTCTGTGCCCCGGCGTAGATGAAATGCGGCTTGCCCAGGGCCTCTTCCTCGGTTGGCGGTGCGGTGCGCTCCAGGAAGCGCGCGACGGGGCCGTGCACCGGGTGCATCGCCAGGTCGCAGACGACCTGGTAGAGGATGTAGGCCAGCGCGATCTGCAGGCTGATGCCGATCGCGAGCGCTTCCAGGCCCGAGGCGATCAGCGGGACGCCGCCGTAGAACTCGATCCAGAACAGCGGCAGCAGGAGGATCAGACCCAGTCCCTTCAGGATGAACTGATAAAGCGCCAGCTGGCGGCCCAGTCCCTTGTGCGAGGCGGCGAGGATCAGGGTCGACACACCGGTGCCGAAGCTCGCCCCGTAGACGACCATCAGGCCGTATTCGAGATCGATCACGCCGCTGGCGGCCAGGGCCATCGTCACGATGGTGATACTGGAGGCCGAATGCGCGATCACCGCAAACACCAGGCCGGTGGCGAATGCGATCAGCAAGGACTGCGCCGACAGCGACATCAGGCCGGTCATCCAGGTCAGCTCGCTGAGCGGTTTGGCGCCTTCCTTGATGAACATCAGCCCGAGGAACAGCAGGCCAATGCCGAGCATGGCTCGGATCAGGTGGCGCAGGCGTGCGGACTGGTCGCGGTCGAAGTAGAACAGCAGCCCCGTAACGCCGACCAGGATGAAGACCATCAGGGTCAGGTCGAGCGCGGCGATCAGGACCAGCAGCGAGGTGCCCAGGTTGGCGTAGTTGATCACCGGCTGGGCACGGCGGGCGTCGAGTACGCCGGCGGTGACCAGCGAGATCAGCACAAAGATGACCGCGTGGATGCTTTGTGTAATCGCCCCGCCGACTAGGCCGAGGAACGCGGCCGCCCGGTTGGAGCCCGTGGCGCGCCCGACCAGTGCCCGCAGGCGCTGGTCCGCGAGCTGGCGCAGGTGCTCGCTGATCAGGCGAATGCCGACGAAGAACAGGCCGAGCCCGGCAAACAGCGTCGCCGCGATCTCGAAGGTGATCATCCACTCGCCATTCATCCGCGCATTCTAACGGGGCTTCCCCCCGGGTGCGCCCGTGGACGTGAAGTCGCCGTTACAGTGTGAGGTTAGCGCATCGCCGCATGGGCAGGGTGGTCGCGCGGCGCGTCCGGGCGTTGCGCGTCAGTTCATTGGCAGATGGCTGCTGAACGTGGAGAGCTGCCAGAACAGGGTCAGCAGGGCGATCGGTGCGATATAGCGCAGGGTCAGGCGCCACACATGGAAGGCGGCTGTGGGCCGTCCCATTTCGTCGCGGGTGATCGCGACCGGCAGGATCCATCCGGCAAACAGTGCGATCAGCAGGCCGCTGACCGGCAGCAGGATGTTGATGGCCGTGTGTTCCAGCAGGTGGTAGAGCGTCGGCAGTTCGCGCCCCAGCACGACCAGGTCGATCTGGGTCCAGCCGGCCCCCGTGAAAGAGAATATCGTGATCAGGCTGAAACCCCAGACGGTCAGCGCGCTGCCCAGGGCGGCCTGCAGGTTGGAGATGCCGAAGTGGTCGTGCAGCAGGTGCACGAATACCTGGACGTTCGCGATCATGGTGCTGAAGGCCGCCAGGCTTAGCGTTACGAAGAACAGCGTCGTGAGCAGGACCCCTGCCGGGATCGCGGACAGGGCCAGCGGCAGGGCCTCGAACATCAGGCCGGGCCCGGCGGCGGGATCGAGGCCATAGCCAAAGACCACCGGGAAGATCGCGACCCCTGCGATCAGTGCGATCACGGTGTCGGCGATCGCAACCCCGATGGCCGTGCCGGCGATGGAGGTTTTCCTGGGAAGATAGGCGCCAAACATCATCAGCACGCCGGCTGCCAGGGTCATGGTAAAGAACGCGTGCCCGACCGCGATCAGCAGGCTGTGTCGGTCGAGGGCGGAGAAGTCCGGGCGGAACATGAAGTCCAGAGCGGTTTCGGCGTCGCCGACCCAGAGACCGCCAACCATGGCGGCCAGCAGCAGCCCGAACAGCAGCGGCATCACCAGTGCTACACCGCGTTCCAGCCCGTTGCGTAGCCCCAGGGCCACAATCGCGAAGGTCGCCGCAAGGACCAGTGTAGTCCACAGCAGCATCCCCGGAAGCGATGTCTGAACGCCTTCGAAGATCGCGATGACCTCGGGCGCGTCTACCCCGGCGAAGGCCCCGCTGGCGGCCCGTGGCACATAGGAGAAGACCCAGCCGGTGACCACGGCGTAGAAGGTCATGATCACGAACAGGGCGATGATCCCGACCCAGCCAACCATCTGCCAGGCGTCGCGGACGCGCGCCTCGCGGGCGACGGCCAGTGCCGCGTACCCCGGAGAACGGCGCCCGCGCCGTCCGATCATGACCTCGGCCATCATGATCGGGATTCCGATCAGGGCAATGGTCAGCAGGTACACGGCCAGAAAGGCGCCGCCGCCGTTCTGGCCGAGGATGTAGGGAAACTTCCAGATGTTGCCGAGCCCGACCGCCGAGGCGGTGGCGGCCAGCACGAACGCATAGCCATGCGTCCAGCGCTGCCGGGTGGCGACGATGTCCATCAGCGGTGGACTGAAGGTCGGGTCAGGTAATCACATCGGGTTGGTCGCGCCCGGTCAGGCCCGGCAGGTCACCCAGCCGCACGGCAGCCTCGATCAGCGGACGCAGCAGCTCCTGCGGCTCGCGGTCCAGGTGCTCCGGGTGGGTCTCGTACTGCTCGATGTAGATGCGCAGGGTCGCTCCTTCAGTGCCAGTCCCGGAGAGACGGAACACGATGCGCGCGCCGCCCTCGAACAGGACCCGCAGGCCCTGGTGCTCGGTCACGCTGCCATCCACCGGGTCGCGGTAGGCGAAGTCGTCCGCCTCCGTGACACGCATGCCGGCGAGCGACTGCCCCGGGAGGCTCGAGAGCTGTTCGCCGATGCGCGCCATCACCTGTTCGGCGCGGGCGGTGTCCAGCCCTTCGTAGTCATGCCGCGTGTAGTAGTGGCGACCGTAGTCGCGCCAGTGATCGCGCACGATCTCTTCCACCGACTGGCGGCGGGCGGCCAGCAGGTTCAGCCAGAACAGCACGGCCCACAGGCCATCCTTCTCGCGCACATGATCGGAGCTGGTGCCAAAGCTCTCCTCGCCGCACAGGCGGATGCGGCCGTCGTCCAGCAGGTTGCCGAAGAATTTCCAGCCGGTGGGTGTCTCGAAGCAGGGGATGCCGAGCGCCTCGGCGACCACGTCCACCGCCTGGCTAGTCGGCATGCTGCGCGCCACACCCTTCAGCCCGTTGGAGAACGCGGGGATCAGGTGGGCGTTGGCCGCCATGATGGCCAGGCTGTCGGACGGCGTGACGAAGAAATTCGGGCCCAGGATCAGATTGCGGTCGCCGTCGCCGTCGGAGGCCGCGCCAAAGTCCGGCGGGTTGCGCCCGTACAGGGCCTCGCACAGCTCGCGGGTATGGGCCAGGTTCGGGTCCGGGTGGCGTCCGCCGAAATCGGCCAGTGGTTCCGCACGCAGCAGGGTTTCGGCGGGGGCGCCCAGGCGGTTGATCAGGATTTCCTCGGCGTAGGGCCCCGTGACCGCATGCATCGCGTCGAAGCGCATGCGGAAAAAGTCCGAGCGCAGCAGTTCGCCGATGCGTTCGAGGTCGAACAGTGTCTCCATGTGGTCGGCGTAGGCACCCACGGGGTCGACGACCTCGATCGACATCTCGCCGAGATGGGTGGTGTGCAGATGATCGATATCGACGTGCGGCGTGCCGCTGGCGATGCGGTAATGGGTGAGCGACTTGCTGTGCTCGAAGATGGCATCGGTGACGCCGGGCGGTGCGGGCCCGCCGTTGGCCGTGTTCAGCTTGACACCGAAGTCTCCCTCCGGCCCTCCGGCGTTATGGGAGGCCGAGAGGATGATGGCGCCGGTGGCACCGCGCGAGCGGATCAGGTGGCTGGCGGCCGGGGTCGACAGGAGTCCGGCATAGCCGATCGCGACCTTCTTGACGTCGTTGGCCGCGGCCATGCGCAGGATGGTCTGGATCGCCTCGCGGTTGTGGAAGCGGCCATCCCCGCCGAGGATTAGCTCCCCTTCGCACAGGCTCGGGTGTGCCTCGAAGATGCTCTGGATGAAGTTTTCCAGATAGTGAGGCTGCCGGAACTGCCGTACCCGCTTGCGCAGGCCCGAGGTGCCGGGCTTCTGGTCGTTGAATGGCCGGGTCGTGACGACACTGATATCCATGAAGTCGTGAGTCCTTTTGGGTTGCACGCCGGGGATTCTCTTCTGGTTTGACGGTACCAAAAAGGGCTCGGGGTGTCCCGTGCCGGGCGAAGGGTTTGCGCATGGTTTTCGACACCCGCTGCGTGCCGCGCGCCTCGGAAGCGATGGATTCGGCTTGTATCGAGGCGGAAAGTCGATCGTGCAGAACCGGACATTATTCCTTGCGGGTACATTGGCCTGTGGTTGCCCGGGGGCTGTTAGACTGCGCGGCATGTTGCTGGATACCCGCACCCCCGCCCACCTCGAGCCGCGCCCGGTGACCTTCGCGGCGCTGATGGAGATGTACGAGGAGAACTACCTGTCCATACGGCGTCTGTGCCCCGAGTTGCACTGTCAGCCGGTGCACTCGGTCTCGCGGGTCGAGGGGGCGCTGGATCTGCATCTGGAGGTGCTGGAGCGCACGCGGTACACGACCACGCTGCGACTGACCTATGCCTTTGCCGGGCGCGATGAACCGCGCCTGCAGCCGGATGCCCGGGTGCGCCTGTTCCACGATGCGCGGCAGGCCGAGGTGCTGGGGCGTCACTGCCGGCGCAGCGGCGAGGACCTGGTGATCGACACGATCGCGGGGCACCCGGGGCTGGGCTGCCGCTGGCGGCATAACCGCTTTCTGTTCAAGTGGCTGCGCTACTGCTTGCGCCAGGGCCACCGCTTCTACCCGGACGCCACGCCCGCGCCGCTGGCGACGGACTAGTGCCCTGCCGGAGCAGGCTTGCCGGTCAGGTCAGAAGTTTTCGGTGGAGGTAAACAGGCCCACACGCAGGTCATGGGCCTCGTAGATCGGCCGGCCATCGACCTCGACGATGCCGTCGCCAATGCCGAGCACCAGCTTGCGCGAGATCACCCGCTTCATGTCGATGCGGTAGGTGACCTTCTTCGCGGTGGGCAGGACCTGACCGGTGAACTTCACTTCGCCCACACCCAGGGCGCGGCCGCGGCCGGGGTTGCCCAGCCAGGCCAGATAAAAGCCGACCAGCTGCCACATCGCGTCCAGCCCCAGGCAGCCGGGCATCACGGGATCACCAGGGAAGTGACAGGCGAAGAACCACAGGTCTGGATTGATATCCAGCTCGGCGATCATCTGGCCCTTGCCATGTTCGCCGCCATCGCTGTTGATCTCCAGGACGCGATCCATCATCAGCATGTTGGGGACCGGCAACTGGGCGTTGCCCGGGCCAAACATGTCGCCGTAGCCGCAGGCCAGGAGTTCGTCGCGATCGTACTGATTTTTCTGCATGGGGGGCGTCGCTCGGGGAAAAGCCCGGTATTGGACCGAAACCCGCGCCTAAAAGCAATTGTGCCGGGCGAGGGCGCTGGCCGCCGGGCGGCGCCAGAGACGCAAGAATCAGGCGTCGGACGGGTAGCGCAGCAGCTCGGCCAGGGTGTAGAAGCGCGACCCGCGCAGGTAGCCGGCCTGGATGTCGGCCACCAGGGCACCGGGGCGGCCCTCGGCGTCGCGCTCGGCGATCCAGGACGCGGGCAGGGTGTCTAGGATGTGCGTGCAGGCCAGTCGACCATCTTCCAGGTGGCTGGCATGCACCTCGCCCGTACCTCGATGACGGAACGCGGGCAGCCAGCCGGCGGTGAAGCCGGCATCCAGCCAGCCGGGTTGTTCCATGCGTTCTGGGCCGGCGATGGGAAGCAGGTCGGTCTGCAGCATTGGGATTCTCCGGAGATTTACCCTCCCTATCGGCGCGCTTGTCGCAAACTTGAGCCAGGGGGCGCGCACCGGATGGTTGGATCGGCCATAATCGCGGCGGGGAGAACCGGCGACAGGTGAGTGCCGGTTGCAAGCAGGGTAGGTGTGGGGCCCGGCGTGTCCGGGCGACAGGCAGGACCGACGAGGGGGTGGCGTGGCGATCACAATCCTGATGGTGACTCTGGCGATCGTGGTCGCCATCGTGCTGCTGGACTGGGCGCGGAATCCGGTGCGCACGGTGCTGCTTGCGATCACGGGCGGGCTGGTCCACCTGGTATGTGCGCTGCGCCGGCATCTCGTACATGTGCGGGATGCCGTGACCGGTTGGCATCGCCGGTATCTGGCACGGCTGGAGGCCGATCGTATCCACGGGGCGGTGGAGGCCCTGGAACGTCGGTATGCCCACCTGGTGGGGCATGACCTGGCGCAGATGCCGCAGCTTCGCCAGGAGTCCACCGAAACCTTGCGCGCCCTGCGCGAGGCCTACGAACGGGACGAGACCCGCCTGCTCGAGGAACCCGCCTGGGTAAGCCGTCTCGAGGCACTGGCCAGCACCCCCGTCAGTGATACCCCGCAGAGTCAGCGTCTCGCGCAGGATCTCCAGGAGACGATCCTGCGTATCGCGCGGCTGGGCATGGAGGAACACCGGCAGCTGGCGCAGGGCATGCTGGCCGCCCGGCGGCGGCTGGAGAGCCCGGTGGATCAGCTGGTCGGCCGTCTGGAGGGTCTGCAAAGGCGTCTGGGCGACCTGCAGCGTCAGGGGGGCCGCCTGGACCACGCCCTGACGCGCTGCGAGCAGACCGAGCCTTCGATCCGCCATCAGATGCCTTCGTATATCCAGGCCGTCAGCCAGGGTTTGCTGGGCCTGCTGGGGCTTGCGCTGACGGTGCTGGCGGTCACGGTGTACCACCAGCTCTTCGGGCCGCCGTTTGACGGGCAGTTCCCGGGTGCCGAGGACGCGGGGCCCGGGACGCTCTCGGATCGGATCATTGCGCTGCTGCTGGGGATTGCGCTGGTAAGCGGGTGGCTGCTGGCCGAGAGCCGCGGGGCGGTCCGGCTGCTGCCGCAGGCGGTGATGGAGCGCGACAACTGGGCCCGAATGGGCCTGGTGGTCACGGCATTGCTGGTGCTGGCCGCCGTGGTGGTGCTGTCGGGCCTGGCCGGTTATCACCTGGAGTGGGTCCGCTATCGCAACGATTTGCTGGAGACCCTGATGGCCGGGGAGGTCGCGCCACCGCCCACGCTGTACTGGACCGAGCAGATGGTTGGTGCGGCGGTCGGGCTGGTGGTGCCGCTGGTGGTGGCGCTTGCGCCGCTGTGGCTGGTCTCCCTCCTGCAGGCGATACGGGTGCTGGTCGGAGGGCTTCTTGGCATCCTGCTGGCGCTGCTGACGGGTGTGCTGCACCTGCTTGCCGTGATTGCATTGCAGCTGCGCAGGCTGCTGCCGGCCCTGTTCGAGCTGGTCACATTCCCGGCGCGCGCGGTGCGCGAACGGCTCGCGGACCGTTCGACGTCGGCCCGGGATGCGGATGCCGGAGTGTGACGCGGATCACCCCGCAGGCGGTGCGTTGCCGCGAGCCACGAATGCCACTGTAGAATGCGCCCCCGGCCATGCAGGCGACGTTGACTCCATGGTCGGATCAGGCAACCAGGCGAGAGGCAGGACATGGGCATGCAGATGCAGCGGGTGATGCGCGGACTTACGGTATCCGGGATTCTGATCCTGGGCGGCTTGACCGCGACGGCGGTGATGGCCGAGACCACGCGTTTCGTCAGCGACGAGCTGGAGGTCGGGGTGCGGAATGGCACCGGGCCGAACAGCCGCATTATCAGTTCAGTGCGCTCGGGTCAGGAGGTCACGGTGCTCGAGGAGAGCGGCGATGGCCATACCCGTATTCGCCTGCCCAGCGGCACCGAGGCCTGGATCCTGACCCGTTACCTGCAGGACGAGCCGCATTCCCGTGAGCGCCTGGAAGAGGTCGAGGCCGAGCTGGCCGAGATTCGCTCGGGTGCGGACGACCAGGAAGGCCGGATTGCCGAACTGCTGGATACCCGCCGCGAACTCGAAGCCGAGCGCGATGGCCTGGAGACGCAGGTGGCGGACATGGAGTCCGAGCTCGAGGAGCTGCGCGACGTCGCGGAACGGCCGCAGGAGATCCAGCGCGAAAACCGGCGCCTGGAAAGCGAGCTGGTAGAGGCCCGTGATTCCGCGGACGAGTATCGCCGCCAGGTGGAGGTGATGCAGGCCGACAGCCAGCGGCGGTGGTTCATGACGGGTGCGGCGGTGACGGTTGGCAGCCTGATTCTTGGCATTATCCTGACGCGCATCCCATTGCGCCGCCGCCGCAGCGACTGGTACTGATCCCCCCTTCCGTCTCCGGGGTTGCCCGGGGACGCGCGCCGAAACGTGCCCCCATACGCGTTTCTTGCGTGCCGGCGATCGAGCCATTAGGCTTTCGCAGCTGTTTTGAAGCCGTCGCCGGTGGTCCTTGGTGGCGGACGCAACTCCAGGAGCGTGATTCCGGGCAGGTCGTACGGGGTCACGCGGATAACGCCCGACGCAAAAGGACTCAGCTGGCCGGATGCTCTACGCAATTCTGTCAACATTCCTGGTGGCCGCGATCGCACCCGCGGTCCATCGTGTCACCGGTCGCGCCAGCGGCTGGGTGCTGGGGCTCCTCCCGGCCGCGCTGTTCCTCTATTTCCTGAGTTTCCTCCCTGCGGTCTCCGCCGGCGAGTCCATCGTGCTCAGCTGGCCCTGGCTGCCGGGGCTGGATATCCACCTGTCGTTCCTGGTGGACGGCCTGTCGCTGCTGTTCGCGCTGCTGATCTCGGGTATCGGGTTCTTCATCGTCACCTATGCCGGGCGCTATCTCGAGGGGCACCGCGACCTCGGGCGCTTCTACGTGATTATCCTGGCCTTCATGGGCTCCATGCTGGGGCTGGTGCTGGCGGACAACCTCATTGCGATGTTCGTGTTCTGGGAGCTGACCAGCATCACGTCCTATCTGCTGATCGGCTATAACCACGAGAACGCGGACGCCCGGAAGTACGCACTGCAGGGCCTGATTGTCACGGTCGGTGGCGGCCTGGCGCTGCTCGCCGGGATCATCATGCTGGCGATGGCCGGCGGCTCCTACGAGCTCTCCGAGATCCTGGCCAACGGCGATGTCGTCCGCGAACACGCGCTGTACCTGCCTTTACTGATTCTGATACTGATCGGGGCCTTTACCAAGTCGGCCCAGGTCCCGTTCCACTTCTGGCTGCCGCGTGCGATGGCCGCGCCGACGCCGGTCTCCGCCTATCTGCACTCCGCCACCATGGTGAAGGCCGGGGTGTACCTGATGGCGCGCCTGAATCCTTCGCTGGGTGGCACCGATATCTGGTTCACCACGCTCGCGCTGTTCGGCGCGATCACCATGTTCACGGGCGTCTTCCTGGCCTTCCGCAGCACGGGCGTGAAGCAGGTCCTGGCCTATTCCACCGTGATGGCGCTGGGCACGCTGACCATGCTGATTGGTATCGGCACCGAGACCGCGCTGATGGCCGCGATGGCCTTCCTGCTGGCGCATTCTCTGTACAAGGGCGCGCTGTTCATGGTCGCCGGCATCCTCGACCACGAGGCCGGGGCCAAGGACTTCCTGCAAACCGGGGGGCTGCGCACCGCGCTGCCGATCACGGCCGCCTTCGCGATTCTTGCAGCGTTGTCGCTGGGTGGGGTTATTCCGCTGTTCGGCTTTGTTGCCAAGGAGCTGATGCTGGAGTCGGTGCTCGAGGCACCGGGTCTGGTGGGTATCCTGACGCTGCTGGCGGTACTGACCGCGATCCTCGGGGTGGCGGTCGCCGCGATCGTCGGCATCCGGCCGTGGTTCGGGGCTCGGGTGGAAACACCCAAGACCCCGCACCACGAGGCACCGCCGGCGATGCTGGCCGGCCCGGTCGTGCTGGCGAGCCTGGGACTGATCTTTGGCCTTGGGCCGGGGCTGGCGGACGACGGGCTGGTCAACGCCGCGGCGGCGAGCGTGCAGGGCGCGCCGGTGGATGGTTACCTGGCGCTGTGGCACGGCATTAACTGGCCGCTGGCGATCTCCGCGTTCAGCCTGGTCGCGGGTGGTCTGCTCTACTGGCGCTGGGAGCAGGCGCGTCGGGCCCTGGCCTGGGTCGATCGGGCCGCTGAATACGGCCCGGAGAAGGGCTACTTCAAGATGATGGATGGCCTGGTCTGGATCTCCGAATGGCAGACCCGGGTCCTGCAGAACGGCTATCTGCGCTACTACGTGATCGTGATCGTCGCGATGACCGCGGGCCTGGTCGGAGTGACCGCGCAGCTGTTCAACGTGAGTGTCGGCACGGCGCACTTCGAGCGCCTGCAGATCCACGAGATGGCCATTATCGCCATCCTGGTGGCGTCGATGCTGTTCGCGGTGCTGACGCGCTCGCGTCTGGGCGCCGTGGCAGCGCTGGGCTCTCTGGGCTTTACGGTCGCCCTGGTGTACGTGCTGTACAGCGCGGCCGATGTGGGGATCACCCAGGTGCTGGTTGAGACCCTGACGGTAATCCTGCTGGTGCTGGTGCTGTTCCGCCTGCCGGGCTTCTTGAATCTGTCGTCTACCGCGCTGCGGCTGCGCGATGCCGGTATCGCGCTGGTCACCGGCGGCATGATCACGCTGCTGATGCTGAGCACAATGGATGCGCGCCTGTTCGACTCGATCTCGCAGTACTTCATCGAGGAGTCGGAGCCCTCGGGCTATGGCCGTAACATCGTGAACGTGGTGCTGGTGGACTTCCGGGCACTGGATACGCTGGGCGAGATCTTCGTGCTGGCCCTGGCCGCGATCGGGGTGTACGCGATGATTCGCTTCCGTGCGGAGGACCACCGCCGATGAACATGCACTCGCTGATCCTGCGCACGGCCGGGCACTTTCTGCTGCCGCTGCTGCTGCTGTTCTCCGTGTTCCTGCTGCTGCGCGGCCACGACGAGCCGGGTGGCGGGTTTATCGGTGGCCTGGTCGCGGCGGCGGCGATCGTGTTGTACCTGTTTTCCATGGACATCCGCTCCGCGCGCAAGGTGCTGCGCGTGGACCCGCGCGACCTGCTGGGTGCCGGCATGGTGCTGGCGGTCGTGAGCGCACTGCCCGCCGCCTTCCTGGGGCAGGCGTTCTTCACGGCCCAGTGGTGGGAATTCACGGCCCCGGTCTTCGGCGAGATCAAGCTCTCTACCGTGCTGATCTTCGATATCGGCGTTTATCTCGTCGTGATCGGGTCGGTGCTGACGATCATGCTCAACCTGGCGGAGGCAGAAGACTGATGGAAGTCGTCATGGCCTTCGTGGTCGGCGGTATGTACGCCGCGGCCATCTACATGATGCTCCGGCGCTCGATCGTCAAGCTGGTGATCGGCCTGGTGCTGCTGTCGAACGCGGCCAACCTGCTGATCTTTACGCTGGCCGGCATGCTGCCGGGCGCGCCGCCGCTGATCCCGCCGGGTGCCACGGTTCCTGAAGGGCTGTCGGCCGATCCGCTGGCGCAAGCCGTGGTGCTGACCGCGATCGTGATCGGCTTCGGCGTACTGGCATTCGCCGTAGTGTTGATACATCGCGCCTACGAGGTGGTGAAGGTCGATGATCTGGACCAGATGAAGGACACGGATCGATGAATATGTCCGTTGCCCTTCCGGTCATCATCCCGCTGCTCGCCGGCGCGCTGTCGGTGATGTTCTGGCGCTCGCATTTCGCGCAGCGTGCGCTGGGCGTGCTCGGCACCGGCGCCATGCTGGCGGCCACCGTCTGGCTGCTGTTGGAGACCTGGGAGAACGGCCATGTCGTGATGGAGATGGGCTCCTGGCCGGCGCCGTTCGGGATCGTGCTGGTCTCCGACATGCTGGCGGCGATCATGGTGATGCTGACTGGCATCATCGGCTTTGCGACCGCGATCTATTCGCTCTCGGGCATCGGCAAGATGTCGGAGAAGTTCGGCTACTACCCGTTGCTGCATCTGCTGCTGGCGGGCGTGAACGGCGCGTTCCTGACCGGCGACATCTTCAACCTCTATGTCTGGTTCGAGGTGATGCTGGTCGCGTCGTTTGCGCTGCTGATCCTGGGTGGCGAGCGCTCGCAGATGGAAGGGGCGATCAAGTACGTCACCCTGAACCTGCTGTCGTCGATGATCTTCCTGACTGCGATCGGCCTGACCTACGGCCTGACCGGCACGCTGAACATGGCGGATATCGGCGACAAGCTCTCCACGGTGGAGGACACCGGGCTGATCACCGTGATCGCGATGCTGTATCTGGTCGCGTTCGGGGTGAAGGCGGCGGCGTTCCCGTTCTTCTTCTGGCTGCCGGCCTCTTATCACACGCCGAAGGTCGCGGTCTCCGCGCTGTTCGCGGGCCTGCTGACCAAGGTTGGGGTGTACGCGCTGTACCGCGTGTTCACACTGATCTTCAACCAGGATGTGGACTACACCCACGAGATCCTCCTGTGGGTGGCCGCGGCCACGATGCTGACCGGCGTGCTTGGGGCGGCCGCCCACTACGAGTTCCGGCGCATTCTGTCGTTCCACATCATCAGCCAGATCGGTTACATGATCATGGGTCTGGCACTGTTCACACCGCTGGCACTGGTCGGTGGGGTGTTCTACATCATGCACCACATCATCGTGAAGGCGAATCTGTTCCTGATCAGCGGGATCACCTTCGTGATGAAGGGGACCCATGAGCTCAAACTGATGGGCGGGGTCTACCGGACGAACCCGATGCTGGGCGTGCTGTTCTTGATCCCGGCGCTGTCACTGGCGGGTCTGCCGCCACTGTCCGGGTTCTTCGCCAAGTTCATCATCATCCGCGCTGGTATCGAGGCCGAGGCCTACTGGGCGGTGGGCGTGGCTCTGCTGGTGGGTCTGCTGACGTTGTATTCGATGATCAAGATCTGGGCCGAGGTGTTCTGGAAGGCGCAGCCGGAGGGCGTCGAGGGCGAGCTCCGTGATGTCAGTTCGGGCCCGATGATCTGGATGTGGGTGCCGGTGATCATGCTGGCGCTGATGACCGTGGCCATTGGCCTGTACGGCGAGCCGATCTACCAGATGGCGGCGATGTCCGCCGAGCAGCTCCTGGATCCGTCGCAGTATATTGAGGCCGTGCTGGGAGAATCACGGCAATGATCGCGCTGACCTGGAATATCGCGCTGGCCCTGATCTGGGTGTTCCTGACCGGGAACTTCACAGGGGGCAATCTGCTGATCGGGTTCTTCCTCGGCTATGTCCTGCTGGCGTTCGCGCTGCGTGACAAGCCGGCCTTCGCGAGCTACGCGCGACGGGTGCCCAAGTTCATCGCCTTCATTGGGTTCTTCCTGTGGGAGCTGTTCCTGTCGAACCTGAAGGTCGCCTACGATGTGATGACGCCGACGCACCACATGGTGCCGGGCGTGATTGCCTTTCCGCTGGATGCGCAGACCGATGGCGAGATCACGATCGTCGCGAACCTGATCTCGCTGACACCGGGCACCCTGAGCCTGGACGTCTCGACCGACCGGAAGGTGCTCTACATCCATGTAATGTACCTGGAAGACCGCGATGCGGTGATTCGGTCGATCAAGTATCTGGAACACCGGGCCCTGGAGGTCCTGCGCTAGGCGCGGGGGACACAGATGTTCGAAATCGCCATCATCGTGGCCAATGTACTGCTCAGCATCTCCCTGGTGCTGGGGTTCTGGCGTCTCTATCTCGGGCCGACGCTGCCCGATCGCGTGGTGGCGCTGGAACTGATCGCGTCCCTGACCATTGGCTTTATCGCGGTGTACGTGATCTCCAGTGGCCGGACCCCGTTTATCGACGTGGCGATGGTGCTGGCTCTGACCGCCTTCCTCGCCGCGGTCGGATTTGCCCGCTATCTCGAGAAAGGGGGGCACCGCGAAGATGATTGAGCTACTGACGGCGCTGTTCCTGGTGTCCGGGGCCGCTTTCATGGTGGTGGCCGCGCTGGGGCTTGTCCGCATGCCGGATTTGCCGATGCGCCTGCACGCCACCACCAAGGCGGGTGTGCTTGGGGCCGGCCTGATGATGGTGGGGGTCGCCGTCTATTTCGGCGACGGGGGCGTGACCACCCGCGCCGTGGCAGTGATTGGTTTTCTGCTGCTGACGGCCCCGGTGGCCGCGCATGCGATCGGCCGTGCAGGGTATTTTGTCGGGGTGCCGTTGTGGGAACACACACGCTCCGACGAACTCAAGGGTCGCTACGACAACAAGACCCACACCCTTGCCTCGCCCCCGGAGATGAACGAGTCTTCCTCGGACGACGAACCCCGACGCTAAGTCCGACCTGGCTGGCATCATGGTCGGTCAGCCATAAAAAAGCCGGGACGCAAGGTCCCGGCAATGGGCACAGTCGCAGGAGAGAAATACGACTGGAGGTCACTCAGCCATCAGTGCAGGTTCAGGCCGCCTGATGGGTTTCCTTCGCCTCGCGAGCGGCCTTGGCCTCTTCCGGCGAATAGGCCGCGCCAGACCAGAGCATTTCGTAGGCAATCTCTTCGTTACCGTTTTCGCACAGCTCCAGGACCTCCTGGAACAGCGGCTGGAAGGTCTCGCTGCGATGCGAGGCTTCGTGTTCTTCGAAGCTGCGCCAGAAGGTGATGATCAGCGCCTCCTTGTCCTTCATCGGGCTCTCCACGGCCTGGCCGATGGTCGAGCCCTCGTTGGAGACGGCGCCGGAATTCAGCGCGACAAAGCCGCCGACGAAGCCGGTGTCCGAGTGATAGGTCTTTACGTTCTCGCACAGCATGGCGACGCGCTCCTGCAGGTCGTCGATGCTGTACTCCGGCTTCAGGATCACGCGGTTGATGGTGACGACGCCGTCGGCCGGGAAGTTGTGGATCAGCTGGCTCATGGTTGTCCTCCTTTCGGGAACGGGTACCCCTCGGTTGGGGCACGGCTTGTTGGTTAGTTTGTTACCAACTGCTGATGAATAGTTCCTGAGTAATCTAGTCAAGAAAAAATTCGGTGCAACAAACCCGCGTTCCTGTTCAGGCCTTGCGCGTCAGGGCAGGGCGGTCTACCTTGCCGACTTCCCCATCAGGAATGCGTTCATGGCTGATCGCGAACTGAAAGATTTGCTCTATGACCAGGTCGCCCGGATCGGCAAGGCGGCGTCCAGCCCGAAGCGGCTGGAACTGATCGAGATCCTGGTGCAGGGGGAGAAGAGCGTCGATCAGCTCGCGGCGGATGCCCAGATCAGCGTCAAGCTGGCCAGTGCCCACCTGAAGGACCTCCGCCAGGCCTGCCTGGTGGAGTCCCGGCGCGATGGACGGCGTATCTTCTACCGGCTGGCAGACCCACGTGTGGCCGATTTCTGGGTCGTGCTGCGCGAGCTGGCCGAGAGCCGCTTGCTGGAGTTGCAGGGCGCTGTGCGCGACATGGCGGCCAGTGCCGGCGACATGGTGCCGCTAGGTGGCCAGGAGTTGCTGGAGCAGGCACGCAAGGGTGAGTTGATCGTGCTGGACGTTCGTCCGGACACCGAGTACGCCACTGCGCACCTGCCGCACGCCCGGTCCATTCCTTTGCGCGAGCTAAAGCAGCGCCTGGACGAGTTGGCGCCGGATGTCCCGGTCGTTGCCTACTGCCGGGGCCCGTACTGTCTGATGGCGCGCGACGCCGTCGCGATCCTGGGTGAGCATGGCTTCCGCGCCGTCCGTCTGGATGACGGTGTGGCCGAGTGGCGCCACCAGGGGCTCCCTCTGGAGCAAGGCCCCGTCGATCGTTAGCCCCTGCCGTCACTGGTGGCTGCGTACTGTGTGCCGGCACATCGCGCCGATCCCGAGTTGTGAGTGCCCCGGTGGTTGCCCAAGCCCCAGAGCCTTGAAGAACGACCCATCGGGTTTTGGATTCCCTCTCGAAGAAGGGGTCTCAAAATGGACTTCCGGACGGGCCGTGCTATTCAGCCGGATCCGTCGATATTCGACCTGCCGTATTTGACATCCCCCCCTCAAGCAGAATAACTTCGTTCTAACGAACATTAGAATGAAAGATGCTCGTGGTGCGCCGATCGGCCGTCTGGCACGTACGCCGACCTTGCTAGCCGGCACCAGCCCCGCCTCCATTAGGCAAGGAAGCCGGTCCTGCCGCGACTCTCACGGCCCGGGTGCGCCACAGAGGACCCCTTATGAGCGAACCATTCAGAGCCGCGCAGGCCTATGAACACCTGACCCACGGGATTCGCGAGAACCTCGGGCAGTTTGGGCAGCAACTGATCCAGGTCTTCTTCGTGGGCCTGACGATCGGGATGATGCGCACCGTCATCCCGGCGCTGGCCGAGGACGAGTTCGGCGTGGCCGAGGGCTCGTTCATGCTGCTGACCGCGTTCGTCGTCGCGTTCGGCGTGGTCAAGGGCGTGCTCAATTTCGTTGCCGGGCGGCTGTCCGAACGCATGGGGCGCAAGACCGTTCTGATGCTCGGCTGGATGGCGGCCATCCCGATCCCGTTCATGATCCTCTACGCGCCATCCTGGAGCTGGATTGTGGCCGCGACCGTCCTGTTAGGCGTGAATCAGGGGCTCGCCTGGTCGATGACCCAGACCGCGAAGATGGACATCACCCGGGGCGACGAACGCGGCTTCACGATGGGCATGAACGAGTTCTCCGGCTATGTCGGGGTGGCCGTGGCCGGGATCGTGACCGGCTATATGGCCGCTGCCCTCGGGCCGCGCATGGGGGTGTTCGTGTTCGGCATAGTCGTGATCGCGATCGCGGTCCTGATGACTGCACTGTGGGTGCGCGAGACCCTGGACTGGGCCAAGGCCGAGGGGGCCCGGCATGCGGCCGGGCAGTCCACCGGGCCACAACCGCGCT
Organism: Thioalkalivibrio sp. ALJ12; assembly: GCF_000378305.1. NCBI lineage: Bacteria > Pseudomonadati > Pseudomonadota > Gammaproteobacteria > Chromatiales > Ectothiorhodospiraceae > Thioalkalivibrio > Thioalkalivibrio sp. ALJ12. The sequence continues at coordinate 1,286,847 of NZ_KB899538.1, forward strand.
ATCCCAAATCGATCGCCGATACGCCGACCACCTGGGAGGTGTTCACGCTGATGTCCTGGCGTGACCGGCGCATGGCCGCGTTCAGCCAGGCGGGCCTGGTGGAGAAGTTCGTCGATGCCCTGGTCTGGGTGTTCTATCCGGTGTTCCTGTATCAGCAGGGGCTGAGCCTGGCCGCGATCGGCTGGGTCGTGGGGATCTACGGCTTTGTCTGGGGTGGCTCGCAGTTCGCCACTGGCAAGCTCTCCGACCATGTGGGGCGGTTGCAGCCCATCGTTTGGGGTATGTGGATCTGCGGTGCGGGCGTGGCCCTGACGCTGCTCGGCGAGGGGGTCGTCTGGTGGTCGTTCGCGGCGGCCGTAACCGGCCTTGGGATGGCGCTTCTGTATCCCAACCTGAGCGCGGCGGTCGCCGATATTGCCCATCCGAACTGGCGCGGCTCGGCGATCGGTACTTACCGCTTCTGGCGGGACCTGGGCTATGGCATCGGTGCACTGGCCCTGGGGATCGTTGCCCACATCGGGGGTTCGGTCACCTGGGGCTTCTGGTTCGTGGCCATCGCCATGTTCCTGTCCGGTGCGCTGGTACTGCTGTGGGGGGAGGAGACCCACCCGCGGCTGAATCCCGAGAAGGATTAGGCACCCGCCGCGCGCCTACCAGCGCGCCTTGTCCCACATGCCCGGGTTGGCCCAGAAGCGGGCATTCAGCCAGTCGGGCGTCAGCTTGTAGTCATACAGGCTGGTGCGGTAGACCGCATGATCCGGCACGGCGGATTCGGCGTCCGGGTCCCGGCGAAAGCCCAGCGCAAGAAACTCGTTCAGCCCCCAGCGTTCATCGTCCAGCCGATGCAGGATCAGCACCTCGTCCGCCCAGCGATCCCGCAGCCCGCCGAGCAGGTTCTGGCCGGTCGGCCTATCCAGCGCGCTGAGGGTGTCCAGCAGCAGGACCAGTGGCACGCGGGATTCGGGCGGGTGTTCGAGAAAGTCCTCCACGGTGATCTGTTCCAGCCCCGGTGGGCTGTCCGGTGGCTTGGCCCCGGCCGCGAGCAGAACAGCCCGGCCCTCGCGCAGGCGGCGCGGCAGATGTCGGCGCAGGGCATCAATGTCGATCAACGCAGGCCTCCTTGGTAATTCCCGTCGCCTGTGCCGACGGCGTGTTCGTTATACTCTAAATGACTCCCACTGCTACTGCGGACCCGTTAGAAGGAAGCCCCTCATGTCCAAGGAACTGCTGACCGAATTCCTCTCCAAGCACCCGATCTCCGCGTCCCTGACGCCTGCGGAGGTGGAAGTCCTGCTCGAATACCTGGAGGTGGTGGAGACCCACCACAAGCAGGTGATCGCGGATATCGGCGAGGTGGGCGAGTCGCTGTTTTTCGTGGTGAGCGGGACGGCCGCGTTGTATCACGACGACGGCAGCCAGGAGATCGAGGTGGGCCGCATGCAAACCGGCGAGCTGGCCGGGTCGATGTCGTTCTTTGACCGGGTGCCGCGCGGCGTGCGCATGCGTGCGCTGAGCGACAAGACGCGGCTGCTGCGCCTGTCGCGCTCGATGTACGACCGCCTGCGTGTGGAGAACCCGTATATCGCGGTGAACCTGCTGGAGTTCGCGATCATCAGCCTGGATCACCTGATCCGCCGTGTCTCGGAGGACGTGGCGACCTACGCCCACTACCTCTACTCCCCGGGCAAGAAGTAAGCCCCCCGGGACCGCCCATGCTCGCGTCCCTGCAAACCATTGCGGAACACCTGTTGTTGCCGCCGGGGCTGGGTATCGCCCTGACGGTGCTGGGCGTGCTGTTGTGGCGGGCCGACTGGCGTGGTGGCCGGCCGCTCCTGGCGCTGGGGCTGCTGGCGCTGGTGCTGCCCAGCCTGCAGGTCGTGGCACAGCCCCTGGCGGATACCCTCGAGCGCGAGGTGCGCGACAGCGTACTGGCGACCGGGCGGGCGGATGCGATCGTCATCCTGGGCGGTGGCCGCTGGGTGGGGCGCGCGGAGGACGCCGGACACGACGCCCTGAACCCCCGCACCCACGAGCGTGTGCGCGAGGGCGCGCGGCTGCATCGTGCCACCGATCTCCCCATTGTGGTCTCGGGCGGGGTACCGAGGGCCCTGCCCGGGCGGCGTTCGGAGGCCGAACTGATGGCCGCGACCCTGCAACAGGATCTCGGTGTCTCGGCACGCTGGCTCGAGAACACCTCGCGCAACACCTGCGAGAATGCCACGCATACACGCCAGCGCTTGCAGGGGCAGGGCGTGGATACCGTGCTGGTGGTGACCCAGGCGATGCATCTGCCGCGGGCCCTGGAGTGTTTCGAGCGCGCCGGGTTCGACGCCTACCCGGCGCCCGCCGGTTTCCGCGGTGCCACCGGTGACCCGCGTAGCCTGCGGGACTTCCTGCCCACGACCGAGTCTATCGAGACCTCGCGCTTTGCCCTGCGCGAGTGGCTGGCGCGGGCGGCGTTGCCCCTGCGCGAGCGTCAGCGCGGCAGTTCGGGAGACTGAGGCCCGTGCCCCGTCCGGTGCGCTGGATACTGGCGGGGCTTTGCGCGGGCGGCATCGTGGCGATGCCGTTTCCAGTGCTGGCCGAGTCCGATGTGTCTTTTGGGGCCGATCTGAACATCGAATCGCTGATGCACGAGGCCCTAAGCGCCGAGGGGCTGAGCTCCCGCATTGGCTGGCGTGACGGGCGCCTGAGCCTCGAGCTGCGTGCCGAGCGCATCGAGCTGCCGGAGCCGGTGGGCACCCTGACGGCCGCGCGGGTGGAATGTACCGAGCTGCGCCTGACCCGGCGCGAGGTGGTCTGTGACGACGCGCGTCTGTGGGGACGCTCGGGCGACCTGCGACTGGACGGGCACCCCCTGTCGCTGGCCTGGGGCCGCGACAGCGGCGATCTCCGACTGGCTGGGGACTGGCCCGGTTGGTTCGGCGGGCGCGGGAGCCTGCGCGCGGATTTCGCCCCCGAACGCGGCTGGGATGTCGATGCCCGGTTGCGAGGATTGGATCTCCAGGCGCTGGCCGCATTCGACCGCTTGCCTCTGGAACTCCCCGTCGCCGTCGACGGGGGACGGGCGGACCTCGATCTGCGGTTGCGTCCGGATGGCCGGCTCACCGCACGTCTGGGGTTGGAAGATGTTGCGTTCAGCGATCCGCTGGGCCTGCAGGCCGGCGAGGAACTGCGCGGCCAGGCGCAGTTGTCCGGGGACGGCACGCGCTGGGACCTGGATCTCGCCCTGGAGGGTGGCGTGATCTACATCGACCCGTGGTTTGTGGACCTGGACGACGAGGGGCCGGTGGAGATTTCCCTCAATGGGTTGGAGGGAGACCCCGGGCCCCTGACGTTCCGGATGGATGTCCTGGGTCTGCGCTACGGCGCTGCGCTGGAGGCTCGCGGCGAGGCGGTGGCCTACGATCCGGAGGCGGGGCTAGATGGCGTATTTCACGGGCGGGTCCATGCGCTCGCCCCAGTCTACGATTCCTTGTTGGCGCCCTGGCTGGCCGGGACGGTACTCGGCGATCTGGCCACCGGGGGGCAGATCGCAGGGCATGTGGAGCTGGCGGGCTCGCAGCCCCGGCGCGCGGATCTCGAGTGGGCGGAACTGGATGCCAGCGACCGGCGGGGGCGTTTCGGCCTGGCCGGTGCGCGCGGGGCACTTGACTGGTCGGCGGACGAGGCGGGCAGCCCCGGGACCTTCGCGTTGGATGCCGCGCATCTGTATGGGCTGCCGTTCGATGCGTTCGAGGCGCAGGTCCGGGCCCTGCCAGCCGGCATGGAGCTGCTGGCCGAAACCGAGATCCCGATCTTCGATGGCGGGTTGCGGGTCGGGGCCTTCGAGTTGCGCCAGACCGACGCAGGACCGGATGTGCGTTTCGAGGGTGGTATCCGCGCGATCAGTCTGGAGCCACTGACCGAGGTGCTGGGCTGGCCGCGATTCTCCGGGCGGTTGGCCGGCATGATCCCCCGGGTGCGCTACGAGCGGGGGGATCTGAACGTCGATGGCCGTTTGCTGGTCCAGGTGTTCAACGGCGAGGTGGTGTTGCGCGATGTGTATATCCACGACCTGCTGGGCTATGCCCCGGAGCTGGGCCTGTCGGCCGAGATCCAGCGGCTGGATCTGGATCCGTTGACGCAGGCGTTCGACTTCGGTCGCGTCCAGGGCCGTATCTCCGGGCATGTGCGCGATCTGGTGATGGTGGACTGGTCGCCGGTGCGCATGGATCTGGAGTTGATGACGCCGGAGCGTGATCGCGGGCGCCGACGGATCAGCCAGCGGGCGGTGGAGAACATCACCGAGCTGGGCGGAGGGCTGCAGGCCGCGGCTTCGTCGGTCTTCCTGCGGGTGTTCGAGAACTTCAGCTACCGCCGTCTCGGGTTTCGCTGCGAGTTGCGTGGCGAGGTCTGCACCGCCTCCGGCGTGGCCGACCGTCCGGATAGCGGCTTCGTGCTGGTGCAGGGCGGGGGCATCCCGCAGATTCAGGTGATTGGCTACAACCGCCGGGTCGACTGGCCCGAACTAATCAACCGCCTGGCGACCATCCAGGCCGGAGATGGCCCGGTGGTGCAATAAGCGGCTTGGCGTTTGGTTACCGTTCAGGGTGTTGGTGTAGATTGGGCATCATGCGGGTTGAACCGCCTCGACAAGGGAAGTACGGCATGAAGGCTTTATGGAGTGTTCCGGGATTGGCGCTGGTGTTCGCTCTGATGGCGGGCTGCGTGACCATCAATATCTATTTCCCGACGGCCGCGGCCGAGGAGGCGGCGCGCGCGATCGTGCGCGACGCGCTGCAGGTCGAGGAGGGTACCCGGGAGCCGGAAGCGTCGTCTGAAGCCGAGCCCGGTGCGATGCTGATGCCGCGCAACAACCCGGCGAACGCCAACCTGCCGGTGCTGGCCTGGGTGCTGGATCGACTGGTGAGCCCGGCCTCCGCGCAGAGCCCCGACCTGCAGATCCAGACCCCCGCGATCAACCGTATCCGCGCCTCCATGCGCGAGCGGGCGCCGCAGCTCGCGCCGCATTTTCGCAGCGGGGCAATCGGCTTTGGGCGCAACGCCGATGTGGTGATCCGTGATTTGTCCGAGGTTCCGCTGCGCGATCGCAGTACCGTGCAGCGGCTGGTGAGCGAGGAAAACTCGGACCGCGACTCGCTTTACCGCGAGATCGCGCGCGCGAACGACCGCCCGGACTGGGAAGACCGGATTCGCGAGACCTTCGCCCGGGTCTGGGTGGAAGAGGCGCCCTCCGGTTACTGGTACCAGGACCGCAACGGCCAGTGGCAGCAAAAATAGCCCGCTCATGAGCCTGCCAGGCACAGGGAGTGGTTCGTGCCGGCGCTGACGCTGGCCGAACGCATCGAGGCCCAGCGCCAGCGTCTGGTATCGCTGGTGCAGGATACCGACCTGACGCGGCTCCCGCGCTGGAAGGCCCTGCTGCTCGGGATCGTGCGGGGTGCGGGCGCGATCGTGCACGAGGCCAAGGAAGGCCAGCTCACGCTGCGCGCGATGAGTCTGGTCTATACCACGCTGCTGTCCATCGTCCCGCTGATCGCGTTGTCGTTCTCCGTACTCAAGGCCTTCGGCGCGCACAACGCAGTCGAGCCGGTGGTGCTCGGGTTTCTCGAGCCGCTGGGGGAGCAGGGGGTCGAGATCGCGAACAACGTGATCGAATTCGTCGACAACATGCGGGTCGGCGTCCTCGGTTTTGTCGGTCTGCTGTTCCTCGTCTACACCGTGATCGCGCTGGTGCAGAAGATTGAACTGGCGTTCAACACCATCTGGCGGGTCGAGAACAGTCGCAACTTCGCCCAGCGCTTCTCCAACTACCTGTCGGTGATCCTGATTGGTCCGCTCCTGGTGGTCTCCGCCCTGGGTATCACCGCGACGGTGATGTCCACCACGGCCATGCAGACTCTGGCCGGGATCGAGCCGTTCGGCACGCTGATCACTGGCGCCTCGCGCATGGTTCCGTATCTATTGATCATGGCCGCGTTCACTTTCATCTACGTGTTTGTGCCAAACACTCGAGTACGGTTGTTCCCGGCCCTGGTTGGGGCTGTTGTGGCCGGCTTGCTGTGGCAGAGCGTGGGCTGGGGGTTCGCGACCATGGTGGCCGGTTCCACTCGCTATGACGCGATCTATTCGGGCTTCGCGATCATGATCCTGTTGCTGATCTGGATCTATCTGGCCTGGCTGATCCTGCTGATCGGGGCCAATGTGGCCTTCTACGTACAGCACCCCGAGTACATGACGGTGCGCGGCCTGCGCCTGCGCCTGTCCGGCGCGGCGCGTGAACGCATGGGCCTGCATCTGATGCAGCAGGTGGGTCAGCGTTTCCTCGACGGCCGCTCGCCGCCAACACTGGACCATGTGGCGCATGACCTGTCAGTGCCGGGCAATGCCCTGGGCGAGGTCGCGCAGGCGCTCGAGTCGGCGGGCCTGCTGGTGCGGGCCGGCACCGATGCCACCTGTTATGTGCCGGGCCGTGATCTCGAGCGGATCCGGGTGGACGAGATCCTGGAGGCCCTGCGCCAGGATGCAGATGCCCGCGCCCTGCGCCGTTTGCAGGGCGACCCGGCAGTCGAGGCCACGCTGGAGGAACTGGAGACCGCACGCCGTGACCGCCTGGACGGGCGTACGCTGCGCGACCTGTTGAAAAGCGAGGGGGCCGCAGCGGCGGCCACCTGATTCCCGGCGCCGGGCTTACTGGCGCTGGGCCTCGAATTCGATGATCAGTTCGATCTCGTCACCCACGATGTCGCGCGTCAGGCCATAGGTCATGCCGAAGTCCGAGCGGTCGAAGCTGCCGCGCATCGAGGCGCCCAGCACGTAGGGCCGTCCGAACACCCCACCGAGCGGAAACGGATAGCGACCGACCTTGTTGATCTTGACGTCCAGGGTCACCGGGTGGGTCTCGCCCAGCAGCTCCAGGTCGCCGGTCAGGCGTCCGGTGTCGTCGCCGGTGGGCTCGTACTGGGTCGCCGTGAAGCGCATCTCCGGGTATTCCGCGACGTTCAGGAAGTCGTCGCTGCGCAGGTGGTCGTCGCGTTCCTCGTGGTTGGTGAACACGCTGTCGGTCTGCACGACGAAATACCCTTCGCGCAGCTCCCGCGTCTGCGGATCGAAGGTGAATTCGCCCTCGGCCTCCAGAAACATGCCCAGAACCTTGGCGTAGCCGGCGTGATCCACCAGAAAGCCGACCGCGAAGTGTTCCGGGTCGATCTCCCAGCGATCGGCCTGGGCCAGCGCGGAAACGGGGAGGGCCAGGGCCAGCAGACCGGCCAGGAGCAGGGAGCGTGGGGTGCGGGCGTGGATCATGTCGAACCTCCGGGACGATGACGGTGTAGCCAGTGGATGTCGGTGGCGAACGAGCTGGTCAGGGCCGCAAGCCCCGCCAGGGCGACGGCGATCGCCGCCATCGGGGGCAGGCTCGGGAGCAGGGCGACCAGGAGTACGCCGGTCTGTAGTACGCAGACCGTCTGGCGCCGCCGGCTCGGGGGCAGGTCCGCGCCCAGCCAGGGCCAGATGCGCTGCGCACCCAGGAACAGATAGCGCATGGCACCGATCAGCACGACCCAGGCCCCGACCGCGGTCATCCACCAGACCAGAATCGAGAGGACGAGGATGATGGCCGCGTCCAGTTCCATGTCAAAGCGGGCGCCGAAGGCCGTGCGACTGTTTGTGCGGCGGGCAACGGCACCATCCACGCCGTCCAGGATCAGGGCCGCTCCGGCCAGGCCCAGGATCCACAGCATGACAGTGGTGCCGGGGACCGCGCCCGAGGTCAGGACGAGCGCCCCCAGGGGCGTGGCGATGGCAGCACGGGCCAGCGTTACACGGTTGGCCGGGCCGGGTCCGCGGTGCGCATCGGTCAGACCGCCCTGCGGAGTGTTCAGGACCAGCATCAGCCCCAGCAGGATCCAGATCCCTGCGTGTGCGACCAGCAGGGCGGCCACGGCACCGATCTGCCAGCCCAGCAGTGCGGAGAGTACGAGCCCGCCCGCGCCGGCCAGCGCCCAGTCCCGCGCCCAGGTGCGCAGGCCCGTGCGCGCGCGTTCCGGCCAGCGGTTGGAGCTCAGCGTGGAATCCATGGCTCGAGTGTAGTCGCCTCGGGGAAACACGGTGGAAACGCCCGCGAGTTGCCGGGAATCACGACCATCGACCACACTGGCCCTATGTTTGACGATGATCGAACCGCTCCATGAGCGCTCCCTCTGCCACCGCCTTCTGGGTCACCGGGCCGGGCCAGGGCGAGCTGCGTGATGAGCCCCTGGAGGCACCCGGTGTCGACGAGGTGCGGGTGCGCAGCCACTATTCCGCGATCAGCCGCGGGACCGAGTCTCTGGTGTTTCATGGCCGCGTCCCCCCCAGCCAGTACGCCGCGATGCGCGCGCCTTTTCAGGCGGGCGAATTCCCGGCGCCGGTCAAGTACGGCTATATCAGTGTCGGCGACGTCGTCGAGGGCCCCGGGGCGGGGCAGATGGTGTTCTGCCTGCACCCGCACCAGTCCGACTATGTTGTTCCGACCCAGGCTGTAGTGCCGGTGCCGGCGGGCGTCCCGGCCGAGCGTGCCGTGCTGGCGGCCAACATGGAGACGGCGATCAACGCGGTCTGGGACAGCGCCGCCGGCCCCGGGGATCGCATCGCCGTGATCGGCGCGGGTGTGGTGGGCCTGCTCGCCGCCTGGTTGTTGCGAAGGATTCCCGGAACCGAGGTCTCCGTGATCGACCCCAACCCTGCGCGCGAAGACATCTGTGCCGCACTGGGCCTGGCCCTTCTGACCCCGGAGCAGGCCGCCTCCTTGCAGGACCTGGACCTCGTGGTGCATGCCAGTGGAAACCCGGCTGGCCTGCGCCAGGCGCTGAGCTTGGCGGGTGTCGAGGCGCGGGTGGTGGAGATGAGCTGGTACGGTGACGCAGGCGTGGATCTGCCGCTGGGGGAGGGCTTTCACGCGCGTCGCTTGACCTTGCGCAGCTCGCAGGTCGGGCGCATCCCGCCCGAGCGGTCGTCGCGCTGGGATTACCGTCGCCGGCTGGCGCTCGCACTCGCACTGCTTGATGACCCGGCACTGGACGGCCTGATTACCGGTGAGGATGCGTTTGCCAATCTCCCGGCCGTGATGCAGCGGGTGACAGGGCCAGAGGCGGACCGTACGCTGTGCCACCGAATTCGCTACTGATCCTGCTCACCCAAACGCGCAAGGAAACCGCATGTACAGCCTGAATGTCCGTGACCACTTCATGATCGCCCATAGTTTCTCCGGCGACACGTTTGGTCCGGCGCAGAACCTGCACGGCGCCACCTATGTGGTGGACGTGACCTTCCGCCGCGTGGCACTGGATGCCGATGGGCTGGTGGTGGATATCGGCCGGGCAAGCGAGGTCCTGCGGGCCATCCTGGCCGAGCTCAATTACCAGAACCTCGACGATCGTGAAGACTTCCGTGGTCAGAACACGACCACCGAATTTCTCGCTCATGCGATCCACCAGCGCGTGGCGCAGGCCATCGCCCAGGGGGAACTCGGTGAGTCGGCCCGGGGACTGGACGCCGTCGCGGTGACGCTACACGAGTCCCATGTGGCCTGGGCGAGCTACGAGGGCGCTCCCTGAGATATGCCCGAGCTTGGTTTCGTGGTCCCGGGGGCACTGGACCAGCCCACGGGCGGGTACCGCTACGACGCGCGCATGATCGCCGGGCTGCGCGAGCAGGGCTGGCGGGTCGAGCTGCGCGAGCTGGAGGGCGAGTTCCCCGGGCCTGATGCGCGCGCGGAACGGGCCCTCGAAGAGGCCCTGGCGAGCTTTCCGGATGGCATGCGGGTGCTGGTCGACGGACTGGCCGCGGGTGCGCATCCCGCCACCTTGCGGCGTCACGCAGGGCGCCTGCGGCTCGTCTACCTGATGCATCACCCGCTGGGCCTGGAGGCGGGGCTTGCGTCTGCGCGCTCCCAGGAACTCCTCGAGTCGGAACGTGCGGCCGTGGCCCTCGCCTCGCGGGCGGTCGTGACCAGTGACTACACGCGGGCGCAGGTGGCCGACTGGGGTGTGCCGTCCGAACGCCTTTGCAGCATCCCGCCTGGCGTGGAACCGGCGCCGCTGGCCCGTGGCCCGGAGGATGAGGTGCCGGTGCTGTTGTGCGTGGCCGCCTGGGTGCCCCGCAAGGGACAGCTCGAGCTGGTGCGCGCGCTGTCCGGCCTGCGCGATCGGTCCTGGCGGGCCGAGCTGGCTGGTGCCATGGATCGCGATCCGGACTACACGGCCGCTGTGCGTGCTGCCATTGCCGAGAGTGGTCTGGATGCGCGAATCTCGGCCCCGGGAGTGCTGACACACGAGGGCTTGGCGGAGCTCTATGACCAGGCCTCGATCTTCGTGCTGCCGAGCGCCTACGAGGGTTTCGGCATGGCCTTTACCGAGGCAATGATGCGCGGCCTGCCGGTCGTTGGGACCACGGGGGGCGCCATCCCCCAGACCGTGCCGGAGACTGCGGGCCTGCTGGTGCCGCCCGGGGACGTGGAGGCCTTGCGCCGGGCACTGGGGAGTCTGCTGTGCGACGCCGAACAGCGTCGGGGCATGGGCCGCGCGGGTCGCGCGCATGCCGAGTCTCTACCGGGCTGGACGGAGGGTGCCCGTCGTCTGGCTCTGTGGCTGGAGGTGGCCTGAGATGGCCGAGCGCTTTGCCGGAGACTGGCTGGCTCTGCGCGAACCGGCGGATCATGCGGCCCGGCCGGAATCCCTGCTCGGGCCCTTAAACGACGCGCTTGCGGGGTGCAAGACACCCCTGCAGGTCTTGGATCTAGGTAGCGGGGCCGGTTCCAACCTGCGCTATCTGGCACCGCGCCTGACCGGGCCGCAGAACTGGACCCTGGTGGATCACGACGCCGACTTGCTGGCGACGATCTCAGCGCCGGACGGGGCCGTTACCGTCACCCCGCAGGTGCTCGATTTCTCGGGTGCCCCACCCCCGGTCCCGCCGGATGCAGGTTTGGTGACGGCGTCCGCCCTGCTGGATCTGGTCTCGGCGAGCTGGCTCGACCGCCTGGTGATCACGCTGACCGAATGGCCGGTCCCGGCGCTGTTCGCGCTCAGCTACGATGGGCGTATCGAGTGGAGTCACCCGCATGCGGCCGACGAGCGCGTGCGTAATGCGGTGAATCGCCATCAGCGCACGGACAAGGGCTTTGGCCCGGCCCTGGGGCCCGAGGCTGCGGCTTATTGTGCTCGAGCCTTGACCGCCAACGGCCTTCGCGTGATCACCGAGACCAGTGACTGGCAGCTGGGGCAGGGCCAGGCGGCGCTTGCGGCTGCCCTGATCGGAGGCTGGGCGGAGGCGGCGGCCGAGATGGAGCCGCAGGGTCGTCCATTGTTCCAGGACTGGGCGCGTTCCCGAGTCAGGGATATCGCGGACGGGCGGGTGCATCTGAGCGTTGGGCACTGCGATATGCTGGTGTTAGGGAAACACTGATCTGCCCTCGTGTAATTGGCGGGAGTAACTGCGGCGATTGTGTTGTCACACGCCTTGAGGAGAACGTGCAGTTCGCCGGAATCCCGCATGGCGGTTGAATCTGGCGGCGCCTGGAGAAGGAGCCCAAAACATGAAACGACCACAACACTTTTTTTGGGGTTTTGCATGCGTTGCCGGCCTGCTACTGGCGGGGCCGGCGCTGGCCCAGGATGCAGATTCCGCGTCTGACAGGCCGGGTGCCATGCACGCGCCCACTATCCCCGGTCCCTATGGCTACCCGGGAATGCACGGTCAGGGTGGACATCCTGGCGGGCCGGGCATGATGCATCGAGAGGCGGTCCCGGGGCCGTATGGTCAAGGCCCCCGGGGGGCTGGCCATAGAGGCATGATGTACGGGCCCATGGGTTCGGGCCCCCATGGTTCCGGGCATGGCTACGGGCCTGGTTACGGCTATGGCTACGGGTACGGCTATGGTCCCGGTTACGGCCAGCGGCCACATCACGGTCCCTATCACGGCGGGCCGATGCAGTACGGCATGCCGTATGGCCCCGGCGGGAAGGAGCGCATGCGCGACTTTGACCCGGACTTCGATCCCGAGGACCGCGAGGCGATGCGCGAGCACATGCGCGAACGCCAGGCCGAGCACGAAAAAATGCGCGAAGCACACCGCCAGGCTGCGGAGCGCGCGCGCGAGGTCTATCGCGAGGAAATGCGCCGTCACCGCGAGGCCATGCAAGAGCAGCAAGACGACGCCAACGGATCCTGAACCCTGGCGCGACCTACGGGGGCCGGGCGTTCGTCCAGCCCCGAATTCACATAGTCAGCTCCGACGGAGGTTTCGTCATGAGCCAGTCACGCAGTCTTCTCAAGGCCGGGGTCTTTGGCGCCCTGATGGCCGTCCCCTTCGCCGTTTCCGCGCAGTACGCACCTGGCGACAACTCTGGCCTTGCGCCTTACTCCGGGCCTGCCGGTCTGGGTGAGCGCCCCGCCTTTGAGAGCGAGCGGGGCCACGGTCTGGATCAAGCCCAGGCACCTGGTGGTGGTTCGGGTGGCGACCCGGGTGGCCCGGCTGGCGGTGCCCCTCCGGGTGGCGAGCCAGGGGGTCCCCCGGGTGGAGCGCCTCCGGGCGGTACCCCGGGCGGTGCACCGCCGCCTGGGCAGGACCGAGGCGGAATGCCGGGGCAGGGCGAACCGCCGCAGCAACGAGACCCGCAGCAGCGCGATGTCGAGCCGGGCGAGCCCCCGGGCGCGCGTGATCCCCAAGGTCGTGACCCGCAGGGCGCGCCGCCAGGACAAGGGCCGCAGGGCCAGCCGCCCCAAGGGCAACCGCCTCAGGGCCAGCCTCCGCAGGGTCAGCCACCTCAGGGCCAGCCTCCGCAAGGGCAACCGCCCCAGGGCCAGCCGCCGGGTGGTCAGGGCATGCCCCCTCGTGATGCCGAGCCCCCGGGTGGGGCCAGCGGGGATGGCCCCGGCGATCCTCCCCCTACCGAGGGTGGTATGGGTGATGAACCGTCCTTTGACGACGACACTGACCTGACCCCGGAGATGAACGATTGACCGTTCCGGGCGAATAACGCGCGGTGCGGACCGGCCGCTACAGAGGATGTAGGATTGAACTGGAAGGTAAATCGAAAGGTGACGCATGGATAACGCAGACAAGCCGCGAAGCTTTATCAACCGCTACTTCATCGTGATCGTGATCGTGCTCTGGTTCATCGCCTGGTCGGCACGTGACGTGCTGGCCCCGAGCGCCGAGGCGGTCCCCGAGGACGAGACCGCCGAGCAGGCCGACGCAGTGCCCGCCGACGATGCCGATGCGCAGGACGAGGCAGCCGCGAAGGATGAAGCCACGGAGGACGATGTTCGCCCTGGCCCGGCCCGTGAACTCGATGACGAGGGGGACCCCGATCCCATGACCGGGGCTGCGCATGATCAGCCGTACGTTCAGGAGGACGCGGAGGATGAGGCGGCTGCCGACCTGGCTACCGAGCGCGAGCCCGCGTTCGAAGGTGATGCAGCGGTCGAGGTGGACGCCGAGCGTGCCGCGCAGTCTGCCCAGGCGGCTCTGCAGGCTGGGCGTGATGCCTACTGGCGTGCGGGACCGCGCGCGGCGGTAGCGGTACTGCGCGAGGGGCTGGAGGCGCTGCCTAAGGATTCGGTGCAACGTGCGGATCTGTATGGCGAGCTCGGCAACGCGTTGTTTGCCATGCGCGATTTCGGGGCCGCGATGGATGCCTGGGAAGGTGCCCTCAAGGTGCTGCCCGAGAGCGAGCGGCAGCGTATGATCGAGCGCCTCGCCCCGGTTTACGACCGTCATCATGAGGAGGGTGCGGCGCACCTGGATGAGTATCGATAGAAGAACGTGAGCCAGTAAGCGTTTCTTCGGCGTTTTCGAACCTTTGTGAGGGAAACGCTGGATCGCCAGCGTTTCCCGGGGTCGTAACCCATACCGCGGACCACACAGGCGTGGGCGCAATGGGTATGATGAATGGAGCCAATTCACATCGCGGAGGCGTCCGGGCACGGAGTAGCTGTGTCTGCCGGGTGGCCGCCGCCGCAACGGAGTCCCCATGTTTAATCGTCCTGGTCGCCGCGTGCGCAAGCAGCTCAAGCTGCTGAGCGATCGCCTCGCCGAAGAAAATCCAGTCCTCAAAGGGGTTGTCGACCCCTTCCGTGATCTGGATCGAGTCGGCTATGCCTCGGGACTGTTGAATCCTCAGGAGGATTCTTACGCCTTTACGATCTCCTGGTGGCCGATGATTGCGGTGCTCGGGACGTTCTCGTCGGGCAAGTCGACGTTCATCAACGAGTACGTCGGGACCACTGTTCAACGCAGTGGTTCGCAGGCGGTGGACGACAAGTTCACCGTCATCAGCTATGGCGGCAGCGAGCGGGTGCAGGAGCTTCCGGGGTTGGCGCTGGATGGTGATCCGCGCTTCCCGTTCTACCGCGTCTCCGACGAGATCGAGCGTATTACCGATGGTGGTGGCCGCACCGTGGACCATTTCCTGGCGATGAAGACCGCCAATTCCGAGCGCCTGCGCGGGCGTATCCTGATCGACTCGCCCGGGTTCGACGCCGACGAGCAGCGTGCGACGATCCTGCAACTGACCGACCACATCATCGATCTGTCCGATCTTGTGGTCGTCTTCTTCGATGCGCGGCACCCGGAGCCGGGCGCGATGCGCGATACGCTGGAGCACCTGGTTAATCGGGTTGCCGAGCGCAACGACTTCAACAAGTTGGTGTTCGTGCTCAACCAGATCGATACCACCTGGCGCGAGGACAACCTGGAGGAGGTCGTCTCCGCCTGGCAACGTGCGGTCGTTCGCCAGGGGAATGCCACTGGCCGTTTCTACTGCATGTTCAACGAGAGCGCCGGGGTCGAGATCGGCGACGAGCAGGTGCGCGAACGCTACGAGGAAAAGTCGCAGCGTGATCGCGCGGAGATCCACGAGAAGATCCAGGAAATCAGCTCGTCACGCTCGTATCGTATCCTCGGCTCGCTGCAGGCGATCGCCGAATCCATCGAAATGGATGCGTTGCCTGCACTGCGAAGGGCACTGGAGCGGTGGCGGCGGCGGGTGTTTCAGTTCGATGCCGCCATGTTTGCGGTGATTGCCGTGATCCTGGGTGTGATCGGGTACAACACGGCGGGCGGATTCGGGCCCTGGATGGACGGTTCGGCCTGGGCGTCGATGGGCGAGCACCCGATCTGGACGTCGACCGGCATTGTTGTATTGGTCCTTGTGCTGGCCGGGCTCCACTTCTTTAACCGCCGCTGGATCGCCCGGCGCATCGCGCGCACGCTGCCGACCGAGTCGGCCGCCGGTAACTGGCGGGCGGCTTTCGAAAAGAACACGCGCCCGTGGCGCTGGATGCTGCGTCGCGCACCGCTGGGCCTGGGACGGCGCAAGATCGGCCGCCTGCATGCGTTGCGCGATCGCGCCGAGGCCTATATCCAGCGCCTGAACAACCAGTTCGTCGATGCCCGGCCCGTATCGCGTACGGGGGGCCGAGCCTCGGCTGCCGATGTGCATCGCTCGGCAGAACAGGCACAATCGGATACTGTATCGGAGTCGACCGGTGATGCTGTACATCAGTCAGCGGCCGCCGAGACGCCAGGGGACCTGACCGCGGAGCGCCCCGAAGCGCGTTAGTCAGGAGGACGCCGAGCGGCGTTTCCTTGTTTAGTCCGCGATGCATGGTTTCCTCGTCGGGGGGCGAGGGCCATGACGGAGTATCACCATGACGGTTGTCGCCTGGATGCTCTTCGCGCTGGCCATGATTCTGGTCCCGATCTCGGTCTGGGGCAGTTTGGCAGCGCTCGGGGTATGTGCGGGGTGTGCATTGATCCGGGACTGGCGCAAGGCGCGCCTGGCCTCGAAATAGCCAGCCCGCACTAGATCGAAATATTGGGGTCGCACGGGGCGGCCCCGATCCACAGGGGGGTGGGGTTACGCGCAGGGGGCTGTGGCGGACCATCCTCCACCACCAAGGAGGAGTGAATGAGCGATACCAAGAAATTGGCCATCATTGCGACCAAGGGCAGTCTGGACTGGGGCTATCCCCCGTTCATTCTGGCCTCGACCGCTGCCGCGCTCGGCTATGAAGTCGAAGTGTTCTTCACCTTTTACGGGCTGCAGCTGCTGCGCAAGAAGATGGATTTGCAGGTGACGTCGCTGGGTAACCCGGGGATGCCCATGCCTATGCCCATGCCGGTCATGCTCCAGGGGCTGCCGGGCATGCAGCGCATGATGACGACGATGATGAAAAAGAAGATGAAGGCGAAAGGCGTCTCCGATCTCGAGGATTTGCGGGAACTGTGTCAGGAGGCCGAGGTGCGCATGATCGCCTGCCAGATGACGGTGGATCTGTTCGATATGGACACCAGCGAGTTCATTGACGGCATCGAGTATGCCGGCGCCGCCGCGTTCTTCGAGTTCGCCGGCGAGTCGGACATCTGTCTGTTTATCTAGGCGGATGTGAAGCCCCGGGCGGCCCGTCCGCCTGTCCCGGCCCCGCGGCATCTGCCCGGGGCCGTTTTCGTTCTGGCAGGCCAAAATACTCCCGTGCCGGAACTTCTGGCGCGTTCGGCGGGACCACGTGGGTAAGGTTCCGAAGGATAGCCGTCGCATGGCGAGAGTCCCGAATCAGCGTTCGCGCCGGTCGTTTCTGCAGTGGATGGCCGGTTCGGCCATTGCCGCCGGTACCGGCTGGCCGCTCGCAGGCGCGGCCGGCGAGGGACGCGAACCGAACAGGAAGGCGATTCCCTCCTCGGGCGAGGAGATCCCCGTGATCGGCATGGGCACCTGGATCACCTTCAACGTCGCGGATGACCCGGATGCCCTCGCGCTGCGCACCGAGATTGTCGATACCTTCTTCCGGCGCGGCGGCGGCATGATCGACTCCTCGCCGATGTACGGGCGCGCGGAGGCGGTAGTGGGGCACTGCCTGCAGGAGCTGGGCCACCCCGAAGGGCTGATTTCGGCGACCAAGATCTGGACAGGTAGCACCGGCACAGGGCGCAACCAGCATGCGAAGTCGCTGGACCTGTGGGGCGTGGATACCCTGGATGTGCAGCAGGTGCACAACCTGCAGAACTGGGAGGCGCATCTGGAGACGATGCGCGAGAAGCGCGAGGCGGGCGAGATCCGCTATATCGGGGTGACCACCTCCCACGGGCGCCGCCACGACCAGCTGGAGCGCATCCTGGAACGCGAGGACCTGGACTTCGTACAGCTGACCTACAACATCCTCGACC
This sequence comes from Thioalkalivibrio sp. ALJ12, assembly GCF_000378305.1. Taxonomy (NCBI): domain Bacteria; kingdom Pseudomonadati; phylum Pseudomonadota; class Gammaproteobacteria; order Chromatiales; family Ectothiorhodospiraceae; genus Thioalkalivibrio; species Thioalkalivibrio sp. ALJ12. The sequence goes on from NZ_KB899538.1 coordinate 1,304,059, forward strand.
GCGAGGTGGAGGAACGCCTGCTGCCGCTGGCCCGAGAACGCGAGGTGGCGGTCATCGCCAATCGCCCGTTCCGCCGCAAGGAGCTGATCAAGCGCTTCGAGAGCGAACCACTGCCCGATTGGGCGGGGGAGATCGACTGCGAGAACTGGCCGCAACTCCTGCTCAAGTTCATCGTCTCGCACCCCGATGTCACCTGTGCGATCCCGGCGACCTCGGTCGTGGAGCACATGCGGGAGAATATGGGAGCCCTCTACGGCCCGATGCCGGATGACGACATGCGCCAGCGCATGATCGAATACGTCGAAGCCCTTTAAGTCTCAAAGTTTACCGGGAGTGCGGATGCTGCCATTTGCCGCCGAAACCCTGCTGTCGATCTTCGGGCAATACAATCGCGCCATCTGGCCGCTGCACGGGGTCGCGGCCCTGATGGTGCTCGTTACACTGGCGCTGGCCCTTGTAGGCGGGCGCGGGGCCGGACGCGTCGTGGGCCTGCTGCTCGCTGTGATGTGGGTCTGGATCGGGGTCGTGTTCATCGGGGGTGTGCTTGCCGAATTCCATTTCTGGGCGGGCCGGCTGGCGGGCGTGTTCGTCGCGCAGGGCCTGATGCTCCTGTTCGCCCTCACGCTGCTGGGGCGCCACGGCTTTGGCTGGCCGGGTGGTGTGGCCGGCCTTGTCGCGATCGTGGTGATGGCCTATGCCATGGTCGGCCATGCCCTGCTGGAGGTCCTGCTCCTGGGGGTGTCCTGGGCCCAGGCCCAGTACGTGGGTGTCGCGCCGGGACCCACCATGCTGTTCACCCTCGGCATCCTGCTGCTGGCCCAGCCGCGCCCGTCGCTGATCCTGGCAATCATTCCCTTCCTCTGGACCCTGGTGACCGCCTACATCGCCTGGGAGCTGGGCATTTGGCTGGAGTATCTACCGGCCGCGCTGGGCCTGATCGCTTTCGTATTGTTGCTCGTTCGCCGGCTTTACCCGGGCGAGAGGGGCCTGTTTCGCTCCGATACTTTTGGCGCCCGGTCGCGGTCCCGTTAGGCTTGCCATTTCCCCCAGACAGAGGAGACCGTCATGTCCATCGAAGTGATCCATCGGCCGGAGCAGGACCATCTGGAACGCCTCGGCGTATTCGACTGGCCGGTCTGGGAAAAGGAGGTCTCGACCTTCCCCTGGCACTACGACGAGCGCGAGGTCTGCTACATCCTGGAGGGGCAGGTGACGGTCACCCCGGACGGTGGTGGCGAGCCGGTGACGGTCGGTGAGGGCGACCTGGTGACCTTCCCCGAGGGCATGGACTGCACCTGGGAGATCCACCGCGACATCCGCAAGCACTACCGCTTCGGCTGAGTGTATCGTCGCAGGTCCGACACGGACGCTACGACGTGGTGTGTCCGGTGGAGCGTGCTTGCGCACGAATGCAGGGCCTTTTCCAAACGGCGTAGGGTGCCGTTGAGCGTAGCGAAACGCGCCATTCCCCACGCCTTGTCCGACCCCTGATGCGTTTCGCTGCGCTCAACGCATCCTACGAGTAGGCGGTTGGTCGAACAGCGTTGCGAATCAGGTCGGTCAGTGCGTCTTGCCGGCCTTTGTGGGGTTCGCCGGTGCCTGCAGATGCGCCGGTGGTGAAATCAGGTTTCGTGTTCGCGGCCGAGGCCGCTCCCACAGGGCCTTCAGCGGGCGAGCCACTGGCTGTCGAGGCGGGTGCTGAAGGTTTCTTCGACGCGGCGCAGGTAGTAGAGCATGTCGACGGGCAGGTTGATGCCGTCGTGCATTTGCAGGGGGTAGAGGTCGGCGGCGATTACGCAGTCGGCGATGGAAGGGTGGCCGAGATAGAAGCGACTGGCCGCCAGGTGCTTCGCCAGTTCCGGCAGGCGGCTCAGTTTCGCGAGCTGGTTGTAGCCGTCGTAGCGGTCGTTGGCGAGTTCTTCCAGCGACAGGCCGAAGCGGTGCTGCACCTGGGCCTTGTAGTCGGCCAGGGTTTCGGCGCTCTCGCCGATGCCGTGGAAGCCCGGCGCCAGCGGGGCGTACAGCCGATCGAGCACCACATCGACCTTGCCGCGCCAGTCGACCAGGGCCTGCCAGGCATCCTCGGGGATTACGCCTTCCGCCAGGGGCTCGCCGGTCGGGAACAGGTGGTCGATGTCGCGCAGCGCCGTGAGCGTGTCGGTTACCAGGGTACCGTCATCCATCTGCAGGACCGGCGACTGGCGGGCCACGCCCAGCTCGAAGAAGGTCTCGTCGTCGAACCAGTCCAGCGCGACGGTTTCGAGCTCCACACCCTTGTAGCCACAGGCCAGGCGCAGGCGGTCGGCCTTTGCGTCGTGCGGGAAGTGGTAGAGCGTGGCCACGCGGCTACTTTCCGCGCTGGGCGTGGCTCAGGATGAAGTCCCACTGCTCCTGGGTGATGGGCATGACCGACAGGCGGTTGCCGCGGCGGACCAGCGGGCAGTCCTCGAGCTGCGGCTGCCGCTTCAGCCAGTCGAGGGTGATGATGTCGCCGAACTTTTCCTCGAAGGCGACGTCCACCCGCAGCCAGCGCGGGTTGTCCGGGTCGCTCTTCGGATCGTAGTGCGGGTCCTCGGGGTCGAAGGCGCAGGAGTCCGGGTAGGCCTCTTTCTCGATGCGCAGGATGCCGACGATGCCCGGTGGCTTGGCGTTGGAGTGGTAGAAGAAGGCCAGATCACCCTTCTTCATTTCGTCGCGCATCATGTTGCGCACCTGGTAGTTGCGGATGCCGTCCCAGGGCTCCACGCCCACGCGTTCCAGGTCATCGATGCTGAACTCGTCGGGCTCGGATTTCATCAGCCAGTAGGCCATGCGGGCTCCTTGTGCCGGATCGGGCGTGTGGGTCAGGTGTGCGTATTGTGCCGCGCACGGCGGGGCAGCGCATGCCAGCCGTCCTCGGTGACCACGCCGTCCAGTGGGACGTCCCATGGCTGGCTGGGGAGGGCCTCGACCCCCTGCAGGGCATGGGCCACGCCGATCAGCTTCGGGCGGTGGATGCCGAAGCGGCGACGGGCGAAGTAGCGGTCGTAATAGCCCGCGCCCATGCCCATGCGGTTGCCGGCATGGTCGAAGGCGACCAGCGGCAGCAGGACCACCTGCATCTCGCGGCGCCAGATGCGCGGGGCATCGGGGCAGGGCTCGGCAATGCCGAAGCCGTTCTGGCAAAGCGGCACGTCTGGCCCCCAGGCGTGAAAGTGCATGCGCCCGGGGCGTTTGGCATCCATCACCGGCAGGGCGATGCGGGTGCCGCGCCGGGCCAGGGACACGGTCAGGGGGGTCAGATCCACCTCGCCGCGCAGGCCCCGATAGGCACCGATGCAATGCGGTTGCCAGCGCTGGAACCAGCGCAGCAGGTGATCGCAGATCAGGGCGGAATGAATCTCGAGCCGCTCGTCGGACAGCGCGGCGCGCTCGCGGCGCAGGCGCAGTCGTAGCTGGCGCAGTTCGTCAGGCGTGAAGGAGGTCTCGTCCCTGGACATACGATCCGCAAAATAATGAGGTGGACGCGCCCCGCGGGCGCCGAAGTGACCATCGACCTTGAACCAGAGGTTCAGGTGGGAGAAGCCTCCGAATCTTAAGGCTTTCCGCTCGATGACGGACATGCGCAACGAAACGGAAGTGCTCGGTCCCGTGGTGAAGAATTAAGGCTCAAGGGTACCACCAGGCCACTTTCGCACGCCGCAGCGACGCGTCCGCCACCATTATGAACCAATCCCCCGGGGGTGTGCGCAACCATGATCACATCAGGGTTGCACGATCCACCCAGGACGGAATCCGGCCGCTTGGGAGACTCGCCGGTTTGGATGGGTTTTAGCAATCACGCTCGGGTGACGTAGGATTCGCGTTTTCCGGATGGATGCGAGCGGGCGGTGCGCGATCGAGTACCGGCCTTCTCCGGACTGTGCAGAGGAGCTCTATGGAATCGCCGCAGAAACTGATCCCGGGATACGCCAACGCCAAGGCGACGCGCCGGTATGCGGAGCACTACATCGCCGAGGGCAAGGCCGCCGAGGGCCACTACAGCGAGTTCTCGCGCGCCAAGATGCGCCTGTCCAGCCTGGGCATTGGCACCTTTGGCGGCGCCGCCACAGCCGAGGTGGATGCCGCGATCTCCGCCATCGTCGCCCGCGGGCTGACCGAAGGCATCAATGTCGTCGACACCGGTGCCCACTACCGCTATGGTCGTTCGCTGGCGGCCGTTGGGGCAGGCGTGCGTACGGCCCTGGAGGCTGGGGTCCCGCGCGAGGCGATGTTCCTGATCTCCAAGGGCGGATTCATGACGCTGCGCGGCGGGCCGCCGGACGACATGGATGCCTGGTTCCAGCGGGAGATCGAGTCCCAGGGCATGGGTACCCGGGACGATCTCGCCAAGGGCGCGCACCTGCTGACGCCAGAGTACATCCACTATCAGATGGAGCTGTCGCGCTCGCTGATGGGGGTCGAGACGCTGGATGCCTTCGTCATTGATCAGCCCGAGGTCCATATCCACGAGATTGGCAAGGAGGCGACCAACCGTAAGCTGGAGCCAGTGTTCCAGATGCTGGAGCGGGCGGCGCGGGAAAAGAAGATCCGCGCCTACGGGATCTCCACGTTCGAGGGCTTCCGCGAGGAGACCGATGCCGCCGTGTTTCAGTCGCTGACCTCCATGCAGGGGCTGGCCGAACGTGCGGCCCAGACCGTGACCGGCGACGACCACGCCCGGCACCACTTCAAGATCGGGATGCTCCCGTTCAACCAGGTGATGCTGGAAGGCTTTACCCGCTTCAACACCGCGACCGGGCAGGGCAATGTGGCCAGCCCGTTGCAGGCCGCGCACCAGCTGGAGGTGTACATGTTCGCCTCCCACTCCATGCTGAAGGGACACCTCGCCCAGCAGTCGGTGGAGGTGGTCGAACAGCAGCTGGCGAACCTGCCCAATCCGGCGCAGCGCGCGATGCAGTTCAACCGCTCCACGCCGGGCTTGGGCACCTCCCTGGTTGGTATGAGCACGCCGGAACACCTGGACGACATGCTGGCGGTGATGCGCGAACCGCTGCTGGAGAAAAAGGCCTACCTCGGGATGTTCAAGAAGGCCGAGGAGTAAGCCGGAGTCTGGTCTTCCCCTTGTGGGAGCGTGCTTGCACGCGAAGCCCCTGCCAAAGCCGGATGCAGGCAGGGGCTTCGCCGGCAAGCCGGCTCCCACACACAGGGTCCCGGGCTCCGGCTGCAATAGCGAATTCATGCACAAGGGTATGTCATGCAGGTTGATCTGAAGGCCCTCGAATTCCCCGCGATCCAGCGTCTGCTGGAGCGCCTGACCGCGACGCCCTACGGCGCGGATGCCGCGCGCGGGCTGGAGCCGGCACCGAACCTGGATGCGGCGCGCGCACTGCAGACCGCGGTGACCGTTGCGCGCCAGCGTCTGGATGCCGGGACCCTGCCGCGTCTGGGGCAACTGCCGGACGTGCGCGCGGCGCTGCGCCAGGCGTCCAACCCCGGGGCTGCGCTGCCGGTGCAGGCCCTGCACAACCTCCAGACAATCATGCGTCAGGCCCGCGAGCTGGCGGATCAACTGGCGGACACCCCCGAGATCTATCCGGCGGACCTGAACAAGCTGTATCCGCCCGAGGGGCTGGAAGAGCGCCTGTCGGCGTGCCTGAACCCCGGCGGGTCGCTGCGCGAGGACGCGAGCCCCGCGTTGATCGAGGCCTTCGAGCAGCGTGGGCGCCTGCGCTACGAGGTCGAGGCGGTGGTGAAAAAGCGCCTGGCGGCCTCCGATGTCGCGCAAAAGGGCGAGGACGCGCTGAAGGTGCAGTGGCACCAGGAACGCGCGGTGATGGTGCTGCGTGGCGAGGCGGCCAATGCGGTCAAGGGTGTGCGTCGCGGCACCGCGATGGGCGGGCGCGACCAGATCGTCGAGCCGATCGAGGCGGTGCCGCTGAACAACCAGTTGGATACGGTCAACAGCCAGATCAATACCGAGCAGCAGCGCCTGCTGCGCGAGCTGACCGACGTGGTGCGCCAGTATGGCGAGCCGCTGGAACTGATGCTGACCGCACTGACCTGGATCGACCTGGCATCCGCCGCCGCGCAGCTATCCGCACAGATGAATGCCCATGCCCCGCGGTTGGAGGCGGAGGCCGGGGTGGAGCTGATCGAGGCCTACCACCCGCTGCTGCTGTTGCAGTTCGCCGAGGGCAACGGGCCGCAGCCGGTGCCTCTGTCGATCCGGCTGGATGGCGAGCAGCCCCTGTTGCTGATCACCGGGCCGAATACCGGCGGCAAGACGGTCGCGCTGAAGACGCTCGGGCTGCTGGTCACCATGGCCTGGTGCGGGCTGCATATCCCGGCCGAGCAGGACTGCCGCATCGGGCGCTTCGATCAGGTGATGGTCGATGTCGGCGACCATCAAAGCCTGTTCCACCACCTGTCCACGTTTGCCGGCCATGTGGAGGTTCTGAAGCGGATTCTTGATCACGCGGGGTCGGAGACCCTGATCCTGCTGGACGAGCTGGGTACGGGCACCGACCCCGACGAGGGCGCGGCACTGGCGATGGCGATGCTGGACGAGTTGCGTGCGCGTGGCACGCGCGGGATTGTGAATACCCACCTGGCGCCCCTGAAGGACTATGCCGCCCAGCACGCGGGCATCGTGAACGCCTCGATGCAGTTCGATGCCGAGACGCTGTCCCCGACCTACCGGCTGCTGATTGGCGAGCCGGGTGTGTCCTTTGGTCTTACGATTGCCGAGAAGAACGGGCTGCCGGCCCAGCTGGTTGCCCGTGCGCGCGAGCATTTCGCCGAACTCCCCACCGCCCAGGCCGGGGGCGATGCCGGCAAGGCGTGAGCCCCGAGCGAGGCGTTACCACATGAGGTCGTCGGGGACGACGTAGTCCTTGTACGGGTCGTCGGGATCGGGCTCGGAACCGCCGCTTTCCTCGGCCGGGATAACCAGCGGCCATTCGGCATCCCGCTCGCGGATCTTGTCCGCTATATCGCGCGGGATTACGCGGAACCCCTTGCTCGGGTGCAGCTCCAGGCCGGCCAGCGCCGCGCGGCCGTCGACCAGGCGCTTGCGGGTGTCCTCGGTCACCGGCAGGTGGCGGACCTGCCCGTCGAACTGGAAGTGATAGTCGATCGCGGCGTCGCCAGTGGGGATCGGGGCCAGGTGCTGGTTCACCAGCTCGCGAATCTGCGCCCGGCGCGCGCGGCGTTCGGCCTTTTCCTGCCGTTCCTGGTTCTTCTCCCGCGAGCGTTGGGCCTGCTCGGCTTGACGAGCCGCAGCGGCGCTAGCCTCGGCGTCGGCGGGCTTGCCCTTTTTCTTTTTCGGTTGTGTCTTCTGGGCCTTGTGCTTCTGGCTCTTGGCCTTGCGCACCTGTTTTTCGTCCACCAGTCCGGCCTTCAGGAGCTGATTGCGCAGATCGTCCGACATGCCGCTTGCCTGTAGAAAATGTGTCGGGAGGATAGCCCGAACCTCTGCTATGTGCAGCCGACGTGTGTAAGTTCGGGTAATCCGTCCAGGATCTCGGTCATGGGAAGGGTGGGAAACAGCAGGTGTAAACGCCGCGCAAGATCGGGGGTCGCAGCGGGATTGCCCAGCGCCTGCGTGCGCTGACACAGTCGCATCGCAGCCGTGCGCTCGCAAGCCAGCTCCAGCCCTTTCACGGCGTCGTACAGGGCTTGGCGTTGTCGCTCATCGGGGCTGTTGGGCTTGAGACGGCGGCGCAGGGCGCGCACGCGCGAGGTGGTTTGCTCGCGCCAGCGCGCGGCGGCCTGCATCAGCGCCTGCCAGTCGTGTGTGTGTACTCGCCGTGGGTACCACAGGGCGAACAGGGCGAGGATGGCATCGACGTCATGGGCGTCCTGCCAGTGCAGCAGGCGTTTCCGTGCGGGGGCGCAGGCCCATATCCGCAGGGCGAAATCCCAGAAGCAGTCGAAGTCGTGTGGCCGGGCGGCCTCAGGCACTACTGGCGGCGGGCGTAAAGGTCACGCCGGCGGTGCTGCGCAGGGTCGTCGGCTCGAGGATCTCGAGATCCCGGGTGTGCAGGTTGATTACGCCCTGGTTGCGCAGCTGTGTGAACAGGCGGCTGATGGTCTCCTGGGTCAGCCCCAGGTGGTTCGCGATGTCGGCGCGCGACATCGGGAGGTAGAAGCGCTCGGTGGACAGGCCCCGTGCACGATGCCGCTCCGACAGGGTGACGAGGAATGTGGCCAGGCGCTGCTCCGCCGTGCGCTGCCCGAGCAGGGCATGCAGGCTTTCGTCCTGAGCCAGCCCCTGGCTCATCACGTTCATCATGTGCTGGCGGAATGTCGGAAGCCTGCCGGCGAGGTCGTCCACATGGGTGTACGGGACTGCGCAGACACTGGTGGATTCGAGGGCGACCGCGCTGACCGGATGTTTTCTGGAGTGGATCGCATCCAGCCCCAGCAGATCGCCTGCGAGGGCGAAGCCGGTGATTTGCTCGGTACCGTCGTCGCCGATCAGAACGGTCTTCAACGCCCCGGTGCGTACGGCAAACAGGGTGTCGAAGCGCTCGCCCATGCCGAACAGCAAGGCCCCCTTTTCGATCGGACGGCGTTGCTGCACGATCTCGTCGAGTTGCCAGAGTTCGTTTTGTGGCAGCCCCATCGGCAGACAGAGCTGGCGCAGGGTGCAGTGTTCGCAGGCTTGGGTCGGGCGCAGTGTCATGTGCTCAGGTTAGCGGTTTTGCCATCGGTGAGGGAAGGTGTGTGAGGCCCCCGTATAGAGGTTGCCCGTATGAGGAATTCCGGTATTGTGAGTGTGGAACCTTTTGGAGTGGCAGGGATCAGCCAATTCAGAGGCTTGCGGCGGAGCGAGTGCGATATCTAGACTCTGTTTAATATAGCAGGCGATTCGCATGGGAAGGGACGCAATGATCGAACGGATGCTGAACGAATACATGCACCACGGCACGCTGATCCTGCGCGAGCCGGACGGGAGCGAGCGCCGTTTCGGGCAGGGGGCACCCGAGATCACGCTGCAGGTCCATGATCGGGCGGCCCTCAAGCGCATCGCGCGAGATCCCGGGTTTCAGCTGGGCGAAACCTATATGGACGGGCTCTGGTCGCCGGGTCCCGAGGGCATCCGGGTGTTTCTGGATGTGGCCATGCGCAACTTCGCGCCCAGATTCCAGCGTCGTGTGCACCCGCTGGTGTGCATGTTTCGCGCGGTCCTCGAGCAGGGCAACCGTATCGCGCGCAGCTACCAGAACATCTCCCATCATTACGACGTGGACGAGTGGCTGTTCCGCCGTTTTCTCGACGAAGGCATGTTCTACAGCTGTGCCTATTTCGAGCGCCCGGACATGACCCTGGAGGAGGCCCAGCAGGCCAAGTGCGCGATGCTGCGCAAGAAGCTGGTGCTGGAGCCCGGTCAGCGGGTGCTGGATATCGGCTGCGGCTGGGGTGGGCTGGCCTTTCACCTGGCCGAGAACGCCGATGTCCAGGTGGACGGAATCACCCTGTCCCGGGAGCAGCTGCGAGTGGCCCAGGCCGAGGCGAAGCGCCGCGGGCTGGACGATCGCGTGCGCTTTTTCTATCAGGACTACCGCGAACACGACGACCAGTACGACCGGATCGTCAGTGTCGGCATGTTCGAGCATGTCGGCGTGCCCAATTACGGCACGTTCTTCCAGCGGGTGAACGACCTGCTCAAGGACGATGGCGTGGCCGTCCTGCACACGATTGGCCGCCAGGGGCCTCCGGGGACCACCAACCCCTGGCTGAGCAAGTACATCTTCCCTGGCGGTTATACCCCGGCACTGTCCGAGGTGATGGAGGCGTTGGAGCCGACCCCGCTGCATACCACCGATATCGAGTTCTGGCGGCTGCACTATGCGGAGACGCTCGCCGAGTGGTATCGGCGGTTCCAGAACATCCGTGCCGAGGCAGTGGGCCACTTCGACGAGCGCTTCTGCCGCATGTGGGAGTTCTATCTGGCCAGTTGCGAGGCGACCTTCCGCTGGTGGCGCCAGGTGGTGTTCCACATCCAGGTGGCCAAACAGCAGGATGCCGTGCCGCTCACCCGCGACTATCTGTATGCCGACGAGGCGCCCAAGGTGGTTTCGACGCCGCCGGGGGAGGCGGCAGTCCGGGGTCGCAGTGCTGCGTAGGGATTGCGGACTACTTCCTGGCTCCCTGAACATTTTTTCCTGACCGGGCACCCGCAACCTGTCTGTTTTCCCTACACTTCACGGAAACGCTGAGGGGGCAGGGACGACGCGTGTTTGGCAGGTTTCGCAAGCGGCAACAGCGGCAGGAGGCCCCCCAGGCCGCCAGTCCGAGCCAGGACCATGTGCTGATCGAGGCGGCCGGGCGCAGCCGGATCACCGAGGTCGCGGCGACCGCGCGCAAGGTGCCCTGGTCGCTCAACATGCTGCAGCTGCTGTGGGCGGCCGGCCCGGTGACCTTCCTCGCGATGCAGGGGGGCTATTTCCTGGGCTTTGGCCACGCCGCCCCGGCCCAGAATTTCATCTTTTTTGCCGTCTACACGCTGCTGTTCGGGGTGATTGGCCTGCTGGCGCGGTTTATTGCCGATGCCACGCGGGGCAAGCGGCAGGAGCGCTCACGCGATCAGCTGCGCAATACGATCGACTTTTTGCCGGACCTGCTGTTCGTGACCCGCGACCTGGCGATGGCCGAGATGGCGCCGGACATGCGGCGACGCAAGGCCGCCGAGGTTCTGCTTCATGAGGTGGATATCTCGCCGGAAGGCGTCGCGGTCGCGGTGCGCGAGATGACCGGCGATACCAGCCTCGCAGCAGCGGCCGAGCAGATCGAGATCTATCGTCGGCTGGGGCTGCGCTCGCGCGTCGCGGATCTGGTGGATGCCACTGCGGATGCTCGTCTGGCCGCGCTGGAAAAACTGCACCACGATGCCTCCGAACTGGCGGATCCGCTGCGCGACCGGCTTCAGGGCGTCGCGCCAACCCGTGAGGATGGCGTCCGGCGGATCGATCAATTTCTGGACCGCCTGTTTTCAGCGGCGGACTCGGATGACCTGTCGCGCTGCACACTGGATGATACGCAGGCCATGTTTGTACTGGCCTTCGAGATGGTCAACGGGCGGCAGATCCGGCGGCTGAGTTTCGAATGGTCGGGTGGTTGGCGGTTGGGGCATGCGCTGGATCGGCTGGAGTATCAGGGCAACCGTTTCCGCGTCGCTCAGGCGGGTGTGGTCAGTCGCCTGCGCTCGCTCGCGATGTTGCTGGCGCAAAGCCCGGCCAGTGGCCTGGATCCGCAGGTCCTGCGTTCGCCGACTCTGGGTATCGGGCGCGAGGTGCTGGATGCACTTTCGCAACTGGAACAGTCCCGCCCCGCTGTGAATTCGCCGGAAGGCCGCCTGCTGGGGCGGGCGCTGCGTCATGTCGAAGACCTGCGCGCGGCGCGGGACCAGCTCATGCAGGCGCAGAGTCGCTATACCGCCGCGGTCGAGCGCTGGGAGGCGCTGCGACGACAGCAGGTCGAGAGAAAGGGGCAGCAGAGCTGGTTCAAGCGCAGTGCGCGCGGTATCCGCGTGAGCGAGGAGGTGATCGAGCTGGCGGACGACCAGAAGCTGCGCCTGGCCGACCGGTTCTGTGAGTACCTGTCCGAGCTCGGCATCCGGCGCGAGGGCGACCTGTTCTACTTTGGTGGGCACCCACTGGATGCGGACACCGCCAAGCGCATCGGCATCCAGCTCGCACTGATTCTGGAGCCTCTGGTCGACCTGACCAACCCGAGTATCCAGCGCGCGATCTATGCGAATCCCGCCGCCTATCTCGGAGGCCTGTACGTCGGCATGAGTGCGGATGCCAAGGCGGGGTTGGGTTCGGCGATGGTGCGTATGGTGCGTCAGGATCTCAGCCGTATGGCGGAATGGCTGGCCCTGCGTCTGACGCGCATCTACCATCTGCCGCTGTCCGACTCCATGCGTGATTTCCTGGTACGGCAATATGGCGCCAATCCCGACCGCCTGGAGATGCTGGCCGCCCATCCGGTGGAGGAGGGCGCGCAGGCGGCGCCGGTGGCTTTGCGTGCCGAACGGTCGCCGGAATTTGACGCCATGCTGCAGGACAAGTCCTGGGGGCGGTTGCTCAAGAGCGGCGCACGTTATGTGCAGGCCGAGGCCCAGCGATCCTGACGCCGCGCATTTCCCGGGTCTGGTAATTTCTTGACCAACTGTGTAGGCTTTCGTGCGTTTTCTGGTGCCCCTCGGCGTGTCTCGCCGAGGGGTTAAACGGGAAGTTCGGTGAGCCCGCTACAGGTATCTGGATGCCTGCGGACGAATCCGACGCTGCCCCCGCAACGGTAATCGAGCGAGAGGCCATGACGGCCTCTGATGGTCGCGGCACACGCCACTGAACGGAATCGTTCGGGAAGGCGCCGCACCGGAACGCTCGTCAGCCCGGAGACCGGCCAGGGAATGATCGCGCGGCATGCGGCGGGCATGCGAGGCGGATGATCGGGCCTGGTCGCATAGCGGCTGTGCCCGGTCCCCCTCGTGTCTCTCTCCCCCCTGCCTGCGTGGTCCCGACGAATTTACGGCGTGCGGGCGGCTCGCCGGGAGACACGGACGACATGAAACGCACAGCACTTTCCACGGCCATCCTGCTGGCCACCACCCCGGTCCTCGCCGAGACGCCGGACGCCGATTCCGAAGCGCACACCCTCGACGTGGTCCAGGTCACGGCCGCGCGCGTCGCGCAGACGGTCGACGAGACCCTGTCCTCGGTCACCGTCATCGACCGCGAAGAGATCGAGCGCCTGCAGCCGCAGCAGTTCACCGACCTGCTGGAGGGCCGCGCCGGGATCGAGACCTCCCAGAACAGTGCGTTTGGCAAGACTACTTCGGTCTATACGCGTGGCACGAGTTCCGACCACACCCTGCTCCTGATCGACGGCGTGCGCATGGGGTCGGCCACCAGTGGCGGGGCAAGCTGGCAGTTCCTGCCACCGGAGGAGATCGAGCGCGTCGAAGTGGTGCGCGGACCGCGTACCAGCATCTACGGCTCCGACGCCATTGGCGGCGTGGTGCAGGTCTTTACCCGCGAGGGCCAGAAGGGGCCGCCCAGGGTCAACGCGTTTGTCGGGGGCGGCAGCTTCAACACCTGGGAAACGGGTGTGGGCGTCGCCGGCGGAACCGAGAACACGAACTACAGCTTCTCGCTCAGCCATTTCGAGACCGACGGCATCAATGTGCAGGATGACGTTGGAGACGATGACCGTGACGGCTACGACAACACCTCGCTTGCGACCAAGGTGACCCATCGACTAGACAATGGGATTGAGGTTTTCGGCAACGTACTGTACTCGGAAGGGGAGTCAGAGTTTGACAGTACGGAGGGAGATGACTACACCGACTTTGTCCATGCAGCCCTCCGTGCGGGGTTCCGCATCCCGGTGAATAACCGTTGGGATACTGAGCTGAGTGTTGCACATGCACGTGATGAAAATGATCGCTATGTGGATGGGGAATTCACATCGCGTTATGACACGAAGCGTGATTCGATCGACTGGTTGAACGAAATCGTCCTGTCGGACCAGCTGTTCCTCACGGCAGGCGTTGACGCCCGTGAGGACCGTATTCAGGTCGATGATCCTGGGCTAAGAGAGGGATTCGGTACGGACGAATATGAGGAGACCAGCCGCTACAACATTGGTGGGTTTGGGGTTCTCCAAGCCGATCTAGGCCGGCATACTTTGGAGGGTTCGTTACGATACGACGACAATGAACAGTTCGGTAGTAAAACTACCGGTCAAGTCGCCTGGGGATTCCAGGTCGCGGAAGCATGGCGACTGCGGGCTTCTTACGGGACAGCATTCAAGGCCCCAACGTTTAACGAACTTTACCATCCTGACATCGGGTTTTTCCGCGGCAACCCTGACCTTGATCCAGAGGAATCTGAAACTTTCGAAATAGGGGCCCGTTATTCGGCGGGATCCGGATATCTTGATTTGAGCGCTTTCGAGACACGAGTTGAAAACTTGATTGCAGGGTTCGCTCCACCGGAAAACGTTGAGGAAGCACGAATTCGGGGAGTCGAAGTGGATGGCCGATACGAATTTGGCCAATGGCTTTCAGGCGCTTCACTGACCCTACTGGATGCCCGAGACCGGGAAACGGGAAACGAGTTGCAGAGACGCTCTCCCATTACGGCCCGTATGGATCTCGATCGGAAGTTTCAGCGTTTCTCAATGGGCGGGTCGGTGATTGCGAAGAGCCGTTCGTATAACGACGCCAATAACGACGAGCGCCTTTCCGGCTACGGCCTGCTCAATCTGCGTGCGAGCTATCAGATTGCGCCGGAATGGCAGATTCAGGCTACGGTCAATAACGTGTTCGACAAGGACTACGAGACCGCCGGAGGGTACAACCAGCCGGGTCGGGCCGCTTTCGTCAAGCTGCGCTACCAGCAGAGGTGATGCATGGGTAATCGACTGTCAAAGATTGCGACCCGCACGGGTGACGAAGGCCGGACTGGCCTGGGGGATGGCTCGCGGGTGGGTAAGGACAGCCACCGCGTCGAGGCGTTTGGTGACGTGGACGAGCTGAACAGTGTCGTGGGCCGGGTCCTGGTCCACGATCTCCCGGAAGAGGTTCGGCGCGTGCTGGCCCTGGTTCAGCACGAGCTGTTCGACCTGGGGGCGGAGCTGGCGGTGCCGGGGCATCAGGCGCTACCGGATGCCTCTGTCGAGCGGCTCGATGTCGAGCTGGAAAGCTTCAACGCCGATCTGCCGCCGCTCGAGGAGTTCATCCTGCCGGGCGGTGGCCCGGCCACGGCCGACTGCCATATCGCCCGTACGGTATGCCGCCGTGCGGAACGTCGTCTGGTGGCGGTGAATCACCATGAGGCGCTGCGGCCGAGTTCACTGGCCTACATCAACCGCCTGTCGGATCTTCTGTTCGTGCTCTGCCGTGTGCTTGCACGTCACGAGAACGGCGCGGAAGTCCTCTGGCAGCCGGCCAACAAACGCGGCTGATTGCATCTGCCGTTGCTGGTTTTCGGGTGCCGTTTCCACGGCACCTTCCTGCGTATAACGGATTGGCGACGCCACCATTGCACCGGTGGCGTCGCCCCATCGAATTTTCTTCGGGGTTTATCGCATGTCCTTCTGGAAACGCAGCCTGGTCCTGCTGATCGTCGGCCTGTGGAGCACGCCCGTATGGGCAGGGCCCCAGATCGTCGGCATCGTCTCCGAGCGCTCGGCCCCCGAGGTGGCCGCCGGTGCGCATCGATTCCTGGAGGCCGTGCCGGATGCCGAGGTGGTGCTGCGCACGCCTGAGCAGCTGGCGGACAAGTCGGACTCGTCAATCCGGGCGTTGTGGCGCGATGCCGACGCGGTGCTCGTGGCAGCGGTGTTCGGGGACCAGGCCGGTCGTCTCGAACGTCTGCTGCGCGAAGAGGCACCGGCCGAGTCAGCGCCGATCCTTGCAATCAACAGCGAACGGCGCCTGACCGCGCTGTCCCGCATCGACGGCCAGGCGGTGCTGGAGGAGCTGGACGAGGAGGCCCGGACCGAACTGACCGAGAACCCTGAAGCGGGCGAGGATCCGCGCGAGCACCTGGCCCGGCAGCAGGAGCGCTTCTCAAACCAGGCCGACTGGCTAACCGGACGTGCGTTCTATCAGGGCCGCACACCGGAGAACATGGAGGGTCTGATGCGCTGGCTGGGCGCTCGGGGCGGGCACTCGATTGACGTGCCGGAACCGGATCCGCGCGAGACCATCCGCTATTACCGGGATGGCCAGTCGGTGGCCGACCCGGGGGATCTTGGCCTGGATGCCAGGCCGGCCGTGGCCGTGCTGGACCTGGATACCGGTGACCGTCCCGGTGACCGCGAGCTTCTGGATGCGACCTGCGAGGCGCTGGAGGCCCGGGATACCCAGTGCTTCGCGGTCCTCGCGCGCTGGGGTGGGGCCAGCCGCGAGGCAGTCGAGAACCTCGCCGCATCGGCGGCACCCGCCGAGCTGAGCGGGATCGTCAGCCTGCAGGACTTCGTAGTGGGCGGCGGTGGCAACCGCGAGGCGGTGGCCGAGGCCTTCGCCGAGCTGGATGTCCCTGTGGTCAAGGGGATTCGTCTGGCGGACGTGAGCGAGACCGAGTGGCGGCTCTCGCACGAGGGCATCCCCTGGGACAAGGTCCACTATCACGTGGCCATGCCGGAATTGCAGGGCGCCAGTCAGCCGATGGTGCTGGCGACTGCGGGCGAGCCCACGCAGGACGAACGCACTGGCGTGCGATTGGCGCTGCCCGAACCGGTGGGCGAGCGGGTGGAGGCCCTGGCCGACCGGATGCAGCGCTGGAACCGGCTGCGCCAGCTGGACAACACAGACAAGCGGGTCGCGGTCGTGTACTACAACCATCCGCCCGGTCGCCAGAACATTGGCGCCGACAAGCTGGATGTCCCGGAATCACTGCTGGAGATCCTGCAACGGCTGGAGGCCGCCGGGTATGACCTCGGGGACGAGGTGCCGGAGGATGCCGAGGCCCTGCTGGACATGATCCAGGACCGGGCGGTGAATCTGCCGGAACAGGCGGACGCGCTGGACGCGATCGCCGGCCGGGTCGCCTCGCTGGATCGAGATCAGTACCAGGCGTATTTCGACGGCTTGCCTGCCGCGGTGCAGGCGGAGCTGGTCGACGGACCGATCGGCTACCTGCAGGCGCGTCTGGAGGCGGCCAGGGACGCGGACAAGCACGAACTGGCGGAGGCCGCGCTGGACAGCGGTGTCGGCGATCTACGGCATATGCTCGAGAGCTACCCGCACGACGCCCAGGAACGGGCGCTGGACCTGCTCGCCCAATACGAGGCCGCCTGGGAGGCCACGCTGGCCGGTGAAGACGAACACGAAACCACCGAACAGCTGCGCAAGGCCCTGGTGCGTACAGGCATCCCGGGTCTGACCGGATGGGGCGAGCCGCCGGGCGAGGCCATGACGCGCGACGGCGAGATGCTCTTCCCCGGCATCGAGTTCGGCAACGTGTTCATCGGCCCGCAGCCGCCGCGCGGGTGGGAGGTCAGCGAGCGCTTGCTGCATGCGAACACGACCTTCCCGCCGACTCACCAGTACGCCGGTTTCTATCACTGGATTCGCGAGCACTTCGAGGCGGATGCGCTGGTCTACGTCGGACGTCATTCCACTCGCGAGTTCCTCCCGCGCCGCCGCGCGGGTCTCGCCCCGGACGACTACCCCGAGATCCTCGGCGGTGACCTGCCGATCATCTATCCCTACATCGTCGATGGTGTCGGCGAGGGCATCCAGGCCAAGCGGCGGGCGATGGGCGTGATGATCAGCCACCTGACGCCGCCGCTGGCGGCCACCGAGCTCTACGACAGCCTGCTGGAACTGCGCCAGCTGGTGGAGACCTACGAGGCCGCGGCCCAGCCCGATGCGGCCACCCGCTCGCGCGCCGCCCAGACGCTGCGCGAGCGTATCGACGAGCTGGGCCTGACCGAGACCATCGAACGCGAACTGGCGCGCGGCCATCACCATCACGGCCACGACGACGGAGATGGGCACCACGATGACCACTCCGACGGGCATGAGCAGGACGGTGGCCATGGACATGACGACCATGGCAGGGACGATGATCATGGGGATGACCACGGGCACGACCACGGTGACACTCCGCTCGCGGAGATGGATGAAGAGCTGCTGGTGCACGAGATCGGCCACTACCTGACCGACATGCAGGAGGACCAGATGCCGCTGGGTCTGCATGTGTTCGGTCGCGACTGGTCGGACGAAGCCGTGGACACGATGCTCGAGTCGATGGCCGGGGATGGTGAGGCCGGTGACGACTGGGACGCCAGGCTGCGGGGTTCGCCCGCCAGTGAACGCGCCCATCTGCTGGCCGCCCTGGAGGGTCGGTTCGTGCCACCGGGTCAGGGCAACGATCCGATCCGCACGCCGGATGTACTGCCCACCGGGACAAACTTCCATGCCCTGTCGGCGGACCTGGTGCCAACACGAATCGCCTGGGGCATCGGTCAGGAACTCGCCGCGGATGCCCGCGAGCACGGTGATCCGGAAGCGGATGGCAGTGAGGCCATCATCCTCTGGGCCTCCGACACCGTACGTGACGAGGGGGTGATGATCGCCTTCGGCATGGACATGCTTGGAATCCGGCCCGCCTGGAACAGTCGCGGGATCGTCGAGGGTCTGGAGCGCATGGATCTCGACGAGGCCGGGCGCGACCGTCGCCGGGATGCCCTGTTCACCACCTCCGGGCTGTTCCGCGATCTCTACGAGGACCAGCTCGTGTGGCTGGACCGGGCCGCACGGCTGGCGCTGGATGGCGCCTCGGAGACCATCCTCGAGGAGCACCCGGAACTGGAAGAGGCACTGGAAGCAGCCCTCGCTCCGCTGGCGGAGGATCTGCGCGATCCCGGCGGCGAGTCGTTGGCGCGTAATGATGTCGCCGCGCAGTGGGTGGAGGACACCGAGGCCTTGCGCGCGGCCGGACTGGACGGTGCCGCCGCCGGGGAGCAGGCCGCGTTGCGCGTGTTCGGCACCGCACCGGGGGCGTACGGCGCCGGGGTCAACCGCCTGGCGGACCGTTCCGGCGCCTGGGAGGATCGCGCCGAACTGGGCGCGGCCTACCTGCGCCGCATGGGGCATGCCTACGGCACAACGGCATCCGGCGATGCGGCACACGAGGCGTTCGAGTCGCGCGTGGCCGGGGTCGGGCGCACCTATCTGGGCCGTGCCTCGCACCTGTACGGGCTGCTGGACAACGACGACGGCTTCGATTTCCAGGGTGGGCTGTCCACTGCCGTGGAAAGCCTGCGCGGCGAGGTGCCGGACAACCGCGTGCTGCAGCATGCCGACCCGGACAACCCGCAGGTGGAGACGCTGGGGCGCGCGCTGATGCGCGAGCTGCAGGGGCAGAACCTGAACCCGCAGTGGATCGAGCCGCTGATGGATCACGGTTATGCCGGGGCCCGCACCATGGCCCGCGACTTCGTCGACAACCTTTGGGGCTGGCAGGCCACCAACCCCGAGATCGTGCGCTCCTGGGTCTGGGACGAGGTGCACGACATCTACCTGCAGGACCGGCACGGACTGGGCGTGGACGAATTTCTCGCCGACGGCCACAACGTGCATGTGAAGACCCACCTGCAGGCCGTGCATCTGGTGGCTGCCAGTCGCGGGTTCTGGGAGGCCGAGCCGGAGGTACTGGACGCCCTGTCCGAACGCTTCGCCGAATTGGTTGCGGAACACGGCCTGCCGGGCAGCGGGCACACGCGCCCCGACCACCCGATGCTGGACGAGGTGGCCGAGCGCCTGGAGGACCCCGAACTGCGCGAGGCCTTCGAGGCCGTGCGCGCGTCCGCGCAGATCGATCGTGCACAGGCGGAGGCCGACCCCAGTCGTGTCACCGAGATCCAGCCGCTGGAGGACCCGGACGCCCGGGAGATGCAGGAGATGCCGGAAGCGGCCGAGGCCGAGAGTGGCCAGGAGACCGGCGACGAGGCAGCCGGCATGCCCTGGCTTCCCTGGCTAGTCGCCGCCGCGCTGTTCCTGCTGCTGATTGGCGGTATCGCCGCAGGCCGCCGCCGATAACCGCCGCTTGGGCATCTCCTGTAGGAGGCCAGCCCCCTGGCCGATGGGCCGCCGGATATACCCCATCGGCCAGAGGGCTGGCCTCCTACACAGGAAGGTGAGAAGCGCTGAACAAAGGTTAGTGAGGTAAACGCGAATGCCGTTCTCGATCACGATGGAACTGATGGATACCGTAGTGCGCTGGCTGCTGGAGCCGGTGATTGTCGGCCTGCTGGTGCTGGTGGCGGTCGCCGTCTGGGAGTTTGGGCTCGCACTGGGCGAACGCTCCGGCGGGGTGCGCCGGCTGGAGGCCACCGGCGATGCCGAGCGCCTGGCCTACCGCGCACGGCGCCGCATTGACCGCGCGGATCTGCTGGCACGCATCGGCCCGATGCTCGGGCTGATGGGGACGCTGATCCCGCTGGGTCCAGGGCTGGCCGCGATGGGCCGGGGCGAACTGGAAATCCTCGCTCAGGCCGTTACGGTGGCGTTCAACACCACGGTGCTGGGGCTGCTGGTTGGCATCCTCGGTTTCCTGCTCGGACGCCTCCGGCGGCGCTGGTATGACGCCGCGATGGAGCGCCTGGAGGCGGCGGCATGAGGGTCCCGCACTACCGCGCCAGCCGCTTCGATGCCCCTGACGAGGAACCAATGGGGCCATTGGCCAACCTGGCCGACATCATGCTGGTGTTCGCCGTCGGCCTGATGGTGGTGATGGCCGCCTCGGGGAGTGGCCTGGAACCGGCCAGCGGCGGCGCCGAGATCGAACCAGGGCGCGAGATCCCGGACCCGCCCGAGGGTGCCGGCGAGGCCGGCTCCGGCTTCGAGTCGATGGGCCAAGTCTACCGTGACCCGGAGACCGGACGAATGATCCTGATCGGCGAGTAGGCCCGCCCCCTGCGCACCCCGAACAAGCAATGAACTCAAGGAGTACATCAACATGACCGACGACACCGAAGCGGCACGCGCCGAACGCCACGCCCAGCGCATGGCCCGCAAGAAGGAGATCGTGGATCGCAAGATTGCCGAGGCCCAGGAAGAAAAGGGCGTGTTCCTGATCCTGACCGGAAACGGCAAGGGCAAGAGCTCCTCCGGCTTCGGCATGGTCGCGCGCGCCCTGGGGCACGGCATGCAGGTCGGCATCGTGCAGTTCATCAAGGGTCAGTTCGCCACCGGCGAGGAAGCCTTTTTCCGGGGGCAGGACAACGTGCAGTACCACGTGATGGGCGAGGGCTACACCTGGGAGACCCAGGACCGCGAGAAGGACGTGGCGGCGGCCCGCGAGGCCTGGGCGCATGCCCGCGACATGCTGCGCGACCCGAACGTCGACCTGGTGCTGCTCGACGAGCTGCACATCGCGCTGAAATATCAGTACCTGGATGTGGACGAGGTGCTGGAAGATCTCGCCAATCGCCCGCCGATGCAACACGTGATCACCACCGGTCGCGCCGCGCCCAAGGCTCTGATCGAGGCCGCCGACACCGTCAGCGAGATCGGTGTGGTCAAGCACGCCTTCCAGGCCGGCATCAAGGCGCAGAAGGGGATCGAGCTGTGAGTGTGAGCTGCCCCGCCGCGTTCGTGGCGGCGCCGGCCTCGGGCCAGGGCAAGACCACGATCACCGCCGCCATCGCCCGCTACCACCGCAACCAGGGTTTGCGAGTGCGCGTGTTCAAGACCGGCCCCGACTTCCTCGACCCGATGATCCTGGAACAGGCCTCCGGGCATCCGGTCGACGCCTTGCATCTGTGGATGGTCGGGGAAGAAGCCTGTCGAGCGATGCTGTACGAGGCGGCCCAGGAGTCCGATCTGATCCTGGTGGAAGGCTCGATGGGGCTGTTTGACGGGGATCCGTCCGGTGCGGATCTGGCCCAGGCCTTCGGCTTGCCGATCCTGGCCATGGTGGATGCCAGTGGCATGGGCCAGACCTTCGGGGCGCTGGTGCATGGCTTGTCGACCTACCGTCCGGGCCTGTCGTTTGCCGGCGTGATTGCCAACCGGGTGGGCAGTCCCGGCCATGCGCGGATGCTGGAGGATTGCACCCCGGAGGCGATCCGCTTCTTTGGTGCTGTGCAGCGTAACGAGACGCTGAGTGTCCCGGATCGTCACCTGGGTCTGGTGCAGGCAGGCGAGATCGCCGATCTGGATGCGCGGCTGGAGGCGGCAGCGGCCGCGATTGAAGAGGCTGGGGTGACCGGACTCCCGGAGCCGGTGACCTTTCATCCAGAAACAATTGCGCCGACCGAGGCGGCGCTGTCCGGCGTGCGCATTGCGATCGCGCGGGATGCGGCTTTTGCTTTCATGTATCCGGCCAACCTGCGCCTGCTGGAGAAGATGGGCGCCGAACTGCGGTTCTTTTCCCCGCTTGCGGGGGACGGTTTGCCAGAGGCCGATGCCGTCTGGCTGCCGGGTGGCTACCCCGAGTTGTATCTGGATCAGCTGTCCGCCAATGCTGCCCTGAAGTCGGACCTGGAGGCCCATCATGCGGCGGGCCGCCCCATCCTGGCGGAGTGCGGGGGCTTTCTCTACCTGCTGGACGAACTGGCCGACCGCGAGGGCCATGCTGCGGCTATGGCCGGGCTGGTGCCGGGCAAAGCCCAGCTGGCGGACCGCCTGCAGGGTCTGGGTCTTCAGGCGGCCCCGCTGCCGGAGGGCGAGCTGCGCGGGCACACCTTCCATCACACCCACTCCGAGGTCGGGCTCGAGCCCTATGGCCATTGCTGGCGCGCGCGCGGGACGGGGTCGCAGGGCGAGGCGATCTATCGCGACGGCCGCCTGACCGCGACCTATCTGCATGCCTGGTTCCCCTCCAACCCGGAGGCCACGGCCCAGCTGTTTCGAGCATGAGTGATCGACCGCGGGACAATGTGACGCGGATCGAGCCCGGGGCGCGCGCCGGGGCCCGCCTCCCGTTGTGCGGCGAGCGAAAGCCCGGTTGCGTGGATCTGGTCGGGGCAGGGCCGGGCGATCCGGGCTTGCTGACACTGGACGCCGCCGCAGCGATGCAGCACGCCGATGTCCTGCTGCACGACCGCCTGATCCCGGAGGCGATCCTCGATCTGGCCAACCCGGAGGCGCAACGCCTGTATGTGGGCAAGGCCCGCTCACGGCACAGCTGCGATCAGGGGGATCTGAACGATCGCATGGTTGCACTGGCCCGGGAGGGGCACTATGTGGTGCGCCTGAAGGGCGGCGACCCGTTTGTCTACGGGCGGGGTGGCGAGGAGGCTGCCGCGATTGCCGCTGCCGGGGTGCCCGTGCGCATCGTGCCGGGGATTACCGCGGCGGGTGGTTGTGCGGCCTATGCAGGAATCCCGCTGACCCATCGCGATCATGCCTATCGCTGCCAGTTTGTTACCGCCCACCGGCGTGCCGGCGAGACCGATCTGGACTGGGCCTCGCTGGTCCATCCGCAGCAGACCCTGGTTGTCTACATGGGGCTGCATACCCTGGCCGAGGTCTGCGGCGAGATGATGGCGGCGGGTGCGGATGGCGCGATGCCGGCCGCGCTGGTTGAACAGGGGACGCGACCGGGCCAGCGTGTCATCGAAGGCGTTCTGGCCGATCTCCCCGCGCGGGTGGCGGATCTGGATATCCAGTCGCCGGCGCTGCTGATCGTGGGCGAGGTCGTGCGTCTGCGCGAGACGATCGCCATGCAGGGTGCCGAGTCCGTCCCGGGAGCGCATGAAACCGGCTGAGCAGAACAGCTCGGCGGGCGCCATGCGCCCGGAGACTCCCGAGACCAGCGGGCGTCTGCGCACGGGGCTGACCACCGGTGTGTGTGCGACCGCCGCCGCCGTTGCCGGCGCACGCTGGCTGCTGGAGGGGCGGCGGCTCGAGATGGTGGAAGTCATCCTGCCGAAGGGGCAGGTGGTGAGCCTGACACTGAACGACCTCGAACCCACTCCGGGTGGCGCGGTTGCCGGGGTCATCAAGGATGCCGGCGACGACCCGGATGCCACCCACGGGGCCCGAGTTTGGGTGGAGATAAACCTGTGCGGTGCGCCCGGTGTCGAGTTCGTGGCGGGTGCCGGGGTCGGGACGGTTACACGCCCGGGCCTGGTGCTGGAGCCGGGCGAGGCCGCCATTAATCCGGTCCCACGACGCATGATCCAGGGGCATCTGGAGACATTCGCTGCAGCCGCCGGGTACAGCGGGGGCTTCAGGGTTACGGTTGGCGTGGACGGTGGCGAGCGCATTGCCGGGCGGACCATGAACGCTCGCCTGGGGATCCTCGGGGGGCTCTCGATCCTGGGCACGACCGGCATCGTCCGGCCATTCTCCTGCGCCGCCTATATCGCATCCATCCATCAGGCCATAGACGTGGCCCGCGCCAACGGTTGTCCGCGCGTGGCCTGCTGCACCGGGGGTACCAGCGAGGCCGCGATGCGTGAACAGTACGGTCTGGACGACATGGCGCTGATCGAGATGGGGGATCTGTTCGGGGCGGCACTGAAGTATCTGAGGCGTCACCCCCTGCCCGCGGTGGTGCTGGCCGCGGGGTTCGGCAAGCTCAGCAAATTCGCGGCCGGGCACCTGGATGCCCACAGCCGCAAGTCACGCATCGATCTCGACGCGCTGGCGGAGGAGGCGGCGGATCTGGGAGGCAGCCAGGCACTGGTCGCGCGCATCCGCGCGGCCAATACCAGCGCCCAGGCGCTTGCGGATTGCCTGGAGCAGGGTGTGGAGCTGGCCGACCGTATCAGTGCGCGCGCCTGGCAGCGGGCGCGCGGGATGCTGCCGGAGACCACGGCGCTGGAGGTCTGCGCGGTGGATCGGGCCGGACGCATCGTCGGGTTTGCCGATGGTGCCGGGGGGCTCGCGCCATGACGGCCGCCGCGATTGCCCTGCAGTCGGTGGCCAAGCGCTACGCCGGTGGCCGGGTTGGGCTGGCGAACGTGGATCTGGAGGTGCCGGCGGGCAGCTTTTTCGGCCTGCTGGGGCCGAACGGGGCTGGCAAGACCACTCTGGTGGGGTTGTTGACCACGCTGGTGCGGGCGGATCGGGGCTCGATCCGCGTCTGCGGGTACGACGTGGCCACGCAGGCGGTTGCGGCGAAGGCGTGCATGGGCGTGGTACCGCAGGAGGTCAACTTCAACAGCTTCGAACCGGTGGGCGAGATCGTCGAGGCCCAGGCGGCTTACTACGGGCTGTCCCCAAGGCGGGCGCGCGAGCGAACCGGCGAGGTGCTGGAACAGGCGGGGTTGCTGGACCGGCGCGAACAGTCGGCCTGGGGCCTGTCGGGTGGCATGAAGCGGCGGCTGATGATTGCCCGGGCCCTGGTGCACCGCCCCCGCGTCCTGCTCCTGGACGAGCCGACGGCGGGGGTGGACCTGGAGGGGCGCCATGCCACCTGGGAGCTGTTGCGTGGCTTGAACGCGGACGGCGTGACGATCCTGCTGACCACCCACTACCTGGAGGAGGCAGAGACCCTGTGCGACACCCTGGCGATCCTGGATCAGGGCGAGATCGTCGCGCGCGGTGATACGGGCGAACTGCTGCACGGGCTGAACGTGCAGACCCTGGTGCTGGAACTGAGCATGCCGCTGGACGCGGCCCCGGCGCTGGACGGTTTGGCGATTCGTTTGAATGATCGCTGGACCCTGGAGGTCGACCTGCCGCAGGGCATGGAGGTGAATGACCTGTTCGACCGCCTGGGCGCAAGCGGGGTGCGTGTCGCGGGAGTCCGCAACAAGCGCAACCGGCTCGAGTCGCTGTTCCTGCAGCGCATCGCGGAACGCGCTGCCGCCCCGCCGGGGAGGGAGACATGAGGCTCGCGGCGTACGGATTTGCCTATCGCGGGATGGTGGTCAAACAGGTGCGGCGTTTCCTGCGCGCCTGGGTGCAGAACCTCCTGCCATCAGTGGTGACGACGGTCCTGTTCCTGGTGATCTTCGGTCACCTGATCGGGCGCGAGCTCGGCACCATGCGGGGGGTCGATTACGCTGATTTTATCCTGCCCGGCCTGATCATCCTGGCGGTGGCCACCAATGCCTACAGCAATGTGACACTGGCGTTCTACGGGGCGCGGCTGCAGCGACATATCGAGGAGCTGCTGGTCGCGCCGCTGCCCGCCTGGCTGATTGTGGCCGGCTTCGCCACCGGTGGTGTCATCCGGGGCCTGCTGGCCGGGGCGCTGGTCGCGCTGGTCGCGATTCCGTTTACCAATCTCCAGTTGCACCACCTGGCGGCCACGCTGGGGATCGCGCTGATCAGCGCCTTGCTGTTCGCCCTGGCCGGGCTCCTGAACGGCCTGTATGCGCGCAGCTTCGACCATACCTCCGTGGTGGCCACGTTCGTGCTGACCCCGCTGATCTACCTGGGCGGCCTGTTCTACCCGGTAGAACGGATGCCCGAGCCCTGGCAGTCCCTGGCCGTACTCAACCCGCTTTATTACATGATCGAGGGCTTTCGCTACGGCCTGCTGGGGACCGGCTCCTTTGCCTGGGCCGCGACCTTCTGGGTCCTCGCAGGGGCAACCCTCGTCGTTGGCGTGCTGGCCTGGGCCCTGGTCGCCCGCGGCGTGCGGATCCGGACATGAGTGGGGGCGGGGTGCAGCGATGAGTGCCGATCATTCGCGGGTGCGCCGGGCCTGTCCGGGGGTGGCCGCGCCGATGGCCACCGGGGACGGTCTGTTGATGCGGGTGCGTCACCCGATCGAGGGGCTGGATGCGGGGCAGGCGGAGACCATTGCGGAGGTGGCGCGGCGTTGTGGGTCCGGTGTCCTCGAGCTGACCAGCCGCGGCAATCTGCAGCTGCGTGGTTTGGACGCGGCGGGCCTGGAGCCGGCGCGCGCCGAGCTGGAGGGGGCGGGGTTGGCAGATCGCGATCCTGCGGCGGAGGCGGTGCGTAATGTCCTGGCGGCCCCGGTGACGGATATCGACCCGGAGGCGGCCATGGATGTGCAGCCGGTCGCGCGGGATCTCGTGCGAGCACTGGGGGAGCACCCGCGCTTGCGGGCATTGCCCCCGAAGGTGGGGGTGGTGGTGGAGGCGGGTGGCGGTTTGCCGCTGGATGGGGTGCCGGCGGATTTGCGACTGGAGGCCTGTACGGCGCTGGGAGGGGTGTGGTTCCGAGTGGCCTTGGGGGCGTCCAGTCGCACGGCCACGGTGCTGGGCTGGACACGCGCGGAGAATGTGGTGGACGTCGCCCTCGCGGTGTTCGAACGCTTCGTTGCGTTGCGCGAGGGCGATGTGGATCCGCCGGGACGGCTCGCGGGTGCCGTAGCCCGATGGGGCCCGGAGGCGTTGACGCCGCCCGGGCTGGAGCGGGTGCTCCCGGGCGGGGACTGGGTCGCGGCGCGGATCCCCGAATACGCGGATGCCGGGATGGGGACGTGCCTGAACGGGCGCGCCTTCGGGATCGCGTTTCCGTTCGGTGCCCTGCGCGCCGAGGCGCTGCAGGGGCTGGCCGAGCACATTCGGGCGCACGACGGACGCCTGCGCCTGACACCGTGGCGCAGCCTGCTTCTGACCGGGGTACCTCCTGTGGAGCCGGACCGTGTCGCCGAGTGGGGTGGCGTGACCGATCCGGACGACCCGCGCCTGGCGGTGAGTGCCTGTATCGGGCAGACGGGTTGCTCCGCGGGCAGTACCGCCACGCGGGCGGATGCCGAGAGGGCCGGGGTCGCTGCCTGCGGGTTGCTTGCGGGGGGCGGGCAAGTACATGTGAGTGGCTGCGACAAGCACTGTGGGCGTCCCGCGAATGCGCAGGTCCTGCTCACGGCGTGGGAAGGCCGCTATGAGCTCTCGCTGCAACGCGCCCCCGCGCGATGGGAGACCGTGCTGACGAGGCTGGCGCCGGGGCAGGTCGAGCCGGCCCTGGCAGCCCTCGATGCCATCGCCCGCGAAGAGGGTGGCCGGCATGAGTCGGGGCTCGAGGCCCTGCAACGGTTGGAGGGAACAGCGCTGACGAGACGTATGAACGCGATGATGAACAACGGAGATCCAGCATGACGCAGAGCGATACGGCCGGGGCCGTACCCGACTATATCCGCGACGGGGCGGCCATCTATCGGGAGTCGTTTGCGATTATCCGATCCGAGGCGGAACTGGACCGCTTTCCGCAGGAGCTGGTGCCCGCGGTGGTGCGCATGATCCACGCCTGCGGCATGACCGACCTGCCACGGGACGTCGGGTTTTCGGCCGGCGTGGCCCGGGCGGCCACTGATGCGCTGGCCGCCGGCGCGCCGATCCTGTGCGACAGCAACATGGTGGCCCACGGGATCACTCGGACCCGGCTACCGGCGGACAACCCGGTGATCTGCAGCCTGCGGGAGGAGGGTGTGGCGGCGGCCGCCGAACGCCTGGGTACCACGCGATCGGCGGCCGCCCTGGAATGGTGGCGACCGCATCTGGAGGGTGCGGTCGTGGCCATCGGGAATGCACCCACGGCCCTGTTTCACCTGCTGGAGATGCTGCACCAGGGCGCGCCACGTCCGGCCGCGGTACTCGGTATCCCGGTGGGCTTTGTCGGTGCGGTGGAGAGCAAGGAGGCGCTGGCCGCCAGCCCGCTGGACCTCGAGTACCTGACCATCTTCGGACGTCGCGGTGGCAGCGCCATGGCCGCGGCGGCCATCAATGCCTTTGCGAGTGACCGGATATGACGACTTCTCCCCCTGTGAATGGATCCCCGGAGGCGGGCTGCCTGTATGGAGTCGGCACCGGGCCTGGCGATCCCGAGCTGCTGACGTTGAAGGCCGCGCGTCTGATCGCACAGAGTCCGGTAGTGGCCTACTTCTGCCGCCGTGGCGGGCGCGGTCAGGCGCGTGCGATCGTGGATGCCCACCTGGGTACCGGCCAGTGCGAGATGCCGCTGGAGTACCCGGTGACCAACGAGATTCCGCACGGCTCCGAGGAATACCGCCGCCGCATCGAACAGTTCTTCGACGCCTGTGCCGAGCAGCTGGCGGCCGAACTGGAAGCCGGGCGCTCGGTCGTGGTGCTGAACGAGGGCGACCCGTTCTTCTACGGCTCCTTCATGCACGTATACCTGCGGCTCAAGGAGCGCTTTCGCACGAGTATTGTGCCCGGAGTGACTTCGATGATGGCCTCTGCCGCCCAACTGCCAACTCCGTTGACCATGCGCGATGACCTGCTGACGGTGATCCCGGGCACGATGCCGATCGACGATCTGCGCCAGGCCCTGCAGGGGACGGATGCAGCGGTCATCATGAAAGTGGGGACCCATCGCGATGCGGTGGTCGGTGTCCTGCAGGAGCTGGGGCTGAGTGAGCGCGCCTGGTACGTGGAACGCGCGAGCACCGCCGAGGAGCGGGTCCTGCCGCTGTCCGAGATCCCGGAACGGGTGCCCTATTTCTCGATGATCGTGATCCCCGGGCGCGGGGTTCGGCGATGAGCGGGGATGGCGGTCCGGTGGTCGGTCGGTTGAGTGTGGTCGGGGTGGGTCCGGCGGGGCCGGAATGGATCACACCGGAGGTCGCTGCCCGTCTCGAAGCGGCCACCGATCTGGTGGGGTACGGGCCGTACCTGGAACGGATTGCGGGCCCTCATCACCGTGTTCACGCCTCGGATAACCGCGAGGAACTGGCGCGTGCGATGCACGCCCTGGACATGGCCGCGGAGGGGCGGGACGTGGTCGTGGTCTCGGGGGGCGACCCGGGCGTATTCGCCATGGCGGCGGCGGTCTTCGAGGCGCTGGAAGGGGCGCAGGCACAACGCTGGGCGGGAGTCGAGGTGGACGTGACTCCCGGGGTCTCGGCGATGCAGGCCGCCGCCGCGCGGCTGGGTGCGCCGCTGGGCAACGATTTCTGCGTGATTTCGCTGTCGGACAACCTCAAGCCCTGGTCGCTGATCCAGCGCCGGGTGCGGCTGGCGGCCGAGGCCGACTTCGCCATGGCGTTCTATAACCCGATCTCGCGCGCGCGACCATGGCAGCTTGGGGAGGCCCTGGGCATCGTGCGCGAGGCCCAGGGTCCGGACACCCTGGTCATGCTGGCCACCGCGGTGGGACGCGGCGAACGCGAAGACGTGCAGATCTCCACTCTCGGCGAGGTGGACCCGACGATGGCGAACATGAGCACGCTGGTGATCGTTGGCGCCGCCTCCACCCGGGTGCTGGAGCGCCCCTCCGGCCGGCGCCACGTGTACACCCCGCGTTATGTCGAGTCGGCGGAGTCGCGGTGAACGCGCGCGAGGCCTTCCAGCCACTCCAGGGCCGCCTGCGGGGCGTGGAAGCGGGGCACCCCGGGGGCGTCCGGCGGCCGGTCCACCATCACCACCGGGATGCCGCGTTCGCGGGCCGCCTGCAGCTTGGGGGCGGTGGCCTCGCCGCCGCTGTCCTTGGTGACCAGCACGTCGATAGCGTGGGTCTCCAGCAGCCGGTGCTCGTCGGCCAGGCTGAATGGGCCGCGGGCCCGCAGCCAGGTGACCCGGGGCAGCGCCGGCAACGGTTCGGGCGGGTCGATGGTGCGGATGACGTAGTCCAGCTCGGGCGCCGCCTCGAAGGCCTCCAGGTGCTGGCGCCCGGTAGTGATGAGCACGCGCCGGCCGAGGCCGGGGAGCGCGCAGGCGGCGGCCTCCAGGTCGGGCACGCGCAGCCAGTGATCCCCGGGGCCGGCCTGCCACGGCGGCCGGGTCAGCCGGGCCAGGGGTACGCCGGCGTGGCGCGTGGCGGCGACGGCATTGGCCGAGATCTGCCGCGCGAACGGGTGGGTCGCGTCCACCAGGGCGTCGACCGCGTGTTCGTGCAGCCAGGCGGCAAGGCCCTCGGCGCCGCCGAACCCGCCGGTGCGCCGCGGCAGTCGCGAGGGCGCGGGCCTGCGCGTGCGTCCGGCCAGCGACACGGTGGCGTGCAGCCGCGGGTGGCCGTCCAGCAGCGGTTCCAGCGCCGCGGCCTCGGTGGTGCCGCCCAGCAGCAGGATCTGCCGCGGGCGCGCCGCCCGGGGGCTGGAGTCAGGAGATGAACGGGAGCTCATGAGGATGACCAGTCTAGCCACGAACGAGGAGCGAGCGCCATGGCTGAATATCGTCGGCGTGGGCGCGGAGGGGCTCGCCGGGCTGGCCCCGGATGCCCGCATGGCGCTGGACACGGCGGCGACGGTGATCGGCGGCGCACGGCATCTGGAGATGCTGCCGGAGCGGCCGGGGCAGGAGCGCCTGGTGTGGCCGTCGCCGCTGGAGACCGCGCTGGACTGGATCGAGGCGCGCGCCGGGCAGCCGCTGTGCGTGCTCGCCAGCGGCGACCCCTTCTGGTTCGGGGTGGGCGCGACCCTGATGCGGCGTTTTCCGGCCGCGCAGACCTGCGTCTGGCCGGCGCCCTCGGCGTTCAGTCTGGCCGCCGCGCGCATGGGCTGGCCGCTGCAGCAGACCCGCTGCCTGTCGGTGCACGGCCGGCCGATGGAGGCGCTGCGGCCCTGGCTGCATGACGGCGCGCGGCTGCTGATCCTGAGCCGCGACGGGGATACCCCGGCGGAACTGGCGCACTGGCTGACCGGGCTCGGCTTCGGCGATTCCACCCTGACCGTACTGCAGTCCCTGGGTGCGGACCGCGAGGCGGCGGTCCGCGAGCGCGCCGGGGCCTGGCCGGAGGTCGCGATCGAGGCGCTGAACACCGTGGCGCTGGAGTGCCGGGCCGATCCGGCG
The DNA here is from genome assembly GCF_000378305.1 of Thioalkalivibrio sp. ALJ12. Taxonomy (NCBI): domain Bacteria; kingdom Pseudomonadati; phylum Pseudomonadota; class Gammaproteobacteria; order Chromatiales; family Ectothiorhodospiraceae; genus Thioalkalivibrio; species Thioalkalivibrio sp. ALJ12. Next base: position 1,335,187 of record NZ_KB899538.1, read on the forward strand.
GCGCAGGTGCTGGCGGCCAGTGCCGGCCGGCCGGAGGCGCAGTTCGAGCAGGACGGACAGATCACCAAGCGCGAGGTGCGGGCGGTGGCGCTGGCCCTGCTGGCGCCCGGACGCGGCGAGCGGCTGTGGGACGTGGGCGCGGGCTCCGGTGCCATCGGCATCGAGTGGATGCTGGCGGATCCGGCCAACACCGCCGTGGCCATCGAGCCGCGCGCGGAGCGCCTGGAACGCATCGCGCGCAACGCGAGCACGCTGGGGGTGCCGACGCTGCGGTGCATCCACGGGCGGGCGCCGGGGGCACTGGGAGACCTGCCGCCACCCGATGCGATCTTCATCGGTGGCGGGCTGACCACGCCGGGGCTGGTGGAGCACTGCATCGGCCAACTGCGCCCGGGCGGGCGGCTGGTCGCCAGCAGCGTGACCGTGGAAGGGGACGCGGTGCTGGCGGCGGCGCACGAGCGCCACGGCGGCGAGCTCACGCGGATCAACGTCAGCCGCGCGGAGCCGCTGGGCGGCATGGCCGGCTGGAAGCCGCTGCGGCCGGTGACCCTGTGGTCGCTGCGCCGGAGCTGAGGGAAACGCCGAGCGGGGCGCGTGTCCGGGTGACCCCCGGGGTCGGCTTCGCCTCGGCCTGCACGGCCGGCGAGCTGGAGGCATTGGTCCGCGAGGTGCTGGCCGAGGCGCACGCCGTGTTGCGGGCGGGGGGCGGCGAGGCGATCGAGATCCGGCAGCTGGCGGCCCCGGGGCACAAGGGCGACAGCCCGGTGCTGTGGACGGCCGCGCGCGACCTGGAGCTGGAGCCGGTGTTCGCGTCGGCGGCCGCGCTGGCCGCGCGCGACGCTGCCTTGTCCACGGACTCGGCGCGCTCGCGTGCCGTCGCCGGGGTCGGTTCGGTGGCGGAGGCGGCGGCGCTGGCGGTGGCCGGCGACGGGGCGCGCCTGCTGCTGCCGCGGCGGCTCTCGGCACGGGCGAGCTGCGCGGTGGCCGTGCGGACGGTGAACGGGACAGACGGGAATTTCGAGGAGTTTTGATGACGGTTCATTTTGTCGGAGCGGGGCCCGGTGCGGCCGATCTGCTGACTTTGCGCGGGCGCGATCGTATCGCGGCCTGCCCGGTATGCCTGTATGCCGGTTCGCTGGTGCCGGAGGCGGTGCTGGAGCATGCCCCGGAGGGGGCGCGCGTGGTCAACACCGCGCCGCTGACGCTGGACGCAATCATGGAGGAGATCGAACGCGCCCACGCGGCGGGCCAGGACGTGGCGCGCCTGCACTCCGGCGATCTTTCGGTCTACAGCGCGCTGGGCGAGCAGATCCGTCGGCTGGAGGCGGCCGGGATCGATTACAGCATCACGCCCGGCGTGCCGGCATTCTCCGCCGCCGCCGCGACCCTGGGGCGGGAACTGACGGTGCCGGAGGTGGCGCAGTCGGTGGTGCTGACGCGCACGCCGGGACGGGCGTCCTCCATGCCGGAGCGCGAACGGCTGGCGAGCTTTGCCGCCACCGGGGCGACCCTCGCGATCCACCTGTCGCTGCACAATATCGAGACCGTGGTCGAGGACCTGCGGCCGCACTATGGCTGCGACTGCCCGGTGGCGATCGTGTTTCGCGCCAGCTGGCCGGACGAGAGCGTGGTGCGCGGTACGCTGGGGAATATCGCGGAACGGGCGCAGGCCCTGACCACACGGCGCTCGGCGCTGATCCTGGTGGGCCCGGCGCTGGACCCGGGCGATTTCCGCGACAGCGCGCTGTACGACCCGGCGCATGTGCGCCGTTACCGCGGCATGGACGGGGACTAAGCGGTGGCGCCCCTGATCTTCCGCAGGCAGGGATAACGCCGGTGGGTGTTGTGGGACACGGGGCTTTTCGCCTGCAAGCAGGCTCCCACATCGCCAGGAACCTGTAGGAGTCTGCTTGCAGGCGAAGGCGGTTTCTTCCCGATCAGGGTCACGGCAAGGGGCCGCCATGCGGCGGCCCCTTGGTTCCCGGCCGGTTTAGCGGCGGCGGTAGTTGTCGTGGCAGGCCAGACAATGGTGGCGCACGCCGTTCAGGGCCTCGGTGGCGCGAAGCTGGAAGTCTTCGTTCTCCAGGTCGTCGGCCGACTCCACCTTGCGCTGCAGTCGTTCGGCGGCCTCGCGGTAGGCTGCCTTGTACTCGGAGAACTCCGGGGCCTCCCAGGCCGCGGGCAGGGCCCCGGGTTCGCCGTCCCGCGCCGGTGTCTCGCGTGCGAACCAGGTTTCGATGTCGTCGGCGCGGCGCGCCAGTTCCTCGGCCAGACCGGGCAGACGTTCGGCGAATGGTGCGTCATAACGCAGGATCTGCTCGATGCTGCGGTAGGTGGCCGAGGTGCCCTGCATGCTCTGCTGACGGAAGCGCTGGAAGGCCTCGGTCGCATCCACTTTGGCCGGATCGTCCAGGGTCTCGTCATAGTCGCCCCAGGGGCCCGGCATTGTGACAGTGACCTCCGCGGTGGCCGGGCTGCCGGTGGCAGCCAGCAACAGGATCGCAAAGAGGATGGTTCTCAACGGGTGGTGGATCGGTTGCATCCAGTTCATGTCGATTCTCCCGGTCATTTCTCAGAAGCGGAACTGGTGCTGCAGGTGCAGCTCCCAGTCCGAGGTGTCGGTGTCGCGGTCCAGCCACATCAGTTGGGTCTTGTGCCGCTGGCCACGGTGATACCAGTTGAGGCCGGCACCCCATTCACGCTGCCAGCGCTCGTCAGTGCCAAGATCGTCGCCTGCGTCGTGGCGCAATACGGCGTGGCGCGCGGCGAACTCCAGTCCCTCCACCGGCAGCGACTGCGCCAGTTCCAGTTCGGCCCCCAGGTCGTGGTAGCTCGCGGTGCGGTCGGGGGAGACATCGCGGCGGAAGGCCGCCAGCGACAGCGAGGTATGGGCGAACTTGACCACCGCGTCGGCGGTGGCGGTGATCCAGTCGGCGCGTTGGTTGGCCACCGTGTCTTCGATGCCGCGGCTCCAGTCGCGCAGGTGGTTGCGGCTGGCGGCCTGTACGCCGGCGCCCAGGGCGACGGTGCGCTCCACGGCCTGGCCTAACGTGGTGTTGTCACGTGGGACTGCGCCGACCGGGGCCCACGCGCCGCGCGCGCTGAACAGGTGGCCGGATGTGGAGGGGCGATCGTCGCGCTGATCCAGACGCCCGCGACCGTCAAACACGCCGATGGCCCATGCCCGGTTGTCGCCGGCGCCGCCCAGCAGGGCGATACCGGTGTCGCGGCCGGCCGGAACCTCGAACTGGTTGCCGGCGATGCTCAGTTCGGTGAACAGGCGGTTGGGTCCGCCGATATCCCGCGACAGGCCGAAGGGGACCGTAAACTGGCCAGCCCGCAGGCCCAGGTGTTCACCCAGTGCGTACTGCAACCAGATGTCGCGCATGGACAGCTCGCCGCTGCTGAAATCCGGCTGCAGGCGGAAGCTCAGATCGGGGTGGAACAGGGTGCCCGAGGTGTCCAGCCAGGCACGACGGAAGTCGAATTCGCTGCTGGAGCCATCCGGGTCTCGTTCGTAGCTGTAGCGGCCCTGGATCAGCGGATCCAGGGTGACCTGCAGGCCGTCTTCCGCGTCGCCGAATTCGAAGCCGGCTTGTGCCGGCGCGATGCCCGCGGCCGTCATCAGGCACAGGGTGGCCAGGGCCGGGACGGCATGCTGTCCCGGTCGGAGATGGGTATGGTTCATTGTTGGGTTGCTCCCTTGGACGCGCGACCCCGCACGCCGTGGATGAAACGACGCCGGAAGCTGGACAGGGAGCAGGGGAGGCCGGGCGATGCGAGCACGCCGGACTGGCCCGCTCGGCCGCCCACCGCGGCGTCGGGTGTCGTCCAGGCCGGTCTCCGGACTCGCGAAGTGGATGCGCGATGCATCCAGGGCGGATCGCCTTCCCGCGGGCATCCCGGGGATGCGCCGCAGTGGCATTGGATCCGCCCGTCTCCGCCTACCGTTGCGGGGGCAGTGCCGGCCTTGCGAATGTCGATTCGCGCACCGGCTTCCCGATTATCCCCGGCGGCTGAGCGCCGGGGCACCTAGAGAGGGGCGAACCGTAATGGAGGGAAAAGGGGGGGTCAAGTTTGTCCGGGTATCCCGGGAAACGGTGTAGTGGGGGCGAACCCGGCTCCCCTGGAGGCTGATAATTGATGCAGATCATCTCCGGGGCGGATTTTGATCGCGACCAGGTTTCCGCGTCTGTAGGGTGGGTTTTAAGTGGTTTGGACCGAGTCTATTTCGGTTCGCGCCGATATCCGCTTCTCAGATGTCTGTTACTCATCTGTTACTCAAGGGAGACCTGTATGAAAACGCTTTCCGGATTCCGCATGACGGCGCTGGCGGCTTGTGCAGCCGTCGCGTTCGGGGCCGCAGCCCCGGCCGTGGCCGATACCGACTATTCCGAATACCGCGACGTGTTCGAGCCGCTGCCGGCGCTGCCGCCGATCCCGGCGGACAACTCGATGACCAAGGAGAAGATCGAGCTGGGCAAGATGCTGTTCTTCGAGCCGCGCATCTCCAGCTCCGGCGTGATCTCCTGCGCCACCTGCCACAACCCGGCGCTGGGCTGGGCGGACCGCATCCCGCGCGCGGTGGGCCATGACGGCCAGGTTGGCGAGCGCAATACCCCGACCGTGCTGAATTCCGGCTTCTTCACGGCCCAGTTCTGGGATGGCCGCGAGGACGATCTGGAAGGCCAGGCCCTGGGCCCGATCCAGGACGCGATCGAGATGGCGATGCCGCTGGAGGAGGCGATCGCGCGCCTGGAGGAGTTCAACGAGTACCAGGAGAAGTTCGAGGCCGCCTATCCCGATTATGACGGCGACAACGTGATCAATACCGACCACGTGGCCAAGGCCCTGGCGACGTTCCAGCGCACGCTGAACACCCCGAATTCGCCGCTGGATCGCTGGCTGGTCGGGGACGAGGGTGCGATGAGCGAGCAGCAGATGCGCGGGATGAAGCTGTTCGCCGATAACGGCTGCGTGGCCTGCCACAGCGGACCGGCGTTGACCGACAGCAACTTCCATCGCATCCAGGTGCCGGGCTCGGAAGACAAGGGCCGCTATCTGGTCACGGGCGATGAGGCCGACAAGTTCGCGTTCAAGACCCCGACGCTGCGCAATGTGGCGCTGACCTACCCCTACATGAACAACGGCGAGACCGCGACGCTGGACGAGGCGATCCGCATCATGGGGCAGGAGATGCTGGGCATGGAGTTCAGCGATGACGAGGTCGCGGACATCGAGGCCTTCATGCACGCACTGACCGGCGAGATGCCGCGCTTCGATATCCCCGCGCTGCCGTAACTGGCCGCACTGGGATCGGGTGTTACAAGCCCCCTCCGGAGACGGAGGGGGCTTTTTCGTGGGTGCGTTTATTCGACCGTGATAGTGATCTTTTCGGACACAACCGGTGGGTCGAAGCTAATGTGGCGGTAGTCCATGAACAGCAACTGCAGGGTGTACTCGCCGGGTTCCAGTTCCAGCTCGCCCTCGGTCTGTCCACCACCGAAATGACGCTTGTGGTCGGAGAAGGGCAGCGAGGCATCCAGGTCCACCTCGTCGAGTGGCTTGTTCACCAGCAGGTGGTGGTGGCCGGTGTTGTCCATCTCCACGCCGGCCGGCGCGACACCCATGCCGCGCAGGCCCATCTGGACACGCACTGGACTTTCGAGCGTTTCGCCATCCTGTGGACTGATGAAATAAACCTCGGCCCCGTCCGGTGGCGCAATGCGGTCGGTCGCCATGGCATTCCCGGCCAGCGCCAGGCCGCCGGTCAGTGCCAGTAACGTGGAAAGTCGGGTGAGCGTGGGATTCATGAAGGCTCCTTTGGCCCGCGTTCGGGCATCCGTGTGGTCCCAACTCCAGTATAGACCGCGGTCCCTGCGGCAGCCCCGCGGCGTTCTGCTACCCTAGGCGCCTTCAAATTCCACCTTCCTCAGGAACGAGTGCTTCGCATGACTTTTCGTACCCGTTTTGCCCCCAGTCCGACCGGCTATCTCCATATTGGCGGTGCCCGCACCGCGCTGTTCTCCTGGCTGTATGCGCGTCACCACGGTGGCGAGTTCGTGCTGCGCATCGAAGACACCGATCTGGAGCGCAGCAATGCGGAATCGGTCAACGCGATCCTTGAGGGGATGAACTGGCTGGGGCTGACTTACGATCACGGGCCGTTCTATCAGACGGAGCGTTTTGATCGGTACAAGGAGGTAATCGACCAGCTGATGGCCGCAGGTCACGCCTATCGCTGCTACTGCACGAAGGAAGAGTTGGATGCGATGCGCGAGGAGCAGAAGGCGCGCAAGGAAAAGCCGCGCTACGACGGTCGCTGCCGCGCGCGCACCGAGCCGCGCGAGGGCGTGGAGCCGGTAATCCGTTTTCGCACGCCGGACGAGGGGGTAACCATCGTCGACGACATGGTGCGCGGCAAGGTCGCGTTCCAGAACAGCGAGCTGGACGACTTGATCATCGCCCGCTCCGACGGCTCGCCAACCTACAACCTGACGGTGGTGGTCGACGACATGGATATGGGGATCACCCATGTGGTCCGTGGCGATGACCACTTGAACAACACCCCGCGCCAGATCAACATCCTGAAGGCGCTGGACGTGGAACCGCCGCGCTACGGCCACCTGCCGATGATCATGGGCCCGGACGGTGCCAAACTGTCCAAGCGCCACGGGGCGGTCTCGGTGATGCAGTACCGCGACGAGGGCTATCTGCCGGAGGCCCTGCTGAATTATCTGGTGCGCCTGGGCTGGGCCCACGGCGACCAGGAGATCTTCTCGGTGGACGAACTGGTGCGCCTGTTCGATATCGAGGACGTCAACCAGTCCGCCTCGGCGATCAACCCGGACAAGCTCCTCTGGCTCAACCAGCACTACATCAAGACCCTGGACCCGGACCATGTGGCGTTGGAGTTCGGCTGGCACCTGGGTCAGTTGGGTATCGATCCGTCCAGCGGCCCGGCGATGCGCGACGTGGTGATCGCTCAGCGCGAGCGGGCGCGTACCCTTCGCGAGATGGCCGAGAACAGCGTGTACTTCTACCGCGAGTTCGAGGACTACGACGAGAAGGCCGCGCGCAAGCAGCTCACCGCCGAAGCACTCCCGGTGCTGCAGACGCTGCATGACGGTTTCAGTGCGCTGGGAGCCTGGGAGAAGGAGCCGCTGCACGAGGTCGTGGTGCACACCGGCGAGCGGCTGGATCTCAAGCTGGGCAAGGTCGCGCAGCCGCTGCGTGTGGCCCTGACCGGCGGCACAGTATCGCCGCCGATCGACGACACCCTGGTGCTGATTGGGCGTGAGCGATCACTGGCTCGGATCGAGCGGGCGCTGAAGAAAATTTCGGCGGAAGCGGGTTGACACTCCAGGGGGTGCTGGCTACAGTACGCGCTCGCCTGACACGGGGCCATAGCTCAGCTGGGAGAGCGCCTGCATGGCATGCAGGAGGTCGGCGGTTCGATCCCGCCTGGCTCCACCAAATTCGGGTGTAAGCGAGTTCACCGATGCATCGTTTTGGGGTTATATCCATCTGGGTGGGTCTGGTGATTGCAGTGGTTGGGCTGTTCGGCGGTTTCGGGCTGATGTTCACCGGGGAGCAAACCTGGTCCAAGCCCCTGATTGCGGCGGTTCCGATCGGATTTCTTCTGGTGTTTACTGGTGTTGTAACCACGATCATTTATCGTGAGACCGCCGGAGGTCACAGAAGCGGCCGGCCCCAGGGCCCGCCAAACTAGCAACAAGACGTTGCCTCTGCGTCCCCATCGTCTAGAGGCCTAGGACACCGCCCTTTCACGGCGGCGACCGGGGTTCGAATCCCCGTGGGGACGCCATTATTTCGAGAAGGCCCGAATCGAAAGGTTCGGGCCTTTTCTTTTGTGCGCGCCGGTACCCGTGCTGGCGCGGGACCGGTTCAGGCGAGCTGCGGGTTTTGCTGCAGCGCCTGCTCGGATGGGTGTCGTCGGGGGATGATGCAGTGGTTGATGCGCAGGAGTTCGCGTTCGCTCCACTGGCGCCAGACGTCATCGCGAGCAAAGCGGGCATAGTCGAGCAGGGTTAATCGTTCGATATTCGGGTTGCCGTGGTCGTGGGCCAGACGTCGTGCCCGCTCCAGCTCCTGCCAGCCCTCGTTGTCGGTGCCGTCGCTGCGTTCCAGTAGCGCATGCGCCCGCAGTCGCCGGATGGCGGGTTCGAAGCCGTGATCCCCTCGTTTCAGGCAGTTGGTCAGTGTATCGGTGGCGATCTGCAGGCGTTCCGAGGGCTTGGCGCCGGTTGCATGCAGGGCGTCGAGCAGGAAGAGCTGAAAGATGGTGCTGACGCCATCCATGATGTGGCGCAATGCATCTGCCTGTTCCCGGAGTGGCGCCACAGCCGAGGGGTCGCCCTGGCGCGCGAGGGCCCAGTGCTGTAGTGCCAGGCCTGAGGCCCGCCAGAGGGGATAGTCATAGTCCTCGGCAATCGCGAGCGCGCGGCGGGCGGAGGTCAGGGCTTCGTCAGGGTCGTCGGCGAAGAAGCCAAGCGCTGCCCGGAAGGCGTAGACAAAGGCCTCGGTGGGGCGGTGTTCCAGCGCTGTGGCCTCGGCGCAGGCCGCATCCATTTCATCCCACGCGCGAGCGTGGTTGCCGAAGAAGAGGAGCGTCCAGGCCATGAAGCCGCGTGAGCTGATCGCAGGGTTTTCGGTGTGGCGCGCGACCAGGTGTGGGTGGTCGTCTTCGCGGTACAGGGCGAGCGCCTGGGTCTGGTGTTCCAGCGCCAGCGGCAGCTGGCCACTCCAGAAGTGCGTGTTGCCTTGTACATAGTGAGCGGCGATCCGTAGCAGGCGGTCGTTCGACTGCTCTGCGACCTGTTCCATGTCGTTGGCCAGGCGGTGGGCTTCATCAAAGCCATGCCAGGATCCGGCACCGTGCCAAAGTCCCCAGAGCACACGGAAGTACTGCACCGCGTCTCGCTGGGGCGCGGTGATGCCCAGCGTACGCTCAAAGATCGCGTGCACCGTGCGCGAGCCGTATCCCAGCAAGGCGAGGTTTGAGGCACCCAGTCCGCCCAGGGCTCGCTGGGTCTGCGCATCGCGTTCTTCCGACGGTTCCCGCTCACCCAGCTCGCGATCGAGGCAGCTGAGCGCGTCTTCGAAGTAGTGCGAGGCCTCCAGCAGCATGCCCCGGGCGAACGCCGCCTCTCCCGCCTCGAGCCAGGCGGGCACCGCCTCCTCCACACGCCCGGCGTGATAGAGATGGCTGGCCACCTGGCCCCAGTCGATACTGCTTGTGCCTCCATCGTCACGCAGGAGATCGGCCAGGCGGCCGTGAAGACGCGTTCGTTCGGCCACCAGCATGGATTCGTAGGCGGCCTGCTGAAACAGCGCGTGACGGAACCGGTAGCGCACACCGTCCAGGACGCCGACCGGCTCGATGAATCCGCGGCCGGTGAGGCGGCTGAGCTGGCGGCGGATCACGTCGGCCGGCTGCTCCAGGAGGTGACTCAGGATGCGCGTATCAAAATCGCGTCCGATTACGGCCGCGGCGTGGGCCAGGTCACGCGCGGTCCCGGTTTGTTCCAGACGTGCCACCAGCAGATTAGCCAGCCCGGGCGGCAAGGTGTCGGGCAGGGTCCCGGTGCGCGCCGCTTCGAGGGTGTAGCGCGTCAGCTCCTCGAGAAAAAGCGGGACGCCCTCGCCGCGCTCGATGAGTTGTTCGCGCAGGTGTGTCGTCAGGCGATGCTGGGTGTCGCAACGCTCGATGAGTTCATGTGCAGCCTGGTCGGGCAGGGCGTGCAGTCGCAGGTGCTCGAGCGGGATATCGCGCCAGTTGGAGCGAAAACTCATGCGGGCCGTGAGCAGGGTCAGCAACGGGCGGTCATGCAGGCGCTGATACAGGCGTCGGAGGAATTCGGCCGTGCCGGAATCCATCCAGTGCAGGTCGTCGCAGATCAGCAGGATGGGGCCTCGTTGGGCTCGGCGCCGGGCGAGTTCGACGAGGACGTCAATGATGTGATCCCGGTCGAGACCCTGCGCGGCCAGTGCTTCGAGGCCGTTGCTGTCCGGGTGTGTGAGCCAGTGCGCCAGGGCGTCGGCGATGTCCGCATCGAGTGACCGAGCGGTGCCGAGGGCACGTGCCAGTCGGCGCTGGCGGCTGGCATTCATGCTGCCGAGCCCAAGCCAGGTGGCGAACGCTTGACGCACGGGCGTCAACAAGTGCCGCGCGCGGTCCTCGCGGCACTTCAGCAGGAAGCGCGAGCGCGCCTGGCCGCGGATGCGCTCGTCGAGGTGTCGTGCGAGACGGCTCTTGCCCAGGCCGGCTTCACCCTGAATCAGTACATAGTGTGGTTTGTGATGTTCGAGTGTCTGGCGCCAGATCATGTGCAGGCGCTCAAGCTCCTCTGTGCGTCCTGCCAGAGGAGTGAGGCCACCTCGGGCGTGCTGGGCATCGACGCGATCCAGGGGGCCGGGGTCGCCGGTGACGCGCTGGCTTCCTTCGAGTACTCCCGTGCCTGCGTGAGGGCTGAACAGAAAATACCCCGAGACGCGCTGGTGCACGGATGGCGAGACCACGAGCGTCCCCGTGTCGGTCGAACGTGCCAGAGCCTGTGCGCGCTGGCTGAGCAGGCCAGCGGGGTCGGGGGTGTCCGGGTCGACCCCGGTTACGATGAGGTCGGTATCGACGCTTATGCGCAGCTCGCAGTCGCTCGGGGCTGTTTGCAGGACTTGCCAGGCGGCGTGGACGGCATCGACGGTGGCCTGCTCGCGACCTGCAGGATAGCCAAAATAGGCGAGGAGGCCGCTGCCAGGGGCCCGAACCACATGCCCCCGATGGTTCAACAGGACCAGGTCCAGTTGCTCCAGGGTGTGTTGCATGCGTTCATTCTGCAGCTCGACGTCAAGCTCGGCGTCCGCCTGGACCAGGCAGGCCACAACGGTGACCCGGCGGCGCTCGGCACGCAGAGAGGCTGTTTCGGGTGTGGCAGTAGAAGACACCGTTGCCGGTGTCTTTGGTGTTGGGGCCAGGATTTCGTCGCGGGTTCGCACCAGCAGGTGGCCAGGGCCATCGACCGCCTGGCGCTCCAGGCGGCCAAAGTGTTCCAGCGCCCGCTCGCGGTTACCCATGCCGGCCAAGGTCAGCATGACCAGGCGGTGCAGGGCCTCTTCATGGGGCTCCATCGCCAGCAGTCGCTGGAGTTCGGTGAGCAGGGCTTCGGCGTCTGCGGAGTGGCAGAGATCGTCGAGATTTTCCTCGATCAGGAGGAGCAGCTGGGACCAGTAGTGGTCGCGCTGTGTCTGTGCCCAGGCGGCGAGCTCGGGGAGATCCTGGAGTGCGCGCACGGGATCAAGAAAGGGGCCATGGTAGTGGCGGATACTCGCGAGAGTTTGTGCGGCCAGTTCGTTGCAGCTCAGGTGGCTGCGGTCGGCCCGCAGGCGGTGCAGGGCGAGGAAATCGATCTCGGTGCCGGGCTGAAGCTGGAAGTGGACGTAGCGCGGTGTGGCCTCGAGCAGGGCGGCGGGCGGATCCGGCAGTTGCCGCCGCAGTTGAAATAGCCCCTGGCGCAGGTTGACACGTGCGCTGTCGCTGTCCAGCTCGGGCCAGAACAGGTGCGCCAGTTCCTGGCGTGGCACGCGCCGTGGGCATTCGGCCGCCAGGTAGGTCAGCAACAGCCCCAGCTTGGTGCCGGACAGGGCGGGCACATCACGGCCCTCGACCCGCACGCCGACTGTGCCGAAGGTCGTGATCTCCAGATGAGCCAACCATCCCCCCTGTCGCAAACGCCGGGCGCATGCCAACGGGCGTCGTCGCCGCTGTTGCCGATGCCCGGGTGGTTATTGCGTGTCTTGCCCGCGCTGTCTGGCCGCGAGACGAAATCACCCGGATTGTACCGGGATTTGAGGTGCTGGGTCAGTCGATCCGGATAGTGGTGTATCCCTGCTGCTCGTAGCCCATGATGGACAGGAAGGTGTTGCCCACCAGATTGACGCCCGGGATCAGGTCGTCCTGGCCGAGATCGAAGCGACGGGTGGCGATGTAGCAGGCCTCCATGTGGACACCATCCAGCTCCTGGATGTCGGCCAGGCGGTCATGGATGTGGCGTACCGCCGATACGTCCTCGATCTCCAGGTGGTCGGTGTCGCGTGCAATCAGCGCGGCGGCACCACCGCGAAACGCGAACACCATGTTCGGTTCCAGACCCTGGCGCACCATGTCCTCGTGGGTCTCCTCGATAACGCTCAGCCGGGCAATCAGGCGTTCGGGATCGCCAATGGTGATGTCCCAGAGGATCTGGCCGTGTTCGATGCCTGCGAGTGCACGCTCGTCGGATGGCTTTTCCGCCGCCACCGGACCCGTGAGCAGGAAGGCCAGCAGGACAGTTCCGATCATGCCGATCAGCCGGTATTTCATGGCGAGCTCCTTGCCGACCCAGAGCCGGTTTCTGCGGTGACTATGCCTCAAGTTTAGGGCATGGGGACCCGTGTGCACACGAGTTCCCATGCCCAGCCTGCTTCGGGGGGCCGGTTGGATGGCCCCCGCGCGGGCGATTTAGTGCCCGTGGTAGCCCTTGTGCAGGTACTCGACACCCTCGAGGTTTTGCACCTGGATCTCGCGCACCGGGATGAAGCGTGCAGTGCCGGGCCCGACGATCTCCTCGGTCACTCGGATGCGGTACGGGGCTTTCGAATTCAGGACCTGCCCGACGTATTGCTTGCCCTCGTGGGTCACGCGTACCGGGGTCGTCTTGTCGTGGCGGCTGAAGTTGTAGCTAACGCCTTTGGGGTAGTTCAGGTTGCGTTCGGAAAAGGTCATGTCTGGGCCTTGCTGGATGACTTGGTTTGACTGGTTGATGTGTTCTTGATGGCCTCGAAGGCCTCCAATGCGGCCTGGCGGCTGGCTTTCAGGTCGACGATCGGGTCGGGATAGCCCAGGGTGCCGCCGGCGCCCGGGGCGTGAATATACCGTGTTTCGGTCTTCTTGAGCACCGGCAAAAAGCGTCGCACGAATCGGCCGTCCGGGTCGTATTGTTCCCCTTGGCGTTGTGGGTTGAAGATTCGGAAATACGGTGCGGCATCGGCGCCGCAGCCACCGGCCCACTGCCAGCCCAGAGTGTTGGAGGCAAGATCGGCGTCGACCAGGGTGTCCCAGAACCAGCGGGCGCCGTGCACCCAGTGCAGGCGCAGGTTTTTGGTCAGGAAGGATCCTACGACCATGCGCAGGCGGTTGTGCATCCAGCCGGTTTCCCACAGCTGGCGCATCGCCGCGTCCACGATCGGGATTCCGGTGCGGCCCTGTTGCCAGGCGGCGAGGTCGGCCTCCGATTCGCGCCACGGGAAATCCTCGAAGCGCGGGTTCAGGGGCTGTTCCGGCGTGTGCGGGAAGTGATAGAGCACATGGTGCGCAAAGTCGCGCCAGCCGAGTTCGCGCACGAAAGACTCGGGCCCCTTGTGCTCCAGGCTGATGTTGGCATCGCGCAGGGCGCGCAACACTTGCCGCGGCGAAACCTCGCCAAAATGCAGATGCGGTGACAGCCCGGAGGTGCCGTCCTGGTCGGGGCGGTCGCGGCTGTCGGCATAGCCTGTGATCGACTGCCCGAGGAACCGCTCCAGGCGTGCCTGGGCGCCGCGTTCGCCGGGTGCCCAGGTGGCGCGCAGGCCGGCGGCCCAGTCGATTCGGGGCAGCAGTGCCAAGTCGTCGAGCGTCAGGGAGGCCGGTGGTTTTTCGGGCCCCGGCAGGCGAGAAGGGGCGGGGAGCGGGTCCTGTTCAATCCCGCGCTGCAGGCAGGCGCGCCAGAACGGGGTGAAGACCCTGTACGGGCCGCCCTGGCCGGTCTCGACGTCCCAGGGCTCGATCAGCAAGGCCGCGTTGAAGCTGCGAACCTCCAGGCCGTCGGCACGCAGCCCGGCCTTGATCCCCTGATCGCGCAGGACGCGGGCCGGTTCGTATACGCGGTTCCAGTACACGGCCTCGGCGCCCGTCTCGACGACCAGCTCGCGCAGGGTGTCGAGGCTCGGGCCGGCGCGAACGACCAGAGGGCTGCCGGCCTTGTTCAGCGCCTCGTTGAGCGACTGCAGGCTGTGGTGCAGCCACCAGTTGGAGGCGGCCCCGGGGGCCCACTGCAGGTCCTCGTCCGGGGCATGAATGAAGACCGGGATCACGGGCCCGCCACGTTCGGCGGCGGCTTGCAGTGCGGGCTGGTCGGCCAGGCGCAGGTCCTGGCGCAGCCAGACGAGGGTGGGTCCGGGCATCAGAGTCGCTCCCCCTGCTGCAGCCGTTCGCGGATCGCGGCGGCCTGTGTGCGAATGGCCTGAAGGCGTTCGGTGTCCATCTTCTCGATGTGCTTCCACTGCAGCGCGGTGCGCGGATGATTCGCGAAGCGTTCGCGGTGGCGATCGAGGAAGTCCCAGTAGAGGGTTGTGAACGGGCAGGCGTCGTCGCCGAGCGCCTCGGTCGGGCGGTAGCGACACTGTGTGCAGTAGTTGCTCATGCGCTGGATGTAGCGCCCGGTGGCGACATAGGGCTTGGAGGCCATGCGGCCGTCATCGGCGTATTGCGACATGCCGATTACGTTCGGCATCTCCACCCATTCCACCGCATCGACGTAGATGCCCAGATACCACCCGTGAATGGCGGTCGGTTGTACCCCCAGCAGCTGCGCGAACAGGCCGGTGACCATCAGGCGCTGGATATGGTGGGCATAGCCAAGACGCAGGGTCTGTCCGACGGCTTCGCGCAGGCAGCGCATCTCGGTGTCGGCATCCCAGTACAGCGCCGGCAGGGGTTCCCCGGCTTCGAGCGCGTTCCAATCGTGCCAGCGCTCGCCGAAATGGAAATACAGGCCGCGCACGTATTCGCGCCAGCCCAGGATCTGGCGGACAAAGCCTTCCACTGCGGCCAGCGGGGCATGGCCACGGCGCCAGGCGTCCTCCGCTGCAGCGATTACCTCGCGCGGGCTGAGCAGGTGCAGATTCAGGGCGGCGGACAGGCGGGCGTGGTACAGCCAGGGCTCGCTGCTCCACATCGCGTCCTGGTACTGACCGAAGTGTGGCAGCCGGTGGGCGATGAAATCGTCCAGCGCCTCGCGCGCATGCGCGGGTGTGACTGGCCAGTCGAAGTCCTCGCAGCGGCCGGGGAGGTCGGGCAACTGCTCGGCGACGATCTGGATGACCTCGCGCGTGACGGCGTCGGGCGGGAAGCGTCTCGGTGCGGGCAGTAGGCCGGGACCTTCGCGGCCGAAATGCCCCCGGTTCTCGGCGTCGAAGTTCCACTGGCCGCCGGCGGGCTCGCCGTCATCCATCAGCACATCAAGACGGCGGCGCTGGTCGCGGTAGAAATACTCCATGCGCAGTTGCTTGCGGGTCCCGGCCCACTCGGAAAATGCCTCGAGCGATACCAGGAACAGCGGGTCGGGCAGGATGGTGAGCGTGACCCCGGCTCTGCGGCAGGCCGTCTCCAGCTCGCGCTGTACGCGAACTTCGCCGGGTTGCAGGACCTGAACTTCGCGCGGACGCAGGCGGCGCAGATCGGCCTCCAGGGCGGACTCGAGCGTGTGATGCCCGTGGTCGCCCAGGGCATGGTAGTGCAGCGCCCATCCGTCCTCGCGCTGGCGCCGGGCGAAGTGGCGCATCGCCGAGAGAAACATTACGGTACGGGCGGCGTGCGACGGGACATGCAGCGATTCGCCCGGCACCTCGGCCATCCAAAGGGCGTCGCGGGAGGGGTGCAGGGTTTCCTGCACGGGGTGCGGCTGGGCGAGCTGGTCGCCGAGTACCACCAGCAATTTCGTCGGGTGGTCGTTCGCGCTCGGAGGTTGGCCGGAGTCCACGAGCCGTGGTGGACCGGCTCAGTGAGGCAGTTGTCGGCTGAGGAGTTCGGCCGCTTCGAGCGGCGCGCCGGGCAACACTTCGATTTCGCGCTGGTGATTCACCTGGGAGAGTTCGAGCGCCGCGGAACCCGCCAGATAGCAGCGAGGCCCGGGGCGATTCAGGATAGCCTCGATGCGCGGCAGTTCGGGGGAGCGCATCAGCTGCGAGGAGCCGTGGATTATCACGGCAGGCGCGGACTGGCGTTTCACCAGCGCCTCAAGGGCCTCGGGGCTGGTCGCGTCAAACAGGGGCAGTGTTTTGAGGCCTCGCCGGGCGCAGGCCAGTTGCAGGAGCATGCCGCCAACCTGCTGGTGCCCGCCGCCCAGGACCAGGCAAGGAATGGCGGGACCTTCGCAGGCCCGGATCGCTGCGCGCAGCTGATCGGCAAAGGCCGCGGTGGCCCAGGCCGCGAAAACCGCCAGGCGAACCTCGCCTTCGGGCGAGTGCCGCGATTCTTCCCGCAGGCGCCGATAGACCTCGAGAAAGGCGCTTTCATGCACGCCGTTCCAGCCGTGGCGCATAACCAGGCGCGCGTAGGTCCTCTCCAGCTGAGCCGTGTCCAGTTCCGCGGCAGAGGAATAGAGCGCCTCGGCCAGTGGGTCGAGCGTGTGAGGGGCGATACCGGGTTTGCTGGTGCCCGTGCGATTGCGGCTGGCGGATGCTTCGGATTGGGTATGCGACGAGGGGGGCGGTTCCACCGTTGCGCTTTCGCTGGCCAGGACACGATGGACCTGGGAGACCGGAATCCCCTGATCGAGCAGCTCCAGGATGCGCTTGATGCGGGCAATGTCGTCTGCGCTGTATAGCCGATGACCCTTGGGGGTGCGCATCGGGCGAATCAGCCCGTAGCGACGCTCCCAGGCGCGCAGAGTGACGTCATTGATCCCGGTCTCCGCGCACACGTGGCGGATGGGATAAAGACCTTCCTGTTCGGATGTGCCCAATTGTGTCGCGCTGGCCATAGGTTAATTGTACAGCATCTGTACGGATCATGTACTGCGTATTCGGGCCGAGCATCGGCCGTACTGATGGTTGCCGTCAACCCCGGCCTCGACCGCTCCCCCCGCGATTGGCCACCAGGCCTTCATGGGGGGGGTCTGTTGGAATGAACCCGAACGGGGTTTAGTCCCCTAATAGGGCAAAGGATCCCATACGGAGGCGAACCATGCCGCAGGACGGACACAGAGCGCGACATCCGGTCATTCGGGGAGGTTCTATGCTGGCCGTGATTACAGCCCTGTCCTGGGCTGTGGCCATGCCGGTGCAGGCCAATCCCGAAATGGCAGAGAGTATTTCCCCGTACCTCAGATTGCATGTCGACGACCCGGTAAAGTGGCGTGCCTGGGATCCTGCGCTGCTGGAGAAAGCCCGCGAGGAACAGCGCCCGTTATTGATCTCGAGTGGGTATTACTCCTGCTATTACTGCCACGTCATGCAGGAGGAGAGCTTCCAGGACGAAGGCATCGCCGAGCGCCTGAACGAGCATTTCATCCCGGTCAAGGTCGATCGCGAGGTGAACGGTGCGCTCGATACCTATCTGCTCGAGTTTCAGCGCGCCACCGCCGGGGCGACTGGCTGGCCCCTGAACGTGGTGGTCACGCCCGAGGGGTACGCGCTGACCGGTGTGGTGTATGCCCCGCGTGATCAGTTCGCGGAGTTCCTGGATGGCATTGCCGACCGCCTCGAGGCCGACTATGACCGGCTTCTGGATCTCGCCCGACGCGGCAGTGACGAGCTCTCCGAGCAGCTGCGCAAGGGCGAAGAGCCCATGTCCGACAGCCGGGCGGCGCGTCTGCCGCAGGTCCTCTGGAACGCGATGGAACGCGAGGCCGATGACCTCCAGGGTGGGTTCGGGAGTTCAACCAAGTTTCCGCACTCGCCGTGGCTGCGCGCGATGCTCGAAGCCGAGCAGGCCGGCAAGGCGCCGAACTGGGTCCCGGAGTTTCTCGAGATCACCCTGGACGAGATGGGCGGGTCCGGATTGCGTGACGTACTGGGTGGCGGGTTCTTTCGTTATTCCGAGTCGCCGGACTGGGACGAGCCACATTTCGAGGTGATGCTGGAGGACCAGGCCCAGCTGGCCTGGCTTTACCTCAAGGCGGGTACGCATTTCGATCGTGACGACTGGATCGATATCGGCCTGGAGAATCTCGATTTCGTGAAGCGCGACATGGCCCTGCGCGAGGATGATCTGGGCGAACAGGCCGACGTCGGTCCCGATGGCTTTCGTGGGTTCGCCGCCAGTCTTTCGGCTATCGACGAGCAGGGGCGCGAGGGCGGCGCATACCTGTGGCCGGAGGAGGATCTCGACGCGGCGCTGGCGGATCACGAGAACCCGGAACTGGTGCGGGCCTATTTCGGGATGGAAGGCGCCTCGGTGTTCGACCTCGGATACCTGCCGCGTGGAGGCGATTCCATCACGCAACTGGCCGAGCGCTTCGAGCTCGACGAGGAGGTGGTGCAGGAGCAGGTGGACAGAGGCCGCGAGGCCCTGATCCAGGCTCGCGAGGAGCGCGGTCTGCCGCGCGACGAAAAGGTCCTGACCGGGGCGCACGGGCTCCTGCTGTCTGCGCTGGCGCTGGCGGCGGACCACGACGAGCGCTTCGAGGAGGCCGGAGAGGCCGTGCGCTCGTGGTTGCTGGAGGTGGCCGAGTCGCCTGATGAGTTGCCGACGCTGATGGGCCTCCCGAGCGAGGATGCCGGTGAGGCGACGCTGAACGATTACGCCTATGTTGCCCAGGGGCTGCGTGACTGGGATTCGACGCGCGACAGTGGTGATCGCGACAACGCAATCGCCTTGCTGGAGACGGCCTGGGAGCGTTTCCGCGACGACGACGGCTTTCGGTCCGAGCCGGAACCCCCGCTGCCCGGGATGATCTCGCAACGCTTCCATCCGGCGGTTCATCGGCCGTCGCCGACCACTCTGATCCTGCGGATGACCGAAGAGTGGCTGGAGCACAGCGAGACGCTCAAGACGGCCTTCGAGGAGTACGACCTGCGCCCGGGGCGCGGAGTCGAGGGGCAGCCCAAGCATCATGCGCGGCTGATCCTCTGGTTCGAGGACCGCGACTGATCGCCAGCGCCCGGCGTGTGGCGCACCTGTCCGGGGCCGTTGAGGCTGGGCCTGGTTCGTCTTTCAGTGTTTACGGTGGCTTCGGTCCGCATACTGCCGTGCGCTCACTCGCGAGCGCGCCGCGAGGTACTTCTTTGCTCGTGCAAAGAAGTACCCAAGAAACACGCCCGACTGCCGCGACCCCGGCCCGCTGTGCCGGGGTTTCCCTCGCTCCGAGGGTTTTCGCGGGCGGCGCTGAAACTCGCTGCGCCTTCGGCTTCGCTCAGACAGTCAGCGCCCCCGTTTCTATTTTGAATCGTCCCGCGAAAACCCTCTCCACTCGGCGCGACGACAACGGGGGTGAAGGTCCAAACAACGGCTGTCCCAGCGGCGTAGCACATGGATAGAGGCCGGGTCTTCCGACATCTTAGGCACGCGCGGCCTACGGCCATGGCGGTCCGCGCCCGCAAGCGGGCGCTAAGGGTAGGATGCCGATGAGCGCAGCGAATCGCATCAGGGTTGCCCCGACGCCGGAACGGTGCGTTTCGCTACGCTCAACCGCACCCTACGAAGGCTAGATTGACTGCAGGCATGGGGATACCTTCTGTTTTGACCTTCGTCCCCCGTATGAAGCCCCTTGCGGAAGGGTTCTCGGGACGGAAGATTCAAAATAAAAACGGGGGCGCTGACTGTCTGAGCGAAGCCGAAGGCGTAGCGAGTTTCAGCGCCGCCGGCCCGAGGGCCCTGGAGCAAGGTTCCCGGGCGGAATCCGGGTGCGCCTCGACGGGTACTTTCTTGGGCTAGCAAGAAAGTACCTCGCGGCGCGCTCGCGAGTGAGCGCACGGCAGTATGCGGACCGAAGGCACGTATACACCGGGTGCCGAACCGGGCCGGCCACAATATGGTAGGCGGTCGGACGAAGCCACGGTAAACGCCAGAGGACGAAACAGGCTCAGCCTAAACGGCGCGGAAGGTGGTCGGGGTGCGCGCCTACCGGGGCGTTAGCCCGGCAGGGCGCGAAGGGGAGGGCTTAGTCGTTCGCTTGGGCGGCGCGTTCTTTTTCGGCCTGGTGCAGGCGCTGCAGCATGGCCTTGAGCACCTTCGGGTTGCCGGCGACGACATCGCCGCGGCGAAGCACGTCTGGGTTGCCGGCCCAGTCGCTGACAACGCCACCCGCCTCCTGCACCAGCAGCAGGCCTGCCGCGATGTCCCAGGCCTGCAGGCCCATCTCCCAGAAGCCATCGAAGCGTCCGCAAGCGACCCAGGCCAGATCCAGCGCGGCGGAGCCCGGGCGGCGTACACCGGCGGTGCCGGGCACCAGGTGGCGCAGGCTGCTCAGGTAGCGCTCCAGATCCTGGCCTTCGCGGAAGGGGATGCCGGTGCCCAGCAGGGCGCCGTTGAGGTCCTTGCGGTCGGACACGCGGATCCGGCGGCTGTTGAGAAACGCCCCGGCACCCCGCGTCGCGGTGAACAGCTCTTCCTTCAGCGGGTCGTAGACCACCGCCTGCTCCAGCCGCCCCTTGTGCTTGAGTGCGATGGAGATGCCGTACTGGGGGATCTGGCGCAGGTAGTTGGTGGTGCCGTCCAGCGGGTCGATGATCCAGACGTATTCGCCGTCGGCTCCGTCCTGCTGCCCGCCTTCTTCCGCCATGATGGTGTGGTCGGGATAGGCGCGGCGCAACGTCTGCACAATGGCCTGCTCGGCGGAGAGGTCGACATCCGACACCCAGTCGTTGCGGGCCTTCTCGCGCGTGTTCATGCGATCCGGTCGTCCCCAGGCGCGGGTGGTGATGCGTCCGGCTTCGCGAGCCGCCGATACCGCCGTGTTCAGCATGGGGTGCATGGGGTGTCTCCTGGTGTTCTGAGGGGTGTCCAGCGGGCGCGCGCACGCGCCGCGGAAAGGCCGCGAACAATACACAAGCGGCTCTTTTTTGGGAAGTCGCAGGCACCGGTGTGTACAATCCGACGCCTTGAACGAAGGGGGTTCCGCATATGGAGCAACGCCTGGGCCGGGTGCGGGTCGTGCTGGTCGGTACGACGCATCCGGGCAACATCGGCTCTGCCGCGCGTGCAATGAAGGCCATGGGGGTTACCGATCTGGTGCTGGTGGCGCCGGAGCGGTTCCCGCATGCCGATGCCACGGCGCTGGCCTCCGGGGCCGATGACCTGCTGGCGCGGGCACGGGTGGTGGACGACCTGGCGGCTGCGGTCGCGGACTGTGTGTGGGTGATCGGGACCAGCGCCCGGCTGCGCACGCACTCTGTGCCCGTGCTGGGCCCGGATATTGCGGCCGAACAGGTGCTGACGCATGCGTCCGAGGGGCCGGTCGCGCTGGTGTTCGGGCGCGAGCACAGCGGGCTGACCAATACCGAGCTGGATCACTGCAACGCCTTTGTCCAGATCCCGACCGTCCCGGATTTCAGCTCCCTGAATCTTGCTGGCAGCGTGCAGGTGATGACCTATGCGCTGCGCATGGCCGCCCTGGCCGGGGAGTCGGTTGGGGCCGCGGCTGCGGCCGAGCCCGAGGATGCGCGCGACCCGCTGGCGACCCAGGCGGAGATGGAGGGCCTGTTCAGTCATTTCGAGCAGGCGCTGACGACCATCGAGGTGCTGGATCCCGAGAACCCGCGCCATTTGATGCGGCGCCTGCGCCACCTCTACATGCGCGCGGGGCTCAGTGCCAGCGAGGTGCGCATGCTGCGCGGCATATTGACGCACACGGAGCGTGGCCGCTGAGACGGGTCGCGCGCGGAAGTGATACCTTAGTAAATGACTCAGGAATGAGGCCCGGCCATGTTTGACAGGATGCGCGAGGACATTCGCTGCGTGTTCGCACGCGACCCCGCCGCCCGCAACGCCTTCGAGGTGGTGACGGCGTATCCCGGTCTGCATGCGCTCTGGTATCACCGGCTGGCGCACTGGCTGTGGAACCATCGCATGCGCTGGCTGGGGCGGGTGATTGCCAACTTCAGTCGCTGGGTGACCGGGATCGAGATCCACCCGGGCGCGAAGATCGGGCGGCGCTTCTTTATCGACCACGGTATGGGTGTGGTGATCGGCGAAACCGCCGAGGTCGGCGATGACTGCACGATCTACCACCAGGTGACCCTCGGCGGTACCAGTTGGGAGGGCGGCAAACGCCACCCGACGCTGGGCGACGAGGTGGTCATCGGTGCGGGGGCCAAACTGCTGGGCCCGATCCACGTGGGTGACCGCGCGCGCATCGGTTCGAATGCAGTGGTGCTGAAGGATGTCCCGGCGGATGCGACGGCGGTCGGGATCCCGGCGCGGGTCATCGGTCCGCGGCCGGAGCCGGACCCGCGGTTTCAGCAGATGGCCGACCGCCTGGGTTTCGATGCCTACGGTGTTGCGCGCGATATGCCCGACCCGGTGGCCAACGCGATTCATCGGATCGTGCACCGAGTGCATGAGCTGGACGAGCGCATGGACAAGGCCTGCCAGGCCCTGAAGCGTGCGGGGATCGACCCCGGCGAGGTGGTGGGCGATGCGGATTCGAGGCCGATCGAGCCCTGCGATCTGGAGGGGCTGGAGCCGGACGAATGCGAAGTGCCTCGGCCTGCGGAAAGCCAACAAGAACGTAAACAGCAGGGGAATACTTGATCGTTTTGGTCGGTTATTCTAAGCTGCACGTCAAATGAGCAGGAAGCAGACACAGCCATGAAACTGACAACCAAAGGGCGCTACGCCGTCACTGCCATGCTGGACGTGGCGATGCACACCGAGAACGGCCCGGTATCACTGGCCGAGGTGGCGCGACGCCAGAAACTGTCATTGTCCTATCTGGAGCAGCTTTTTTCCAGGCTGCGCCGGCAGGGGCTGGTGAACAGCAGTCGCGGCCCGGGCGGTGGTTATGCGCTGAGTCGGGAGCCCGAGGGTATCTCGGTGGCCGATATCATCGTCGCGGTCGACGAGCCCGTGGATGTCACGCGCTGTGGCGGCAAGGCCAACTGCAATTCCGAATCGCGCTGTCTGACGCACGATCTGTGGACGGATCTCAGCCAGCAGCTCTACGACTTTCTCAGCAACCGGACGCTGGCGGATGTGCTGGAACGGCATCGGGCACAGAAGGAGCAGGATGGCGTGAAGGAAGTGGTCGTGCATGGCAACGCCCTGAAGGGCGATGCAACCAAATCGAGCAATGCGACCGCCTGAGGCGGCTGCGTAAGGAGTGAACGCGTAATGAGTGACCTGAAACTGCCCATCTACCTGGACTACTCCGCGACCACGCCGGTCGACGAGCGTGTGGCCGAGAAGATGACCGGCTGCCTGACCAAGGACGGCCTGTTCGGCAACCCGGCATCGCGCAGCCACAGCTTCGGCTGGGGTGCGGAAAAAGCCGTGGAGAATGCCCGTGAGCAGGTTGCTGCGCTGGTTGGCGCTGACCCGAAGGAGATCATCTGGACCTCCGGCGCCACCGAGTCCGACAACCTGGCGATCAAGGGTGCCGCGAATTTCTACCAGCGCAAGGGCAAGCACATCATCACGGTCAAGACCGAGCACAAGGCCGTGCTGGACACTGCGCGCCAGCTGGAGCGCGAGGGCTTCGAGGTCACCTATCTGGGCGTGAAGGAGAACGGCCTGGTGGACCTGCAGGAACTCAAGGATGCGATCCGGGACGACACGATCGTCGTCTCCGTGATGCACGTGAACAACGAGATCGGCGTGATCCAGGACATCGAGGCGATTGGCAATCTGTGCCGCGAGCACGGGATCGTCTTCCACGTGGACGCGGCCCAGTCCGCCGGCAAGGTCGCGGTCGATCTGTCCAAACTCCCGGTAGACCTGATGAGCTTCTCCGCGCACAAGGCCTACGGGCCGAAGGGCATCGGTGCCCTGTATGTGCGCCGCAAGCCGCGGGTGCGCATCGAGGCGCAGATGCACGGTGGTGGGCACGAACGCGGTATGCGCTCTGGCACGCTGGCGACTCACCAGATCGTCGGCATGGGCGAGGCCTTCCGAATTGCCGGCGCGGAAATGGGTACCGAACTCGAGCGCATCCGCATGCTGCGCGACCGCCTGTGGGCGGGCCTCGACGGCATGGAAGAGGTCTACCTGAACGGCGACGCCGAACAGCGGGTCGCGCACAACCTGAATGTCTCTTTCAACTTCGTCGAGGGCGAGAGCCTGATCATGGCGCTGCGCGACATCGCCGTGTCCTCCGGATCGGCGTGTACCTCGGCGAGCCTGGAGCCGTCCTACGTGCTGCGAGCACTGGGTCGCGACGACGAGCTGGCGCACAGCTCGATCCGCTTCTCCATCGGTCGCTACACGACCGTCGAGGAGGTCGACCATACGGTCGAGATCGTGCGCGCCGCAGTCGCCAAGCTGCGCGAGCTCTCCCCACTGTGGGAGATGTATCAGGACGGCATCGATCTGAGCACCGTCGAGTGGGCGGCCCACTAGGCCACCGGCTCGGCACCACGAACGCAACGCGTACTACGCAATAGGAGAACGGTCATGGCTTACAGTGACAAGGTTCTGGACCACTACGAAAATCCGCGCAACGTCGGCAGCTTCGACAAGAACGATGACTCCGTCGGTACCGGCATGGTCGGCGCCCCGGCCTGCGGCGATGTGATGAAGCTGCAGATCAAGGTCAACGACGAAGGCGTGATCGAAGACGCCAAGTTCAAGACCTACGGCTGTGGCTCCGCCATCGCCTCCAGTTCGCTGCTCACCGAGTGGGTGCGCGGCAAGACCCTGGACGAGGCCAGCCAGATCAAGAATACGCAGATTGCGGAAGAACTGGCCCTGCCGCCGGTGAAGATCCACTGCTCCGTGCTGGCCGAGGACGCGATCAAGGCAGCCATCTCCAACTATCAGGAGCGGCACGGTCAGGACGAGCAGGCCGAGCAGAAGACCGCCTGAGGTGTCTATGGCGATTACACTGACCGAACCGGCAGCCGAGCGCATCCAGAGCTTTCTTGCCCAGCGTGGCAAGGGTGTGGGCGTGCGCCTCGGGGTCAGGACGACCGGCTGCTCGGGCATGGCCTACGTGGTCGAGTTCGCCGACGATATCGAGGACACCGACACGGTGTTCGAGGATCGTGGCATCAAGTTGGTGGTCAACCCGAAGTCGCTCGTCTATCTGGATGGCACCGAGCTGGATTTCGGCAAGGAAGGCCTGAACGAGGGTTTCAGGTTCAATAACCCGAACGAGAAGGCCCGGTGCGGCTGCGGTGAAAGCTTCAGCATCTGACTGATGCACGCATCCGGGGTGGTGCATGGTGGTTGCCTGGCAGCCACTGTCCCACCCCGTTTTGCGTTGGGCGCCCGTGCCCGATGCCAGCCTCTTGTTGCGAGGACCACAGGACGTCATGACCGACCCCTTCGAGCAGTTCGACTTGCCGGTCGCTTTCGAGATCGACCGTCAGCAGCTGGCCGAGCGCTTCAAGCGCCTGCAGGCCGAGCTGCACCCCGACCGCTTCGTGCGTCAGGGCGACCAGGCGCGGCGCATGGCTGCGGCGATGGCGGCCGATGTCAACGAGGCCTATGCCATTCTCGACGACGACTACCGCCGTGCGGTGGCCTTGCTGGAGCGCGGTGGGATTGCGTTCGATGCAGAACGCGATACCAGCCAGAACATCGAGTTCATCGAGGCCCAGATCGAGTGGCGTGAACGCCTGGAAGAGGCCGAATCCGCCGGCGACCGCGAGGAACTGGACGCGGTGGGGATGGAGCTGGAAAAGGCCCGCGACGAAACGCGCTCGAAGGTCGCCGAGGCCCTGGCCGATCCGACATCGCCCGCGGCGCAGGCCAAAGATCGCGTACTCGAGCTGCGCTTTTTCGACCGCTTGCTGGCGGAGCTGAAACGAACCCGACAGAACCTGGCGCGCGGCTGAGCCGCCGCCGTGTGAAGGAGCCGAATTTCGATGGCGTTACTGCAGATCACCGAACCCGGAGCCGACTCCGCCCCGCACCGGCGGCACCTGGCGGCCGGGATCGACCTCGGCACCACGCATTCGCTGGTCGCCACCGTGCGCAGTGGCGTGGCCGACACCCTGCCGGACGAGCAGGGCCGGCATATCCTGCCTTCTGTGGTGCACTACGCGCCGGATGCGGTAAGCGTCGGGCACGCGGCGGCCGAGCATGCGGCGGATGATCCGCACAACACCATTGCCTCGGTCAAGCGCCTGATCGGTCGAGGCGTGGCGGATGTGGCCACGCTGTCGGGCGAATTGCCGTTTCGGCTGAAAACCGGGGACTCCAGCGTTCCGCGGATCGAGACGGCGGCCGGCGACAAGACGGCGGTGGAGGTCTCGGCCGACATCCTCAATACTCTGCGCGAACGCGCCGAAGCCACGCTTGGCGACGAGCTGGAAGGCGTGGTTATTACCGTGCCGGCGTACTTCGACGATCCGCAACGCCAGGCGACGCGCGACGCGGCGCAACTGGCGGGCCTGAACGTCCTGCGGCTGATTAGCGAGCCGACCGCCGCGGCTGTGGCCTACGGCCTGGACCAGGGCGAAGAGAGCACCATTGCGGTCTATGACCTGGGTGGCGGGACCTTCGATATCTCCATCCTGCAGCTGCGCCGGGGTGTGTTCGAGGTGCTGGCCACCGGGGGCGATTCCGCCCTGGGCGGCGATGACATCGACCGCGCGATCGCGGACTGGCTGCTGAATCAGGCCGGAATGACCGGCGAAACCGACCCGCAGCGTCTGCGCCGCGTGCTGCTGGCCGCGCGCGAGGCCAAGGAGGCCCTGACCGACGCCGACAGCACTCGCGTCGAGGTCGTGCGCGCCGATGGCTCGACTTATACGGCGGAGCTCGACCGCGCGACGCTGGTGGAGCTGGCCCGGCCGCTGCTGGACCGGACGATGGCCGCCTGCCGCCAGGTGCTGGAAGATGCCGACCTGGCGCCGGACGCGATCGACGAGGTCGTGCTGGTCGGTGGTTCCACGCGCATGCCGGCGGTCCGCGAGGCGGTGGAAGCGTTCTTTGGCCGCGCGCCGCACGCCGGGATCGATCCCGATCGTGTGGTGGCCATCGGGGCGGCCCAGCAGGCGGACATCCTGGCCGGCAACAAGCCCGATACCGAGCTCCTGCTGCTGGACGTGATCCCGCTGTCGCTGGGGCTGGAGACGATGGGGGGACTGGTCGAGTTCATCATCCCGCGCAACACCACGATCCCGGCCACCCGCGCGCAGGACTTCACCACCTTCAAGGACGGCCAGACCGCGATGTCGCTGCACGTGGTGCAGGGCGAGCGTGATGTGGTCGATGCCAACCGCTCGCTGGCGCGTTTCACCCTGTCCGGTATCCCGCCGATGGTGGCCGGGGCCGCGCGTATCCGCGTGACCTTCCAGGTCGATGCCGACGGGCTGCTGAACGTGACCGCGCGCGAGCAGACCCAGGGCGTGGAGGCGCATATCGAGGTCAAGCCCAGCTATGGCCTGACCGACAGCGAGATCGAGCAGATGCTGCGCGATTCCGCCTCCTCCGCGCGCGAGGACATGGAGGCGCGGCGCCTGCGCGAGGAGCAGGTCGAGGCCGACCGCGTGCTCGAGGCGCTGGATGCCGCGCTGGAGACGGACGGCGATCGCTACCTCGAGGCCGAGGAGCGCCAGACCATCGAGCAGGCGCGCGATGCGCTGCGCGCCGAACGCGAGAAGGGTGCCGATCCCGACGCCATCGAGGCAGCGCGCAAGCGCGTGGAACAGGCCTCCGAGGCCTTTGTCGCGCGGCGCATGAATGACAGCATCCGGCGCGCGCTCGCCGGACACAACGTTAGCGAATACGACGCAGGGAACTGACAACATGCCCCAGGTAATCTTTCTGCCCCACGAGGAAATCTGCCCGGAGGGGGCCTCCATCGAGGCCGAGCCGGGCATCAGCATCTGCGATCTCGCCCTGAAAAACGGGATCGAGATCGAGCATGCCTGCGAGAAGTCCTGCGCCTGTACCACCTGTCACGTCTATGTACGCGAGGGCTTCGACACCCTCGAGGAGCCGACCGAGGACGAGGAAGACATGCTGGACAAGGCCTGGGGTCTGGAGCCGGACTCCCGACTGTCCTGTCAGGCGATCGTGGCCGACACCGATCTGGTGGTCGAGCTGCCGAAATACACCATCAACCAGGTCTCCGAGAACCACTGAGGGCACGGCTATGAAGTGGACCGATACCCAGGAAATCGCGATCCAGCTGGCGGACGAACACCCGGACGTGGACCCGCGCAACATCAACTTCATGGACCTGCGCCAGTGGGTCATGGAGCTGCCGGAGTTCGACGACGACCCGAACCGTTCCGGCGAGCGCATCCTCGAGGCGATCCAGGCCGCCTGGATGGAAGAGGCCGACGTCGACGACTGAGCTATTCGCCAGGCGTCGCCGGATGGGGCTGTTCGGCCTCTTCCTGCTGGTGGCGCCATAGCCGCGCGTAGGCACCTTTGAGGGCCAGCAACTCGCGGTGTGTGCCGCGTTCGACCACGTGGCCGTGCTCCATGACCGCGATCTGTTCGGCGTCGATCACCGTCGACAGCCGATGCGCGATCACGAGCGTGGTGCGCCGTGCCGAGACCTCGTTCAGCGCGCGCAGGATCGCCTTCTCCGAGCCCGAATCCAGCGACGAGGTCGCCTCGTCGAAGACCAGGATCGGTGGGTCCTTCAGCAGCATGCGGGCGATCGCGATCCGCTGTTTCTCCCCGCCCGAGACCTTCAGCCCCCGTTCCCCGACAACCGTATCCAGCCCGTCCGGCAGTTGTGCGATGAAGTCGTCCAGGTGTGCGAGGCGCACTGCGCGACGAATCGCCTCCTCGTCCGCGCCTGGCTGGCCGTAGGCGACGTTGTAGCGGATGGTGTCGTTGAACAGCACGGTGTCCTGCGGCACCACGCCGATGGCCCGGCGCAGACTAGCCTGCGTCACCTCGCGGATGTCCTGCCCGTCGATCGTGATGCGCCCGCCGTCCACGTCGTAGAAGCGGAACAGCAGGCGCGCCAGGGTGGATTTGCCGGCGCCGCTGGGGCCGACGACGGCCAGCTTGTGACCGGCCGGGATCTCCAGCGAGACGTCCTCGAGGATGCGCCGGTTGGCGTGATAGCCGAATTCCACATGCTCGAAGCGCACCGTGCCCGCCCGGACTTCTAGATCGGGGGCATCCGGGCGGTCCTCCACCTGAACCGGTTTTTCCAGCAGGCCGAACAGCCGCTCGATGTTGGCCAGTGACTGGCGAATCTCGCGATAGACGAAGCCGAGGAAGTTCAGCGGCATGAACAGCTGGATCATGTAGGCGTTGACCATCACCAGATCCCCCAGTGACATCTCGCCGGCGGCTACCTGGCGCGTGGCCAGCAGCATGATCACGGTGATCGCGGCGGCGATGATCAGGGCCTGCCCGGAGTTCAGCAGCACCAGCGACAGGACGTTCTTGGTGCGCGCCTGCTCCCAGGCGGCCAGCCCGCGGTCGTAGCGCTCGGCCTCAAAGGACTCGTTGCCGAAGTACTTGACCGTCTCGTAGTTCAGCAGGCTGTCGATCGCGCGGGTGTTGGACTCGTTGTCGCGCAGATTGGCCTCGCGCACGAAGCGCGTGCGCCATTCGGTGATCCAGATCGAGAACGCGATGTAGACCGCGACCGCCACCAGCACCGTGACCATGAATACCGGCCCCACGGCGATCAGCAGGATCACCGCGACCAGCGCGATCTCGATCAGGGTCGGCAGGATGTTGAATACGGTAAAGCGCAGCAGGAAGCTCATGCCGCTGGTGCCGCGCTCGATGTCGCGCGCCAGACCACCCGTCTCGCGCGCGAGGTGAAAACCCAGCTCCAGCCGGTGCAGGTGCTGGAACACGCGCAGCGAGGCGCGGCGCATCGCGCGCTCCGCCACGCGCACGAATACCGCGTCGCGCAGCTCGCCGAACAGCGTGCTGCCAAAGCGCAACAGACCGTAGCCGATCACCAGGGCCACCGGTACGGCGACCAGTGCCTCGGTACCGGCGTCCTCGAAGTGCTCGACGATGTACTTCAGCGCCAGCGGGATCGCGACCGTGGCCAGCTTGGCCAGGCCCATCAGCACAAGCGCCAGGATCAGCCGTCCGCGAAACTCCGCCAGATAGGGGAGCAGGCTCTTGAGGATGCGCCAGTTCACCGCCCCGGGGGGCGGTGCATCCGGATGCGCCGTGTGCCCACGCATTCAGGCGGTTTCGACGCGGTTGCGGTTGGCGCGCTTGGCCGCGTACAGCGCCTCGTCCGCGCGCGCGATCAGGTTCTCGGCCGACTCCCCCGGCTGGTGGCCGGTAACCCCGAAGCTCGCGGTCAGCGGTGGGGCGGTCCCGAAGTCATGTGCCTCGATCGCATGGCGCAGGGCCTCGGCGAGATTCGCGGCCTGTTCGGCTGTGGTGTTCGGGCAGAGGATCAGGAACTCCTCGCCACCCCAGCGTGCGGCAGTATCGGAGCTGCGAATGCGGTCGCGCAGCAGGTGTCCGGTCTCGCGCAGGACATGGTCGCCGCGAGCGTGCCCCTGCTGGTCATTGATGGTCTTGAAGTGATCCAGGTCCATCAGGATCGCGGTCAGAGGGCTCGCGTCCCGGCGGGCCTGCAGGATCGCTTCCTCGAGGGCATGGTTACCCTTCAGGCGGTTGTGCAGCCCCGTCAGGGGGTCGGTGGTGGCCAGGCGCTCCAGGTGCTCCTGAGCGGCCTCGAGATCCCGCGTGCGTTCGCTGACCATGCGATCAAGGACCTGGGCGCGGTCCTCCAGTTCCTTGATCGGGTAGGGCTCGTCGGCCCCGTGGACAGTGGTGGGGAACGATCCGTGCAGGTGCGCCAGACGCCAGCCGTCGTCGGTGCGTCGAAAAACCAGGCTGCCCCTCAACTCGTTGAGTCTGATCTGTTGTCCGTGGATCCGGGTGTGCATCGCGAACGTGATCATCGCGATCGCGACCTCCGGATGCGGAAAGGTCACGTGCTCGTGCTGGATCATGTAGTCGAAGGGCTCCGGGGCCTGCTCGATATCGCGCCGAATGATCGAAGCGGCCTCGTCGGGCGAGAACGCCGCCTCGTCCATGCCGGTTCCGAAACCACAGACGGTTTCGGCGTTAAGTGCCATCACCTCGTTTGCATCCCGGTGCCGCAACCAGGCATCCAGGTACTCGCGGACCGCGCTGCGGACTTCCTCGTCAACCGAATTGCGCATGCTTTCGGACCATCACGTCTGGTGGTGGATACGGGTCGGGCGGGGTGATGCCCAATGTACACGGTGGCAGTTGATTCGTACCAGTCGCGACGGAAGAGAGCGCCCCGGCGGGTCGGGCAGTTTCGAGGCTTGCAGCTTCCGCTGGCATTCGGCAGGCTTCGGAGTTTGCCAGTCCCTGGAGTTTCTTTTGGAACCGACACGTCTCGCCGCCGGGCACGCGCAGGGAAGCGCCTCGGCCATTGCGCCGCTGGACATCCTGCGCGAGACCTTCGGCTATTCCGATTTTCGTGGCCAGCAACAGGCGGTCATCGAGCATGTGATCGCCGGTGGCGATGCCGTGGTGCTGATGCCCACTGGTGGTGGCAAGTCGCTTTGCTACCAGGTGCCGGCGCTGGCCCGCCCGGGCTGTGCGGTCGTGATTTCGCCGCTGATTGCGCTGATGCAGGATCAGGTGGCGGCCTTGCGCCAGAACGGGGTGGCCGCGGCCAGCCTGGATTCCGGTCAGGACGCCGAGACCGCGCGCGGTGTGCTGGCCGCACTCCATGCGGGCGAACTGGATCTCCTGTACCTGTCCCCGGAACGGCTGTTTGCCTCGGGCATGCTGGAGCGTTTGCAGGGGATCGAGCTGGCCCTGTTCGCGATCGACGAGGCGCACTGCGTTTCCCAGTGGGGTCACGACTTCCGCCCGGAATACGGCCAGCTCGCGGTGCTGGCCGAACACTTCCCGGATGTCCCGCGCATGGCGCTGACCGCCACGGCCGACGGGCCGACTCGCCAGGAGATCCGCGAACGGCTAAGGCTGGAACAGGCCCGCGCGTTCATCAGTTCCTTCGACCGCCCCAACATCCGCTATCGTGTGGCTCAGGCCGATGGCGGGCGCGGGGGCACGCCGCGCGACCGCCTGCTGCGCTTTATCCGTGAGGAGCACGCCGGCGAAGCGGGCATCGTCTATTGCCTGTCGCGCAAGAAGGTCGACGCCCTGGCCGAGTGGCTGGCGGAGCAGGGGATTCCCGCGCTGCCCTACCATGCGGGCCTCTCGGCGCGGACCCGCGCGGAAAACCAGACCCGCTTCCTGCGCGAAGAGGGCGTGATCATGGTGGCCACGATCGCGTTCGGCATGGGGATCGACAAACCCAACGTGCGGTTCGTCGCGCACATGAACCTGCCCAAGAGCCTGGAGGGGTACTACCAGGAGACCGGGCGCGCGGGGCGCGACGGGCTGCCGGCCAATGCCTGGATGGTCTACGGCCTGCAGGACGTGGTCACCCTGCGCCAGATGCTGGAGGGCTCGCAGGCCGGCCCGGAGCGCCAGCGCATCGAGCAGCAGAAACTGGACGCGATGCTGGGGTTCTGCGAGA
Source organism: Thioalkalivibrio sp. ALJ12 (assembly GCF_000378305.1). NCBI lineage: Bacteria > Pseudomonadati > Pseudomonadota > Gammaproteobacteria > Chromatiales > Ectothiorhodospiraceae > Thioalkalivibrio > Thioalkalivibrio sp. ALJ12. The sequence goes on from NZ_KB899538.1 coordinate 1,367,583, forward strand.
TCACCAGCTGCCGCCGCCAGGCTCTGCTGGCGTACTTCGACGAACACATGCCGGAACCCTGCGGGACCTGCGACAACTGCACGGATCCGCCCGCGACCTGGGATGCCACTGTGCCGGTTCAGAAGCTTTTGTCCTGCATCTACCGCACCGGCGAGCGCTTCGGGGCCGGGCATGTGATCGACGTGCTGCGGGGGTCTTCGAGCGAGCGCCTGCAGCGGCTCGGGCACGACCGGCTGAGTACCTACGGGATCGGCACCGAACTGGACAAGATGCAGTGGCGCGGGGTAGTGCGCCAGCTATTGGCCCGAGGTCTGCTGCGGCTGGATGACGAGGGCCACGGCGGCTTGCGCCTGGATCCGGCCTGCCGGGGCGTGCTGCGCGGGGAGGAGTCCATCCACCTGCGCGAGGAGCAGGCCCGTCCGGCGCGGCAGGCCCGGCCCGCACGCCGCGACACAGCGCGCAGCGTATCCGCGATGGACCCGGAAGACCGGGGTCTGTGGGAGCGCCTGCGGGCGCTGCGCACGGACCTGGCGCGCGAGCAGGGGGTGCCGCCGTATGTGATCTTCTCCGACGCCACACTGCTGGAGATGGTGGCCAGCGCGCCGCGTACGCCCGAGGAGATGGCCGGGATTACCGGGGTGGGGCAGCACAAGCTCGAGCGCTACGGCGACGCGTTCATCCGGGCCATCGAGGGGCATTTCGGGCTATAGTGGTGCAAACGCCGGGACAGGCCCGATAACAAGACAACAACAGCCGGGGAGACCGCGTGAGCCATACCCCTTTTCTGAAAGATTTCTACGAACTCCGGGATGGCCAGGTGGTGGTGACTCCCGAGCAGGGTAGCGACTTCGCCAAGACGCTGGCGGGCGACTTCAACCCGATCCATGACGCCGACAACCGGCGTTTCTGTGTGCCCGGCGATCTGCTGTTTGCCCTGGTGCTGGATACCTTCGGCGCGAGCGCGAACATGCATTTTCGCTTCACCAGTATGGTGGGCGGACATGTGCCGCTGATCTTCCCGGACACCCCGGGCGATGCCTTCGCCATTACGGCAGACGGCGGCAAGAGCGTGATCGAGGTCGAGCGCTCCGGGCGTGTGATCGATGATCCGGATGTGATCGAATCGCTGATCCGCAGCTACGTCAGCTTCTCCGGGCAGAATTTCCCGCATGTGCTCGTGCCGCTGATGGAGGAGCACGGGGTGATGGTGAACCCCAAGCGCCCGCTGGTGATGTACGAGCGCATGGGCTTCAGCCTGCCGGAGCCGCTGGCCGCAACGGCCGGTGTCCCGGAACCGCGGCTCAAGGATGCGGTGATGACCGTCAACGGCAAGCGCGGCGAGATCCGCCTCGACTACGAGCTGGTGATCGACCAGGCCGTCGTGGCCGAAGGCAGCAAGCATCTGGTGCTGAGCGGCCTGCGCCCGTACGACGCCGCGGACGTCGAACAACTGGTGGCCGACTACGAGAGCTGGAAGGCCGCCTACAGCGGCGAGAGCCGTGCACGGCGGGTGGCCGGCTAGCTCCGCCGACTCCGCATCCTTCGGAGTCGCTATCTACTCGGCCGTATCGCGCGCGTGTTCGGCCAGGAGATCGCGCGGGATGATCGCCAGCGTCTCCTCGTGCGTGGCGCGCAGGAATACCCCGGGCGCACAGCCGGCCTTGTAGGCCTCCAGCCAGCGCCCCGCACAAAGACACCAGCGATCCCCGGCCTTCAGACCCGGAAACCCGAATGCCGGATTGGGTGTGCTTAGATCGTTTCCCCTGGCGCGCGAGTACTCCAGAAAATCCTCGGTCATCTCGGCACAGACGGTGTGAATGCCCTGGTCGTCATGGCCGGTCGCGCAGTCACCGTCGCGATAAAAGCCGGTGACGGGATCGGTGCCGCAGGGTTCCAGCGGGCGACCAAAGACGTTGCGGGACTCGAAGCGCTGCATCAGTCAGCATCTCCTGGTGAATGATCTACCCTGGCAGGATATCGAAGTCGTCAGCGTACCGAGTGGTTCCTGCACAGGGGATGAGAGTTCATCCTGGAACGACGGCGTAAGGTCTCGTGAAGCGACTGCATAGTGTGAAGGGATTGGCAGTTTTTCGGGTGTGCCGGAACGCCCGGGCCTTTCGCGCGGACTCACGGGCAGGAATCCACACAAGGAGTAGGTGACATGATGTCGACGAAACGTTGGGTATTGGCGGCGGCGCTGGGCGCCTTGTTCACGGTCGGCACCGCTCAGGCGCAACCGGGCCCCGGTGGCCCGCCGGGGGGCTCGCCCGGGGCCAGTGGTGGTACCCCGGCCGGAGGCAATCCGCCCCCGGGCCATGGCGGAACACCCCCGGGACAGCAGCGCGGTGGCAGCAGCCCGGACCTGCCCAAGCCGCCGCGTTCGTCCAGCCCGCCCTCGCCGGGGGATGGCCCGTTGCCGGATCCGTCCGACCTGCCGGAGCCGCCGACCCCGCCGACGCCTGATCTCTGATCAACCTTCCCGGATGGTTTAGCGATTCTCTGCCCGTCGCGCCCGCAGCGCGGCGGGCAGGGCCGGGTTCATCAGAACCGCATAGGCCGCGGTGGCGGCCACCACACCAACTAGTGGCGGCACGACGGGCGAGTAGTACGCGGCCGCCGAGCCGGCGGCGTAGGCCAGCAGCCCCGGCCAGTGAAAGCTCGGGAGCCGGGTGTTGGCCAGTTGTGGATACTGCCCCCGGTGGCGCAGCCAGTAATCGGCCATGATTACACCCCCCAGCGGCGGGATGAAGGTCCCCAGCAGGATCAGGAACGGCACCAGGTAGTCATACATCCCGGCCACCGCCAGTGCCGTGCCGATAGCGGCCCCGAGTACCGTCACCAGGCGCCTGCGTTGGGTGCGCAGCAGATTGCAACCGGCCACGCCGAAGTTGTAGATGGTGTTGTCCTGAGTACTCCAGATGTTCAGCAGCAGCATCAGCAGCGTGAAGGTCACGAACCCCTGCGCCAGCATCACGTGGACGATGTCCGCCTCGTGATAGATCAGCGCGCCCAGTGCGCCGGTCAGTACCATCAACCCATTTCCCAAGACGAAGGCCGCCAGGGTGGCGATCACCGCAATGCGGGGTGTGCGGGCGAAGCGGGTCCAGTTGGTCGCCAGCGTCGCGCCGCCCACAAACGTCCCGATCACGATGGTGAGCGCGGCGCCGAAGCCCATCTCTGTTTCCGGATCCTGCCCCAGCAGACCGCCGGGGCCGCCGACCTCGCCCACGCCAATGAACAGCGTGAACAGGATAAACAGCAGCATTACCGGCACGGCGACGCGGGAGAGCCAGTCGAGACCACGGTAGCCGATCATCGCGGTGATGCAGAAGGCGAAGCCGAACAGCACCATCAGTCCGACCTCCATGGGTTCGGGGAGGGCGGTGGTCTCGACCAGGATGATCGCAACCGTTGCGGTACCCCAGGCGTACCAGCCGATCTGGGTGAACGCGAGGATCACGTCGGAGAGCTTGCTGCCCCACTCGCCGAAGCAGAAGCGCCCCATCAGCACCGTGTGCAGCCCGCTCCGGCAGCCGATGTAGGCAAGGGTGGCGGCATAGGCGCCCAGCAGGAGGTTGCCCAGCGCGATCACCAGCATCAGTTCGCCGAAGCTGAAGGCGGTGCCCAGCGACCCGCCGGCCCACAGGGTCGAGGTGAAGAAGGTGAACCCGAACAGGACCACGGTAATGGACCAGAAGCCCTTGCGGGCGTGGTCCGGGACTTCGCTCAGGGGGTGGTCGTTGTGGTTCACACGCGTCCGTCGGCTGGGGATCCGGGGGAGTGTACCGATGGTCGCGTTACTTCGCCTGTCCTCCCAACTCCCGCATCCTTGCCAGCCAGCGTTCGCGGCTAGCGGCATCACCTCCGGACTGCCCGATCAGGGTGTGGCGCACGGGGCCGAAGCCGCAAAACCGAAAGACGTTGCGCTCCAGGCTTTTCAGGCTGTGCGCGCGATAGAACCAGCGGTAGATCGGTGCCGGCATGCCCATGGTGACGACGATGCGCACCGAGCGGCCCCTGAGCCGGGTATGGCGCAACTGGTTCATGTCGTCGTCGCCCACAAAGGACGGCCGAAAGACCTGCTCCAGAAAGCCCTTGACCAGTGCCGGCATGTCGCCCATCCACAGGGGGTAGATCAGTACCAGGTGGTTGGCGACCTCGATCAACTCCTGCGCCTCAAGGATCGCCGGGGGTACGGCCTCCTCCAGGAACTCGGCCTGGCTGCGCAGCAGCGGGAAGTCACGCTGGGCGATCGGGAACGCATCCACTGCGAGACCTGCACGCTCGGCACCCTCGCGGTAGGCGTCCGCCAGCGCATGGTCGAAGTGGCCTTCGGCCGGGTCCGGGTGGCCCTGCAGGATCAGGATGCGTGTCATCGGCCAGCCTCCGGCAGCTCGGGAACAAACCACTCATTACGAGCGTAGCCCATCACTGAAGCCGTCTGGCTTTACTGCCAGTAGCAGCGGCGGATCGATGCACATTGATTCGAGTTTGCCCTACGATATTCCGGGTGCTGCAGCGCAGTAACGGAGACGGGTGGAAATGGCTTTTGATCCGGTAGTTTTGTTCTTCCTGCTCGGGGCAATTGCCGGGCTGGCCAAGTCGGATCTCAAGATCCCGATGGCGATCTACGAGGCGCTGTCGATCTATCTGTTGCTGGCCATCGGGTTGCATGGCGGCGTGAAACTGGCCGAGAGCGAGTTGGTGCCGCTGATTCTGCCCGGCCTTGCGGTGCTGACGGTCGGGGCCCTGATCCCGCTGCTGGCGTTCCCAGTGCTGCGCTGGCTGGGGCATATGCCGCGCGCGGATTCGGCCTCCATCGCCGCACACTACGGCTCGGTCAGCGTGGTGACGTTCTCGGTAGCGGTCGCCTTTCTCGCAGCCCGCGGGATCGACTACGAGGGTCACATGGTGGTCTTCCTCGTGCTGCTGGAGATGCCGGCGCTGGTGATCGGCATCCTGCTGGCACGCATGGGCACGAAGGGACCGGTGCAATGGGGCAAGACCATGCACGAGGTCTTTTTCGGCAAGAGCATCTTCCTGCTCGCCGGTGGGCTGGTGATCGGCTTCGTGGCCGGTCCCGAATTGATGGACCCACTGGAGCCGATGTTCTTCGATCTGTTCAAGGGCGTACTGGCCCTGTTTCTGCTGGAGATGGGGCTGGTCGCCTCCAGCCGGATCGCCGAGGTGCGCCAGTACGGGCTGTTCCTGGTGGTGTTCGCGATCGTGATGCCGGTGGTCTCGGCGATCCTCGGGATCCTGCTGGGCTGGGGCTTGGGCATGAGCCTGGGTGGTACGCTGCTGCTGGCTACCCTGTACGCGAGTGCGTCCTACATCGCCGCACCCGCGGCCATGCGCATCGCGGTACCCAAGGCCAACCCCGCGCTGTCGATCGGGGCCTCGCTGGGGGTCACCTTCCCGTTCAATATCTTCCTGGGCGTCCCGCTGTACTTCTGGATGACCCAGTGGCTCTACTCGCTGGGAGGCTAGGACAATGCAATCGGAGGAGATGCTGCTGTTGACGGTGGTGGCCGAGGCCATCCTCGAGGATATTCTGATCGAGGAGGTGCGCCGCCAGGGCGCGGCTGGCTACACCGTGTCCGACACCCGGGGCTGGGGCAAACATGGCAAGCGCCGGGGCAACTGGCGCCAGGGCGGCAACATCAAGCTTGAAGTGGTCGGTTCCCCGGACCTGTGCGACCGCATTGCCAAACAGTTCAAGGAGCAGTACGAGGCGGACTATGGCCTGTTGATGTTCACATCCCCGGTCACGCTCAAGAACTGAGCCGGACCCGCGCGAGGACCTTGTAGGGGCCGGGGTTGCCACCCTGGCCGGATTCGATCAGCACGACCTCCGTCGCGTTCCAGTGGATCGCGTGCTCGGGCGTCTCGCGTTCGGGCGGACGCGCGAAGCGGCGCAGGGTCACGTGCGGCCGGAACGAGTGATCCTCTGGCGTGGCGCCGCAGGCTCGGGTGAGGTCGCGCGCCCGGGCCGCGAGCGTGTCGAGCGCGGCCGGTGTCGCGGAGGGCCCGATCCAGCTGACGTGCGCCCGCTCGAAATGGCCGAGCCGGTCCAGTGTGAGCGGAAAGGCCTCCTGCCCCAGCGTACCCATCTCCCGGGCGATACAGTCGGCCTGGGTGGCCGGGATGGTGCCGGCAAAGGCCAGCGTCAGGTGCAGGTGGCCCCGGGGGACGGGCCGTCCCGGGCCAATCAGGCGTTGCGCTTCGTCATCCAGCATCCCGCGCGTGGTGTCATCGGGCCACAGCGCGAGGAACACGCGGCGTGCGTCGCTCAAGGCGTCTCTCCTCGACCCGGTCAGGCCGCCCGGCCAGGCCGCTTAAGGGCGGGGCAGGCCCTCGCGCTGGCGGCGTTCCCACAGGGTCTTGCGGCTGATACCCAGGGCGCGCGCGAGTTCGGTCTCGGTCATCTGGGCCTGGTTCTGTTGTACGAAGCGGCGGAAATAGTCATTGAGGCTCGAGCCTCCGGGAGTCGTGTCGCCATTGCCCGTAGCCGGGGCCAGTCCCAGGTGGTCCGGTTCGATCCGGCTGTCCGGGCTCAGCACCCAGCCGCGCTCGAGGGCATTCGCCAGTTCGCGCACGTTGCCCGGCCAGTCGTGGGACTCGAGTGTTTTCTGCGCGGCCTGGGTGAGTTCGGCGGGTGGTCCGCCATTCCCTGCCAGATCGGAGAGGAAATGCCGGGCCAGTGCCGGGATATCCTCGCGGCGCTCGCGCAGCGGCGGGATGGACAGCTCCAGTACGCGCAGGCGGTAGTACAGGTCGGCACGAAAGGCCTGTTCGCCGATCATCGCCTCCAGGTCGCGATGCGTGGCCGCCAGCAGGCGGACATCGACCTTCAGGTTTTCGTTCGCGCCGACCGGGCGGATCTCGCCGTCCTGCAGCACGCGCAGCAGGCGCGCCTGCGCGGCCGGGGCCAGTTCGCCAATCTCGTCCAGGAACAGCGTGCCGCCGTGGGCCGCCTGGATCAGGCCGGTGCGCGCCTTGACGGCGCCGGTATAGGCGCCCTGGGCATGGCCGAACAGCTCGGCTTCGACCAGTCCCTCGGGGATGGTCGCGCAGTTGACCGCAATAAACGGCCCGGTTGCGCGCGAGCTGAGCCGATGCAGGGCCCGTGCAGCCAGCTCCTTGCCGGTGCCCGACTCGCCGCGCAGCAGTACGGTGGACTGAGTGGTCGCGACCCGGCGGATCTGGTCACGCAGGCGCTGGATGGCCACGCTGTCGCCCACCAGGCCCAGACTGTCGTCGTCGGCATCGCGGTCGCTGCCCGCCGACGTTGCGGCGGGGACCCCCCGCAGCGCCGCGCGCAGGGTGAGCAACAGGGCGTCGTGATCGAATGGCTTGGCGATGTAGTCGGCCGCGCCTTCCTTCATCGCGGTGACGGCCGAGGGGACCGAGGCGTAGCTCGTCATGATCACGGTGGGGGTATGGCCGGCCTCGGCCAGTAGCTCGATGCCCTCGCCGTCGGGCAGGCGCAGGTCCACCAGCATCAGGTCCGGCAGTTCCTCCCGCAGGGCGGTGCGGGCGCTGGCGAGGTCTTCGGCCAGCCGCACCTGGAACCCGTGATGCTCCAGGAACCGGCGCACGGCACGGCGGATCGGGGCTTCGTCGTCAACCAGAAGGATGCGCGTCATGCGTGGTCGCCATCGGGGTTGTGTCGCGGCAGGATCAGGATAAAGCGCGCACCGCCGTCCGGGCGGTTCGCGGCCATCAGGGTACCACCGTGGTCGCGCACAATGCTGTAGGCCACCGGCAGGCCGAGCCCGGTGCCGTGGCCGGCGGGCTTGGTGGTAAAGAATGGCTCGAACAGCCGCTCCAGGCTGGATTCCTCGATGCCCGGTCCGCGGTCGTCGATGATCAGGTGGATGTTGCGACCGCGAGCGCTGGCGCTGATCGCTACCGTCGCATTCTCGGGTGAGGCCTGTTCGGCATTGGTCAGCAGGTTGATGAACACCTGCAGCAGGGTCGCGTGCGAGCCGCGCAGATAGAGGCCTTCGAGGCCGTCCAGCTCGAAGCGCAGGTCCTTGCGCCCGGCGAGGCGAGTGAGGCGGATCGCCTCGTTGACGATGGCATCCAGCGCGATGGTCTCGAAATGCCCGGCGGAGGGGCCCTCGTCGGCATGGGCGAAGGTGACCAGCGACTGCACGATCGCATTGATGCGCCGCGTCTGCGCGAGGATGTCCTCGGCGGTGCCCCGGACCTCTTCGGGGTCCTCCTCCAGCGGGAGGTTCTGCGCCAGCGAGGCGATGCCCGTCAGCGGGTTGCCGATCTCGTGCGCGACCCCGGCGGCAAAGCGCCCGATGGAGGCCAGGCGATCACCGTGGGCTATTTCGGACTCCAGCTGGGCGCGCTCGGTGATGTCCTCGATCAGGACGATGCGACCCTCCAGCCGGCCATGCTCGTCCTGGAGTGCGGACTTGTGGAGGTTCAGCCGCCGGTTGCCATCGGGCAGATCGACGTTGAGCTTGTACCACTGGCGATCCGGGCTCTCGATAAAGGCGGTCAGCAGCCCCGCCCAGGGACTCTCGAGCTGCTGCAGATTGCATCCGATGGCCTGGTCAGTGTTGATCGCGGTCAGTTTGGCCAGGGCCTGGTTCCAGCCGGTGATCTCGCCGGTGGTGCCAAGGCTTGCTACCCCCAGCGGCAGTTCGTGAAGGATCTGGCGGTGGAAGCGGCGCAGGGCGTCCAGCTCGGCCGCCAGACCCGACAGGGGCAGGGCGCGCGTCTCGAGTTGCTCTTCCACCCGGCGCAGGCTCTCGCTCAGAGTGTGGCGCCCGGCGGCGTCGAGACGCAGGTGCTGGTCGACGATCATGCGGGCGAGCACCGGGCCCAGCAGGCCCGAAAGGTTGCGCTCGATGCGCTCGCGCAGCGTGCGCAGGTCGCCGCGCGAACGGGTGTGGCGCGGCAGGCCGAGATCGTCGAGGGCCCGCTGGACCTCGTGACGGGCAGCGCTGGCACCGAGCGTGGCGGCCAGTGCGGTCTCCATCTCGGCGACATCGCCGGCCAGCGGCAGGCCGCCGCCGGTCCCGGCCGATTCGTTGGGGCAGCAGGCGCGCCCGGCCTCGGTCTCCTCGCGGTTGGGGCGGGTCAGCAGCGAGCCGAGCACAAACAGCACGGCATTGATGCCGAGGCTGCACATCAGGGCGAAGGTCCACGGGTCCAGGGTCTCGGCCCGAAGCATTCCCTGTGGGTCCGGGTAGCCAGCAACGATCCCCGCCTTGGCCATCAGCGGCAGCACCAGCGTCAACAGCCAGCCGGCGATGCCCGCACAGAGTCCCAGCAGGAAGCCGACGCGGTTGGCCTGTTTCCACAGCATCAGCCCGATCAGCCCCGGTAGCAGTTGGGCCACGGCGGCAAACGAGATCAGGCCCAGCTGGGCCAGGCCTTCGACCACCTGCAGCAGGCCGTAGAACGCGTAGCCCAGACCGATGATGAACACGATCCACAGGCGTCGACCCCAGAGGAGCCGGGAATAGAGGTTGGCGGCGGCGCTGTCCTCGTCGTGCAGGCGCGTCAGTGGCGACAGGTAGTTGGTCCCCATGTGGGCCAGGGCCAGCGTGGTCACGATCATCATTGCGCTGGCGGCCGAGAGACCACCAATGAACACCAGCAAGGCCAGCGAGGGCGAGTCGACCATGCCGGCGATGCCGATTGCGTAGTAGTTGGTGTCGATGCCGAGCTCGGCCGCCTCTCCGGCCCAGTAGAGCACCGGCATCGGCAGGTTCAGCAGGAGCAGGAAGGCGGGAAAGGCCCAGGCAGCCCGGTTGAGCGCCGCCGGGTTGATGTTCTCGGTAAAGAGCATGTGGAACTGGCGCGGCAGCAGGAAGGCGGCGGCAAACGCCAGGATCATCATCGCGAACCAGCCGCCCTCGCGTACCGGCGCGTACAGCGCATCCACGGCCTCGGGATTCTCGGTCAGCCAGGTGTCCAGGCCGGAAAACCCGCCGAAGACCGCGTACAGCGCGACTGCGGTGATGCCGAGGATCGCCACCAGCTTCACGATGGACTCGAACGCGATGGCCAGCACCAGGCCGGCGTGTTTCTCGCGCGGTGCGATATGGCGGGCGCCGAACAGGATCGCGAACAACGCGATGGTGGCGCTGAAGGTCAGGGCCAGGAGGTGCGGTGGCGTCTCGGCCGTCAGGACGCCGGCGGATTCCGCGACCGCCTTGATCTGCAGCGCGATGTACGGGAGTACCCCGGCCAGCATGAACAGCGCGACGATGGGGCCGGTCCAGCGGCTGCGATAGCGAAACGCGAACAGATCCGCCAGGGATGTGAGCTGCTGCTCGCGGGTCAGGCGCAGGATCGGGCGCAGCAGCCACGGGGTAGCGGCGAAGGCCAGCGTCACGCCCAGGTAGATCGTCAGGTACAGGTAGCCATGGTCCGCGAGGAAGCCGAGGTTGCCGTAGAAGGTCCAGGACGTGGCATAGACGCCGAGCGACAGGCTGAATACCCAGCCGTTGGCCGCGATGCGCCCGACGCGCGGAACGCGATCGGCCAGGAAGGCGATCCCGAACAACAGCGCCAGATAGGCCACGCCGACGGCGTAGATCAGGCCCAGGCTAAGGGTCACGGCGACCCCCGGCAAAGACAACGGCAACCAGGACGATGAAGGTCGCCCAGCCAGCGAATGGCCACCACCAGGCCGGCGTCAGGTGCGCGACCCAGATGACCAGTGGGCTGAGGAACAGCAAGGCGCCCAGCAGGGCGACGAGGATTGCGCGTGAAGACTGCAAGGTCAGCGCCCCGGAGTGTGCCGATCCGGCCTGTGACGGGCCGCAGGCCGTGGCGCGAATGTGGGGGTGGACAGGCGCAGCATGGCCGCAGTCTACCCCCTAGGGAAACACTGATGAATGTACACGTTCGCGCTCGAGTCACTTTTTTCGTGTGAACAAGGCGCGGTGACTGCCGTGCAGTCATTCTGCACAAGGGAGCCGCAACGCAGTTCCCACGCCCGTTTTTGATAACAACCGGCGGCCGAGCCCTTTTGGGGTTGGCACCCCAGGTTCCCCGATCCTGCGTTGCGCCCCGAATTGATCAAAAACGGGCGGGTAGATCCACTACCCGCTGCACGACGCGCCTTGTCTCGGAAAACCTGGGGTGCCAACGCGAGCGTGTACATTCATCAGTGTTTCCCTGGCTCGCGGACGGGCACGCCGGTAGTGAGTGGCAGGCGAGTGGCCAGGGGACGGTCGGTCAGGCGCTCCAGTGCCTCGGCCAGCTGGGCAGCGGGCCGGTCGGGGCAGTCGGGGTCGCTGGGTGCCAGCCCGATGCAGGTCAGCACTGAGGCGAGCTGGGCGCGTGTGGTGTCCTCGCGCAGACCCTCGGCGCCTGTCGCCTTGGACAGCTTCTGGCCACCCGCGCCGATCAGCACGGGGTGGTGCGCGTAACGCGGCCAGGGCGTGGTCAACGATTGATACAGCTGCATCTGACGGGGAGTGGAGCCCAGCAGATCGACTCCGCGCACCACGTCGGTCACGCCCAACCCGAGATCATCCACGACGGTGGCCAGCTGGTAGGCGAACAGGCCATCCGCGCGGCGGATGACGAAGTCGCTGCCGAGGGCCTCGAGGTCGAAGGCGACGGGGCCCAGGAAACGGTCTTCCACGTCCCAGTGTGACTGCGCCGCACGGGCACGGAAGGCCCGCGGCGGGTGTCCGGCCGGCGGACCCTGACGACAAGTTCCGGGGTAGATCGGGCCTTCCCAGCCCGGTTTGCCGTTGTGAGCAAGGTCGCGCCGGGTGCAGGCGCAGCCAAAGGCGAGGTCCCGGGCTAGCAAGTGCTCAAGCGCGGCCTGGTATGTCGGGGTGCGGTTGCTCTGGCGGGTGGGCGGGCCGTCCCAGTCCAGGGCGAAGGCCTCGAGTGCCGAAAGGATCGCGGACTCCGCGCCCGTCTGGACGCGCGGGGTGTCGATGTCGTCGATACGCAGGTGCCAACGGCCGTGGTGACTGCGGGCGTCCAGCCACGAGATGACGGCGGCGAACAGGGAACCCGCATGCAGCGGGCCGGAGGGGGTAGGGGCAAAGCGCCCCACATAGGGGGCGCCTTGATTCGAGCTGGCGGTAGTCATGGCACAGCCATCCTGCCGCCGGATGACCTGCTAGGGAGACGCTGATTTAATCGCACGTCCGCGTTGGTGCCCCCTGTTTTCCGAGACAAGGCGCGTCGTGCAGCGGGTAGTGGTTCTACCCGCCCGTTTTTGATGAATGCGGGGCGCAACGCAGGATCGGGGAACAGGGGGCACCAACCCCACAAGCCATTGAAAGCAGGGGCTCGGCCGCTTTTGCGTGGGAACGGCGTTGCGGTTCCCTTGTGCAGAATGACTGCACGGCAGTCACCGCGCCTTGTTCCCACGCAAAAGCGACTCGAGCGCGGACGTGCGATTAAATCAGCGTCTCCCTAGGCCATCTGCTTTTCCTTGATCTCCGCCAGCTGCTTGCAGTCGATGCACATCGTGGCGGTCGGGCGTGCCTCGAGGCGGCGGATGCCGATCTCGACGCCGCAGGTCTCGCAGTAGCCGTAGTCCCCGGTGTCGATCTTGCGCAGGGCCTCGTCGATCTTCTTCGACAGCTTGCGCTCGCGATCGCGGGCACGCAGCTCCAGGCCAAACTCCTCTTCCTGGGTCGCGCGGTCGGCCGGGTCCGCGAAGTTCGCGGCGTCCTGACGCATGTGGCCCACGGTACGGTCGACCTCTTCGGCCAGCTCCTGGCGCCATGCCCGCAGCAGGCTGCGGAAATGATCGAGCTGATCCGGATTCATGTACTCTTCGCCGGACTTCGGCTCGTAGGGCGCGATGCCTCCGGCAACCATGTGCTTGGTGGAGGGGTGGTCCTGATTCTTGTCAGCAGCCATGCGGGCATTCTCTCCGGCTGGAAAAATAAGGCGCACTTAGTATCAGAGACAGCCCGGCTGGGCAAGTCCCGTGCCAGTATTTTTTGTGTGGGGCCCGGAGCGAATCCCACTTTATCAGCCACATACCCAGAGGAACCCGGATGCAGGAACTGAAGGCCTTGATCTTCGATGTCGACGGCACACTGGCCGATACCGAGCGCGACGGGCATCGCGTCGCATTCAACCAGGCGTTTGCCGAGGCCGGGCTGGACTGGGAGTGGAGCGTCGAGCGCTACGGACAGTTGTTGCGCGTGACGGGTGGCAAGGAACGCATCCGCCAGTACCTCTCGGAGGATCATCCCGACATCCTGGACGAGCCCGAAATCGATCAGCGCATCCGGGACCTGCATGCGGCCAAGACAAGGCACTACGTGGCGCTGCTGGAGACCGGCGCGATCCCGCTGCGGCCGGGGGTCGAACGTCTGCTCGACGAGGCGTCGGCGGCAGGACTGCGCCTGGCGATTGCTACCACCACGACGCCCGAGAACGTCACCGCGTTGCTGGAGGCGACGCTGGGCGAAGAGGGTCCGGACCGCTTCGAGGTGATCTCTGCCGGTGACGTCGTCCCGGAGAAAAAGCCCGCCCCGGATATCTTCCAGCACGCCCTGGAGGCGATGGATCTGCCGCCACAGGCCTGCTTGGCCCTCGAGGACTCGGACAACGGCGTGCGCGCAGCCCGGGGGGCGGGGCTGAATGTGGTGGTCACGACGAACGACTACACGCGCGAGCAGGACTTCACCGGCGCCCTGGTTGTCCTGGATGGATTTGGCGAGCCGCAGTGTCCGGCAACGGTGTTCCGGGGGCCGGATTTGCCGGGCCCCTGTGTCGATGTTGCCGCGCTCCGCGAGTGGGCCGCGGCAGCGCAAGGCGGGCGTTGAGCCCGGTCCGTGTTTCCCTAAGCAGTAGTAACCGAATCAGAACCCGTCCGGGGCAGCGCGGGGCGCGGTAGCAGCAGACGTGTCCAGTCCGGCGGCAGCGCGTCCGGGGCATGGGTCACGAGGATGCATTGGCGCCGAGCCAGCCAGGGCCGGAGGCGCTGCAGGATCCGCTGGATGGTGGCGGCATCGAGACCGGAAAAGGGTTCGTCCAGCAGCACGATCGGGCGGTTCTGCAGGAGTATGGCGGCGAGCGCCAGGCGCTGACGCTGGCCACCGGACAGGTGCTGCCCGCCCTCGCCGATGCGGGCGTCCAGTCCATCCGCATCGGCGCCAACCCGGTCGGCCAGGTCGACTTGCCGAAGCGCATCCCACAGGGCCTCGTCCTGGTGGTCGTCATGCGGACCGGGCGCGAGGATTTTGCGGATGCGGGTGTCCGGCAGGTGCGGGGTCTGCGGCAGATAGCTGATCCGGGCATAGCGGGCATCGACCGACAGGGTCTCGATGGGTGTCGACCCGATCCGGACCGACCCGGCCAGGGGCGCCTGTTCGCCGGCGAGGGTGTCCAGCAGGGTGCTCTTGCCGTGTCCGCTCGGGGCGGTCACGACCAGCGGCGTCCCGGGTTCGGGTGCCAGGTCCAGCGGTGCCGACAGCGGGCGGCCGGCCTCGAATCCCGTCACCAGGCCCTGCGCGGACAGGCGCGGGTGTCCCTGCCGTTCACCCCCTTCGGGCAAATCGGCCGGGAGGGGCTTCCGCGCGACCACATGCCGTATGCGGCGCGCGGCGGCCAGGCTCTCGCCGGCCCGCCACCAGGCGCCCGGCAGGCTGCCCAGGACCTCGCCCAGGCCCAGGGTCATCAGGGGCAGCAGGACTGCCACAGGTGCTGAAATCAGCCCCTGCGTGTACCAGTGCAGGGCCAGCAGGAGCATCAGCAGTGCCGAGACGGCGACCACCGCCTGCACCACGGGCTCGGTCAGTGTGCCCACCGACTCCTGTCGGGTCAGTCGCCGGGCATGGTCGCGGTTCTGCCGCGCCAGCGCCTGTTCGGTATCGCCCGCCCGCTGGAAGGCGATCAGTTCGGCCAGGCCTCCGATGTAGTCGGCCAGGGCGATACGCTCATGAGCCCGGGCGCGCACCAGCTGGCGGCTGTCACGTTGCCCGACCCATGCGAGCAGCAGCGAGACCAGCATGGTCAGGGTGCCGGCCACCAGCAGGAGCGCCGCCGCCGGCCATGGCGCCAGCCAGAATGCAATGACCAGTGTGACCAGCAGGCTCAGCAGAGCGGCGATGATCGGGCCCGCGACCCGCAGCGGCATCGCGTCCAGGGTGTCGATGTCCCCGGTCAGCCGGGTCTGCAGGTCGCCGCTGCGATAGGCGCGGACCCAGCCGGCGGGACGGGCCGCCAGGCCCCGGAAGGTCCGGCCCCGCAGGTCGGCGAGGCTGCGCAGCACCGCCTCGTGGCTGACCAGCCGCTCGGAATAGCGCGCCAGCGTGCGCGCGATCGCCGCGGTTCGGATGCCGCCCGAGGGGACGTAGACGTCGAGGGTGGCCAGCAGGCCGGCCCCGGCCAGGGCTGTGGCCGTAATGAACCAGCCGGACAGCGCCAGCAGCACGATCCCGGCGACCCAGGTCAGGGCCAGCAGGGCCCAGGCGCCCCAGTACCACAGCCGCCGTTGCCGGAAGACCGCGTGCAGGAAGCGCAGATCCCGGAAGCCGTCCCTACGCATCCCGATCCCCCACGAGATTCAGGGTCCGCTGGCAACGGGCCTGCACCGTCGTGTGGTGCGTGGCCACGACCAGCGTGAGCCCGTGCTCCCGGGCCAGCCCGAACAGGGTGTCCAGCAATGCGCGCTCGGTCGCCGCGTCGAGTGCGCTGGTGGGCTCGTCCAGCAGCCATAGCCGGTAGCCGGAGAGCAGGCCGCGGGCAAGGGCGACACGCTGGGCCTGGCCGCCGGAGAGGCCGCGGCGCTGCTCGCCAATCGCCGTATCCAGCCCGTCCGGCAGCTCCGCCGCCTGCAGCGGCAGGCCGGCCTGCGCCAGCGCCGAGCCCATCTCCTCATCGGAGAGGGGCTCGCGGCGGGCCAGCTGCAGGTTCTCGCGCAGGGTCCCGTGGAACAGGTGGGCCTGTTGTCCGATCCACACGAACGATTGCGCATCACCATGGCGCCGTACGCATCCCTCGTCCGGTTGCAGGAACCCCGCACACAGGGCGAGCAGGGTGGATTTTCCCGCGCCACTGGGCCCGGTGATCGCGATGGATTCGCCGGGCTGGACCGTCAGCGTGGTCCGGGGCAGGGCGAGTGCGTCCTGGCCGGGATAGCGCAGGCTGACGGCTTCCAGTGCGAGCATCGCGCCGGTCGGGTCAGTCTCGGGCGGCTCGATGGCCGGAGCGGCGCTGGCGGCGGGGTGTTCGGCGGGCGCGGTCAGCGGGGCCAGAGCCTCGGCCGCCGCGAGCGCACCGGCGCGGTCGTGATAGCTCTGTGCGAACTGCCGCAGCGGCAGGAAGTATTCCGGCGCCAGCAGCAGCACGAACAGACCGGTGAACAGCGTCAGCTCCGCGGCCGGGCCGTAGTCCAGCGCCCCGAACAGGGCAAAGCCGACATAGATCGCGACCATGCCGATGGCCACGGCGCTGAAGAACTCCATGACGGCCGAGGACAGGAAGGCCACCCGCAGCGTACGCATGGTAAGTCGGCGCTGATGGTGGCTGCGCTCCACCACCTCGGACTGGGTGGCCTCGATTGCGCGTGCCCGGCGCAGCCAGTCGAGGGCGCGGATGCGGTCCAGGAAGTGCCCGGCGAGACGGTCCTGCTCGGCCTGCTGCTGGCGATGGATCTGTTCGGCCCCCATGCCGACGATAGCCATGAAGGCCGGAATCAGCGGGGCGGCGAACAGCAGCAGCAGGCCGGCCAGCCAGTCCAGCCAGAACACCGTGATCAGGATCGCCAGCGGGATCAGGATGACCGCCTGCAGCGCGGGCAGGTAACGCGCGTAGTAGCCGGTCAGGTCCTCGCCGCGGGCCTGGAAGCGTTCGATCCATTCGCCGGTGGTGGCCTGTGCCGCGAGCCGCGCCGGACCGGCCTCGCGGGCGCGATGCAGCAGCTCGCCGCGCAGGCGGCCCTTGACCGCGTGGGCCAGCCGCTGGCCGGCCAGGTCACGCAGTCCCTGTGCGCTGTAGCGCAGCACGATCAGTACGAGCCCGGCCGCCAGCACCGCTGCCCAGTCCAGGCGCTCGGGCGCGAACAGGGCCTGGTACACGGCCTGGGCGATGATGCCGGCCACGCCGATCGTCGCGCCGGCCGCGATCAGGGAGCCGGCCGCGGACATCCAGAGCCAGCGGCGATGGGGGCGGGCACGCTGGCGCAGCCACTCCCTGGCGGTAGCATTCATCGCGTGCGGACGACGGGCATCCGGGCTCGACGCAGCGGGAGCGGACGGATTGGGCGTGTGGACATCAGTCAGGCTCCTAGGGAAACACTAATTAATGTACACGCTCGCGCTCGAGTCGCTTTTGCGTGCGAACAAGGCGCGGTGACTGCCGTGCAGTCACTCTGCACAGGGGAACCGCAACGCAGTTCCCACGCCCGTTTTTGATAACAACGGGCGGCCGAGCCCCTTCGGGGTTGGCTCCCCAGGTTCTCCGATCCTGCGTTGCGGCCCGAATCCGTCAATAACGGGCCGGTAGAACCACTACCGGCTGCGCACCGCGCCTTGTCTCGGAAAACCTGGGGTACCAACGCGAGCGTGTACATTGATCAGTGTTTCCCTAGCGCAGGTAGCGCCCACGCAGCATGTTGAAGTACAGCGGCTTGATCATGTGCACCTTCAGACGCCACCACATCCAGCTGGGTTCGCCCTGATCGATGAAGCCGAAGGTCGGGACCTCCTGCAGGCTGTAGTCGAACTCCACCAGGGCGGCCTTGCCGACCTCGGTGATCAGCGGGCAGGAGGTGTAGCCGTCGAACTCGCGCGATGGCTCGCGATCCTGCAGTACATCCACCAGGTTGTCCGGCATCACCGCGCCGTGGGAGCGCACGGTGGAGGCGGTCTTGCCGATCGCGGTGGCGACCACATCGCCGGCGCCGAAGATGTTCGGATAGCGGGTGTGCTGGAGGGTGCGATCATCCACCGCCAGCCAGCCGCCATCGGCCAGCGCGCCATCCTCCACGGCAAGCCCGGCCTCGCGCACGAACCCGTGGGCCCGCATCGGCGGCGTCACATGGAGGTAGTCGTAGTCGACCGTCTCCTCGTTGCCGTTCGTCCCGCGGAAGGTGGCCTGCCGGGCGTCGATATCGACCGCGGCGAGAAACCCATCCTCGTTCACGGCGATGTCACGCTCGGCATACAGGTCGCGCACCATCGTGTCGAAGCGCGCGACGCTGAACAGGCGGTCTGCCCCGGTGTGGTAGTGGAACTCCGCATCTCCGCGCTGGCCGGCGCTCTGCAGCAGGCTCTCGGCGATGAAGGTGGCCTTGATCGGGGCGCCGGCACACTTGATCGGCGTCCCCGGGATGGTGAAGCGGGCCACGCCGCCGCGCTCGCCAAAGGTGCGTACCTGTTCGTAGGCATCGCGCGCGGCCTCGGCGCTGGCGTAGATGCTGGTCAGGCCCGGGCGGCCGATGTCCTCGCGGCGCAGGCCGTCGATGGCCTCGAAGTCCAGGTGCAGGCCGGTTGCGACCACCAGGAAGTCGTAGTCCAGGTGGTCGCCATCGACCGTCTCCACCCGCTGCGACTCCGGGTCGATCGCGGCGACGGCGGAACGCACCCAGTCCACCCCGCGCGGGATATAGCGCTCGTTGCGCCGCTGGACCTCGCCGACCGAATAGACGCCCGCCGCTACCAGGGTCCAGCCGGGCTGGTAGTCGTGGATCTCGCTCGGTTCCACCACGGTAATACGGGCGCCATCGAGCAGGGCGCGCAGGCGCGCGGCCATGGTCAGGCCGGCCGCGCCTCCACCCAGCACGACGATACGTGCCCGTGTCGAGACCGCGGCCTGAGCCGGGGCGGCCTGTACGCCGGTCGCCGAGGCCAGGCCGGCCGCACCGGCGATCTTCAGGAAGTCGCGGCGGGACAGGCCGCTGCGGTCCATGGCGGCAGCCAGGGCCTCGGTCGACTGCTGCTGGCGGCTGCGATTTTCGCGCTGTTCGGGCTGGGACATGCTGGATCTCCGTCGTCCGGCACCGCGGTTCCTGCGGTGCACTCTTGTTATGAAAGGCGGGCGTCTGACGCGCCCTGCTTGCCGTTTTCTTACAAGTTGCGTGCCAGATCGCAGAGCCCGCTCGCGCCTGCCGCTGGCGGCGGGTTGTGCCACGACAGGACTGCCACAAATGGCAGTCGTGGGGTTTTTGCTGCCATGAATGGCAGTCACAGCGGCGCTGTGGCGAGCGGGTGCGGGCGGTTGTCTTCGAGGCCGGTTGCCGCCTGCCGGGCCCGCGAGCGGGAGGCGGGCTTGCTGGCACGGTACTTGTAAGGACGCGGTAGCTGCGTCCGGACGGCGCACCCTGACAATGGAGGAACGCCATGGAGCTCGACCCCATACTGCTATCACGAATCCAGTTTGCATTCGTGGTCTCGTTTCACGCCATCTTCCCGGTCTTTACCATCGGGCTGGCGTCGTTCATCGCCTTCCTGGAGTTTCGCGCCTGGAAGACCGGCGATGCGATCTACACCCAGATCTCGAAGTTCTGGATCAAGATCTTCGCGGTCGTGTTCGGGATGGGGGTGGTCTCCGGGCTGGTGATGTCGTTCCAGTTCGGGACCAACTGGAGTGCGTTCTCCTATGCGACCGCCAACTTCCTCGGGCCGGTGCTCTCCTACGAGGTGCTGACGGCCTTCTTCCTCGAGGCGGCCTTCCTGGGCGTGCTGCTGTTCGGCCGTGACCGGGTACCGCAGGGCGTGCACCTGTTCGCGGCGCTGATGGTGGCGCTGGGTACCTTCATTTCCTCGTTCTGGATCCTGGTCGCCAACAGCTGGATGCAGACCCCGGTGGGCTTCGAGTTGCAGGACGGTGTCTTCCACGTGACCTCCTGGATCACCGCGATCTTCAACCCGAGCTTCTGGCCGCGCTTCTTCCATATGGGCCTGGCCTCGCTGCTGACCGCGGGTTTCGTGGTCGCCGGCGTCTCGGCCTGGTACCTGCTGCGCCAGCGCGATGTGCTGGTCAACCGCAAGGCGCTGGGCACCACGATGTGGGTGTTGCTGCTGGCGGCCCCGGCCCAGCTGGTGGTGGGCGACATCCATGGCCTGAATACCTTTGAACATCAGCCGACCAAGGTCGCGGCGATGGAGGGCGTCTGGGAGACCGAACGCGGGGCACCGCTGCTGCTGTTCGCGATCCCGGATTCGGCCAACGAGACCAACCACTTCGAGATCGGTATCCCGAAGATGGCCAGTTTCATCCTGACCCACGAGCTGGATGGCGAGGTCCCTGGCCTGCTGGAGGTACCCGCCGAGGAACGCCCGCCGGTGGGAATCACCTTCTGGTCGTTCCGCATCATGGTCGCGATCGGGATGGTGATGATCCTGTTCGTGCTGGCCGGTGCCTGGCTGCGCTTCCGGCGCCGCATGTTCGCCTCGCCGCGTTTCCTGCGGGGTCTGACCTGGATGATCCCGGCCCCGTTCATCGCGGTGGTCGCCGGCTGGTTCGTGACCGAGACCGGGCGCGCACCCTGGCTGGTCTACGGCGTGATGACCCATGCCGAGGGCATCACCCCGGCGCTGACGGGAGGCATGGCCCTGTTCACGCTGATCGGCTACGTGCTGGTCTACGCCGCCGTGTTCACGGCTGGCGTCTACTACCTGGTGCGTATCGTGCAGAAGGGACCGGAGACCACCGAGGTCCGGCAGGCCCCGGCCCACGCGAAACGGCCCTGGTCCGCGGCCGATACCTCGATCGACGACGCCGCTACCGGCGCTGCAAGGAGCTGATCCATGGAAACCACGCTTGATATCACGCTGATCTGGGTGGTCATCATTGCCGTCGGCATCATCGCCTACGTGCTGATGGACGGGTTTGATCTGGGGGTCGGGATCCTGTTCCCGTTCGCCCCGGGCGAGACCTCGCGCGATGTGATGATGAACTCGGTCGCCCCGGTCTGGGACGGCAACGAGACCTGGCTAATCCTCGGCGGGGCGGGGCTGCTGGCGGCCTTCCCGCTGGTGTACTCGGTGTTCCTGCCGGCCCTGTATATCGGCGTCTTCCTGATGCTGGCGGGGCTGATCTTCCGCGGGGTGGCGTTCGAGTTCCGGTTCAAGGCCAATACCTCCAAGGGGTTGTGGAACGTGGCCTTTGCCGCGGGGTCGGCGGTGGCGGCGTTTGCCCAGGGGGCCGTGGTGGGCGCCTACATCCAGGGCTTCGAGATGGAGGGTCTGAGCTTTGCCGGCGGGCCGCTGGACTGGCTGACGCCGTTCACCGTGCTGACCGGTATCGGTCTGCTGGCGGGCTATGCGCTGCTGGGCGCGACCTGGCTGATCGTCAAGACCGATGGCGAGACCCAGGCCTTTGCCTATCGCGTGGTGCCTGGCCTGCTGGCCCTGGTCCTGGTGGTGTTCGCGGCGGTGAGCCTGATCACGCCGTTTATTGACCCGAAGGTGATGGAACGCTGGATGGGCACCTGGCAGTACCTGTGGGTCCTGCCGGCGCTGGCCCTGTTGTCCGCCTGGATACTGATCCGGGCGGTGCGGCGGCGTGACGAGGGGATCCCGTTCGTAGCGACGATCGCCCTGTTCATTACGACCTATCTGGGGCTTCTGGTCAGCAAGTGGCCGTATGTGGTGCCGCCGGACCACACCTTCTGGGATGCGGCGTCGTCCCCGGATGCACAGTTGTTTATCCTGGTCGGGGCGCTGTTCGTGATCCCCATCATCCTGGGGTACACGGCCTGGACGTACTGGGTCTTCCGCGGCAAGGTGACGCCCGAGACCGGGTACCACTAAGCGGGATCCGTAGAGACCGGCCGTGATGCCACTGAACGTACCTCGGTTGAGCGTGTCTATTGGGCAGAGTCATCGGAGGACCACCGCCGCGGCGCCTCCCCTGGATACCTGGCCCATGCGAGAAGACGTGACGATTAGCCGACTGGCGATTCCGTGTGGCAACGAGACGGACCTCTCGGCGATGCGACAGATGATGGAGGCCTTTCGCGAGCCCTCCATCCTGTTGTCGCCCGATTACCGGATCCTGGCCGCGAATACGGCCTACCAGAGGGTCTACGGCACGGATGCCGATGGCTCTTCCCGGGCCTGCTATGAGGCCTCGCACGGCTATCAGCGTCCGTGCGACGAGGCCGGGGAAGCCTGTCCGCTCCAGGCTGCGCTCGCCAGCCGCCGCCGGGAACGTGTCCTGCATGTGCATCACACGGCGCAGGGCCGCGAGCACGTGGACGTCGAGCTGACTCCGATCCTGGGGGCGGAGGGGGCTGTTCGCTATTTCGTCGAGCGCCTCCATCATCTGCCCGTATCCAGCCCGCAGAACGGGGCCACCGGGCTGGTCGGGCGTTCGCGGGCGTTCAATACCATGCTGGGCTTGATCAGTCGCGTGGCACCCAGCAATGCCTCGGCGCTGCTGCTGGGTGAGTCCGGTACCGGCAAGGAGTTGATCGCCCGGGCGATCCACGAAGAGAGCCCGCGCCGCGACAAGCCGTTTGTCGCGGTTGAGTGCTCCGGACTGACCGAGACCTTGTTCGAGAGCGAGTTGTTCGGCCACGAGAAGGGGGCCTTCACGGGTGCGGCCTCGGCCAAGGTCGGGCTGGTCGAGGCCGCGTCCGGCGGCACGCTGTTCCTGGACGAGGTGGGCGATATCCCATTGGGCCAGCAGGTGAAGCTGCTGCGCCTGCTGGAGACGCACGCCTACCGCCGGGTCGGCGGAATCGAGTCTCGGAGTGCGGATTTTCGACTGGTTTGTGCCACCCACCGGGATCTGGAGGCGATGGTGCGGGCCGGCGAGTTTCGCGAAGACCTGTTCTACCGGATCAATACCTTCCCCATCGAGGTGCCGCCGCTGCGCCAGCGCAGCGGCGATATCCCGCTGCTCGTCGAGGCCATGCTGGATCGCTCCGAGCTGGTGCCGCGTCCGACGATGGAGGACGACGCGATCCGGGTTTTGGAGGGATATGCCTTCCCCGGCAACGTGCGTGAACTGCGCAACATCCTGGAACGCGCGGCCCTGCTGGCGGATGGCGGTCCGATCCGGCCGGAGCACCTGCCAGGCCCGGTGCGCCAGCA
The DNA here is from genome assembly GCF_000378305.1 of Thioalkalivibrio sp. ALJ12. Taxonomy (NCBI): domain Bacteria; kingdom Pseudomonadati; phylum Pseudomonadota; class Gammaproteobacteria; order Chromatiales; family Ectothiorhodospiraceae; genus Thioalkalivibrio; species Thioalkalivibrio sp. ALJ12. Next base: position 1,390,589 of record NZ_KB899538.1, read on the forward strand.
GGCCACGCGCGCCGAATCGGGTGCGGCCGGAGAAGGTTACGCGGAGTTGGTCCATCCGCGGGAACTGCGTCCGCTGGATCAGATCGAGCGCGAGTATCTGCGTCACGCCCTGGCGGTACACCAGGGTGATCGGCGGAGCCTCGCGCGCCGGCTGGGCCTGAGCGAGCGCAGCCTGTACCGGCGCTTGCGGGAACTGGATCGAGACGGCTGATCCGGCGGCCCCAGGTACGGGTTCTGACGGGCCGCCTGCGGTGAGTGTTCCCGTCTGCGCAGTATGCCGCGGTCGGAGAAACCTGAATCGCGCGTGGTGCTGCAGGGTCGCAGGAGCTGCATAACCACAACTCCCGAACACCAGAAGGGCCGCGCCCGCCCGGCCGGCCGATGGTGATGTGATGCCCCAGGCATCAGAAATACCGAATATTCCCAACCACCAACACGAGGTGAACTGATGAAAAAGACGACCATTGCACTGTCTCTCTCGGCTGCGCTGCTGGCCGCACCGCTCACGGCGGCAGCCGAGTCGCTTTCGTTTGGCGAGGAGCAGACCGTTCGCGCCATGGCGGGCGGCAATGTCGGACAGGCCATTGCGAGCATGATGGAGGCCGAGTCGCTGGCCGTGGTCAACAACCGTTCCGCGATCTGTGGCGCGCTGACCGGCGGTCTCGGGGCCGGGATGCTGGCCGCCAACCCGGAGGCCGGGTTCAGCATCGCGGGCATGGAAGGGCCCGAGGATGCCGCCGACGCAGTAGCGGCGATCGGTGACGCCGAGGTGACCTATCTCGCCTTTGGCGCCGGTGCCAGCCGTGACGACAACGTGGCCCTGGCCCACGCCCTGCTCGGCGAGCTCGCGAAGGCCGAGTGGGACGGCACGTTGATGCTGCATATCTCCACCTGGATGCAGCAGCAGGTACAGGCCGCGGCGGAGATGGACGAGGCGGTTGCCGAATACCTGACCGGGCGCCCGATGGTTGCGCTGATGCCCGATGTGGAGGCCGGCGAGGCCGTGATGCTGCGCGTGTCCTTCGACGGCTCGGAATTTACCACCGAGGAGATGGGGCGCCAGCCGATGCGTGACGACCTGGCCGAGCTCTTTCGCCGCATGTAGTGACGGGTGGGCCGCTCGGGGCGGGGTGCCCTTGTTGCGGCTCGTCTTAGGTGCCGGCTATCGAGGCCTTAGAGAATTAGTAATAGCTAATGCAGTGGGGTCGCGATACCTTGGTTTCCACGGGGAGCCGAGACGGCCCCGAAACTTGCAAACCATTGATTATCAAGAAAGGAGTACATCATGGCACTTCGACTGGGTGATACCGCCCCGAACTTCCAGATTGACACCACCAAGGGCAAGATCGATTTCCACGAGTGGATCGGCGATTCCTGGTGCTTCTTCTTCAGCCATCCGGCCGACTTCACGCCGGTGTGCACCACCGAGATGGGCCGCACTGCCCAGCTCGCGCAGCAGTTCGCGGATCGCAACGTGAAGCCGCTGGGCCTGTCCACGGATACCGTCGACGAGCACAACAAGTGGATCGAGGACGTCAACGACACCCAGAACACCACGCTGGAGTTCCCGATCGTTGCCGACGCCGACAAGAAGATCTCCGAGCTCTACGAGATGATCCACCCGGGCGAGAGCGAGACTGCCGCGGTGCGTTCGGTCTACATTATCGACCCGAACAAGAAGATCCGGCTGATGATGACCTACCCGATGTCGGTGGGCCGCAACTTCGACGAGATCCTGCGCGTGATCGATGCGCTGCAGACCGGAGACCAGCACGGCATCGCTACGCCGGCCGACTGGACCCCGGGCGATCGCGTGATCATCCCGCCGACGGTCAGCAACGAGGATGCGCAGAAGAAGTTCCCGCAGGGCTTCGAGGAGATCCGCTCCTACCTGCGCTACACCCAGGTCTGACTCCGACCTGAAGCCTTGGCGTCCGCCCGGCATTGCCGGTCGGACGTCATTGACCAAGCTGTCAGAGGCCCCATTACGGGGCCTTTCTTGGTTGGGGAGAGTGATACGCGTTCGGTCGACTGTCCCTGCTCCTCGGACCGTTCAGAAAGCTGTCCCGCCAATACCGACAAGACGCAAGGGATCGGCTTCTCGAATTCGGGCCCCGGCCCCTTGATTCCTGTGCGCAGCGGAACCCTGTCCCGGACCACCGAGTCCACGGACATGTATGGATGCAACAGGAGTTCGCGGGATGAGCAAGACGATACTGATGGTGGTGACCAGTCACGGCGAGATCGGCGACGGCCACGCGACCGGCGTGTGGTTTGACGAGTTCTCGGTGCCCTATGACCGCTTCCGCAAGGCCGGTTTCGAGATCAAGGTGGCCAGTCCCAAGGGCGGGCCCGTCCCTCTGGATCCCAAGAGCCTGGAGTCGAATCATCCCGGACCGGCGGCCGTCGCCGCGCAGGAGGCCCTGGACGACACGATCCATCTCGATGAAGGCATGCACCACGATGCCTACGCGGCAATCTTCTTCCCCGGTGGGCACGGCACGATGTTCGATCTGCCGGAGAATCCGCATGTGCAGCGCCTGGTCGGCGAGTTTCTGGAGAACGACAAGGTCGTGGGCGCGGTGTGTCACGGGCCGGCCTGTCTGGTCGGCGCGATGCTGAAAGACGGCAGTCCGGCAGTGAAGGGGCGCAAGGTGGCCGCGTTCACCAACAGCGAAGAGAAGGCGGTACAGCTCGATCAGGCCGTGCCGTTTCTGCTGCAGGACCGCCTGGCCGAACTGGGTGGGGAGGTCGAGACCGCCGAGGACTGGACCGACCATGTCGTGGTGGATGGCAAACTGGTGACGGGGCAGAACCCGCAGTCCAGCAAGAGCGTGGCCGACGCGATCGTGCGCCTACTGCGTGAAGCCGGCTGATTGGGCGCCGATGACAAGCGGACCGGGGCCTTCTGGGCCCCGTTTTTTTGCTTGTTGAGTGAACGAGGTTCAAATCTTGGTTCCGATTCGGTAGTCTGCGCCGATGGGCACCGAGAATCGAAAGCAGCGCGAGCGCGAGGCGCGCGAGACCCTCTTTGTCGAAAAGGCCCACGAGCTGATCCGCTCGGAGGGCCTTTTGGCGTTGCAGATGTCGCGTCTGGCGGCCGCCTGCGAGTACGCGACCGGCACGCTGTACCAGCATTTCAACTCGAAGGAAGATCTGCTGGCGGCCGTCGCGACCCGGGCAACGCGTCAGCGTGCGGAGCTGTTTCGGTGCATTCCTCGGCTGCCGCTGGGAACCCGTTCACGAATGCTGGCGATGGTGCTGGCCGATATCGATTTCGCGCAGGCGAATCCGGACTACTATCGATTGACCCAATTCGTGACGACAGAGGTGGTCTGGGCGAGTACGTCGGAGGCGCGGCGGCAGGAGTTGCTTGATGCGGCTCAACCGATCAGCCAGGCGATCAACGCCATCGTGGCCGAGGCGCGGGCGAACAAGGACCTGCCACCGGCCCAGGAGATGGGCGAGGAAGAGATGGGGCTGGGGCCGTGGGCGCTGAATACCGGGATGCAGGCGCTCGCGAATGCCCAGGGGCTGCTGGATGCCTACGATATCCACCGCCCGTATGAACACTTGATCCGCCATACCCATGCGCTGCTGACCGGCTGGCGCTGGGAGCCGCGAATCGATCCAGACGAACCCTCGGTCGTGCGCGCCGAGACGGAGCGGGTGCGCGCGATCGTGCGCGAGCACATTCCTGAGGCAAATTCATGAGCAAGCGATTCTTCCTGATGCTGCTGGGCGTAGCCCTGGTCCTGGGTGGCATCTTTGGTTTCAAGGCCTTCGTGGATCAGCAGATCGCGGAGTTCTTTGACGAGATGCCGGAGCCGACTGCGACCATCAACGCGGCGACCGTGGAGACCGATCGCTGGGCCCCGCAGCTGCGTGCGGTGGGGGACCTGGAGGCGGTGCAGGGGGCCACGCTGAGTTTCGAGGCACAGGGCATTGTTGACCGCATCCATTTTGCCAATGGGGCCTTCGCCGAGGCGGGCGAGACGCTGGTCGAACTCGACACCGAGCTGGACGAGGCGGAGCTGGAAAGCCTGCGCGCCGAGGCGCAGCTCGCGGCGCGCGAGCTGGAACGGGCGCGGGGCCTGGTGCAGCGCAACGATATTTCCGACTCGGAGTTCCAGCGCCGCGCGACCGAGGCGCAACAGGCCGAGGCGGCGGTCAAGGCACAGGATGCCCGTATTCGCCAGAAGCGTCTGCGGGCGCCCTTTGACGGGCAGCTGGGTATCCGTCAGGTGAACGAGGGCCAGTTTGTCGGCCCGGGCGACCCGATTGTGGTGCTGGAGTCCCTGGACCCGCTGTATGTGAACTTCACGTTGCCCGAACGCCGGCTGGCGAATGTCGAGCTGGGGCAGTCGGTCGAGGTCACCGTCGATGCCTATGGCGAGACCTTCGAGGGGCAGATTACCGCGATCGAGCCGCGTGTCCGTGCTGCCTCGCGGATGTTCCGCGTGCAGGCGATGATCACCAACGAGGACCATCGGCTGCGCCCCGGTCAGTTCGCCCGCGTCACGCTGCAGCGTGGCGAGCCGGAGGAGGGGCTGGTGGTCCCGCAGACGGCCATCCGTTTCGCACCCTGGGGCAACTCGGTGTTCGTGATCTTTGAAGACGATGACGGCGACAAGCGTGTGGAGCAGCGCCTGGTGGAGATCGGTGAGCGACGCGGTGACCTGGTGCGCATCGTGGATGGCCTGGAAGAGGGCGACGAGATTGCGGTCAGCGGTCTGCTGAAGCTCCAGAACGATACCCCCGTGAAGATCACGGAGGATGCCCAGCCCGATGCCGAACGCGATCCGCGGCCAGCGAATCGCTGAGCGGGCCCGCGATGATGCGCTTTACCGATATCTTTATTCAGAAGCCCGTGCTGGCCACTGTGGTCAGCCTGTTCATCCTGCTGTTCGGGGTGCGGGCGGTGTTCGACCTGAACGTGCGCCAGTTCCCCGAGGTGCAGAACGCGGTGGTCACGGTCAGCACCGCCTATATCGGCGCGGATGCGGACCTGGTACAGGGATTCATCACCACGCCGATGGAGCGCGAGATCGCCGAGGCGGAGGGGATCGACTACATCGTGTCCAACAGCCTGCCGGGGATAAGCACGGTGCAGGCGTTCCTGGAGCTGGACTACGATCCGAACCAGGCGCTGACGCAGATCTCCGCCCAGGTGGACAAGATTCGCAGCGATCTGCCATCGGAGGCCGAGGACCCGGTGGTGGATCTCTCCGTGGGTCAGGATGTGGCGGCGATGTACCTGTCGTTCTATTCCGAGCGCCTCTCCAACAATCAGACCACCGACTACCTGATTCGCGAGGTGCAGCCGGAGCTGGCCACCGTTAACGGCGTTCAGCGGGCCGAGATCCTCGGCGATCAGAGCTTTGCGATGCGCGCCTGGCTGGACGCCAATCGCATGGCGGCCTATGGCGTAACCGGGCGCGACGTTCGGTCGGCGCTGGAGGGCAACAATGTCCTCTCCGCGGTGGGGCAGACCAAGGGCTCGATGGTGAGCCTGGACCTGACCGCGGATACCGACCTGCAGACCCCGGAGGCGTTCGAGCAGCTGATCCTGTTCGAGCAGGAGGGCGACCTGGTGCGTCTTGGCGATATCGCCGAGGTGGAGCTGGGGTCGGAGAACTACGACACCTCGGTGCGCTTCAACGGTCAGGCGGCGACGTTCATCGGCATCGAGCTGGCGCCGGATGCCAATGCCCTGGAGGTGATCGCGGATGTACGCGAGATCTTCGAGGAGCGCATCGAGCCGCGCCTGCCCTCCGGGCTGGAGGGCGAGATCGTTTATGACTCCACCGAATACATCGAGAGCGCGATCGACGAGGTGTTGACGACCATCGTGCTGGCGCTGCTGATCGTGCTGGTCGTGATTTATCTGTTTCTTGGCTCGTGGCGCAGTGTGCTGATCCCGGCGGTGGCGGTACCGCTGTCCCTGATCGGGACCTTCATGCTGATGCTCCTGATGGGGTTCTCGCTGAACCTGCTGACGCTGCTGGCGATGGTGCTGGCCATCGGCATCGTGGTCGATGACGCGATCATCATGCTGGAGAACATCTCGCGGCATATCGAGGAGGGCATGTCGCGCATGGACGCGGCGATCCAGGGGGCGCGCGAGCTCGCGTGGCCGATTGTCGCGATGTCGACCACGCTGGTGGCGGTCTTCCTGCCGCTGGGGTTCATCGGCGGCCTGACCGGCACGCTCTTCATCGAGTTTGCGTTTACCCTGGCGGCGACGGTCGTGATCTCGGGGATTGTCGCGATCACGCTGTCGCCAATGATGTGTTCGAAAATCCTGCGCGATGGTTCGGTCGAGCGGCGCGGGCGCATCGAGTCGTGGCTGGACGCGCGCTTTGACAGCCTGCGCGAGCGCTATCGCCGACGGCTGCACGGGGCACTGAATGACCGCTTCACCGTCGCCGCCTTCGGCGCCATCGTGCTGGTGTCCTGCTACTTCCTGTTCGTGACTTCGCAGACCGAGCTGGAGCCGCAGGAGGACCAGGGTTTCGCCTTCTCGATCATGGAAGGCGATGCCTACATGGGGATCGATTACCTGGAGCGCAACACCGCGCTGACCGACGGCTTTTTCGACCGCATCCCCGAGCTCGACAACATCTTTATCGTGAACGGCTTTGGCGGCGGACCCGGTATGGCCGGGGCGACCAACCAGGCCCTGGGCGGTTTCGTTATGGCGCCCTGGGATCAGCGTGACCGAACGACTGCCAAGATCCTGGAAGAGGACCTGCAGCCGGCGCTGGAAGGGCTGCCAGGGCTCGAGGTGTTCGCGATCCAGCCGCCGCAGCTGCCGACCCCGGGGCAGGGCGCGCCGGTCAGCGTTGTGTTCGGCTCCACCAGCTCGTTCGAGGAGTTGAACGAGCTGAGTCAGGAGATCAAGGACCGGGCGATGGAGACGGGTCGGTTCATCTTCCTCGATACCGATCTCAACTTCGACCAGCCACGGGTGGATCTGAAGATTGACCGCGAGCGTGCCTCGCAGCTTGGCATCGACATGGCGACGCTGAATGCCGATCTGGCGACGTATCTCTCCGGCGGGTTCGCCGGGCGGTTTGCGATGGAGAACCGCAGTTATCGCGTGATCCCGCAGGTCCAGCGTTCCGACCGCCTGACGCCGGAGCAGCTTGAGGAGCTGTACACGCGCACCGCGGACGGCGAGCCGATACCGTTGTCCAGCATCGTGACGCTGGAAGAGACGGTCACGCCGCGCCAGCTCAACCGCTTCCAGCAGCTGAACGCGGTGACCCTGCAGGGGGTGCCACGGCCCGGCGTCACCCTCGGGGAGGCGCTGGACATCATCGACCGGATTGCCGCCGAGGTGCTGCCGCCCGATGTGAACGTGGACTATGCCGGCGAGTCGCGGCAGCTGAAGGCCGAGGGTGGGGATCTGGTCGTCACGTTCTTCTTCGCGCTGGTCGTGATCTTCCTGGTGCTGGCCGCGCAGTTCGAGTCGTTCCGTGATCCCTTGATCATTCTGACCACGGTGCCGATGTCGATCGCCGGCGCCCTGATCTTCATCAGCCTGGGTGTGACCTCGCTGAACATCTATACACAGGTGGGTCTGCTGACCCTGATCGGGCTGATCGCCAAGCACGGCATCCTGATCGTGGAGTTCGCCAACCAGTTGCAGCGTCAGGGGCGACCCTTGCGCGATGCGATCGAGGAGGCGGCCAGCCTGCGGCTGCGGCCCATCCTGATGACGACCACGGCGACCGTGGTGGCGATGGTGCCGCTGCTGATGGCGACCGGTGCTGGTGCCGGCTCGCGCTTCGCAATGGGCCTGGTGATTGCGGCGGGCATGGCGATCGGCACGTTGTTCACGCTCTTCGTGGTCCCGGCCATCTATACCTATGTGGCGCGCGATCACTACGCCGACACGCTAGAGGCGCAGGAGGCCGATGCGGGTCCTGCCTGATCGTCGGTGCGCGCGCCCCGGCAGAGGGGCGCGGGCTCCGATCACGCTGTGGTCTAAAGAGCATGCATTGACTGCGGTCATGGACTACAATCAGCGACCGCATTCCCCGCTGAGGCTGCCGAGCAGGCGCCGGGCGCTGATGCGAACAGAACCCCCATGCCGCTCCGCGGAACTCTGCGGACCGGTCCTTCTATAAACGAAAGTCTATTGGTCGTATCTAGATTATTTATTTGTTATTAGCAGTGCGCCTTCCTAATCTAGGCGACCGTCACGATTAACCAACGCGTAGGAGAAAGCCACATGGCCGCCAAGAAGTACTCCGCGGGCGTCAAGGATTACCGCGAAACCTACTGGATGCCGGAATACATGCCGCTGGATACCGATCTGCTGGCATGTTTCAAGATCACCCCGCAGCCGGGCATCGACCGCGAAGAAGCCGCGGCCGCCGTGGCCGCCGAGTCCTCCACCGGTACCTGGACCACGGTGTGGACCGACCTCCTGACGGATATGGACTACTACAAGGGCCGTGCCTACTCCATTGAGGACGTGCCGGGTGACGACGAGTCCTTCTACGCGTTCATCGCCTACCCGATCGACCTGTTCGAAGAAGGTTCGATGGTGAATGTGTTCACCTCGCTGGTCGGTAACGTGTTCGGCTTCAAGGCCATCCGTGCCCTGCGTCTGGAAGACGTGCGCTTCCCGATGGCCTACGTGAAGACCTGCGGTGGTCCGCCCTCCGGTATCCAGGTTGAGCGTGACAAGCTGAACAAGTACGGCCGTCCGATGCTGGGCTGCACCATCAAGCCGAAGCTGGGTCTGTCCGCGAAGAACTACGGCCGCGCCGTGTACGAGTGCCTGCGTGGCGGCCTCGACTTCACCAAGGACGACGAGAACATCAACTCGCAGCCGTTCATGCGCTGGCGTGACCGCTTCGAGTTCGTGCAGGAAGCGACCGAAAAGGCCGAGGCCGAAACCGGCGAGCGCAAGGGTCACTACCTGAACGTCACCGCGCCGACCCCGGAAGAGATGTACAAGCGTGCCGAGTTCGCCAAGGAAATTGGCGCGCCGATCATCATGCACGACTACATCACCGGCGGCTTCTGCGCCAACACGGGTCTGGCCAACTGGTGCCGCGACAACGGCGTGCTGCTGCACATCCACCGTGCGATGCACGCGGTGCTCGACCGTCATCCGAAGCACGGTATCCACTTCCGTGTGCTGGCGAAGATCCTGCGTCTGTCCGGTGGTGACCACCTGCACACCGGCACCGTGGTCGGCAAGCTGGAAGGCGACCGTGCCGCGACCCTGGGCTGGATCGACCTGCTGCGTGAATCCTTCATCCCGGAAGACCGCTCGCGCGGCATCTTCTTTGATCAGGATTGGGGCTCCATGCCGGGCGTGTTCGCCGTGGCCTCTGGTGGTATCCACGTCTGGCACATGCCGGCCCTGGTCTCCATCTTCGGCGACGACTCCGTGCTCCAGTTCGGCGGCGGTACGCTGGGCCATCCGTGGGGTAACGCCCCGGGTGCGGCGGCCAACCGTGTGGCGCTGGAAGCCTGTGTCCAGGCGCGTAACGAAGGTCGGGACATCGAGAAGGAAGGCAAGGACATCCTGACTCAGGCGGCGCAGCACAGCCCCGAACTGAAGATCGCCATGGAAACGTGGAAAGAGATCAAGTTCGAGTTCGACACCGTCGACAAGCTGGATACCCAGCACAAGTGATCGTCCGAGCGCGGGCGGCGCTAGTGCGCCGTCCGTGCCCAGAAAGAACCAGAGCACAGGATTACCGACATGTCTGATATCCAGAACTTCAAGCAGTCGCAGAAGTACGAGACCTTCTCCTATCTGCCGGAGATGAATGCCGACCAGGTGCGCAAGCAGATCGAATACTGCCTCGCGCAGGGCTGGAACCCGGCGATCGAGTACAGCGAAAAAGAAAACGCCATGGCCCACTACTGGTACATGTGGAAGCTGCCCTTCTTTGGCGAGCAGTCCGTGGAAGCGGTGCTGTCCGAGATTGAAGAATGCCGCCGTGCCAACCCGGGCATGATGGTGCGCTTCATTGCGTACGATAACTACGCCCAGAGTCAGGGCATGGCCTTCGTGGTCGACCGCGGTCGCTAAGACCCCGGTTCGGTGGAGGCCGGGTGCCTGTGGCACCCGGCCCGTCCATCAAGCGTTATTACCGTTGCTGCCGCCAACTGTAAGGAAGTGCCATGAGTAATCCGACATCCGCGTCTGAAGGTCTCTCGGGTCGCGAACTCGCCCGGGAACGGCGCAAGGCCATGTCTCATAATGGCAAGGCTGCCGTGAAGCCGACCGGCCAAACCAAGGGAACGTCGCGTTCTGCCGCGGCCGCGCAAAAGGCGCGCCAGGCTCAGCGTGTTTCCGAACCGGCCCCCCAGGCGCGGGAGCCGGAGTCGCACTCCAGCGAATCTCAGCCGTCGACCTCGTTCGAGGTCGGCAGCAGCGCACCTGCGCGCCGTCCGGAACCGGGCGCGCACGCCGGTGCGTCGAACGGCCGCCAGGCCGCTCTTGAGCGCCGCCAGAAGATGGCGCGCCAGGGCAAGAAGGCGGTCGGTCGCTCCAATACCCGTGCGCGGGCCCTCGGCGGTTTGGCCCGTGGCGGTTCCGACCGGTCGCGTCAGCTTGAAGCGCTGTCGCAGAACCAGGGTATGGAAATCGACTGTTCCAACATGAGCGGGCGCGAAATCTGCCGCCTGCGCCGTCAGGCCCTGGCGACCGATGGCAAAAAGGCCATGGCGGCCGAGCCGCGCCGTGAAGACCTGCTGAAAGGCCAGGGTTCCTTCGCGCCGTCTGCACAGGAAGAGAAAAAGGGCTGTGGCTGTGGCTGCAAGGACGAGAAGTCCGAGCGCAACGACACCTATAGCGCGGTGACCCCCGAAAGCGACACCGTCGTGGAAAGTGGCCTTGACCAGTTGTGCGACAAGGTGGAGTCCGGTGGCGAGTCCGCGGGTCCGCATCCGGTGATCTCCGAGGTCCGCGCGATCTGCATGGCGCGCCGCGAGGCGATGGCACAGAACGGCAAGCGTGCGACCAAGCGCCGTTTCAACGGCTCCAAGGGCCGCGGTGCCATGCCGCAGGAAGGCGCGTGGAAGGCTGCGAAACGCAAGGGTATGTCCACTCGCGAGGTAGCACGCCAGCGTCGTGAAGAGCTGTGCACGATTGGTCGCGGTTCTTCGGATCCGGGTCGTCCCTGTGGTCGTCCCCGTGGTCAGACGAGCGAAGCACCGCCGAAGGTGGAAGAGGGCACGACCCTCGCCGGTGGTCACATTAGCGGCACGCAAGTCGAGTCGACGCGCAGCGTCACCGGCGCCGAAGCGGGCAGCTGCTCCAACATTACCGGGACCGAGTACCTGGGCCTCGAGCACTACGAGCGCTACTGCGATGTGCGCCCGAGTGCCAACCCGGCCAAGGTGGGGCACTCCCACACCAGCCGCGGCCAGGAAGTCAGTGGTACCGAGGTCGGGCGCTCTGCCCGTGTAACGGGGGACGAGTCCGGCTCTTGCGAAGCGATCACCGGCACCGAGTACCTGAGCAGCGAGCAGTACGAAGGCTTCTGCGGCACCCGTGCGCCGAACAGCGCGCCGCGCACCAGCGTGATGGTGACCCGTCATGGCGAGGGTGTGTCGGGTACGAGCGTCGGCCGTAGCCCGCGTGTCACCGGTGACGAGTCGGGCTCCTGCCGCGACATCACCGGTACCGAGTACCTGAATACGCAGGCGAGCGAGGTTCCGTGTAACACGGGAAAGTCCAACGGAGCGCCGATGAAGGTCGGCGTCATGCATACGCTTCGCGGTCGTGAATTGACCGGGACAGAAGTCGGGCGCTCCTCGCGTGTCACCGGTGACGAGTACGGCAGCTGCAAGCCGGTCACCGGGACCGAATACATCGGTACGGAACAGTTCAAGGGCATGTGCGGTACCCGCCCGGAGCCGACGCCGGCCAAGGTGCAGGAGCTGCACACGATGGAAGACCAGAGCGTGACGGGTACGGCCGTGGGTCGCAGCTCGAAGGTGACGGGTGACGAGTCCGGATCCTGCCGCCCCCTGACGGGTACCCCGTACTACAACCAGGCGGATTTCGGTGACCTGTGTGACCGTCCGGCCGCCGGTGGTGTGCCGAAGGTGGGCGTGATGCACACGCTGCGGGGTCGGGAAGTCTCCGGCACGCAGCTGGATAGCTCGCTGCGCGTGACCGGTGACGAATACGGCGGCTGCAAGCCGATCACCGGTACCGAGTATGTCGGGTCCGAGCATTACGACGCCTTCTGTGGCTCCCGTCCGCAGGCCGGCCCGGAAAAAGTCTCCGTGAGCCGCACCTGGAACCAGCAGAACGTCTCGGGTACGTCCGTGGGCCGCTCGGCACGGGTCACCGGTGACGAGTACGGTGCGTGCAAACCGGTTTCTGGCACGCCCTACATCGGCGCTGACCAGTACGAGGCTTATTGCGAGCCGCGTGATATGCAGACGGCGCACACCCGCGTGGCCGAACGCCATGCGACGCCGGGGCATCCGGTTTCCGGGAGCCAGCCGGGTTATGACGAGCGCGTGACGGGCACCGAACGCGGTGCATGTCAGGACGTGTCCGGTGCGCCGTATGTCGGGGCGAACGAATTTGCCGCGACCTGTCCGACGGCCGCTGGCAGCTTGCACCCGCGTCTGCGTCCGGAAGGCCAGGCCGCAGTAGCCGCACCGGTGGCCGACGTGCCGGCGCAGGCGATGCCGAATGACGGCTTCAGTGTTCAAAGCCCGGCCCGCGAAGCCTTGGCGCGCCGCGAGCGTCGTGTGACCGGTACTGCATACGGTGCCTCGGGTGGCATTACCGGGCCGATCAACAAGGCGACGGGCCTGGTGTCCGGGACCGAGGAGTTCCGCTATCAGCCGGATCGTCACCAGCCGGTACCGGCTCAGGCTGAAGATGTGGCCAAGATTGGTGCCGAACGTGTGACCGTTAACGGGAGCAGCAACGGTGTGACCATCACGGGCGATGACTGGGCCCGTGGAAGCAGCGTCACCGGCACCGAAGGGTTCGCCACGCGTCGTAACGCGACGCAAAAGGGCAACCCGCGTGGTGAAGGCCGTAGTGCCTATGCCAATCGTGAGCTCGAGCGCAAGGAAGTGCCGATGAGCAAGATCACCGGTTCCTCCGGGAATAGTGGCAGCGGTTCGCTGGTGACCCTGTCCGGCGGTGCCCGCGGCTAAGCGGCGAGTAAGGAGGCAATACGACCACGATGGTGCGCCGAGGCCGCCGCAAGACTTCCGCCTTTGGCACGCGTTACGCGACGCCACGGGGAAGTGCCGTCCGGTCGCCGGTGGCACAAGGGGCGAATTCGGCTGCTGCGCAACCTCTGGTTAGCGCAGTGCCGCCGAAGGCGCCGGCGCCGATGGACGTGCCTTCTGTGCTGAAGCCCGGGCATCCGCTGGCGGATGTCGCCGACAACGAACGGCTGTACGCGTTCGAGAGTGGGTTTCGCGATCGCTTCGCGAATCTGGTGCCAGTACTGAAAGAGGTCCATGCGCTGCAACACGAGCGGGACTTCGAGGAAAAGGCGCAACGGATTGTCGAGGATAACCTCGGGTATCGGTTGCCGGAACGCGTCCTGGAGGATGCGTGGATCAACGATCTGGACACGCGCGAACTGTACCTGCACGGCACGTTCGAGCTGTTTGATCAGCTGGTCAATGAATACTGGGCGGGTCGGGATGACCTGGTGGACGAGGCGGAACGCGCGATTGCGTACTTCCTCGACTGCGATTTCCACGAAGTGGACATCTCGCCCTGTTCCGACGGGCGGCTGTTGAGCCTGCGGCGTTTTATTCTGCGCCTGCCGGATCTGGCTGTTCGGGTTAAGAGTTATGCCGGTGCGCAGTTCGACATCGAAGAGGATGTCCGCCACTGGACGAAACGCGAGCTGTTGCGGTTCCGCGAAGGACGGCCGACCACGGCGGATGTGCCGAGTCGATACCTGAAGATCGCGGCGTACCACTACAGCAGTGCGGACCCGCACCATCAGGGGTGCGCGGCGCACGGCAACAGTGAGCGGGACGCGGCGGATGCCGCTCTCCGGCAGCTGCGGGCGTTTCGTCAGGCGATCGAGAACACCTACTGCTGTGGGGCCTCGGTCGATACGCTGCTGATTGGCGTGGATACGGATACGGATGCCGTGAAGATCCATATCCCGGACGCCGACACGCGGATGAGTCTGTACCGCTTCGTGGATAGCGCGAAGGTGTACCGGGAGACGCAGGACCTGGATGGCCGTGACGCGGAACTGCGCGTGTATCAGGCGATCCAGGACGCGATCCACCAGCAAGGCTGGGGTCACGGCAACGGTGGGCCGCACGAGGGGATGCTTCGGCTGATCTCGCGGCTGTTGCTGAACAATATTTCGCAGCTCGATTACGTGGCGCGCTACCACAACGGGCATTACGCCGATGTGGGGCACCGCGAGCGGGTGATCATCGTCGGCCAGGAAGTCGAGGAGATGCAGGTACGCAACTTTGCCTACTTCGCGCACCTGGAAACGATGGAAGAAGGCGCCCACGGGATGGATGTGGGGGTGAACAAGATCTTTCGGCAGCTGAATGTCGAGCGGGGCCTGCCGGTACCGGTGGTGATCCATTACCGCTACGACCGCAAGGTGCCGGGGTCGCGCGAGCGGGTCGAGGCCCGCTGCCGGCGGATCCGCGACCAGATCATGGCGCGCTATCGCGAACTGGCCGAAAAGGGCCTGATCGGGTGCCACATGGTGATTCGCGACAAGCGCAGCGGCAGCCAGTTGGAACCGCTCGCCGGTTGAGCTAACGGGACACGGAATGAAGATCTGCAAGGTAGAGAAGACGCTGGTTTCGACCAACCGGATCCGGGATCTGGGTCACCGTCCCTTGCTGGTGGTCCAGGAGAAGGCCGGGGGTCCGCGCACGGTCGCGGTGGACGCGGTCGGTTGTGTGCCCGGGGACTGGGTGATCGTGGTCGGATCGTCCGCGGCGCGCGAGGCGGCCGGCAGCAAGGAATACCCCAGTGACGCGACGATCGTCGGGATCATCGATTACTGGGAGGAGCAGTAGCTCCATGGAAATTATGCAGGTGCAGGACGAACTGGTGGTCACGCGTCGTGTGGACGGCCTTCAGACCATGTCGCTGCGCGTGCTGGTGGATCAAAAGGGTGCGCTCAGCGTCGCCGTGGATCCAGTTGGTGCGCACCCGGGCAATTGGGTGTTCACGATCTCTGGATCGGCCGCGCGCTACGCGCTCGATGACCCCAAGGTGACAACCGATCTGACGATCGGCGGCATCATCGACCAGTGGGACGATGGTGGCAGGAAAGCGGAAGGGTCGACGAACAAGGCTGGACAAGACCAGACCGATGCACAGCGCTCTGCTGGTACCCACAAGGCGGCTTGAGCGTCATTTTAATTGGAAAAACTGTAACTCCAGGAGAAAGAGAAATGGCAACTGAACGTTTTGGTGTGGCGCTGGGCATGATCGAGACCCGTGGTCTGGTGCCGGCGATTGAAGCCGCTGATGCAATGACCAAGGCCTCTGAAGTGCGCCTGATTGGTCGCCAGTTTGTCGGTGGTGGCTACGTGACCGTGCTGGTCCGTGGCGAGACCGGTGCCGTGAACGCCGCCGTGCGTGCCGGTGCGGATTCCTGCGAGCGTGTGGGTGACGGCCTGGTGGCTGCGCACATCATTGCCCGCGTGCATTCCGAAGTGGAAAGCATCCTGCCCGAGCAGGTTGAAAAGTAATTCATCAGTAACGCTTGATAGGAGTTAAGTAATGGCTAGCGAAAACTTTGGTGTGGCCCTCGGCATGATCGAGACCCGTGGTCTGGTCCCGGCGATTGAAGCTGCCGATGCGATGACCAAGGCCTCGGAAGTGCGCCTGATCGGTCGTCAGTTCGTCGGTGGCGGTTACGTGACCGTTCTGGTGCGTGGCGAGACCGGCGCTGTGAACGCTGCGGTGCGTGCCGGCGCGGATTCCTGCGAGCGTGTGGGTGACGGCCTGGTGGCTGCGCACATCATTGCCCGTGTGCATTCCGAGGTGGAAAACATCCTCCCGGAAAAGCCGTAAGTCCCTGCGGCGGATAAACGCCGCCGTGGCTGATCGGCCCGGCGGCCCGTTTGTAAAAGAGGTTAGCAATGGCGAGCGAAATTTCTGGTGTGGCCCTGGGCATGATCGAGACCCGTGGTCTGGTGCCGGCAATTGAAGCGGCGGATGCGATGACCAAGGCCTCGGAAGTGCGCCTGATCGGTCGTCAGTTCGTCGGTGGTGGCTACGTGACGGTTCTGGTGCGTGGCGAGACCGGTGCCGTGAATGCGGCGGTGCGTGCCGGTGCGGATTCCTGCGAGCGTGTGGGCGACGGCCTGGTGGCTGCGCACATCATTGCCCGTGTCCACTCCGAAGTGGAAAGCATCCTGCCGAAGGCCCCGACGGCCGACGGCTCGGCCAGCTGAGGCAACCTCGATGGCGGATCCGCGGATCGTGGGTTACCTGAACCGCGCGGTGGCGCATGAGCTGTCCGCGGTTCAGCAGTATCTGGCCCAGGCGCGATTGACGGCGATGTGGGGCATGAGCGATGTCAGCGAATGCCTGCGTCGGGACGCCCAGGAGGAACTGGACCATGCGGATCGATTCATGACCCGCATGTTTCACCATGGGGTTGCCCCCAACGGGAGCCAGCTGGCACCCGTGCGGCTGGGGCGCTCGATGGCCGAATTGCTGGAGCGCAACCGCGAACTGGAGATGGAAGCCGTGCGCCTGTATGACGAGGCGGCGGTCTACTGTCGGCGCGTGGGTGCGGTGGCCGATGCCGAGTTGTTCGAGAGGATCCTCGAGGAAGAACTCGAACATGTGCGCGAGATCGACGCACAGGAAGTCGCGGCCCGCTAGGGGTACGCCTGTCCAACGTTCTGGAGTAGTACATGGCGGATAGCGATCTCGTGGTGCCGGCCGGCTGGGAGCCGGGCAAGGGCTCCTCGGCGACCATCAGCAAGCAGTTCACCTTCGACCGTTACGGCATCACGCGCGAGTTTCTCGATCGGGTAGCCGAGTTGTCGGAGGAGGATGGCTATCATCCCAATATCAGTTTCGGTACGACGTATGTGAACATCACCATTGATGCGCGCGACGGCGACCGGATTGGCGAGGCGGATCAGCGTTTCGCGCAAGAGGTGGATCGGCTGGCCAGCGAAACGACTGGCTGACCGACCATCACGTCAGAGTCCACGAACTGGACCCGTCCGGTTCCTGGCCCTAGGAGGCTGATACGTGGGTTCCCGGGTATTCGCGGTAGTCAATCAGAAGGGGGGTACCGGCAAGACCACCCTCTCCATGAACCTCGCCGCCGGTCTGGCGCGCCGAGGACGCACCCTGGTGGTCGATGCGGATCCGCAGGGATCGGCCGGCCAGTGGGCGCGCATGTCCTCGGACGACCGTCCCTTTCCGGCCTCCGTGTTCGCCGTCGCGGGTCCGCTGGATCGCGAACTCAAGGCGCTGCGCAAGGATTACGATCACATCGTGGTGGACTGCCCGCCGACCCTGGAGGGTGGTGCGGTGACTGCCGCGCTCGCGGGCTCGGATGTCGTGTTGATCCCTGTTCTGCCATCCCCCGTTGATCTTTGGGGCAGTGTGCGGATGGGGCGCGGTCTGGAGGAGGCGCAGATGAAGAACCGGTCGCTGCGCCCCTATGTCGTGATCAACCAGCTCGAGGTCCGCAGTGCGCTGTCGCGTGCGATGAAGCATGCACTGATGGAGATCGACATCCCCGCCCTGGAGCAGTCGCTCCGCCGGCGGGCCATCTACCGGCGTTCCGCGCTGGAAGGCTGTTCCGTGTACGACCTGGGCAAACCGGGCGAACCGGCGGCCGAGGAGATCGAAGCCATCATCGAGGAGGTGTCGCAATGAGCAATCTGCAAGACAAGCTGGCGGCCGGTGTGCGCAGCGCCCGGGAAGACCAGAACAAGGACAGCAATGCTGCGTCGGATAACGCGCTGAAGAAAGACACCAGCACGACCCCTGCGAGCGCGCAAACGCATCAGGCGGCCAGCACCAAGGCAGCCGCAACGAAAAAGGCCGCGACGCCCAAAAGCACGGCGCGCAAGACGGCGACCCGCAAGGCCTCTACGACCAAGCGCAAGGCCCCGGCCAAAAAGCCGGCCGCACAGGCCACACGCAAGACGTCCGCCACGAAGCCGGCGGCCAAGAAGTCCAGCGGCTCTGGCGCCAGCCGCGGAGGTCGCACCACCGCCGAGCTCAATCCGGGCAAGGCGAAGGCGACGGCCGACGAGCCGTGGAAGAACCTGCACCCGAATCGTATCTGGCCGGACTGAGTCAGGGCGTTTCGGGGCCGGGGCTGGGCGGGGTGCTGGGCATCCCGTCCCCCGGCCTTTTTTGATTGAGGAGTCTGGGCAATGCAAGACGATCTGCGCGATCACCTGATCACGGAAGAGCCGTATTACCAGCCGGTCGCGGACGAGATCGAGCTGTACGAGGCGGCGTATTCGGTGCGCATGCCGATGATGCTGAAGGGGCCGACGGGCTGCGGGAAGACCCGCTTCGTCGAGCACATGGCCTGGAAGCTCGGCAAGCCGCTGATTACGGTCGCCTGTAACGAGGACATGACGGCTTCCGATCTGGTCGGGCGTTATCTGCTCGATGCCGATGGCACGCGCTGGCAGGACGGTCCGTTGACCCTGGCCGCGCGCCACGGGGCGATCTGCTACCTCGACGAGATTGTCGAGGCCCGGCAGGACACCACGGTAGTGATCCACCCGTTGACCGACAATCGCCGCGTGCTGCCGCTGGAAAAGAAGGGCGAGATGGTCCAGGCGCACGCGGATTTCCAGGTCGTCATTTCCTACAACCCGGGTTATCAGAGCCTGATGAAGGATCTGAAGCAGTCGACCAAGCAGCGCTTCGGCGCGCTGGATTTCGACTACCCGGATCACGAGACCGAGGCGAAGATCGTCGCTCACGAGGGCAAGATCAACGAGGAGATGGCCGGCAAGCTGGTCAGCGTGGCCGAGCGCGCGCGCAACCTGAAGGGCCATGGCCTGGACGAGGGCATCTCCACCCGCATGCTGGTCTACGCCGCCTCGCTGATCGCCAAGGGCGTGGAGCCGCTAGGCGCCTGCCGCATGGCGCTCGTGCGGCCGATCACCGACGATCCGGACATGCGCGACGCGCTGGATTCGGCCGTCACCACGTTCTTCTAGCGCACCGCGCGGCGTACCCGTACCGATGAGCGTTCATCTGGAGGACTACCAGGACCTCCTCGACGATCTGGGAAACCACGCCACCGAGGTGCTGGAAAGTTCCTGGCAGGAGGCCAGCCGTGCCTTCAGCGCCAGTGGGCTTAAGCGTTACTACCTTGAAGGGGCCCGCAGTCTCCAGGCCCTGGGGCGCGGTTCCGAGATGGTCGTGGCCTTCGTGCAGGAGGCGCCTGCACTGGCCCAGGAACTGGGCGAGGATGCCGTTGCGGAACTGCTCGGTTCCGCGATCAAGATGTACTCCAAGACCTCCGCGGCGGTCATCACCCTGGTGATCGAGACTAGCCCGGTCGCGGCCCAGCGGCTTGGCGACTATTCGCTGTTCGAGGGGTATCTGCGCCTGCTGGATAACCTGCTGGGGCAGGCGCCGCGTGGTGTGCGGCCGATGCTGGAACACCTGGATGAGCTGCTGACCCACCTGACGCTGGGCGGTCTTCGGCGCTGGGCGACGTGGGGCGCGCAGGCGCACCGCACGGACCTGGAGGGCCAGATTGCCTACTTCGGTCTGGAGTCGCCGGAGTCACGCTCGGTGTTCCAGAAGGAGCGCCGCGGCACCCTGTTCGTGGACGTGCAGCGGCGTATCAACCTCTACTTGCGCTCGCTGTGGGCACGCGATTTCTTCATGCGCCCGACCAGTGGCGACTTCGAGTCGCGCGAGGGGTATCGCCCCTACATCGAGGGCTTCACGATCTTCCTGCCGGACGCCTACGACGATGTCGAGGGCCTCACCGGGCTGGATCTGTATCGCGCGGCGGCCGCGCACGCGGCATCCCATGTGGTGCATACCCGCGAGATGCAGCCGGACGAGGGGCCTCGGGGCGTGGTCGGCATCCTGACCGAGCTGTTCGAGGACGCGCGTATTGAGGCCCTGGCGATCGCGGCGTTCCCGGGCCTGCGCCAGATCTGGGTCCCGCTGCATACCGCCACGGCGGAGGATGGGGACACGGCGCAGGCAGTGCTGGCGCGCACCGCGCGCGCCTTGCTCGATCCGCAATACCACGACCCGCATGCATTCGTGCAGAAGGCGGTGAGCGCGTTTGCGGAACGCGTGGACGACCTTGAGGCCGCAGGGCTGGCCCGCGAGCTGGCCGAGGTGCTGGCACCCGAGTTTCCCGAGCAGGGCTACATGAACCCGGCCAAGGTCGCGCCGGATGTCCTCTATCGCGACGACAACCGCTATCTCTGGAACTTCGGGCGCGAAGAGGAAGAGGCGGAGGTCCTGGCCGCGCATGGCTCCGGGCAGGAGCGTTTCTACGTCACCCCGATGCAGATGATCAATACGTTGGACGTGCCGAACGCCGGCGACGACGCCCAGCAGATCCTGGTGCTGGCGACCGAGTGGTTCCGCGACGGCGAAAACGAAAGCATCAACCAGCAGGAGGGCAAGGAGCCGATCTCGCTGCCGTTCCACTATCACGAGTGGGACTACCAGATGCAGCTGGAGCGGCCGCACTGGGTCACACTGCTGGAGCGGCGCCCGAAGAAGGGCGACATCGAGGAAATCGAGGCCATCTACGACAAGCACAAGCCGCTGGTCTCGCGCCTGAAATTCCTGATCGAGGCGATGCAGCCCCAGGGCGTTCAGCGCATGCGCAAGCAGCCGGAGGGCGACGAGCTGGACGTGAACGCGCTGGTCGAGGCCCAGATTGACGTCCGCATGCGGCGCCAGCCCGACGAGCGCATCTATGTGCGCAATCTGCGTCATGTGCGCGATCTCTCCGTGCTGGTGCTGCTGGATCTGTCGGAGTCGACCAACGAGACGATCGGCGACGGCGAGACAACCGTGGTGCAACTGGCGCGCGAAGCGGCCACGCTGCTGTCCGGCGCGATCTCGCGCATTGGCGACCCGTTCGCGATCCATGGCTTCGCCTCCGACGGGCGCCACGACGTCGAGTACTACCGCTTCAAGGATTTCGACGCCCCGTTCGACGATACCGCGAAGGCCCGCCTCGCCGGGATGCAGGGCCAGCTCTCCACCCGCATGGGGGCGGCCATTCGCCACGCCGGCCAGCAGCTGCACAACCAGGGCACGGCGAAGAAGCTGTTGCTGATCATCACCGACGGCGAGCCGGCGGATACCGATGTGCGCGACCCGCAGTACCTGCGTCAGGATGCGAAGCGGGCGGTGGAGGAGGTTGGGCGCAAGGGGGTGTACACCTTCTGCATGAGCCTGGATCCGAACGCCGACGAGTACGTCGAGCGCATCTTCGGGGCCCAGCACTTCATGGTGCTGGACCAGATCGACCGGCTGCCGGAGAAGCTGCCGATGCTGTACGCGGGTCTCACGCGGTAAACGATACGTCGCGTATGACTCAGTCCCCTACGCCAAAGGAGTCCGGTCTCCCGCAGGTGATGCTCAAGTCGGAGCTGCCGGCGCACCTGATCCGGCATGCCACGCTGCGTCAGCTGCAGGTGTTCGAGGCGATCGTGCGCCTGGGGAGCTTTACCCGCGCGGCGGAAGAGCTGCATCTGACCCAGCCGACCGTCTCGATCCAGATCAAGAAGCTCTCCACGGCACTGGGGCTCCCGCTGTTTGAATACGTGGGGCGCAAGGCCTTCCCGACCGAGGTCGGGCTGCTGCTGTACGACACCTGCCGCGAGATGCTCGGCGCGCTGACCAACCTCGAGATGAAGCTGGCCGAGATGCACGGCCTCAAGCGCGGGCGTCTGCGTCTCGCGGTGATCACCACGGCGCAGTACTTCGCGCCCAGCATCCTCGGTCAGTTCGCCCGGCGGTATCCCGATATCGAGCTGTCGCTGGAGGTCAGCAACTTTGACCGGGTGCTGGAGCGGCTGTCGAACAACGACGACGACCTCTACATCATTGGGCATGTCCCCGAGCGGCTGACTGATGTCGCGGTGCACCCGTTCGCGCCCAATCCGCTGGTGGTGATGGCCAGCCGCGACCACCCGCTGGTCGGCCGGCGCAATATCCCGCTCAAGGAGCTGGAGCAGGAGACGTTCCTGATGCGCGAACCCGGCTCGGGTATCCGCGAGGCGACGCTCAAGCTGTTCCAGGAGCACGGGATCAGCCCGCCCGTGCGCATGGAACTGGGCAGTAACGAGGCGATCAAGCAGGCGGTGATCGGTGGTCTGGGGATTGCCGTGCTGTCGCTGCACACCCTGAGTGCCGAGGGGGCCGAGGGCCCGGTGGCGCTGCTGGATGTCGAGCACTTCCCGATCCATCGCCAGTGGCACATCGTCTACCCGAAGAAGAAGGTCCTGTCCGTCGTCGCCCAGACCTTTCTCGACTTCGCCATCCAGGACGAGGCCCGGGTGCGCGGGCAGGTCGAGGACCTGCTGGCCGCGTTCAAGGCCCAGGCCGGCTGAGTGGCGGCCATGACAGGCCCTGAGGGGTCCCTTGGGAAACGCTGATTGATCGGCGTTTCCCTGCGGCACAGGGACGTGCCGCCGGAATCGACCGCCGTAGGCGGTTGATTCCGGAGCAAGCTGCAAACCCCTTTGCCCGTGCAAAGAGATGCAAGACGATGCAGCGCCGCGTGCGCTGAGAAAGCCGGGATGGCTTTATTCAGCGCTTTCTTTAAAATTCACGTTTTACCCGGCCGCCATCGGCCCGAGTGGGAGAACGCGCAGTGAGCACCGTGACCCGTCCGCGTATCAGCGGTACCCAGTTCATCAACGCCGACGAGGCCCCGCGTTCGCGGCTGAGCCTGAGCGCCTCGCACCGCGACCAGCATCACCCGGTGACCGGGACGGGCAGCGATATGCTCGCCGCCGCGATCGATACCCCGCCGAACGAGAGCTGCGTGGTCTGCGCACCCGCCACGCGCCGTCTGGCCGAGGAGTTGTTCGACGCCTGGAATGAAGCCCTGCAGACGGGCGATGCCCGTCGTGTGACCGAGCTGTACGCCAATGACGCGGTGCTGCTGCCGACCGTGTCGAACGTCCCGCGTACCAATCACGCCGAGATCCAGGACTACTTCGAGCATTTCCTCGAGAAGAAGCCCTTCGGCACCATCAACACGCGCAACGTGAAGCTCGGCTGCAACAAGCTGACCGACGCCGGCACCTATACCTTCCGCGTGACCGACGGCAACGAGACGCAGGAAGTCCCCGCGCGCTACACCTTCGTCTACGAGAACCGCGACGGCAAGTGGCTGATCGTGCACCATCACTCGTCGATGATGCCGACCGCCTGAACAGGGTGCGGAGCCGCCCGGACCGCGTTCGGGCTGGATCCCCTGATTCCCGGGTTTAGCGGTCTTGTTGCAGGGCCCGAGCGAGCTTGATACCGCTCGAGATCAGCCCTACATGACTGAATGCCTGCGGGAAATTGCCGAGGAAGGCGCCGGTGGCCGGGTCAATCTGTTCGGGGAGCAGGCCGAGGGGATTGGTGCGGGCGCACAGCGAGTCGTACAGGGCCTGGGCTTCTTCCAGGCGGCCCTGTCCCAGCAGGTTGTCGACCAGCCAGAAGCTGCACAGGACAAATGCACCCTCGTGCCCGGGCAGACCGTCCGGGGACTCTTCCGGAAGATAGCGGTACAGCAGGCCGTTGCCCGCGCCCAGGCGCCGGATAACGGCCTCTGTGGTGGCGATCATCTTCGGGTGATCGGCCGGGATTACACCGCGTCCCGGCAGGGCCAGCAGGCTCGCGTCGATGCCACCGCCGCCCAGGTGCTCGGTGAGACTCCGAAGCTCGGGGTCCCAGGCCTGGTCCAGGATTGCCTTGCGGATTTGTCCCGCCTCGGAACGCCACAGGTCGCTGTTGCCTGCCATGCCATTGTTATCGGCCAGGGCCGCTCCACGCTCCAGGGCGACCGCACACAGGGCGGCGGAGTAGGTAAAGGGACGGCCGGCGGTGCGGACTTCCCAGATGCCATGATCGGGGTTCTTCCACTCCTTCTCGGCGGCTTCGACCAGTCGCCGCAGGCGGCTCCACAGGTGCTCATCCAGCGTCCCGCCCCAGCGCTCCCACCGATAGGCGCAATCGAGGATCTCTCCGAATACGTCGTGCTGGCGCTGCTCCACCGCACCGTTGCCCCAGCGTACAGGCGCTGAGCCTCGGTAGCCCTCCAGTTCGGGATCGATTCGCTCCGGCTGCGGCAGGTGCCCGTCTACGTCATACAGCACCCGTGGCCAGCCCGCGCGATCCACCGCGTCCAGGGCCCAGCCGATAAAGCCCGCGGCCTCGTGGGTCATGCCGATATCGCTCATGGCATACACGGAAAATGCCGCATCGCGTATCCATGCGTAGCGGTAATCCCAGTTGCGCGGGCCGCCTATTGCTTCCGGCAGGGACGAGGTCGGCGCGGCGATCATCGCTCCGGTCGCGGTGTAGTCCATCAACTTGAGCGTGACGGCCGAGCGCCGGACGAGGTCCTCGCAGGGGCCTTCATAGTGGAAATGGGTCATCCAGCGCCGCCAGACCTCCAGCGTGGCCTCGAGCAGTTCCTCGGGTGTGCGGGCCTGGAAACGGTGCGTGTGCGGGCCCCAGCCCAGGATCAGGTAGTGCTGGTCTCCGGCCTCGAGTTCGTGTTCGCTGTCGGTGTCCTCCAAGGGCAGCGACGAGCTCAGCGACAGCTCCAGTTCCGGCTGGCGGTACAGCGACAGGCCCAGGCCGGCACCGTGTGGATACGCCTTCGCACCTCCCCTGGGTGCGATCCTGACCCGCAGGCGCACGCGGCCTTCCAGCACCTCGATCCGCCGGAGCAGTTCGTTGCGCCCTGCCGGCGCATCCTCGGACAAGTCGGCCCCGGCGCGCAGGGGCAGACAATCAGTGACCCGGATGCGTCCTTCGGGGCCGGTCATCTCCGTGATCAGGACCGCAGTGTCGGGCATATAGCGCTGGTGCGAGGCGACCAGGGGCTCCGGGGCCACGGTGAAGTCACCGCCTCGCTGGTGATCGAGCAGAGCGCAGAACAGGGGCTCGGAATCGAAGCGGGGCACGCACATCCAGGGGATGGACCCGTCGCGCCCCACCAGGGCGGCAGTCGTGCAATTGCCTATCAGGCCGTGTTCTTCGATGGGCAGGTAGCCCTCGACACGGGATATGGGGCGGTCGGATACCGTCACGGGCTCACTCCCTCGACATGGGATGTTGGCAAGACATACCGGGCGGATCGCCCGGTTCCATAATCACGACGGAGGCGCCGGGCAGGTCCAGGTTCTCCTGCCCGATCACGATCTCCGCTTCGGATCGCAGCAGCAGGCGTGATCGTGCGGTCCCGGGGCATGCCAGGCGTTGCGCATCGGGGTGCAGGTTGCACGCGACCAGCAGTCCCGGCCGGTGCATCACGAACCATCGGGCTGTCTCGTCGAAGTATGCGTCGATGGCATCCAGGCGATCATCGCTGAAGGCCGGGTGGGTGCGGCGCAGGGCGATCAGCGCCTGGTACCAGCGCAGGATCGCGGCATGTCGAGGCTGTTCGCGTTCGTCCCAGTCCAGTCTCGATCGTTCGAAGGTCTCGTGGGCCTGCGGGTCCGGGATGTCGCCCGGATCCCCGACGAAGGCGGCGAACTCGCGCCGCCGACCCTCGGTGACTGCCTGGCCCAGTTCCGGGTCGGTGTGATCCGTGAAGTACAGAAAGTGGCTCGAGGCGCCCCATTCTTCGCCCTGGAACAGCATTGGTACGAAGGGGCTGGTCATGACCAGGGCCGCTCCGACCTTGAGCAGGCCGGGGGAGACCAGTTCGCTGATGCGTTCTCCGTTGGCGCGGTTGCCGATCTGGTCGTGGTTCTGCAGGCAACCGACGAAGCGCCGTCCCGGCTGGTCCGCCGCGGGGCGGCCGTGCCGCCGGCGGCGGAAGGGCGAATAGCGGCCGTCGTTGGCGAGGCCGCGGGTCAGCACCCGGGCCAGGTCGGCCAGCCCGCGAAAGTCCATGTAGTAGCCGTCGGACTCGCCGGTCAGTGCGGTGTGCAGCGCGTGATGGAAATCCTCGTTCCACTGGGCGTCCAGCCCGTAGCCGCCGGCCTCGACCGGCCACGCCACGCGCGGGTCGTTGCGGTCGTTCTCGGCGATCACCACCAGGTGCCGGCCGAGCTGCCGCCCGAGGCGCTGCACCTCGCCGGCGAGCTGCTCGAGGAAATGGGTGGCCGAGGTGTCGACGATCGCGTGCACCGCGTCGATGCGCAGGCCGTCGATGTGATAGTCGCGCAGCCACATCAGGGCATTGTCGATGAAGAACCGGCGCACGCTGTCGCTGTCCGCGCCGTCGAGGTTGACCGCGTCGCCCCACGGGGTGTGGTAGCGGTCGGTGAAGTAGGGGCTGAACTGCGCCAGGTAGTTGCCGTCCGGCCCGAGGTGGTTATAGACCACGTCCAGCAGCACCGCGATGCCGCGGCGGTGGCAGGCGTCGACCAGGCGTTTCAGGCCGTCGGGACCCCCGTAGGCATGGTGCGGGGCATACAGGTCGACCCCGTCGTAGCCCCAGCCGCGGGCGCCGGGAAACGCGGCCACCGGCATCAGCTCCAGGTGGGTGATGCCGAGTTCGGCCAGATGGCCGAGGCGGTCGATCACGCCGTCGAAGCTGCCCTCCGGGGTGAAGGTGCCGACGTGGATCTCCTGGATCACCGCCGCGGCCAGCGGCGGCGCCTGCCAGCCGGCATCGTTCCAGACGAAGCGGGAATGGTCCAGCCAGCGCGACGGGCCGTGCACCCCCTGCGGCTGCCAGGCGGAACGCGGGTCGGGGAACGGCCCGTTGCCGTCGACGCGAAAGGCGTAGTCGCTGCCATGCACCAGCCGCGAGGTCTGCAGCG
This sequence comes from Thioalkalivibrio sp. ALJ12, assembly GCF_000378305.1. Lineage (NCBI taxonomy): Bacteria > Pseudomonadati > Pseudomonadota > Gammaproteobacteria > Chromatiales > Ectothiorhodospiraceae > Thioalkalivibrio > Thioalkalivibrio sp. ALJ12. Next base: position 1,417,538 of record NZ_KB899538.1, read on the forward strand.
ACCACCAGCCCTCGCCCTGGCGGTCCATCGGCATGCGGCTGCCGCCGCACTCGAGCTCGACCTGGTTCGCCTGCGGGGCCCAGACGCGTACGCGGGTCATGCGGTCTCTTCCTCGCGTTCGAGCAGTGCCACCGGAAACGCATCGAGGAGCTCGGCCACCAACCGGTCGCCGCCCTCGAAGGTCTCGCCCGAGAGGCGGTTGTGCCAGACGCCGGGCGGCAGCCCGAGCCGGGTGTCGCGCCAGTCGCCCCCCAGCCCGAGCACCAGGCGCGGCACCAGCACCAGCGCGCCTTCCCCGCGCAGGTAGGCCACTGCATGCCCGGCGCGCTCGCCGGTGACCCGCAGCGGGGTGTAGGCCGCATCCGGCCGGAACCATTCCGGATGGCGGTGGCGCAGGGTCAGCGCCTGGTGCACCACCCACTGCTTGGGCAGGCCCTCGTCGGCACGGGCACTGATCTGCGTCGGGGTCAGGTGACCGAGCTCCTCCAGCAGTCGGGCCCGGGTCACGAAGTCCACCGGGCGGCGGTTGTCCGGATCGACCAGGCTCAGGTCCCACAGCTCGCTGCCCTGGTAGATGTCGGGAACCCCTGGCGCGGTGAGCTTGATCAGGGTCTGGGCCAGGCTGTTGGTGCGGCCGGGGCCGACCAGGGGCTGCAGGAACGACTCCAGCGCGTTGCGAAATCCTGCATCCTCCAGCGTCCCGCTCACGAAGTCGCGCAATGCCTGCTCGTAGTCCTCCTGGGGGTGGGTCCAGCTGCTGTACTGCTTGGCCTCGCGCGCGGCCTTTTCCATGTAGGCGGTCATGCGCTCGGCATCGATCGGCCAGGCGCCGACCAGCGTCTGGTAGAACAGGTATTCGGTGGCCGGTTCCGGCCAATCGCCGCTGCGGTAGCGGGCGTTGTGTCGCATCCAGCTGCGCGTGGCTTTTGCCCACGCAACCGGGATCTCGGAGAGCAGTACCAGGCGCGCGCGCACGTCTTCACTGCGTTTGGTGTCGTGGGTGGAGGTGGTGAGCATGGTCTCCGGGTGACGCGCGTGTACCAGGGCGCAGGCCTCGTGGAATGCATCGACCGATATGCCGAAACGTTCCGGGTCGCCACCGACCTCGTTGAGCGCTGTCAGGCGGTGGAAGCGGTACAGCGCGGTGTCCTCGACCCCCTTGGCCATCGCCGGCCCGGTCAACTGCTGGAAGCGCAGGGCGAGTTCGTTCTCGCGCTCGCCGGGGATGCGCAGCAGGAGCAGGTCGCGCAGGAACTGCAGCAGCTCGCTGTCCAGCTCCGGACGGCGTTCGCCCGCCTGGTGGATCGCGGCGTCTACATAGTCGACGTCGGTCGCCGCCACTGAGCCTTCACGCGGGCTCACGTAGGTGCGGTAGACGGGGAAGCAGGAGGCTGTCTCCAGCAGGGCCAGGTGCAGCTCGTGGCGCGTATAGTCGCGGTGTCGGCGGTGCAGTTCGCAGATGTCCACGAACAGCGAACTCAGCCGGTTCAGCTCGCTGCCGAGCAGGTCCTTCAGTACCTGCCGCTTGGACTCGTAGACCAGCCCGGCGTAGTCGGCGTGCTCGCCGGTGAGTTCCTCGAACAGCCGCGTCAGCGGGGCCTCGCCCGCCGGGTCCACGAACAGCCCCTGTACGCGGTTGAGAAAGTCGTAGCCGGTGGTGCCGGCGATCGGCCAGTCTCCGGACAGCTGTTCGCCGGGCTCGAGGATCTTTTCGGCGACGATCCAGGCGCCCGGGCAGGCCCGGCTCAGCTGACTGAAGTACTGCCCCGGGTCGCGCATGCCGTCGGGGTGGTCGATCCGCAGGCCATGCACCGAGCCTTCCTCTACCCAGCGGAGCGGTAGTGCATGTACTGCCTCGAAGACCTCTTCCTGCTCCTGGCGCAGGCCGGCCAGGTCGTTGATGTCGAAGAACCGCCGATAACCGAGATCGCGTCCGGCGGTACGCCACCAGGCCAGGCGGTAGTTCTGTTTCTCGATCAGTGCATCCAGGGCATCGGGCCGCGTATTGATCTGTTCCACCTCGGCCTCGATGGCCGCGGCGGCCGCCGGATCCTGCCGGGTGGTGTTGTCGAGGAGTTGACGGATGACGTCCTGATCCCGATGGCGCCGAGACGCCGCGTCGCGGGCGGTCAGCCATGGCTGCGGCAGGCGCGCGCAAGACTCCGCGAGAAAGCCCAGCAATTCGATACCCGTGGCGCGGTACGCGCGGTGGAGCAGGTCGTTCAGCGAGGACGGGTCCAGCGGGAAGCGGTGTTCGTGACAGGCGAGCTCGAACAGGCCGTCGCCATACTGGAGACGGATCTCGCCAGCCTCCAGGATGCGCCCGTAATGATCGCCCAGCACCGGCAGGAGCACCTTGTTCGGCCAGCGCTCCTCCGATGATTCCCAGTCCACATCGAAATACATCGCAAACGGGCTGGAGGGGCCATTCTCCAGTACATTCCACCACCACGGGTTCTGGGCTCCGGCCACCGCCATGTGGTTCGGTACGATGTCCAGCACCAGGCCCATACCGGCCTGCTCCAGTGCCGCGCACAGGCGCTGGCGCGCCGGCTCACCGCCGAGCTCGTCGTTCACCCGCGAGGGGTCGACCACGTCATAGCCATGGGTGCTGCCGTGCACCGCCTGCAGGATCGGAGAAAGGTAGAGATGCGATACGCCCAGCCGGGCCAGGTAGGGGGTCACGCGCGCGGCATCATCCAGTGTGAAGCCGGCGTGCAACTGCAAGCGGCAGGTGGCGGTCCGTTCAGGCTGCACGGGCTGTTCTCCGGGACCGGTTCCGGCAAGGAGAAGCGCCGGGCCGGATCCCGGAACTACCCCTTATAGCGCTACCGAAGGATCTTCGCATCGCCCTCCGCCTCGAGGATCAACCAGCCTCCACTCTGAATATGGACCACATCGCGGTCGAAAGGAACGTATGTCCTGTGTGTCGCGCCCCCCGTTCCACTGGTACGGCCGCTGGCATGAGGACGAGGCGGGCAGAATTCGCTCCGGCATGCAGGTGCAAACGCATCAGCGCCAACCCCGGCTTGCCCGTTGGTACAACCCGGGATACTGTCGGGTTCGGATCAAGAGCAGGGGACACACATGAACCCGAATCGCATCGGGAGCCTGACGGCTGCCACCATTGTGTTCGCCGTGGCCGGCAGCGCCCACGCCGCGGGCACCGCGCAGCTCGAGCTGGATGGGCAGTCCCATGATCTCGACGTTCAGGTCTGTGATTTCTCAGGCGAGTCCGACGAAGGTGACCTGCAGACACTCGTTGGCGATGCCGAGACTGAAGATGGCCCGATGCGGGTGTTTGTCTCGCGCAATGAGGTCAGCGGCATGCTGATGCATACGGTCAGCGTGCAGATCGGGGATGTAATGTCGCCGGAGGGCGAGGTGCTGGAGGCCAACCGCAGCCGTTCCGGCGATCAGTGGTTCTCCGCTGCGGACGGTCCCTCCGAACCCCTGATCCGGATCGACGGCGCGGAACTGGTCGCCGAGGGGCTGTTTTCCGATACCGGGATGACGCGGGATCCAGTCGAGGGGCGCCTGACCGCGACCTGCAACGACCCGGGTGTCTGAGCCAGGCCGCGACGGATCGCAGGCGGCGGTCGCCGCTGCAGTATGCGCAGCCACGGGCGCCCGCCGCGCGATCCCCATTGAGCATGTCCAGACGCTCTGGAGCGGCTACGGCGAGATCGTCCGCTATCGTCTGGAGGGGGCGTCCGTTCCCACCGTTATCGCCAAGCACATTGTGTTTCCGGCCAATCGCCGCCACCCGCGCGGCTGGTCAGGGGCGCGGGGGCATGAGCGCAAGCGGCACTCCTATCAGGTCGAGATGCACTGGTATCGCGACTGGGCGGGGCGCTGCCGCGACGCCTGTCGTGTCCCGCGATGCCACCTCGCGCAGGACCTGGGCGATTCCCACCTGATTGTGCTGGAGGACCTGGATGCCGCCGGTTTTCCGCTTCGGCACGATGACCTGTCGGTGGAGCAGGCCGGCGTTTGCCTGGGATGGCTTGCGGCCTTTCACGCGACCTTTCTCGGTGCCGGGCCCTCGGGACTCTGGACTACGGGTACCTACTGGCACCTCGCGACCCGGCCGGACGAATGGGCGGCCATCGCTGATCCCCAACTGCGCGAAGCGGCCCCGAAGCTCGATCAGCGACTCAGTTCGGCGCGCTTTCAGACGCTGGTGCATGGCGATGCCAAGGTCGCGAACTTCTGTTTCAGCGAACGTGGCGATCGGGTGGCCGCGGTGGATTTCCAGTATGTCGGGGGTGGCTGCGGGATGAAGGACGTTGCGTACTTCATCGGCAGCTGTCTGGACGAGGCTGATCAGGAACGCTTCGAGAAGGAACTGCTGGAGGGGTATTTCGCTGCACTGCGCTCGGAGGTTGTCGCCACGCACGGAGGGGGTGTGGACCTGGACGCACTGGAGCAGGAATGGCGCGAGCTGTTCCTGCTGGCCCAGGCGGATTTCCAGCGTTTTCTGGCCGGCTGGAGTCCGGAGCACTGGAAACGCAACGACTACGCCGAGCGCGTGACGCGCAGTGTGTTGGAACGGCTGTAAGGCCAACCGTCCGGACGCGGAGAGCGCCCGGACGGGTTCGCGTCAGGAAGCGAGTCGCTTGTACTTGACCCGATGGGGCTGGTCGGCCTCAGCGCCCAGGCGCTTGTGGCGGTCTTCCTCGTATTCCTGGTAGTTGCCGTCGAAGAACACCACGTTGCCATCCTCCTCGAACGCGAGGATGTGCGTGGCGATGCGGTCGAGGAACCAGCGGTCATGCGAGATCACGATCGCGGAGCCGGGGAAGTCCAGCAGGGCCTCTTCCAGCGCGCGCAGGGTCTCAACGTCCAGATCGTTCGTCGGTTCGTCGAGCAGCAGGAAGTTGCCACCGCTCTGGAGCAGCTTGGCCAGGTGTACGCGGTTGCGTTCCCCGCCGGACAGCTCCTTCATGCGTTTCTGCTGGTCGGTGCCCTTGAAGTTGAAGCGGCCGACGTAGGCGCGTGACGGCATCTGGAAATTGCCGACCTGGATGATGTCCTGGCCGTTGGAGATCTCCTCCCAGACGGTTTTCTCGTCCTGCAGCGCGTCGCGGCTCTGGTCCACATAGGCCAGCTGCACGGTCTCGCCCAGTTCGATCGTGCCTTCGTCCGGCTGTTCCTGTTCGGCGATCATGCGGAACAGGGTGGTCTTGCCGACGCCGTTCGGGCCGATCACGCCGATCAGCGCGCCGCGTGGCACGGAGAACGACAGGCTCTGGTAGAGCACGCGGTCGCCGAAGTTCTTGGACAGGCCGTCCACCTCCAGCACCTTGTCGCCCAGGCGCGGGCCCGGCGGGATGTAGATTTCCTTGGTCTCGGAGCGCTTCTGGTAGTCGGTGGAGGCGATCTCCTCGAAGCGCTTCAGGCGCGCCTTGCTCTTGGCGCCGCGGCCCTTCGGGTTGGAACGCACCCACTCGAGCTCGGATTCCATGGCCTTAACGCGGGCGGCCTCGGCCTTTTCTTCCTGCTTCAGGCGCTTTTCCTTCTGTTCCAGCCACTGCGAGTAGTTGCCCTGGAACGGGATGCCCTGGCCGCGGTCCAGCTCGAGGATCCAGCCGGCCACGTTGTCGAGGAAGTAGCGGTCATGGGTGACGGCGACCACGGTGCCCTGGAACTCCTGCAGGAAGCGCTCCAGCCAGGCCACGGACTCGGCGTCCAGGTGGTTGGTCGGCTCGTCGAGGATCAGCATGTCCGGGCTGGACAGCAGCAGGCGGCACAGGGCCACGCGGCGGCGTTCGCCCCCGGACAGGGTCTTCACGTCGGCATCCCACGGCGGCAGGCGCAGGGCGTCTGCGGCGACCTCCAGCTTGCGCTCGAGGTTGTGGCCGTCGGCCGCTTCGATCTTCGCCTCCAGCTCGCCCTGCTTGGCGGCCAGGGCATCGAAGTCGGCATCGGCCTCGGCATAGGCGGCATAGACCTGATCCAGCTCGGCCAGCGCCTCCTTGATCGGGGCCACGGCCTCCTCGACATTGCCGCGCACGTCCTTGCTCTCGTCGAGCTGCGGCTCCTGCGGCAGGTAGCCGATATTGATGCCCGGCTGCGGCCGCGCCTCGCCGACGATCTCGGTGTCCACGCCCGCCATGATGCGCAGCAGTGTGGATTTCCCCGCACCGTTGTAACCCAGCACGCCGATCTTGGCGCCCGGGAAGAAGTTCAGGTTGATGTCCTTGAGGATGTACTTCTTCGGCGGGACGATCTTGCCCACGCCGTTCATCGTGAAGATGTACTGCGCCATGATGCTCCTGCGACCTAAGCGGTTTGAATGAGGGGCGGGCCACTTACGGCCCGCGCTGCGCCCGCACTTTACCATCCCAGGCGGCGGGAAGCGCATGGCCCCATGGTTGCGGCTTCCCGTGTCTTATCGCCATGCGTGAACGTTCCCGACAAGGTACCCTCGTTGCCAGTCAGGGAAGGGGCAGGCCTTTGACTGTGCAGTCCACCCAACTGAAGGACGGGAGAACCATGAAGTCGAGCGTTGCGGAGCTGTGCCGGCAGATCATTCACCGCGTGCCTGCGGATGGCAGCACAGTGGGGCGTATCGGACTGCATCGGCGTTTGTCCACCGAGCTGGGCGAGGTTCCCGGCGAAAGCTACGAGCAAGCCATTGCCGAGTTGACGCAGCGGGGCATCCTCGGCAAGGGTCGCGGGCGTGGCGGTTCCGTTTATTTGCAAACGTCGGTAGCGGAAGCCGAAGCGGCCCTGAAGGCGGAGGACGGGATGGATGGGGCGAAGCCCGCCCCGGAGCTGACGCTGGAACAGCCGGAGTCGCGGCCGGAGCCAGCCCCCGGGGCCGAAAAAGCGGGCGGGAAAAACCGTCAACCGCGTCCTTCGCGGGGTGATGAACCGGTTCAGGTGCTTTCCTATCGCCACGACGAGAAGCGTGCCAACAATCCCCCGGTCGGCATGGTGGATGCCACCAGCGACGGGGTGGAGGAGGAGGCCGTCTGGAGCTACGACCCGCACCTGGATCCGGAGCTGCGGTTCGATTCTTCAGCTACCCGTGCCCGGGTCGAGCGGCTGATTGACGAGGCCCTGGCCTCCGGCGACCAGGCGCAGATGAAGGACGCTCTGGAAGAACTGAAACGTTTGCAGGCGCCCTACCTGCAGTGGACCGGCAAGGCCGAGCGCACCAGCTTCGAGGTCGATACCGTCTCGCTCCACGTCCACGAGCGTATCGACCCGGCCACCATCCTCGCCGCCGTGCAGAAGCGCCTGCGCGACAGCAAGGGCAAGGCCGCACCGACGTTGCAGCCCGACTTGTTCCACGCTCCGTTCGAGAATCTGCCGCTACGCGACGCCATCGATTTCTACAAGCATGAGCGCGACTGGTCGAATCGCCTGATCGCCGGCGACTCGCTGCTGGTGATGAACTCCATGTTGCAGAAAGAGGGCATGGCCGGGCAGGTCCAGATGATCTACATCGACCCACCCTACGGCATCAAGTACGGGTCCAACTTTCAGCCGTTCACCAACAAGCGCGACGTCAAGGATCGCAAGGACGAGGACCTGACCCAGGAACCGGAGATGATCAAGGCGTTCCGGGACACCTGGGAGCTGGGCATTCACTCCTACCTGACCTATCTGCGTGACCGGCTACTACTGGCTCGGGAATTGCTAGGTGAGAGTGGGTCGGTCTTTGTGCAGATTTCGGATGAGAATTTGCATCACGTTCGGGAATTGATGGACGAAGTCTTTGGTTCAGAAAACTTCTGTCGTCTGATTACGGTGACGAAAACAGCTGGCTTCGGTGCCACCCTTTTCCCTGTCACTCAGGATTACCTCGTCTGGTATGCAAAGGACGTTAGTGTCGTCAAGTTTCGTCAGTTGTACGCTAGCAAATCGGGTGTGGTGGGCGGTGAAGATTTTGGGAACTATAAAAAGTTTGATTATGGTGGTCGTTATCGCATTGATAATCTCACCGGGCAAAACAACAACGTTTCTAGTTGCTTATTTGGTTATAATTACAGGGGTGTGGTTTATTCTACTCCCTCTACTCGTCAATGGAAAACTACAGTGTCTGGCATGGAAAGCCTTTCAAAGGCGGATCGTTTAGAGTCGTCGGGGGCGGGTATTTATTATAAAAGATATTTTGATGACTTTCCGCTTCGGCCGATCACGGATAAATGGAGCGACACTGGTTCCGGAGGCTTTGCGGATGACAAACTGTATGTTGTTCAAACGGGCGCAAAGGTTGTCGAGCGCTGCCTGCTGATGACCTCCGACCCCGGCGATCTTATCCTAGACCCCACTTGCGGCTCTGGCACCACCGCACAAGTGGCCGAGAAGTGGGGCCGCCGCTGGATCACCTGCGATACCTCCCGTGTTGCGGTCACCCTGGCGAAGCAGCGGCTGATGACCGCGAGTTATAACTACTTCGAGTTGAAGTACCCCCAGGAGGGCCTGCGCGGTGGTTTCATCTACAAGACGGTGCCGCACATCACCCTGAAGTCGATCGCCAACAATCCCGAGATCGACGAGATCTACGAGCGCGATCATCCGGCCATCGAGCAGCCGCTGGCGGATCTGAACCACGCGCTCAAGGGCAAGGCGCCAGCCTTTTCTGTGCCTTGCGGCGGACGCAAGGGGCAGACAGTCGATTTCAGCGCCCCGGACACTGAGACGATCACCCTGCCGGCCGGCGACGAGGTGCCGGTGAATGCCCTGCTGGAATGGGAAGTGCCGTTCGACTTCCCCGAAGCATGGCCCGAGGCCGCTCGAGCCCCCTTCGAGGCCTTTCATGCTGCTCGCCAGACGATGCAGCAACGCATGGACGAGAGCATCGCGAATCATGCCGGTCAGGAAGTGCTCTATGACCAACCCGAGGTGAGCAAGAACAAACAGCGCATCACCGGTCCGTTCACCGTCGAGGCGGTACCCTTTGCCACGGTGCTCGGTCTGGACGAGGCCGAGCAGCCGACGGAGGCCGATGTGGCCGTGGCCCGCTCGGGGGCCACTTCCCGTCATGTCCTGTGGCGAGAGGAACTGCTGAAGGCGGGGATCCGGGGCAAGGGTGGGCAACAGCTCAAGCTGATGGATCTGGAGACCTTGCCGGGTACCCAGTATCTGCACGCGGTCGGCACCCTGGCCGAGACCGGCGAGCGGGTCGCGGTGAGCTTCGGCCCCGAGTATGCCGCCCTGGAGCAGCGCCAGGTGGAGATCGCCAAGAACGAGGCCGGCGACCTGTTCCCGCTGCCAAAGTTGCTGGTCTTCTGCGCCTTTACCTTCGATCCGGAGGCGGCCAAGGATATCGACAGCATCAAGGGGATCCAGGCCCTCCGGGTGCAGATGAACACGGATCTGCTCACCGAGGATCTGAAGAAGAATGCCCGCAGCAACGAGTCGTTCTGGCTGATGGGCCAGCCGGATGTCGAGGTGAGGGAACTCCGGGACGGCAAGCTTCAGGTGGAGGTCCACGGCTTTGACTACTTCGACACCAAGTCGGGTGAGCTGAAGTCCGGCGGCAAGCGCGACATTGCCGTGTGGGAGCTGGACACTGACTACGATGACCGTTCCCTTTACCCGCGTCAGGTCTTCTTCCCCATGGCTGGCAAGAAGGATGGCTGGCACAAGCTCAGGAAGGATATCCGCGCCGAACTCAACGAGGAGCTGCTGGAACAGCTCCACGGTACCCGGTCGCTGTCCTTTGAGCCCGGCGAGAACCGCAGTATCGCGGTGAAGATCGTCGACAACCGGGGTATCGAATCGCTGAAGGTCATCCGGCTGGACTGAACCATGACGCGGCAGACAAGCCTCTTCGATGTACTGGCTCGCCATGAGGGGGCCGATACGGAGTACAAGTCGGCCCTTGGCGGGTTGCCGGGGGATCTGTGGGCAACCTACAGCGCTTTTGCCAACACCGCCGGCGGTACGATCTACCTCGGGGTCAAGGAGACCGACGACGGGCCGGTGACCTCCGGTATCACCGATGCTGACAGGCTCCGCTGCGACTTCTGGAATACGGTGAACAATCCCCAGAAGGTCAGCCGCAATATCCTCGAGGAGCGTCACGTCAGTATCGAGCGTTTTGGGGGGCACGAGATCCTGGTGATCGAGGTTCCCCGCGCCTCGCGTCTCGACCGCCCGGTCCACGTCGGCGTGGACCCGTACAAGGGTACCTACCGCCGCAATCATGAAGGGGACTTTCTCTGCAATGCGGCGGAGGTGCAACGGATGTTCGCGGACCGCCTGGACGAGTCGCCAGCGGACAGTCGGATCCTGGAGCACTTCGGGCTGGATGACCTGAATAGCGACTCCCTTGCCAAGTTCCGTAACCGCATGTCCTCGCGCGCGTCGGACCACCCGTGGCTGGCGGAAGATACGGTTGGTTTCCTGACCAAGCTGGGCGGCTGGCGCAAGGATCGACAGACGGGCGAGCAGGGCCTGACCCTGGCCGGACTGCTGATGTTTGGAAAGACCGAGGCGATACAGGACCCGGACGCCCTGCCGCGGTTTCACCTCGACTATCGCGAACGGCTGGCGGAAGACGAGGCGGTTCGCTGGAGTGACCGCCTGACCATCGATGGGACCTGGGAGGCCAACCTGTTCGAGTTCTATCTGCGGGCAGCCCAGAAGCTCTCTCACGACCCCGCGCTGAAGGTGCCGTTCCAGTCCGACCGTCGTGATCAGACTGACGCCCACGAGGCGCTGAAAGAGGCCCTGGTCAATGCCCTGATCCATGCCGATCACCATGGCCAGGGTGGGATCGTGATCGAGCGCTTCAAGGACCGTTTCGAATTCTCCAACCCCGGTACCCTGCTGCTGTCCCAGGAGCAGTTGATCGCCGGCGGGGTCAGTGAGTGCCGCAACAAGGCCCTGCAGCGGATGTTCCAGATGCTCGGCGTTGGGGACAAGGCGGGTTCCGGTCTCGACAAGATCCGCCACAGCTGGCAGGCCCATCTATGGCAGCCTCCCAGCTTGCGTGAACAGTACCGGCCGGATCGCGTGATCCTGTTGTTGCCGCTGTTCAGCGTCATGCCGGAGGATGTGGTGCAGTCGTTGATAGACCGCTTTGGAAGCGCATTCGAGGCGCTGTCACAGGACGAGGCGCAGACGCTGGTCATCGCCGCGATGGCTGCTGACCAGTCGGTGACTAATCAGCGCCTGCAGGAGATGTTGACCCTGCATCGGGTCGATATTACCCAGATGCTGCGGGGCCTAGTGGACAAGGGCATGCTGGATCCCCATGGCCGGAATCGGGGCGCTTACTACACGCTGGCAGCGGGTGGAGACCGCGACACCGAGGAAGGCGGGACACTTGCGCTCCGGTTTGCCGGTGACCCCGAACCGTCCCCGGATGGCGGCTCCGTACAATCCAGCGATCGCTCCGTGCAATCCGAGGACCGCTCCGTGCAATCCGAGGATCGCTCCGTACAAACGACTGGCGACCGTCCGCTGTCGAAGTTGAGCATTGATGATCCTTCCGAAGCGGAGCGCCTGTGGGCCCTTTCTGCCCATGTCCGCGATCACAAGCCTCGAAAAGAGGAGCTGAGGCGCGTACTGGCTGAGCTGTGTCGCGGGCGCTATCTCGGACCGGCCGACCTTGGAATCCTGGTGAATCGAAATCCGGACGCACTCCGGCATCGGCACCTGCGGCCAATGGCACGGGAGGGGGTTTTGCGGATGCGGTATCCCGACAAGCCCAATCACAGCCAGCAGCAATACACTACGGTAGAGGGACGAACCGAATGAGCGCCCAGTCGCTGATCATCAACTCCCCGTACGAGTACCCCGGCAGCTACTGGGAACAGGATGGTAGCGGGAAGGCGCTGAAGCTTTGCCAGGGCCGGCGGCCAGCCGCGTATGAAATCTTCGATACCCGCAACAACACCCGGCGCAGCGAGCCGCTGGATCTGGTGAATCAGATCCGGCAGCGGGTGGATGGTTGGCGCGAGAAGGGGTATCCGGGGGTGACCAGCGTGACGCGCCAGCTACTGGAACACTGGTATTGGCGCGGCGAATGGGACCCCGAAGGGCGACGCTGGGAGGGCGGGCCGCGGCAGCATCCGTTCTACTTCTGCCAGCTGGAAGCCATCGAGACCCTGATCTGGTGGCTGGAGGCACGAGAGGAGGACCGCCAGGGGGTCTTCGTGCCGGGCGATGGCGGCCCCTGGGAGCGGATCTGCAACAAGATGGCCACGGGCAGCGGCAAGACCCAGGTGATGGCGCTGATTATTACCTGGCAGACACTCAACGCTATCCAGTATCCGAAGGACAAGCGCTTCTCCCGGGCCGTGCTGGTGGTGACGCCCGGATTGACGGTCAAGAGCCGGTTGAAGGTGCTGTTTCCCGGCGACGAGAAGAACGTCTACGACGAGTTCAATCTCTGCCCCAATGAGGCGATGCGCCAGCAGTTGAATCAGGTCGAGCTGGTGGTAGAGAACTGGCACACATTGATGCCGTTGAAGGAACAGGCGCGCTCAGTAGTCAGGAAAGGTAAGGAGAGCGACGAGGCCTTTACTCGCCGGGTTCTCGGACAGCTCGCTACGCACCGCGATCTGGTGGTCATTAACGACGAGGCCCACCACGCCTATCGGCAGCGGGCGGAGGTGAAAGTCAGCAAGAAGGAGGCCGACGCACTGGGTATCGATCTGGAGGAAGCCACTCGGTGGATCGAGGGGCTGGATCGAATTCACAAGACCCGACGCATTCGCCGCTGCTTCGACCTGTCTGCGACGCCGTTCGCACCTACCGGGAAAACCAATACCGACGCGGGTTTGTTCGAATGGGTGGTCTCGGATTTCGGCCTTAACGATGCTATCGAGGCAGGCTTGGTCAAGACGCCGCGTGTGGTCGTACGCGATGACGCGCTGGCCAATGCTCGGACATACGCGAGCAAGCTTTATCACATCTATCGTGAAGACGAGGTTCGCGAGGATCTCAATCGCAAGGCTGAAACGCATGCCTCGTTGCCGGATCTCGTGCAGAAGGCGTATGCGTTGCTTGCCTACGACTGGAGGGAAGCCGCACGACAATGGCAGCAGGCAGGGCACAGCATCCCGCCGGTGATGCTGACGGTTTGCAATCGAACCGAAACTGCCGCGCGTATCGAGAATTTCTTCAACAGCGGTGATTGTCTGATCGCGGAGACTCAGGCCCCCGACAAGACTCTGCGGGTGGACTCAAAGGTGCTGGAGAAAGCCGAGCGGGGCGAAGCTTCGAACTCCAGGGACAAGGAATACGCGCAACGTCTGGAATCAATTATTAACGCCGCTGACCTGCCCGCAGATCGGCGCGATGATCTGTTGACCCAGAAGCAGGAGGAACAGCTGCGTGCGCTGGTCGACACTGTGGGGAAGCGCGGGAAACCGGGTCAGGGGCTGCAGAACGTGATCTCGGTGGCGATGCTGTCCGAAGGATGGGACGCCGCCAATGTCACGCACATCATGGGGCTGCGCGCCTTTACCAGTCAGCTTCTGTGCGAGCAGGTCATCGGTCGCGGACTTCGGCGGGTAGCGCACGATATGGATGCCATGGGCCGTTTCCTGCCGGAGTACGTGAATGTCTTCGGGGTGCCGCTCTCCATCTTTCAGGATGACGCGGGCGGCGGTGAGCCGCCGCCACCGCCCAATCCGAGCACTCGTATCGAAGTCGAATCGGGCCGTAACCATCTGGAAATTCGTTGGCCCAACGTGGAGCGGGTGGAACATAGCTTGAAGACCGAGCTGGTGCTGGATCTGGCATCTGTGCCCCCGTTGAGCCTGGATCCGGCGGAGACTCCGCTCAACGCCGACATCGCCCCGTCCCTCACGGGGTCGCCAAACCTGAGCATGGTGACCGAGATCGATCTGGAGAGCGCGGTCGAAGACTTTCGGTTGCAGAACCTGGTCTTTCGTGCCGCACGAAAACTCTATCTGCAGAATGCCGCTGGTTTCGGCGGCGACAAGCAGTATCTTGCCGTGCAACTGATCCGGCTGGTGGAGAAGTTTCTCGCAAGCGACAAGTTGGATATCCCGAGCCTCTGGCACCAGGACCCCGTGCGCCGCCGGCTATTATTCGCGCTCAATATGGATACGGTGGTTGCACATGTCAGTCGGCATGTAACCGAGCAGAATGTTGATCGGCGAGAATTGATCTTTGACGAGTCAAGGCCGATCGGATCGACGGCCTATATGCGCCCATGGTTGACGACCAAGCCATGTGCGGCGACGCGCCGGTCGCAAATTAGTCATGTGGTATATGACAGTACATGGGAGAAGTTGGTCGCGGATGTCTGCGAGGGACACGAGAAAATTCAGGCCTGGGTCAAGAATGACCACCTGGACTTCAAGATCCGTTATCTGTGGCGCGGCTCCTCACGTAATTTCGTTCCCGATTACCTGATTCGGTGTGCGAATGGGCAGACCTTGATACTCGAGGTTAAGGGGCAAGATAGCAGCATGAATGCCGAGAAACGTGCCGCTGTTCATTCGTGGGTTGAAGCGGTTAATGAACAGGGCGGCTTCGGTAGATGGGCATTCGATACGGTTTTCGAGCCCGCTTCGGCCCGAGACGTAATCGAAAGGCATTGTTCCAGAGAGAGTCCATCAGGTTAGCGAGCCGGACTTTGCGTCGTGCTTTTTTGGGTTCCCTTCGGGGGTTGGCGTTTCCGGCCACTGGCGCGGATTGAAGTCACTGCGGCGCAGAAATGCGTTGCCGAGTTGGACCACCGTGCACAGGATCAGGCCGAAAGCGAGGATGTAGGTCCATTATTCGAGCCCGATGTCGGTGGTATGAACCCATGACCCGAATGTTGATAGCGATGGTGCGGGTGAACTCGTCCGGGACTCCTTGCCATCGCGGCAATCCGGAGGCGCATGTCCCCGGTGATCCCGGAGCTTGTGAACGCCTCCAGGGCGTCAGGTCGTGATGAACACGGCAAAGGGCGGGCGCCGCGATGGCCGCCCGCCCCGATAGCTCATGGCTCGTGGCTAATGGCTCAGGCGTTGCGCGCGAAGTAGCTGGTCATCAGGTTGCGGTAGTTGGGGATGTGCTCGGAGAGCAGCGATCCCAGACCTTCGACATCATTGCGCCAGTCGCGGTGCAGTTCGCAGGCCATCGCAAACCAGCCCATCAGCTGGATGCCGGCGGCCTCCATGCGGGACCAGGCGGAATCGCGGGTGGTCTTGTTGAAGGTGCCCGAGGCGTCGGTCACCACGAATACGTCGTAGCCCTCCTCGATGGCGGACAGCGCAGGGAAGGCCACGCAGACCTCCGTGACGACACCGGCGATGATTAGCTGCTTCTTGCCGGTGGCCTTCACGGCAGCCAGGAATTCCTCGTTGTCCCAGGCGTTGATGTTGCCCGGACGCGCGATATAGGGGGCGTCGGGGAACATCTCCTTCAGTTCCGGCACCAGTGGTCCATTGGGGCCGGCCTCGAAGCTGGTGGTCAGGATGGTGGGCAACCCGAAGTACCGGCCGCAGGCCGCCGTGGCCAGCACGTTGTTCTTGAATTCGCTGGGTTCGAAGTCCTGGACCAGCGAGATCAGACCGGACTGGTGATCGACCAGCAGCAGCGCGGCATCGTCCTTGTCGAGGCGGCGGTAGGTGTAGCCGTCATTCATGGTGGTTCTCCTGTAATGAAAGCCTGCCGGGCAGGCATGAAATGCCGCGACGCGGATGCGCCGCGGGGTGGGGTCAAGTGGATGGGGCGGAGTCCTGCAGGCGGCCCTCGCGATAGTCGCGGATGGCCTGGCGGATCTCCTCCGGCGTATTCATGACGAAGGGCCCCTGGCCGACGACGGGCTCGTCGATGGGTTCGCCGGACAGGACCAGGATGGTGGCCTCGTTGTTGGATTCGACGATCACCCCCTCGTGCTCCGCGCTCAGCATCACCAGCTGGCCGCCGCGCGCGATCTCGCCGCCGTTCACCTGAACGGTGCCATGCAGTACCACCAGCATGGAGTTCCAGCCGTGCGGCAGGTCCAGGCGGACCTCGCCGTCGCGCTCCAGGCGCAGGTCCCACACCTGCATCGGGCTGAAGGTGCGGGCCGGCCCTGGCTGCCCGGCATATTCGCCGGCAATGACTCGCAGCCGCCCCGCGGCGTCCGGCAGTGCGATCTCCGGGATGTCGGTGACGCCCAGGTGCTGATAGCCCGGTGCCGTCATCTTGTATCGGGATGGCAGGTTGACCCAGAGCTGCACCATCTCCAGCCGCCCGCCGGTGCGGGTGAAGCGCCGGGAATGGAACTCCTCGTGCAGGATGCCGGCACCGGCGGTCATCCACTGCACGTCGCCCGGTCCGATAATGCCGCCGGCCCCGGTGGAGTCGGCATGCTTTACCTCGCCATCCAGCACGATGGTGACGGTCTCGAACCCCCGGTGCGGATGTTCTCCGACGCCGCGCGGCCGGGCCGCGGGTTCGAAATCCATGGGGCCGGCATGGTCGAGCAACAGGAACGGGCTCACGTGGCGGCCGTGAGTCTGGTAGGAAAACAGCGAACGCACGGGAAAGCCGTTGCCGACCCAGTGGCGGGGTGGGGCGCTGTATGTACCCAGGATGGTCTTCATGTCGTCCTCCTCGAAAGGCCGTGGTTGGTGGCCTGACGAGAATCCTGGCAGCAGGACGGTGGCGCGGGTAGTGCCGGAAAATTACACTCACCGTTCCATAATCGGAACGATGAAGATGCAGGACCTCAACGATCTCTACTATTTCGCCCGCGTGGTCGAGCACGGCGGGTTTGCCCCAGCTGCACGGGCACTGGGCGAGCCCAAGTCCAAGCTCAGTCGCCGGATCGCGGCGCTGGAAGAACGCCTGGGGGTGCGCCTGTTGCATCGCTCCACCCGGCAGGTCGGCGTCACCGAGATCGGGCGCGTCTACCATGGCTTCTGCAAGGCCATGCTGGTGCAGGCGGAGGCCGCGCAGGACGCCATCGACGGCCTGCGCGACGAGCCCTGTGGCACGGTCAAGCTGAGCTGTCCGGTCGCGCTGCTGGATGCCCGGGTGGCGACCATGCTGGCGGAATACCAGCGCCGTTACCCGCGGGTGCAGCTGCACCTGGACGCGACCAACCGCCGCGTGGACGTCATCGAGGAAGGTTTCGATATCGCCATCCGCGTGGAGCCGCCGCCGCTGGAGGACAGCGAGCTTGTCCTGCGCGTCCTGGCCGACCGAGCCCAGCGGCTGGTGGCGAGCCCGGACCTGCTCCAGCGCGAGGGCTCGCCGCAGGTGCCCGCGGATCTCGCAGACCTCCCCAGCCTCGCACTGAGCCGGCCGCAGGCACGCTATCAGTGGCATCTTGTCGGGCCCGACGGTGGCGAGGCCTGGATTGCCCACCAGCCGCGGCTGGTCACGCGCAGCATGACGGCCCTGCGGATTGCCGCCTGCCACGGGGTCGGTATCGTGCAGTTGCCGACCATGATGATGACCACGGAGCTGGAGGATGGCCGTCTGCTGCCGGTGCTGGACGGCTGGGCCCCGCCGCGCGAGATCGTGCATGCGGTGTTCCCGTCGCGGCGCGGTCAGCTGCCGGCCGTGCGTGGCCTGATCGATCATCTGGCCGAAGGCTTTGCCGCTCTCGACGAGGATTGAGGTCCACAGACCGGTCAAGCCATCGTGCGAGCGGCTGTATCGTTCGCTTGTCGCGAGTTATCAGTGCATGGGGTTACCGCCTGGCTGGCAGGCGCGATGCGGCTGAAACGGCCCGGTAGTATCCCTGTTGGTGGGGGTTGAAGCCGCGCCGGCGCAGCTCTGTTTTCTCGAGCCCGGCTAGTGTTTCGGGGATCGCAGCGATGATCATGATCAGTATTCGGCCGTTGTCGATAAGGCTCCGGATCCTGGGCACGCTGTCGATGGCTCCGCGTGCGTGTGCGAACGCGGCTCGGTGAGGGTCAGCGGGCAATTGGGTCGGAGTGGGGCAAGCCGTTGCAAAGTACGGTCTGCGCGGGCAAGCCAATCGCGGCCCGTGCTGGGCGTCCCGTTGGGGCCAACCGCTGAGCGAGACATGCTGAAGACTGCCAGCTTTGCGATGGAATACTGGTGGCGACAGCCCGACGGGAATTCGGTAGAGGGACGAGGTCTGGACCGCTGGTCAGTGTTTCAGGTTCATCCCGGTGGTGGCGTCAGGGGCCGTTCTTGTGGGGGGCGACCTTGCCGCCTGTTCGGCAATGACTGACAGCTTCATCCAGCGCCCGATGCTGCGTTCCAGCTCCAGTCTTCCGAGAACCCGAATATCCCTGCGTTCGATGGCCGGCGCGAGGGGGCGCTGGCCGATCCAGACCGGGCCCAGCACCCGCACGGTTGTGGCGATGTACAGGTCGACCTCGAATCCGGGGTCGGACTGGCAGAGGTCGACATCATCGTCTTCGATCAGTAGCCACCAGCGTCGAAGTTCGGGCGGCGCGTCGCTGTAGTCGAACTGGACGACGGTCCGCCCCGAGGGAAGAGCCGCGGTATCGATGCGCCGGCGCATGTCCCACATGAGTACGCCTGCGTCCCAGTCGGGGCCGTCGGCTGCGCTTTCCACCCAGCGCCGCCCCCACAGGCCCATCGAGATGATCACCGGGCCCAGGGCCTCGCCGGCCTCCGTCAGGCGATAGTCCGCGTGTTCTCGGACTACGACGCCGCTCGCAATCAGGTCCCGCAGACGGCGGGCCAGCAGTGCACGCGACATCAGCGGCACGCCGCGATGGATCTCGTTGAAACCTGAGGACCCACTGATCAACTCACGCAGAACCAGCGGGGTCCAGCGCGTTGTCAGGATCTCCGCCGCCTTTGCCACAGGGCAGAACTGACTGTATCCCGTTCGGTCGGTCATGGCGCTTCTCCGCAGCCATTTTCCCAATTATGGCTCCGCCACCGGGTGTTTTCCGGTTCATTTTCTGAACTAGCGGGGTCGGCCTCCGCTTCGCAATGCTGATCTCACGGCGTGCCTTGTCTTGCCGTAACCCATCGCAGCCCAAACCAAGGGGAGCCGACGATGACACTCACATGCGAATCGATCGCCAGTCGAGTCCTTCCACATCAAGCCGCACGGAGTGCGTGTGCGACATACGGCGCCGAGGGTGCCGCTGTCGGGGAGTGCTCGCCCCAAACAGACCCAAAGGAGAATGTCATGAACAATCCCGGATTCCCTGCCAGGACCAGAGCCGCCATATCCCTCACGGCGTTTACGCTGCTGGTGCTCCTGGCCACGCCACTGGCACACGCGGACCCCGATCCGATCACGGCCAAGCCATTGACCGAACGTCACGCCTTTAGCGGCGAAGTCTCGATGCAGATCACGCAGGAGCTCGACGGTTTGCCCAGGAAGACCTTCGACATTGAAGACGCATCGAATGTCAGCGTATTCGAGTTCACCATCCAGCCGGGGGCCGTGTTTCCCTGGCATACCCATCCGGGGACGGTACTCATCATGGTCACGGAAGGTGAATTCGTATTCATGTTCGCGGAGGACTGTGTAAGGCGCGAGCTTGAACCCGGCATGGCCCTGGTCGATCCCGGGGACAGTGTGCACACGGCCTACAACCCCAGCCGGGATGAGCCCACGGTGGTCATTGCCACGCTGCTTGGGGTCCCGGGAGAGGGTCCGCTGACGATGCCCGTCGACGCGGACGACAACTCTGCACTGGACGAGAAGTGCGGCATTGAGCGCACGGGCGAAAACCGGCTCCATGGGCACTGAGGAGGTGATGTTCGGCTACCACGGTCGTGAGGGGGCGTCCGTGGTGGTCGCCGACCCGTGTGCTCAAGGCAAGGCGCTCGATCTCAGCCCTTGAACTTCACCAGGCGGCTGACCTGGATGTCGCAGATGAAGACAACACCGCTGTGCTGGTTGAAGAAGGGCGTGAACCCTTCGAGGATCGGTTCGACCAGTTCTTCGGGGATCGCCGCGATGATCATGATCAGGACTTCGTCCTCGTTGAACATCAGGTGCCCCGAGTGGAAGCCCTGGCTACCCTTGCCGGAGAGATTGCCGATGATGGTGTAGCCCTTGACGCCCGCCCGATCCAGCAGATCGGTGGCAAACGCCTGGTGTTCGCCTTCGAGAATGATCTCGATCTTCTTCAGTGATTTGAGATTCAGGTCGTTCATGCGCGGTTTTCCTCCACGGCAGGTCGGTCGGCCGCATCTTGTGTGGAACGGGGCGGGGGTTCCTCGCGCCAGTCGCCGTCGACGAATCGGTACAGCCGGTCGGTTTCCGGGTCGAGGATGACGCACAGTACCCAGCCATTCGCAATCAGGCTCCGGACCTTGGGCACGTTTTCAATGGCCCGGCGCGCATGGGAGAGCGGGGCCTCGATCAGGGCCAGCAACCGGATCGGGTCGTGGTAGGGCAGCCCGTCGTAGAGTACGGTCTGGGCGGGCAGGCCGGTGCGCAGGTCCGAGAGGTTGCCGGTCATGACCCCGACGCGACAGGCGACGTTATGGTAGGCCTTGCTGCCGGAGCCGTAGCGTTCGTTGTCGACCGCCGAGAAATAGTGCTCCATGTTGATCCACTGGGCGACGATCAGCGGGCCGGTCAGAATGCTTTCCAGCAGTCGGCCTTTGGGGTCGACGCGATAGTCGTAGGAATGCAGGAACGTGCGGCCCTGCAGGTCGCTCGCCGCGGTCAGGTGTCGCCGGCCGATGATGAAGCCCGCATTGCGTGCCAGACCCCATTCGGGGCGCACCTGGGCCCAGTCGACCGTGTTGCGTCGTGCCTGCCGAGCGGCCGTTATGGTATCGGGGGCGTCCTCGAGATCCGGTTCCAGGGTCTGCAGCCGCTCGCGTGCCGTTCGGCGCGTGGCGGCGCGCAGGCCGTTGCGCAGGCGCTCGAGATAGACCAGGTGGCTGGCCGGCAGCAGGTCGAGGTCATGCAGCCGGATCTCGTCGGATGTGGTGTTGTGCATGGCGGGCAGAAACCAGGCGTCATCGGGGATGTCGATGCCCTGGGTTCGCAGCCGCCGGCGAACCTCGGGCTTGTTGCCCATGTGTGCGAGCACTCGCGCGCTGACGATACCGTGGCTGCCGCCGCAGGCGCCGCAGTCCAGGGCCGATTCGTAGGGGTTGTTGTCCGACTGGCTGCCGTGCCCCGTGAGGATGATGAAACGCGAGAACTGTTCGGTCAGGCCGATGGAGCGGAGCGCCTGGGCGACAAAGTAGGCCTGCTCTTCGAGGGAAAAGCCGATTCGTCCCAGTCGCTCGAGCTGCATATGGGCATAGGAACGGTTGATCCGATAGTCGTTCCGCAAGGTCGCGATGAACTCCGACTCCGCACTCTCGCTCAGGCCGAATTCGCGGGCGAAGACGGTCTGTTCGCTGCTGTTTCCCATTGCCGTCTCGCGCAACTCGCGGATCATGGAGTCGGTGATCGCTTCGCGCTCGATGTCGAACTGCTGATGAATCGCCTGGACGATGATGACCCGCTGCTGGGCGCGAACCACCGAATCCGCCTGTTCACGGGTAAGTTTGTCGACCATCAGGCGGGTCGAGGGCTGGTCCGACTCGATCTTGTTGCGCCATCGGTGGTAGGCCGCCGGCGCGACGGTTTTGCCAATCATGTCGAATCCGAAGAGCAGACCAATGGCCTCGACGGTGAAATACGGCGACAGCACGGAGTGCTTCAGGTCGTGCAGCAGGTATTCCGCCGAGGAGTACAGGTCCAGGTCCAGCTGCTCGGCGCCCGTGGTCACCTCCAGCACGAGGTTTTTCGGCGTGACCACGACCGGGCAGAGGTGATCCTCGCTGCCCTTGCCGAGCGCGATGAAGCTCACTGGTACCCCGAAGAAGCCGGCAATGCCGTAGGTCTGGTAGTCGCCGATGGTCTCGAGTTGACGCCGGACACGTTCGGAGCGCACGTCGATGCAGAACAGCAGCTGCGCGAACGGGCGTTTTTCGCGCGGTGCGGGCGGGTCGAGCCGCAGGCCGGACAGAACGCTGCGGCGGTAGGTCGCCTCCATGGCCTCCAGCCAGACCATACCCTCGTGCCGCTCGAACTCGCCCAGCTGTTCCAGCACGGCGGCAAGCGGTCCGCGCTCGAGCCCGTCAAACAGCGCGGGATTCCCGGCGAGCGACGCCAGGGCGTGAAGCGCGCGGGCCTGGTCGCGACTTTCCGCGTGGCGTTTGGCCGGCAGGTAATGGTCCAGCTGCCGGGCGATCTCGGCCGGCCTGCCACGCGCGATAACGTCTTCGACGATCTCGGCCTGAGTCGGCAGTATTGCCCCGGTGAACAGTTCGTGGCGCAGGTAGGCCTCGCCGGGTCGCTCGGTCAGGAAGGCCTCGAGCGCCTTGCGGTCACCGGGCAACTTGTGCCGACGGCCATGTTCGCGGATCAGCGATAGCGCGAGCACCAGGCGGATAGCCAGGAAATCGATCAGGTCGGCCGGATGTTCGCGTGCCCAGTGGTAGTGGCTTGCCGTCGAGCGCCAGCGGATGAAGCCGGCCCAGCCGTGCAGGCGAGTCAGTTCGTGAACGATCAGATCGGGCCAGGCCTCTTCGGGGATCCCGATCGCGTCCAGGACATGGGCGATGATCGCCTCGGGACTGTCACACTCCGCCAGGATTTTGTGAGTGTGCTGGCCGCGCAGGAACAGGCGCGGATGGTGATGGACGACACTCTTCCACGCGGCGAACAGGCCTTGTTCGCGGCCGGGCATCTGCCATGCCGACTGACCTTCGTCGAAGTAGTCCAGGCAGATCCTGATCAGCTGTTCGTCCAGCGTGGGCCCGATACGTGTGCCGAACACTGAATCGAGCGCCTCGTAGAGCGGCCGCATAGCCGGAAACGCGGCGTGCAGCCGGTCCGCGAGTATCCCGGTATCCGTCGCAGAGGGTGTGTGTTCGCGACCGTTCAGGGCGGCCGCCACGTCGTCGGCATCGGCGAGCGTGCGCGGCGTGATGACCGGATCATGGCATTCGGTCAGCAGCGTGCAGAGCAGGTCGAGCCCGCCGATCGCCCTAAGGGCCGGGTGGCTCTCAAGAGCGGCATCGACGCGCGCCTCGAGGGTGTCACGGTCCACGCGGCCCTCGCGGAACAGTCGCTGGTAGTCGGCTCGGGGCAGGAATCCCCGCCCGTGGAACAGCTCTTCACCGCGCCGGATCGCGTCCGGGAACGGCAAGTTCTCCAGCCCGTGAAGCGGGTTGTGATGGATGAAGGTGCGCATGGGCCAGAAGTTGGGAATCGGCTCGGCCGCCATGTGCACCATCGAGCGGATCTTGAGCTTGCGTCCGAGGGTCAGCTTCACGGGGCACCTCCAGTCCACAGCAGTCCGGATACCACCAGCAATGCCACCAGTCCGGCGAAGGCCCATATCGATGTGGCCGGCAGGTCCTCGGCGATGGCGCCACTGCGCGGCCCGAACACTGTTCCTTGCAGCAGCCGCGCCCCTGCCCAGCTCCACAGCAACCAGGTCAGCAGGACCCCGAGGGCAACCCCGGGCGTGGCACCACCCAGCAGTGTCAGCAGAGCGAAGAAGCCGGGGAACAGTGGCAGGGCCATTGTGCAGAGCGTGGCTACCACGATCATGCCCGACAGGCGGGGGAGATCCCGCGCCAGCCCGCCATGCAGTCCGGTATAGGCGGTCTCCAGTCGTCGAACAAGCGCATCGCGTACCAGGAGCATCAGCAACGGGGCGGCTGTCATCGCGAGGGCGAAGCCGATCACGTCCGTCTCAGCCGGCCGCTGCAAGGCGAACAGCCACACCAGGGGCCAAGTGGAGCTGGCCAGCAAGGCCGCCCAGCGCCCGACGTCGCGGATGGTCAACAGGCGAAAGGCGTACAGGATCGCACTCAGGGTCGCCCAGACGACAAGCACTCCAGCGAATGGTGCGATATCACCCCACAGGATCAGTGCCACGCCGATCTGCGGCCAGGCCACGAAAAGCGCCACCTGCACGTAGGTGTTGCTGATGCGCGCAGCCAGCGCATTGAACGCCAGGCTCATCGGGAACAGTGGCAGGAAGAATGCCGCGACGAGGATCAGCAGAGCGGACATCTCAACCCCACCTCAGCCAGAGATTCAGGCGCCGGGAACCCGCCAGCAGCGAGACCGTCATGCGAGTGTAGAGCTCGGCGACGTAGAACTCGCGGGAGAACAGCGAGTACAGCGTCAGCCAGGTGCGTCCATGTTCCCTGTCGACCCGCTGGCGGCGCACGTGGGTCAGATAGGCGCCCATCCACCCGGCCACCATGACCAGCGCCAGTAGCGCGATCAGCACACCGAAGGTGATCTGGTCGATGCCTGCCGCGGTATAAAGCGCTTCGCGGAACTCGGCATCCGGATACAGGAAGCTCTCGAAGCTGTGCCCGACAAAGCTGTAGCCGACCACGATTACCGCGAATGACAGGACGATCAGGGCCATCATGCGCAAGGGATTGCCGGTATCCAGCCGGTGCGTGGCGAACAGCACCTGGACGCCCGTGATCCAGCCAAAGAACAGGAGCACGATCGCGCCCTGTTTCTGGAAGAAGTCCGGGGCCACCCAGTAGTGTGCGAGCACCAGGATCACCAGCGGCACGATCAGCATCGCAGCCCCGATCAACAGCCATGGCAGTCGGGCCGGGGCCGACTTGCGTTCGACCAGAAAGTCGTAGAGCGGGTCGTTCGGCACGCCGTCGTGCTTGCGCGCGGCGCCAATTACCTTGCCGGCACCCAGGAACAGCGTGCCCTTGAACAGCCCGTGGGCAATCAGGTGGAAGATCGCCAGCGCGAACGCACCCGCACCGGTCTCCATGATCATGAAGCCCATCTGGCCCACGGTGGAATAGCCCAGCGACTTCTTGATGTCGTTCTGCGCGAGCATCAGCATCGAACCGAGTACCGCCGTGAACAGGCCCACGATGAACAGCAGATGCAGGACCTCGCTGCTGTGGACGAATACCGGCGCGAAGCGATTGATGATGATGCCGCCGGCGTTGACGATACCCGCGTGCATCAATGCCGAAACCGGTGTCGGTCCCTCCATGGAATAGGGCAGCCAGGTGTGCAGCGGGAACTGGGCGGATTTGGCAAAGGCCGCCAGCGCCACCAGGAAGGCCACGGTTCCGGCCACCGGCAGGTCCAGGAACGTACGGGCGTCCGGCGCCGCTTCGATCCGGGCGAACAGGGTGGGGAAGTCCAGCGCCCCGTAGGCCTGGAAGAGCACCATCGCGGCCAGTACCAGCGGCAGGTCACCCAGGCGATAGGTAATGAACGTCCAGAACGCGTAGCGCTGCGCGTTAACGGGTTCGGTGTTGTGCGCCAGCAGGAAATAGAGAAAGACGCCGATCAGATGCCAGGCCACCAGCAGGGTGATCAGATCGCCGGCCATGACCATCAGCAGGATCGAGCCGGTCATCAGATCCAGCAACATGAAAAAGCGCGCGTACCCCGGCTCCTCGATCATGTAGCGGATCGAATAGATGTGGACCACCAGGCTGATGCCGGCGACGACCAGCGCCATGATCGCGCTCAGCGGGTCGATCTGCAGACTGCCCCAGCCGCCGGCCATGACCGTCCATTGCGGCCCTGTGTCTCTGGCGATGTAGGCGATCAGCTGGAAAGCGGCCACCAGCACGACGAGCAGGTTGATGCCCACGCTCAGCCGTGCGACCCGTTTGCCGAGTCGGGCACCGAACAGATGGACGAGTAATGCCGAGAGGAAGGGGAGGAGAGGGATCAGCCACTGCGTCTCGATCATTGTCTCGACCTTGGTTGGCGCTGTTGGCTGCCCGTCGGGGTGTTGACTTCGATGTACCGGATAATAGGTAAAGAAATATCCAAAAACACGCCGTCCGGATACAAAACAGGTGGGCCGATTGCAAACTCTGGCCCTTCATCACGGGAGGCGTACGCGGGCCCCGGCGGGCTGTCCTGCGTGAGCCAGTCGCGGACGGGGGCGGCCGCGGCCGGCTGCCGGCTCGGTGCTCCTTTACTGGTGCGGGTTGAAGCCCCTGCGGCGCAACAGGGCCTTCTCGAGCTCCACCAGGGTAAAGAGGATCAGGCCGAACGCGAGGATGCGCAGCCACTCTTGCGGTCCGATGGCGGTGGTGCCGAACAGGAGTTGCAGTGGCGGGGCATAGGTAAAGAGGCTCTGGAGCACGATCAGGATCCCGATTGCGATCAGGGCCGGTCGGCTGGCGACGAGGCTTGCATGGCTGAGAGCGGGCGCCAGAAGAGAGCGGCTGGTAAGCATGAAGAACAGCTGCCCCATGACCAGGGTGTTGATGGCCACCGTACGGGCGAACTCGTGTTCGGCCCCCTGCTGCTCCAGCCACAGGAAGTGGCCAAAGGCACCGGCGACCAGCAGGGTGGACACGAAACTGACGCGCCAGAGCAGGAAGCCGGACAAGATAGGCGTATTGGGCGGGCGAGGAGGGCGTTGCATCACGCCCGGCTCGGTCGGTTCGAAGGCCAGCGCCAGGCCGAGGGTAACCGCACTGACCATGTTGACCCACAGGACCTGCACCGGGGTTAGCGGCAAGGTCAGACCCAGCAAAATGGCAGCGACGATCGTAAAGGCCAGTCCCCCGTTGCTGGGCAGCAGGAACATGATCGCCTTTTTCAGGTTGTCATAGACCGTGCGGCCTTCCTCGACCGCATTGGCGATGGAGACGAAGTTGTCGTCGGCCAGCACCATTGCGGAGGCCTCGCGTGCGGCCTCGGTACCCTTCAGCCCCATGGCCACGCCAACATCGGCGCGTTTGAGTGCAGGGGTGTCGTTTACGCCGTCACCGGTCATTGCCACCACGTCGCCGTGGCTCTGAATCGCGCGAACGAGCCGCAGCTTGTGCTCCGGTGTGGTGCGGGCAAATACGTCGACCCGCTGGACCATCGCCTGGAGGTCATCGTCCGAGGTGTCGTCCAGTTCGTGGCCGACCACGACACCGCCTTCGGTGCTGATGCCCAGTTCGTCGGCGATCGCCCGTGCGGTGACGCCGTGATCGCCGGTGATCATCTTCACGCGGATCCCGGCTCTCTGACAGTGAGCCACCGCTTCGATTGCCTCTTCTCGCGGAGGGTCGATGATTCCGCAGACAGCAACCAGGGTGAGGCCTCCGTTCTCGATGTCGTCGAACTCGAGTTCTCGGCAGTGCCTTTCCATGCGTTTGGTAGCGAGAGCGAGCAGGCGCTGACCGCGGGAGGCGACATCATCCATCCACTGCTGCCAGTGTTCGGTGTCCAGCGGCTCATCCTCATCGTCGGTGCGCTGGTGGCTGCACAGCGCCAGTACGCGTTCCGGCGCGCCCTTGAGGAAGAGGAAGGCGTGCCCCTCATGATCGTGGTGCAGGGTGGCCATGAACTTGTAGGATGATTCGAACGGGATCACGTCGTCGCGCACAAATTCCTTGTTCACGAGCTTCGGCTCCAGCCCGCCCTTCATCGCCGCGGTGATCAGGGCGCCTTCGGTCGGGTCGCCTTCCATGGTCCACTGGTCGCCCTTGAGATAGACCTCGGCGTCGTTGCACAGCAGGATACCGCGCAAGGTCTCGGCCAGCAGGGGATCGGTCTCCGGATCGGCCTCCTGGCCGTCGCGGGTGACCCCGCCGTGCGGCTCGTAGCCCACCCCGCCCAGTTCGTACTCTGCCTGGGTGGTGATGATGCTCTTTACCGTCATCTCGTTACGGGTGAGGGTGCCGGTCTTGTCCGAGCAGATGGTGGTAACCGAGCCCAGGGTCTCGACCGCCGGCAGGCGGCGGATGATCGCGTGACGGGCAGCCATCCGCTGAACCCCGATCGCCAGGGTGATGGTCATGATCGCTGGCAGCCCCTCGGGAATCGCCGCAACGGCAAGGCTGGCTGCAGCGAGAAAGGTCTCTACCAGGTCGTAGTCGCGCACCCAGAAGCCGAATGCAAAGGTGAGTGCCGCCAGCACGCCAATCGCGACTGACAACCAGCGGCCAAACTGGGCGATCTGCTGAAGCAGCGGAGTGGTGACGCTCTCCACTTCGCCAAGCAGGGTGGAGATGCGGCCGATCTCGGTATTGGCGCCCGTGGCCACCACTACGCCGCGCCCCTGGCCGAAGGCGACCAGGGTCCCGGAGTAGGCCATGGACTGACGGTCGCCAAGATCGGCGTCGCTGTCCACGGGGTCGGTCTGTTTGTCGCTGGCGATCGACTCGCCGGTCAGCGTGGCCTCGTCGACCCGCATATTGTGCGCCCCGATCAAGCGCAGATCAGCCGGGACTCGGTCTCCGGCCTGCAGATAGACGATATCGCCGGGGACGAGCTTCTCGGCGGGAATGCTGCGGCGTTGCCCCTCCCGCAGGACTTGCGCCTGGGGCGAGAGCATCCCGCGGATGGCTTCGAGGGCCTTTTCGGCCTTGCCCTCCTGGATGTGGCCGATGGTGGCATTGATCAGCACCACCCCGAGGATTACGCCAGTATCCAGCCAGTGACCAAGGAGCGCTGTGCCAACGGCTGCGGCGATCAGTACGTAGATCAGTATGTTGTGAAACTGCCCCAGAAAGCGCATCAGCGGTCCACGGCGTGGCGGCTGGGGCAGCCGGTTGTACCCGTGTTTTTCCAGCCGCTGGTGGGCGGTTTCGCTATCCAGGCCGTCAGCGTTGGTGCCAAGGGCATCCAGGGTCTGGTCGACGCCCCGGCTGTGCCAGTCGCGGTCTGGTTCGCGATCGCTCATGTGTATCCCTGACGGATGGCGGCTGTACATTGCTTCCGGTTGTCCTAATCATGCGCCGGGAAAGGCGATGTGTCAGGGCTTGTCGATGAACAGGCGCACTAGCGTGTGCCGAAGCATGGCCAAGTTGTATTTGAACAGATCCGCGGAGGGCGCTGAATCGGTGCGCCGAATGCAAATGCTCGACAGGCCGACTGCGGGCACAGACAATGCCGTCATGATCGACTGGTGGGAGGGCCTTGTGCTGGTGGGGGCAGGGGGCGCGCTGGGAGGGCTGGCGCGCTTCTGGCTGTCGCAGTGGATTGATAACCGCACCGGAGGCCGTTTCCCGTGGGGGACGCTGGTCGTGAACGCCTCGGGCGCGCTGCTGATCGGCGTGACGATCGGGCTGGTGGCGGACCCCTCCGGAGCGCGCTGGCTCTGGTTGTTGCTGGTGGTGGGGGTGCTCGGCAGTTTCACCACGGTCTCCTCGTTCAGCCTGCAGACGTTGGGTGTTGCGGAACGCGACGGCTGGCGCCCGGCGATCGCCTACGTCCTGCTCACACTGGGTGGTGGGCTGGCGCTGGTGTATATCGGCCATGCGCTGGGCCGTGTCGCGGGTGGTGCGGCATGACGGGCTACTCGCTGCGCCTGTCCGCGTTCGTCGCCCTGGGGGCCGCGCTGGGCAGCATGGCGCGCTATGGCCTGTCGTGGACCGGGCTGCACCTGATGGGAACCGGGTTTCCCTGGGACACGCTGGCGGTGAATGTGGCCGGCTCCTGGCTGATTGGGCTTTACGCCGTGATCAGTGCCCCGGAGGGTTGCCGGCCCGCCGATCCGGTGAGCCGCCAGTTTGTCCTGGCCGGCTTCTGCGGGGGCTTTACGACGTTTTCGGTGTTCAGCCTGGAGAGCCTGTGGTTGCTGGAGACGGGCGATCCCGGACGTGCGGCGCTGTATGTGTCCGTATCCCTGGTGCTGTGGCTGGCGGGCGTATGGCTGGGTAGCGTGCAGGGGCGTCGCTGGAATGCCGCTGCGTCACGCGGCTGAGGCCGGACGGGCCTGACGGCCCGGCCATGGACGGGGCGCGGCCGCGACCGTAGACTTCCCGGTCGTTTGTGAACGGATTACCGACATGCTGGATATTCGCAGTCTGCGCCAGGACCTGGACGCGACCGTGGCGGCCCTGGCCAGCCGCGGCTTCGAGCTCGACCGCGAGCGCTTCGAGACGCTGGAAGCGCGGCGCAAGGACCTTCAGGTTCGTACCCAGGAACTCCAGAACGAGCGTAATACCCGCTCCAAGGGGATCGGGCAGGCCAAGGCGCGGGGCGAGGATATCGAGCCCCTGAAGGCCGAGGTCGGTCGTCTGGGTGATGAACTCAAGCAGTGCGAGGCCGACCTGCATGGCGTGCAGCAGGAGCTGGACGCGCTGCTGATGCGCATCCCGAACCTGCCGCAGAAGGACGTGCCCGTCGGCAAGGACGAGGCGGCGAACGTCGAGGTGCGCCGCGAGGGCACCCCGCGCGAGTTCGATTTCACCCCCCGCGACCACGTGGACCTGGGCCTGCCCGGCGGCTGGCTGGATTTCGAGGCGGCGGTACGCGTGGCCGGCTCCCGCTTCGTGGT
The DNA here is from genome assembly GCF_000378305.1 of Thioalkalivibrio sp. ALJ12. NCBI lineage: Bacteria > Pseudomonadati > Pseudomonadota > Gammaproteobacteria > Chromatiales > Ectothiorhodospiraceae > Thioalkalivibrio > Thioalkalivibrio sp. ALJ12. Next base: position 1,447,687 of record NZ_KB899538.1, read on the forward strand.
GATGCGCGGCGAGATGGCGCGTCTGCACCGCGCGCTGACCCAGTTCATGCTCGACCTGCACACCCAGCAGCATGGCTACCAGGAAACCTATGTCCCGTACCTGGCGAATCCGGAGTCCCTGGAGGGGACGGGCCAGCTGCCCAAGTTCGATGAGGACCTGTTCTCGGTGGACTGCGACCAGCGTTTCCGGCTGATCCCGACCGCCGAGGTCACGCTGACCAACCTGGTGCGCGAGCAGATCCTCGAGGCCGGCGCGCTCCCGCTGAAGATGACCGCCCACACCCCGTGCTTCCGCTCGGAGGCGGGCAGCTACGGGCGTGACGTGCGCGGCCTGATCCGCCAGCACCAGTTCGAGAAGGTGGAGCTGGTGCAGGTGGTGCATCCGGAACAGTCCGGCGCGGCCCTGGAAGAGCTGCTCGGGCACGCGGAGACGGTGCTGCAGGCACTGGAGCTGCCCTATCGCGTAATGCTGCTGAGTACCGGCGACATGGGCTTTGCGGCCGCGCGCACCTATGACCTGGAGGTCTGGTTGCCGGGCCAGCAGGCCTACCGCGAGATCTCCTCGTGCTCCAATTTCGAGGCCTTCCAGGCGCGGCGTATGCAGGCCCGCTTCCGTCCGGAAGCAGGCAGCAAGCCCGAGCTGGTGCATACCATCAACGGGTCCGGTGTCGCGGTGGGTCGTGCCCTGGTCGCCCTGCTCGAGAATCACCAGCAGGCCGACGGCTCGATCACGGTCCCGGAGCGGCTGCGTCCCTATCTCGGTGGAACCTCGGTCCTGAAACCGCCGTCTGAACAGTAAGTTGATTCAGGCGGGGTGGATGTGAGCCAAATCGGAAAGCCAACTGCGTTCGTCAGTCTGCTGGTGCTGCTGCTTTGCTGGCCGCTGTGGGCGCAGGCCGAGATCGAGGAGGGCTTCGATTTCGACGATTCACCGCGGATCATCGGCCTGCACGCACCGGACTGGTTCGAGCTGAGCTTTCTCGATCTGCCGGAGGACCTGGAACGTGCCGTGGAGCGCGGCAAGCAGGGGCTGGCCGTGTACTACGGGATGGACGACTGCCCGTACTGCGAACAGCTGTTCGAGGTGAATTTCGAGAAAGAGGACATTCGCGCGCAGCTGTCGGACAACTTCGATGTGGTGGCGATCGACGTGCTCGGCGACCGCGAGGTGACCGGGCTGGACGGGGAGGTCAAATTCGAACGCGAATATGCCTCGGAACAGCGGCTTAACTTCACCCCTTCCATCGCCTTCTATGATAACGAGGGCGAGCGCATCCACCAGATGCGGGGGTACTACCCGCCGTATCGATTCCGCGCGCTGCTCGACTACGTGACCGAGCGTCACGACCGCGAGATGAGTTTCCGTGATTATCTCGACCGCGCCGACCCTCCGCCCAAGTTCGACACGGACGACATCAACGAGCGCGACTTCTTTATTAACGAGCCCTATGCGCTGGATCGCAGCAAGATCCCCGCGCAACGGCCCCTGGTGGTGTTCTTCGAGCGCGAGGCCTGCCATGCCTGCGATATCCTGCATACCGAGCCGTTGCAGGAAGACGAGGTGCTGGACCGCATCGCCCTGATGGATGCCGTCCAGCTGGACGCCGAGGACAGTGACACGCCGGTACTGACCCCGGACGGTCAACGCACCAACCCGCGCGACTGGGCGGCGGAACTGGACGTGCACTGGGCGCCGACTCTGATCTTCTTCGACGAGACGGGCGAGGAGATCATCCGCATTGATTCGGTCGTGCACCTGAACCGGCTGCGCAACGTGATGGACTATGTGCTCACGCGCGGCTATGAGGACTATCCGACCTTCGAACGCTGGCGCGCCCAGCAACCATAGCCGTAAGGGAAACACTGATTCATGTACACACTCGCGTTGGCACCCCCGGTTTTCCGAGAGAAGGCGCGGTGCGCAGCCGGTAGTGGTTCTACCGGCAAGGGCCGCAACGCAGGATCGGGGAACCGGGGGTGCCAACCCCAAGGGGCTCGGCCGCCCGTTTTTGATGACAACGGGCGCGCGCACGGCGTTGCGGCTCCCTTGTGCAGAATGACTGCACGGCGGTCACCGCGCCTTGTTCGCACGCAAAAGCGACTCGAGCGCGAGCGTGTACATGAATCAGTGTTTCCCTAGGCGGCCGAGGACCGAACTGCATGCATTTCGAACGTGACTTCGTCGTGCGCAATCGCGATGTGCTGGAGGCCATTGTGGCCCGCGCTCACCGTGTCGCGCTGGGGATCTTTGTGCTGACCTTCAGCGGCTACGGGATCGCCGTCTGGCTTTGGTTTCAGGAGCAGATGTGGGCGGCGCTGATCACCGCGACCGTCAGCTACCTGGTGTTTCGCCAGTTCCGCATGCTGGCGCTGGGGATCGCGCGCATGCCGCTGCGAGGGGACCCCCAGGCGCTGGAAGCGACCCGGGCACTGGATAACGCGCTGGAAGAGGACCGGCCGCATCCGGTGCTGGCGGAGCTGGAGGCCCACCTGCGGGCGCTGGATGAGGAGGGATCTCCGGAGGCGTCGTCGCAGGAGGGTGAAGACGGCCGGTCGGGCCGAGACTAGAGCTCGACGCGTACGCCCAGCTTCTGCCCGATCACGCGGGCTACGGTCTCGTGCAGGTCGTCCCCGTTACGGTCATCCAGCCAGGCATCTTCGTCCTCGTTGTAGCCGAAGTGAGCCGGGCCCTCGGGCGAGGACAGCCAGATCTGCTGCGCAGCCTCCTGGCGGTTCAGGATCATCTGCGCCCCGTCCTCGAATTCGAGGGTCAGGACACCGTCGATCAGGTCGATGTCCAGGTCGTCGAGACCGTCCTGGTCGCTCAGGCGGTTGTAGATCTCGTCGAGGGTCTGTTCGGCGAATACGGCGAAGGAGGGCTGGCTCATGGGTCTCTCGGTTCAGTCAATGCTTGTGGCGCAGGCAGTATAAATGTTGGATGCGCTGAGAAAAGCCAAGTCTGGCTTTGTCCGGGTTTGCAAATGTCTTGCTACGCCCGCCAGGCGGCGATCGCTAGGCTCAGCCAGCCGAGGATGAAGGCGGTGCCGCCCAGAGGTGCGATGGCTCCCAGTACGCGCGGGGCGCCCAGTGCCAGGGCATACAGGCTGCCGGCAAAGAGCAGAATGCCAAGCACGAAGGCGACGGCGCTGGCGGTGGCCCAGCCGCTGGCCAGGTGCGACCACAGCGCTGCCAGTAGCAACAGGGCGAGGGCATGGATGAAGTGATACTGGACGCCGGTGTCCCAGGTGGCCAGCGCGCGCTCGGACAATCGTTCTTGCAGGGCATGTGCGCCGAAGGCACCGAGCACCACCGCGATGGCGGCGAGCAGGGCCCCGATCACGACTAGGGCGCGGATCATCGGCTCGGTCTCCGTACCTGGCATCAGTGTTTCCCTAGGGCTAGGCGTCGTCGCCCATCTCGCTGTCGTAGTCCTTCCCGGGGATCCAGCCGTGCTCGCGGGCACGCTCGATCGCTGCATCGTGGATGCGCGTGTGGCGCTCGCGAAGCTCGGGCGGGAGGTTGGCGATGCGCAGGTCGTACTTGTCCCACTCGGCGTTGACCTGGTCGTGGAGCTGCTGGATGCGCCCGAGGTCCCACCCCTCGCAGGTCTCGGTCTCCGGCAGGAAGCCGAAGACCCAGGCATCGCGGATAATATTGCCGACCGGCGTCATGCCGCCGTACAAGTCATTGTGGATGCCGATGTAGTGGCGGCGTCCGGAGCGTCTGGCTGTAGTCATGCGCGTAGTGTAGAGGCACGCCGGCCAGGCGCAAAGCACATTCTTTACAGACCGGAGTACTCACGATGCAGCCCGCGGGCGAAAGCCTGAATCGAATACGGATCCGCGTCCTGATGAAGCTGATGGTGCTGGGCGGGGTGGTGATGTTCGCCGGTGTCCTTGCGAGCTACGCCCTGTCCATGCTGGGGGGCGGGGAGACCGAGCGCCGCGTCGTGGAGCTGGATACGATCGCCCCCGGCGAGCTCAAGCGGCTGGACTGGGAGGGTCGGCGCATCCTGGTCCTGCACCGTGACCCGGCTCTCCAACAGGCGCTGGGCGAGGATGACGAGCTGGTCGATCCACGCGCCCGCCGGGGCCAGCAGCCAGACGGGCTGGAACTGCCGCTGCGTAGTCTGCGGCCGGAGTGGCTGGTCGTGATCGGCGAGAGCACCGATCTCGGCTGCGAGCTGGACCTGGTGCACCCGGACGCGGCGGAGGACTGGTCCGGCGGGTTCGTCGATCGCTGCCGTGGGGGCCGCTATGACGCCGCCGGACGGGTGTATGACGGGCAGGACGCCCGGCGCAATCTGCCGATCCCCGAGTACCGTTTCTCCGGAGACGACAGGCTGATTCTGGGTGGTTCGTGATCGGTGAGGCGCGCGTGGGCGGGCCCGGAGGCCGGATTCAGGCGTGCACGGTGGGTGCGTAGACGTCGAAGCGTACGCTCTTGCCCCGGACGCTGCCCTGGGGCGTGTCGGGACCCAGGGCAGGGGCATGCAGGGGCCGCTTGACGACGACCCGCCGCGTGGCCGCCTCGCGCAGACGCTGCAGCGTGGTTTCCGGGTCGGGGTCCGGGGCGCCCTCCATCAGGGCCTGGGTCAGCTGCATGTCCTTCTTGACCGCGGTGCGCTTGGCCCGCTCCGGAAACATGGGATCGAACACGGCGGCGACGGGCGGTGTGCCCAGGGTCGCTGGCGTGGCCAGGCCCGCGTGCAGCGTGATGCGCTCGACAATCGGGGCCAGCGCCTCGTCATGGGCGGCGCGCTGCAGGGCATCCGCCAGCAGCAGGTAGACGACCGGGTGGCGTTCCCAGGCATCCACGCGGAAGCCGTGCGCGGCCAGCAGCAGCGTATCGCGCCCCAGGCCGGCGGTGGCGTCCACCACATGGCTGTCTCGCGGGATGTTGCCCATGGCCCGGATCAGGCCCTCTCGCTGATGCCCGCTATGGGCCAGACGATATCCCTGACGGCCGGTGGCAAAGTCCAGATGCAGACGCAGTTCGCGTCGACCCTCCTCGCGGATCAGCGACAGCCCGTGCGCGCCGACCTCCAGTACCAGGGGCGCCTCGCCCAGGTGGCGATAGCCGTGGGCTCTCAGGTAGTGGTCGATCTCCCGGCCTCGGGCCTCCTGCCCGGGTTCTGCGCGGACTTGAAGGGTCACGGTCAGTAGTGCGGCGGAGGCGGCTCGTTGCCGTCTCCGGGGCCGCCACCCTGGTCCTCGAGTTCCCGCAACCGGTCGCGGAGCCACTGGAGCTGGCGGCGCAGTTCCTGGTTGTCCTGCTGGAGCTCGTGCTGGACGCGGGCCTGCTCTTCCTGGGTGTATTCCTGATGCGCCAGGCGAACTTCCAGCGCCTCGATCCGCGCGATCAGTTCGTGGTCGGTGCGGGATGGGTCAGCTGACGACATGGCGGGGCTGTCCCTGGGCGAAAGAGTGGATGTTGGCTGCGACCTCCTCGATCACGTGCTGACGGGCACCGCGGGCCGCCCAGGCCGTATGTGGCGTCAGCACAAGGTTCGGGATGTCCGCTGCCAGCAGGGGGTGGTCTGCGGGCGGGGGCTCGGGCTCCAGGACGTCGATGCCGGCACCGCCCAGGTGGCCCGCTCGCAAATGCCGCGCGAGGGCCTCGGGATCGACCAGGCCGCCACGGGCGGTATTGAGCAGGATTGACCCAGTGGGCATCTGCCGCAGTGCGTTGTCGTCGATCAGGTGGCGGGTTTCGGGGGACAACGGGCAATGCAGGCTGACCACGTCGCTGGTCGCCAGGAGCTCGGGCAGCGGGATTCGATCCGCGTCATCCGCAGGCGAGGGCACCGCCTTGCGCAGGCTTGCGGCCACCTGAACCTGCATGCCGAAGGCCCGGGCGACGCGTGCCGTGGCCTGGCCCAGTACGCCATGGCCGATGATGCCCAGACGCATGCCCGCCAGGGTCCGGATCGGGTGATCCAGCAGACAGAACTGATCGGACGCGCTCCAGTGGCCGGCGCGAATATCGGCGCGGTAGTCGTCCAGCCGCGTGACCAGCGTCAGCAGCAGGGCAAAGACATGCTGTACCACGGAGTCTGTCGCATAGTCGCGGGCATTGCTGACCGTGATGCCCGCCCGGTTCGCGGCGGCGACATCGATATTGTTGGTGCCGGTGGCCGCCGCGCAGACCAGCTGCAGGTTTGCGGCCGCGGCCAGCAGCGACTCGTCGAGCACCACCTTGTTGGTGACCACAACCTCGGCACTGGCGATGCGGGCGGCGATCTCGTCGGGGTCTGTGCGCGGGTGCAGGTCCCACTCGGGAAGGGCCTCGCGCAGGGGGGTGAGGTCCAGGTCGTCGCGATCCACCGTGGACAGGTCGAGAAATACCCCGTGTCGCAGTTCAGTCATGGCGTTTACCAGGCGAAACGGTGTTGCGACGCTTGCGGACAGGATCACTACCGACCGCACGATGCGGCTTGCCTCGGAAAACCTGGGGTACCAACGCGAGCGTGTACATTGATCAGTGTTTCCCAACAAAAGGGCCCCGCATCGCGGGGCCCGAATCGCTTGCCTGTCGGCCTGCGACTGTTAGTTGTCGCCCATGAAGGCGTGGAACAGGTTCAGCAGGTGGAGGAACATCACATAGAGGTTCGCGTACAGCGAGACCGTCATCATGATGTAGTTGGCCTCCGGGTCGTGGATCATGCGGCTGGTGTCGAACAGGATCGCCGCCGACAGCAGCAGCACCACGGCCGCCGAGATGGTCAGCGACAGCGCCGGGATCGCCAGGAAGATGTTCGCGACGATCGCCAGCAGGGCGACGATCAGGCCGACCACCAGGAAGCCACCCAGGAAGCTGAAGTCCTTCTTGGTGGCCAGGGCATAGCCGGACAGCGCGACAAAGGCGACCGCCGTGGCAGTAAAGGCATTGCCGACGATCTGCGGCCCGTTGGGCAGGCCCAGGTACATGCTCAGGATCGGGCCGAGGAAGAAGCCCAGCACGCCGGTGAAGGCGAAGGTCAGCACCAGTCCGAGCGCGGAATTGCGAGCGGCATGGATGGCGAACGGGCCGCCAATCAGGACCGCCAGCAGGACCAGCCAGTGCACCGCCGGGGCGCCCACAGCCATCGCCACGAAGGCCATCACGGCGCTGAATGCCAGCGTCACCGACAGCAGCATGTAGGTCTGGCGGATGACCTTGTTGGTCGAGATGGTCTCGCTGATGGAACCGGTGCTGGACGGATTGCGACTCGAGCGAACGATCTGGTCTCGGGACACGGGTCAACTCCTCTTGGGTTCGTAACCTGCTCAGTGTAGCGATTGACGCCGGTGGGTGCAGCCCTTTTCGCCGTCCGTGGCGTGGGCTCTCGCGATCACTTGATTGGCTCACCCACGCGTTCGGAGATCTCCTTAACCGCGTGGTCGGTGGACTTGAAGATGTTGTCCTTGCCGATAATGTCCTCGAGCCCGGTGCGCTGTATCACCTCCAGGACCTGTGCCTTCACGCCGGCGAAGACCAGGGTGATGCCGCGCGCCTTCAGGCGGTGCACCAGCTGGTGGATCACTTCCTCGCCGGAGGCGTCGATCTCGTTGATGCCCTTGCCCACCACGATCAGATACTTGGCCTGTGGGTGGCGCGCGACCAGGTCCAGTACCGCGTCCTCGAAGTAGGGGACGTTGGCGAAGTACAGCGAGCCGTCGAAGCGCATCAGGCCGACCTTCTCGTTGGTCTCCAGCCCGTAGCGCTGGGCCTCGCGAAGCGTCCCGTCGTCGTAGCGGGCCAGTTCGCATACGCGCGGCTGCATGGTGCGGTACAGGTACAGCACGATGGCCAGACCGGCACCCATCAAGATGCCGTAGTCGAGATTCGGGGCCATCGCCAGGGTGGCGATGAAGGTGACCACCGCGGCCGCCCCGTCATGCTTGTTGGCCACCCAGGCGTGCTTGATTGCCTTGAAGTTAATCAGCCCGACCACGGCCATCATGATGATCGCCGCCAGTACCGATTGCGGCAGGTGGTAGATCAGGGGCGTCAGGAAGAGCAATGCGATCCCGATAAGCACGGCTGTAAATACCGAGGCCAGGCCGGTGCGTGCACCCGAATTGAGGTTGACCGCCGAGCGCGAGAACGAACCGCTGACGGGGTAGCCCTGTGTAAAGCCGCCGGCGATGTTGGCCAGGCCCTGTCCCATCAGCTCCTTGTTCGGGTCCAGACGCTGGCCGGTGCGCGCGGCCATGGCTTTGGCGATCGCAATGGCCTCGGTAAAGCCGACCAGCGCGATCACGAAGGCCGTGGTCAGGAGCGTGGTGATCGTTCCGAAGGTGATCTCTGGTGCGGAGATTGACGGCAGACCCTGGGGTACGTTGCCCACGACAGCGCCGCCACCATTGAGCGAGACCTCATCGCCGTCCACTTGCTCGATCCGCCACGAGGTGCGCTCGGCGCGTTCGCGTTCGGCATCCGTCATGTGGTCATCGGCGATGAAGCGCTCGGGTTCGTCGTCCGTCGCCGGGAGTCGGCGCAACGTTGTGTTGCGCAACTCGTCGCGCAGTGGGGCGAGCTCGGCGCGCAGTTCATCGCGCTGCAGTGCGGCCTGCTCCTGCTCGAAGCGCAGGGCCGGTGCATCGCCACGGGCCGCCTCCTGAATCTCGAGATCCAGTTCGCGCACGCGGTCATCCAGATTGGCCGCCTGTCCCTGCTTCTCCTCGATCTGCTGGGCGAGTTCGACCAGCTCGCCAGGCGCAATTTGGGCGAGCGTCGTGTCGGCCTTGCGCTCGTACCCGATCAGCCAGGAGACCAGGATGGTGACAACCACCGCGACCAGCACGCCCGGAATCTTCGGGGCGACGCGTTTCATGCCGACCATCAGCGCGATCGCGCCCAGGCCGAAGGCGAGGGTGGGCCAATGGGTGTGCCCCAGCTCCAGCACGACACCCCAAAGACCCAGAAGGAAGTGGCCGGAGGTGTCGATCGGTACCCCCAGCAGCTTGTTGATCTGGGACAGCCCGATGATGATCGCGGCGGCGTTGGTAAAGCCGACGATCACCGGGTGCGAGATGAAGCTGACCAGCGCGCCCAGCTTGAACAGGCCCATGACCAGCTGGATTACGCCCACGATCAGGGCGAGCGCAATCGCCAGCATGATGAATTCGGATGAGCCCTCGGCCGCCAGCGGCACCAGGGCCGATGCCGTGAGCAGGGATACCACTGCCACCGGGCCGGTGGCGAGCTGATTCGAGGAACCCCACAGCGCGGCCACCATCACCGGCAGCAGCGAGGCATAGAGCCCGTACACCGGAGGCAGACCGGCCAGTTGCGCATAGGCCATGGATTGCGGGATCAGGACCAGGGCCACCGAGATCCCCGCAATCAGATCCGCGTTGAGCGTTTCCTTGGTGGGACGCCAGCTCAGGAACGGAAAGATGCGCAGCAGGATCGAATTCATGGCGGTACTCGCTTGGCCTGTTCGTGACGAAGACGACGGCTAGTCGAGCGATCCCGCGTGCCTGGCGCACCCGGGCTGTATGGCTGCCAGGGCCGTCGTCACGTGATTGGCAGCCATCTCTGGCCCGGGGTTGGGCCGGGCGCAGTCAGGGGAGGGAAGATTATAGAAGGTCGGCTTATTTTCTTCTATCAAAGGCATTCAATACGATATATAGCCTTTAGGGTATATATCGCACTCGCTGGAGCGCCCAACCCTGCACAAAAAAGCCCCGGTCACCAGCGGCGACCGGGGCCTTCCAGCGTATGCTTCAGCGTGGCTTACTGCGGGGGTGCCATGCCCGGGCTTCCGCCCTGTTGCATTTCCTGCTGCAGGGTTTCCAGACGCGCGATGATGTCATCGATGTCCGGATTCTCTTCGCGCATCGCGGCCATCAGGTCCTCGCGCAGCGATTCCTGAGCGGAGATGACCTCCTCGTCCTGCGCGACGGCCTGCTGGGCCTCCTGCAGGTTCATCTGCGCCTGCTGGACCTCTTCGGACTGGATTACCTGCTGGCGCTCTTCGGCACTCAGGTCCGGGTCGCGCAGGCGTTCTTCGGCGCCTTCGAGGGTTTCAAGATCCTGGCGGGGCTGGTAACCGGCCTCTTCCATCTTGTCGAGCACCAGGTTCTCAAGCTCTTCGCCCTTGCGCTCCAGATCAGGGTTGTTCTCGATCGCCTGCTGCTGGGTCTCGGCCAGGGTCTGCTGCAGCTGCTGCATTTCCATTTGCGGGTTGGCCCCGCCTTCCTGCTGCCCCTGCTGGCCCATGCCTTCCTGACCCATGCCCTGGGCCATCACCAGCGGACTGGCGAGCGCAAGCGCGGCGGCGGCAATCAAACCGGCGAGAGGCCGGGAACGGTTCGTCATAACAACTCTCCTCGTGAAAGTACGGTGGGAAGCTTAGTGCGTGGCGACTTAACAACAGCTTAACAGGCGCGAGCCGAGGTTTCCGGGGCAGCCCGGATTTCGTTGCAGGCTTCTCGTTTTTCGTTTCCCTGGGGCTCCGGGATGCGAAAAAGCGCAATGTCCGGTGCCGGCAGGTGGATCGCCCAGCCAAGATGCGCGGCGATCCAGCGCAGGGTGTCGGGCCCGTAGAAGGCCACGTGGGTAGGGTCGCGGCGATAGTGCCAGCGATGAAAGGCCGCCGCGGGGGGCGGCCAGCCGGTCATGATCGCAATCGTGCCGCCGGGGCGCAGAAGGGTGGCCATCTCGCCAAGGATGGCGATCGGGTCATGCAGGTGCTCGAGAACCTCGGTACAGGTGACGAGATCGAAGCATGCACGGGCTTCGGGACGGTCAGGTGCGAATACGGGGTCATGGGTCTGCATGGAGTAGCCGCGCGCACACAGCATGTCCGCCAGTACCGGATGGGGGCCGCAGCCCCAGTCCACGCCCTGCGCCGGTGGCGGGCAGTGCGCCTCCAGCGGTGCAAGCAGGCGGCCCAGAAACCGCCGATACCCGGGGTCGTCCGGCCGGTTTTCGTGTGTCTGGTAGTACTCGCGCTCGAATGCGAGGGTGGGCCAGTAACGGTGCTTCAGGACAATCAGCGAGCAGCCCCTGCAGCGCTGGTAGTCCCCGGGCGAAGGGTCGCGCACCCCGCGGCTGAAGAACGGGCGCAGAGGTGCGGTACACAGCGGGCAGCGGTCCATGCGCTACCGCCGCAGGAAGCGGAACCAGGACGCGATGTTCAACAGGCTCATCAGGGACTGGGCGACGTAGGTGTAGGCCGCGGCCTTCAGGATGCGCTGGGCATGGGGATAGTCCGGCGGGTGCAGGTAATTGCCCCGGCGCAGCATCGGCAGGGCGCGGCGAAAGCTCGCGTCGAACTCGGTGGGCAGGGTGACGAAGTGCACCAGCGCGGCGATCCCCATCGACAGAATCCCGGCCAGGAAGAACAGGATGCCCGGTGCCGGATGCCGGGCGATCAGCGTGATGATGGGGATCGCGACCATTAGCCAGGCCCCGATCTGCTGTCCGTAGCGAGACAGGCAGACCAGGTTGCTGCGCATGCGCAGGGGCGGGTAGTCCTGAGCGTGCTGCACCGCGTGCCCGACCTCGTGCGCAGCCACCGTGATCGCGGTGAGCGAGCGACCGTCGTGGTTGTCCTCCGACAGCCGCACCGCGCGATCGAAGGGATCGTAGTGGTCGCCATCGCGGGTGGATTCGACGCGCACGTGATGCAGGCCATGGCGATCCAGAAGGTCACGCGCAAGCTCGGCGCCGGTCCCGTCGTAGCGGTCCTCCGGCTGGCTGTACTTCCTCATCGTCTGGCGTACCCACCAGCTCGGTGCCCAGGCCAGAAGCAGCACGAGCGGTGCGAGCAGAATCAGCAGTCGCATGCCTTCATCATGGCGCGACTTCCCCTTCGGGGGAAGTCGTCCGCGTGAATCCGTACACCGGCCCTGTCTCGCTCAGTCCTCGGCCTCGTCGTAATCGCCCTTGTGCTTCGGATTGGGGCGGGCCCGCTGGTCTTTCGAGTAGTCGCGACCGTCGTCGGTGTCTTCACCCTGCTCCTGGCTGAGACGCAGGTGCGCGGGCGGAGCGCTGCCGTCCTTTTCCTGACCGAAGTAGATGGTCTGATGCGGGAACGGGATCTCGATACCGGCGGCGTCGAAGTGCTTCTTCACCAGGCGGTTGAACGCGCGGCCCAGGCCAAACTGCGTACCGGGCAGCGCCTTGATGCGGATGCGCACGTTGACCGAGCTGTCGGCCAGCGCAGTCACGCCGTGTACCTCCATCTCGTCGAGGATGTTCGGACCCTGGTCCGGATCTTCCTTGAGTTCCTCGAAGGCCTCTCGCAGGCGCACGATCACTTCGTCGATGTCCTCGCGATAGGCCACGCCGTACTCGCCCACGTGATAGCCATACTCGCGCATGTAGTTGGAGACGGCATCCACCGACGAGAACGGGATCAGGTGATAGGTGCCGGACAGGTCACGCAGGCCCATGGAACGGATCGTGAGCTTCTCGACCACGCCGGTCATGCCGGCCACCGTGACCACGTCCCCGGTGTTGATGGCTTTCTCCAGCTGGATGAACACCCCGGTGATGATGTCCTGCACCAGCTTTTGTGCGCCGAAGCCAACCGCCAGGCCGAGCACGCCGGCGCCGGCCAGCAGCGGGCCGATATTCACGCCAATCTCGGCCAGCACGATCATGGCGGTCATCACGGCCAGCACGACGGCGACCGCATTGCGGAACAGGGTCAGCAGGGTCTTCTCGCGCGCCCCGGGCTCGCCCTCGCCGGTATTCGGGCTCAGGCGGTGTTCGATCCAGCTGGCGAACACGAGCCAGATGGCCAGGGCACCGATCAGGATCAGGGCGACCGAGATCGCAGTGCCGAGCACGTACATGCCCGTATCGGAGGCAATCCAGGCGCCGAGATTGAACGCGCCCCAGGCATCTGCGATCACTGCCAGCACGATGAGCAGGATCACCAGGCGCATCGTCTTCAGCGCCTTGGGGATGTACGAGTTCAGGCGTGCCTCGAGCATCGGGAACTTCATGCGAGTCTCGTCCGGAACCCGGATCTCGCGGCCGATGATCTGGCTGAGCACGTTGGCGACAAAGACCCCGATGAATGCGGCCAGTACCGTCTGTCCGGTGGCCTTGGCCATGAAGGGCAGGGCATCTTCCGGGCGGGTGATGCTGACGATTGCCAGGGTCAGGAAGTAGATCAGCGCGATCCAGTGCCAGGCGTTCGCCAGGAAGGTCAGCGTCATGCGCGTGAAGGCGAATCCGGCACGATTGGCGACCAGGATCAGGCGGTCATGCACGCGCTGGCGGTTCTGCAGGATGATGACCGCCGCGTAGAGGAAAGCGGTCAGCATGACCAGCAGCCCCAGCGAGCGCCCGGCCTCGCTGGAGAGATGATTGTTGGCCAGCGGCACCAGCAGCAGCAGGCCGTAGCCGATGTACGTGACCAGGCGTGCCAGCCAGGCATTCCAGTAGGCGGCCTCGTCGCCGGCCATGGGCAGCAGCCGCAGGCCCCGGTAGCGCGTGGCGAAGATCAGGCGCAGGGCCGCCTTGGTGACCTCGATCAGCAGGAAGGCGTTGAGGAACAGCGAGTGCCGCGTCAGCATCTCTCCGGACTCCCCGAGCACAAAGAGCGCGAGGCCATAACCCCCGACCCAGGCCAGGATCACGATCAGGAAATCGATCAGCGCGGCCAGGAGTACGGCGGGGAGTGCGCGCAGCAGGTGGTACTGCTCCGGCGAATTGATCACCCAGCGGTCCAGCGCCGCAAACATCGGGCTGCCAAGACGCCGCAGGATCAGGAAGGCGGCGATCGTCAGGACAATCAGGATCGCCAGGTCCAGCACCCCCGCGCCGAATACCACCGGGTCGATCGAGCTCAGCTTGTCGCCAATATCCACGGCGATCTCGTTCAGGGCCCGAATCTCCTGCACTGTGCCTTCGGCCAGCGATTGGGTGAACTGGGCGATCTGGCGCGGGATCGACGTGAGTTCGTCGGTGTCGACCGCCGCCTCATCGTCTGCCGTACTCTCGTCGTCCCCGGTACGTTCGGCCCGCAGTGTCTCGAGCAGGCGTTCGCGTGCCTCTTCGTTCTCCAGTGCCTCGATCAGCGCGTCATGCAGATCACCTCCATCGCCACCCTCCTGGGCCTGAACGGTCCCCAGGGGCATGAGCAGCAACAGCGAGAAGAGGGTGAGGAGGAGGAAGAAGGGGCGACGCAAAAAGCGGCTGGGGGACACGGGCGGACCTCGGGTTTGGACGGGGTTCGCGGGTCGCCAGGAGGACGCCAGTGCGAGCATCCGTGCGACAGCGGAGGAACGTAGTCTAGGGAAACACCAGGGCATTTTCACGCCCGTGGAGCGAGCGCAGGGGCTATTCCAGCAGCATGGGGTCCAGCCAGGCGATGCCCAGCTGGTTCATCTGGCGCTCGATCCAGGCGATCCGCTGGCTGAGGCGCGGGCCGGGGTTGACCGGGTTGTAGCTGCCCGGGCTGGGGAGGATCGCGGCCAGGCGTGCGGACTGGTGGCGGTCCAGTTCGCGCGCGGATACGCCAAAGTAGTGCTGGGCGGCGTGCTCGATCCCGTAGATGCCCGGACCCCACTCGGCCAGGTTCAGGTAGACCTCGAAGATGCGGCGCTTGGGCCAGATGGTTTCCATACCGGCCGTGAATCCGGCCTCCAGCGTTTTGCGGACCCAGGAGCGCTTGTGCCACAGGAACAGGTTTTTGGCCGTTTGCTGGCTGATGGTGCTGGCCCCGCGCAGGCGTTGGCCGTGCAGCATGTGGTCGTCTACCGCCTGGCGCATGGAGCCCCAGTCAAAGCCGCGATGTACCGGAAAGTGCTGGTCTTCCGCTGCGATCACGGCCAGCATCAGGTGACGCGGAAGGTCGTCCAGGCGCTGCCATTCCGGCCGTAGGCGGGATGCGGTCTGCCAGTCCGTGGCGACGACCATGGCCATGCCATAGGGCGGGTTGACCTTGGCGAACAGCACGATCAGGCCGAGCGCGAATGTGACCGCGAGTGTGAGCGTCCCGGCCAGCAGCCAGGTCAGTGCGCGTAGCAGACGGGTAATCGGTCCGCGTCGTCGACGGGCCATCAGTGCCACCCTGCGTGTAAGTGCAGTCCCATATTCATCGAGGTCAAGAATACCTCGACTCGCGGTTCGATCGCGTATCCCGTCGGTGTGGTCTGATACGGTTGGGTCCAGTAACGATGCAGACCCCATCTTGACCGACGGGGAAACTCGTTCCTGGTTGAACTGTTTCCGTCATGCGTGGCCCAACCACGTAAGCCTAAGCCGCCGTTCGGCCTGGCGATACCATCCGATCCACACGAACAAGAAGGAGAGACCCATGGACGTGATGCCCTATCGGTATACCACCCCCAGTGGAGAGGCCGTTTCCTTCGAGTTTCGTTTGCATCCCGAGACCGGGTCCGCCGTGCGTGTCCAGCAGTTGCTGGACCGGCTGGTCGAGACCCTGGATCACGAGATTGCACTGCTGGGCGACACCTGCAATGGAGATGTGCTGCAGGCGCTGGCAATGGCGCTCGCCGTGCGCACCGACATGATCCCGGCACATCCGGAGATGACCCGCGATCTGGCGCGCGACGTGGTAGAACGTGCGTTGGGCTCGCTGCCGGAGGCCGAATATCAATACCTGGGCCCGGTCGGCCATGCCTGACCATTCGTTATCCGGGCGGCGCCCCATCGTCTTTTTCGATGGCGGCTGCCCACTTTGTCGGCGCGAGATCGGCCACTACCGGCGGCTGGACAAGGCCGGTCGCGTGGACTGGCAGGATATCCACGCCGACGCGGCACCCTTGAAGGCGTGGCGCATCGACTGGGATGCGGCGATGCGGCGTATGCATGTGGTCGACGCCCAGGGACAGATCCACAGTGGGGCCTGGGCGTTTGTCGTCGTCTGGCGGCATTTGCCGTACTACCGCTTGCTGGGGCGGGTGCTGTCGCGCGTGCCGCCCGTGGTGCGCCTGATGGATCGGGTCTATAACGGGTTTGCGCGTCGACGCTGGCGGTCGCGCTGTGGTGACGGGCTCTGCCGCCCCGATTAGTCCGGCGGCGGTGATGGCTCTGCATGGTGGAGTCGCGCGGTGGTGTAGCGGAGGAAATCGGAACTGTGAAACGGCTGCTGCTTGGGCTGGCCCTGGTAGTGGGGTGTCTGTTTGGCACACCGGTTTGGGCGGACGAACTGGCTGCGGAGCACGTCATTGTTGCTCAGTTGCAGGAGCCCCACCGGATCCTGTTAATACGGCATGCCGCGGCGCCAGGTATCGGGGACCCTCCGGGTTTCGATCTCGAGGACTGCACAACCCAGCGCAACCTCTCCGAGTTGGGCCGTGACCAGGCGCGCGAGCTTGGTGAACGTCTGCGCGCCGCCGGACTGGCCGAGATCCGCGTATTTGCCGGCCCGTGGTGCCGCAATGCGGATACGGCGCGCCTGCTGGGCTACGGCGAGCCGGAGATCCTCGATGCGCTGGGCTCGATCTTCCGCACCAATGAACCCGACCGGGAGCGCCGCATGCGTGCCTGGCACCAGCATCTTGCGGAGGCATTTGCGCGCGATGCGGGGCCGGCGGTGTATGTCACGCATCGTGCGAACATCATGGAACTGTCCGGTCGCAGTATCGGCGCGGGCGACATGCTGGTAGTGGAGATCGATGCCGAGGGTGGCGCCCGGCCCGTCGCCAACTGAAAAGGCCGGCTCCGGCTCGGGGCCGCTACATGTACGGCCCGATGATGCGCGCGATCCAGCCGTAGATGCGGTATTTCCAGGGCCGGTTTTCCCAGGCCTCGATCGTCATCCGCTCGGCCTCGGCCTTGTCTTCCTCGATCAGTTCCCGGATCGAGCGGGCGAAGTCTTCGTCATAGATGTTCAGATTGGTTTCGTCGTTCAGGCGGAATGAGCGGTTGTGCAGATTGGCCGAGCCGATGCTGGCCCAGCGGTCGTCCACGCTCATCAGCTTGGAGTGATACATCCGCGGGTGGTATTCGTGCAGCTCGACCCCGGCCTCCAGCATGGGCCTCCAGCGATTCACGGAGGCATGTCGTACGAAACCGTGGTTGATGCTGTCGCCCGGCATGAGCACGCGGATTCGAACGCCGCGGTCGGCCGCGTCGGTCAGCGCATCGAGAAAGTCCGGGTCGGGATAGAAGTACGCCGTCGCAATGGTCACCTGGTCCTCGGCTGCTGCCAGGGCATGCAGGAACATCTTGCGAATGCGATGACGGCCCTCGCGCGGGGCGCTGTTGACGACCTGCGCATCCAGCTCACCTTCGGCCTCGAGTTCCGGGTAATACGCATCGCCCAGCTTCAGTTCGCCTTTGGCATCCAGCCAGGTCTCCATGAATGCCGCCTGCAAGTTGCCCACAACGGGCCCGGTGACACGGAAGTGGTTGTCGCGGTAGGGCTCGTGGTCCTCGGCGGGCACCCAGGTGTCCGCGATGTTCGCGCCGCCGATGAATCCGGTTCTGCCGTCCACCACCAGAATTTTTCGATGCGTACGGTGGTTGAAACGTGACATCTGATACCAGGAGGGCTCGCGCCAGCGCACGACTTCCGCGCCGGCTCCGGTCATGCGGTCGAACTTTTCCTGATCCGCGAGCACGGAGCCCACGTAGTCGATCACCACATGAACCTTGACCCCGCGCTCCGCCGCGCGTGCGAAGGCCTCGGCGAAGCGGGCGGCCTGCTCGCCCCAGAACTCGTATACCTCGAAGGTAACCGTCTGTTCAGCGCCTTCGATGGCCTCGATCTTGGCGTCGTAGATGGCCTCGCCGTCGCGCAGCAGCTCCAGCGCGTTGCCGGAGACAATCGGCTGCTGCAGCGTGAGCCCCATTCCGCGGCGAAATGCACTGTCCGAGGTGCCGTAGTCGATGGCCACCGGGGCCTTCACTCGGTCGGGTTTCGGGAGGAGGTTGAACAGGGCAACGTTTGCCAGCACGAAGGCGAGCGCGACGCCCAGGAGGATACCGACAGGGATGCCGATGATGCGGCGGCGCATGGAAAGTCTCTCGTATCGAGCCCGTCAAGGGGAGGGTGGTTGGCGCCGAATTCGCACCTCAGTCCATGAGTCTACACAATCAGTTCTCGAACAAACCCGGACGAATGTCATGAATCCTTTTCTGGAAGCAGCCCTGGACGAGGCACGAACCGGCTGGGATGAAGGGGGTATCCCGATCGGTTCGGTCATCGAGCACGGCGGGCGCATCGTCGGCCGCGGACACAATCGGCGGGTGCAAAACGGCAGCGCCATCCTGCATGCCGAGATGGATGCCCTGGAGAACGCCGGACGCCAGGCGGCGAGCATCTACCGCGAGTGCACGCTCTACACGACGCTCTCGCCCTGTGCGATGTGCAGCGGGGCGATCGTGCTGTACGGCATCCCGCGTGTGGTGGTCGGGGAAAACGCCACCTTCATGGGAGAGGAGGACTGGCTGCGTTCGCACGGCGTGCAGGTCGATGTGTTGCAGGACGCCGCCTGCCAGGAGCTGATGGCCGCGTTTATCGAACGACACCCGGACCTCTGGCACGAGGATATCGGTTGCGAATAGGGCCGGTTTGACCGGAACACCCTTGCTGGCGGGCGGATCGTGCTTGCCGCACCGGACAAGACAGCGACATGGGGCGGGCGCCCGGGGAGCGCCTCATGGCGCCCTTCACGGAAAACACCAGTGTTCTGGCATGGTCGCTGCTTGGGTGCCGGGTGCAACGAAAACCGGGAGCACCTCATGATCGACGGCATCGGAATGAATCAGGCGGCGCTGGCGCGGCCGGTCCATTCGGCGCAAAGCCCGAACAACGCCGGGCAGGCTGGCCACCGACCGGCGCAGGCCGGGCAGGCCGGGCAGGCTGGGCAGGCGGCGCACGCACAGCCGGCACAGCAGGCCCAGGCCGCCACGCAAGCGCAGGCGAACGGTCAGGTCAATGGACAGGGCGCGGCCGTCTCGACTTCCCCACATGTGGCCCAGCCGGCGTCCACCACACAGGCCCCGTCGGCACACGAGGCGGCATTCGCGCCCCAGGGCCTTAATGCGACGCCGCCGACGCAGGCCACCGCGATGCCGCTGGCCGGCGGCCAGGTCAACGGGGCCCCGCAGGCCGACGATGCCCCCCAGATGGACGCCGATCCGGACGACGAAGCGGACATGGGCCAGACCTTCATGCCCGACGGCTCGGTGCAGTCCAACTCCAACGAGCACCTCGGATCGCACTTTGACCTGCAGGCGTGAAGCCTGGGCGCAGATCTGCGGTCTTGTGGGTCGGCTTCAATGACCGGAAGCGACATTTACTGACCGATGCCCTGCGCCCTCAGGCCGGGAAAACCGGAAGGTCACGTGCTCGCGATGGATCAGGAATTGTCCAGTCGCGTGCATCCACAGTTGTTCGCGCACCGTGGCATCCATCCACTCGAATAGCTCCTGTAGTGCCAGGGCGGTCGTGCCGCGGTCCGGATAACGCAGGCCAAGCCCCTCCCAGTAGTGCCGGGCATCTTCCGCTCGTTTCCAGCCTTCGCGGACGAACCCGGCGGTCAGCAGGGCGCGCAGGGCCCCGTCACCCAGCTTGTCGCGAAGCTCGTTCAGGAGGAGGCCGGGGTCCCCGACGCTCTCGGGGGAGACGTTGAGCGAGGCCGGCAGGAGCTCGACCCAGTCATCGTGCTGGCTAAGCCCCGGGATCAGATCTTCGTCGACCATCTGCTGATAGTCCGGGACGGGGTCAGAGTGGGTTCGCAGGGAGAGCTGGATCAGGGCCGCGGCCTCGTCGACGTAACCGGACAGACTGAAACCGCACAGGAGATGGTCGACGATGTCATGGACAAACACCGAGGTCGGAATGCGATCCCCGCAATAGGGAGTTGCGGCAATCACGTCGGCGCCCAGCCCGGCGACGTCCAGCTTCCAGCCGCGGGCGCCGAAGCCGTCCTGCCAGCTGTCCTCGTAGCGAACCGGAATCGTGACCGCCTGCGCGTTGATAACCGGGATGGACATGGTGGCCTCGCTAGATATCCGATGCTTTCCAATTTACCGACCGGTCAACTATTCTTCAATGTATGGCCGATGCATTCACCCCAACCCGGACACGCGACGCCCTGATCGCCGCCGCACGGTCGCTGATCCTTGGCCGCAGCTACGGCGCCGTCGGCGTGGCCGAGATCTGTGCGCACGCTGGCGTGAAGAAGGGCAGCCTTTATCACTTTTTTCCCGGCAAGGACGCCCTGGTACTGGAGATGCTCGAGACGCTTTATCGCGAGCTCGAACGCGAGGTACTGCGGCCGTCGCTGGAATGCGACCTGCCTCTGCGCGACCGCCTCGGGCGGTTTGTTGATCGCCTGTATCAGTTCGAGATCCGCGCCCAGGGGGAGGTCGGGGAGCTCCCCGGCTGCCCGTTCGGGAACCTGGCGCTGGAGCTGGCGAACTGGAATTCGGCGGTTCGAGAGGCCGTGGCCGCGCACCTGGAGGCTCTGCGCGGCCATTTCCAGCGAGCGATCGAGACCGCCGCGCAGCGCGGTGAACTCCCGCAGGCGTCGGATAGTGCCCGTCTGTCGGAACAGTGGCTGGCGCAGGTCGAGGGTGTGCTGCTGCTGGCCAAGGCGCGGCAGGACGCGGATACGGTCCTGCATCTGTTGCCGGCACTGGAAACCCTGCTGCCGGCCAGGCCCGCCGACGACGAAGAGCGAGGGAACCATTGATCCGTGGTTCCCTGGAGGTATATGACGATGGAATTTCCACTGAGAACACCCGGCAGCGCGCCGGAGGCCTTCGAGCGATCCGGGAAGGTGCTGGGGCTGGTGCCGAATTTGATTCGCGTGATGGCCAGCAGCCCGGCGGCGGCCTCGGCCTACCTGGACCTGACCGAGCGGTTGAGCCAGAGCAGCCTGTCCCCCGAGGAACAGAGCGTTGCGCTACTCACGATCAGTCGGTTCCACGAATGTCATTACTGCATGGCCGCGCACTCCATGACGGGACGGATGGCGGGTCTGCCCGATGCAGTCGTCGACGCGCTGCGGGAGGACCAACCTGTGCCCGACCAGCGGCTCGAGGCCCTGCGCCGGTTCGTGGTGGCGGTACTCGAGCATCGCGGCGCGGTCCCCGATGCCGAACTCGAGGCGTTTCGCCGGGCGGGGTTCGACGAGGCGGCGATCCTGGATGTGATCCTCGCGGTCGCGCTGAAGACCCTCTCGAACTACACCAACCACCTGGCCGCCACGCCACTGGATGACGTGATGCAGGACGAGCACTGGGAGGCGCCTGCGGGTCGCTGAAAGCCCGGTACCGCGGTGTTTCAGTGCGCGCGAGTCAGGCGCGAGAACAGGCGCCGGATACGCCCGGGGCCGTACCCGTGGACGCGCTTGAAGGCCTTGCGAAAGGCCGGCTCCGAGCCATAGCCGACCTGTTCCATCACGCTGGCCACCGATGCCCTCGGATCGCGCAGCAGCCGTTCGGCCAGGACCATGCGCCACTGGGTCAGGTAGTCGATGGGGGCCTGCCCGACCAGCTCGCTGAAACGCGCGGCGAAACTCGTTCGCGACATCGCGGCCTCCTGCGCCAAGCCCTCGACCGTCCAGTTCTCCTCGGGCCGTGCGTGCAGCGCATCGAGGGCACGGCGGATACGGTCGTCCGCGAGGGCCGCGATCAGACACTGTTCTGGATGCTCCTGGTAATGGCAGACGTAGTGGCGCACCGTCATTACGAACAGGGTATCCGCCAGACGATCGAGTACCGGCCGATAGCCGGCGGACTGCTCTGACAGTTCCAGGCGCATCAGATCGGCCAGCCGCGCCAGCCGCTCGCCGCTCTCGGCGTGGCGCACGATCACGCGGTCGGGCAGGGCCGCCAGGATCGGATTCCGGCGCCCGGAATCGAATTCGAAGTGACCGCATAACAGCTGTGTCGAGCCGGGTTCGGGGTCGGACGGGTCCAGCAGATTCAGGTGATTGTCCCGGTCCTCGAATGAAGGCTCGCTCGCCAGCAGGTGCCAGTCGTCGTGGGGCAGGAGCAGCATGTCGCCCGCATCCAGCCACAGTGGCTCGCAGTCCTCCATGTGCAGGTAACAGCCCCCTTCGCTGATCAGGTGAAAGCTCGCATGCCCGGAACCGGTGGTGCTGAGCTGCCACTGGCCGCACAGACGGGGGTTGGTGTCGATCCGTGCGCGCAGGTTGTAGGCCGAGAGGACGGACGACAGCGTGTCCTCGCGCGGCATGATCCGGCTCATGTCCATGAGGGGTTCGCTCCTGTCGAGGAAACGCTGATCAATGTACGGCATCGCAGGCGTCTTGGCTCCGCCCCGGACGATCGGACATAAATGCCGGCGCGACGGTTCTCACGATTGTCCGAAGGGCTGGCTAGGCTTTAAGTCAGTTCAACGGAAGAATCGAGGACGAGGCGATGAACGCTATGGCGTTGCGGGCGGGCATCCGATTCCAGCGGTGGCTGGACATGACGCGCGGAGCGGATTTTCTGGCGCCGCTGCTGATTCGCCTGTATCTCGCGCCGGTGTTCTGGATGGCCGGCACCAACAAGCTCGACGGCTTCCTGCCGAAAGAAAGCGTGGTGATGTGGTTTGGCAACCCGGACTGGGGGCTGGGGATGCCGTTTCCGTACCTGATGGTGCTGCTGGCCGCCTATGCCGAGGTCCTGGGTGCGATCGCCCTGCTGCTGGGTATTGCCGCGCGCTGGTTCTCCATTCCCCTGATGGTCACGATGATCGTCGCGGCGGTCACGGCCCATCTGGAGAACGGATGGCAGCGCATCTCCGACCCGATGATGTGCCTGTTCAACTGCTCGGGAGTGGAAGCGGCCCAGGAACGGCTGAGCCGCGCGCGTTCCATCCTGCGGGAGCACGGCAACTGGGACTGGCTGACCGAGTACGGGAGCTTCGCGATCGTGAACAGCGGAATCGAGATGGCCGCGACGTACTTCATCATGCTGCTGATGATCTTCTTCTGGGGCGCCGGCCGCTACCTGAGCATCGATTTCTACATCCGCAGGAGGATGATGGACAGGGGATAGCCAGGAGGATGGAGGACAGGGGATCGCCAATGGAGCTGTGCAAAACAGCAACCATTGGCAAGGCGGGCATTTTGCCCCTAACGTTAAGCGACGAAGGAGTTGCATCATGAAACAAGAACTGTTCTCGAAAAAGACCCTGGCCGGCGTGGTGGGTACCGCCGCGATCGGCCTGGCCATGGGTTCCAGCCCGGCCTTCGCCGCGGTGGATCTGAACCACGGGTATCAGCAGGGATCTTCAGCCCCTCACATGCTGGCCCAGGGTTCCTGTGGTGAAGGCACCTGCGGTGGCGCCGATAGCGAGCCCAAGGACTCCGAAGGTTCCTGTGGCGAGGGTAGCTGTGGCGCCAACGGGGAAGAAAAGGACTCGGAAGGTTCCTGTGGCGAGGGGACCTGTGGCGGCTGAAGCCATCCAGCCCGTACGCCCGGCCCGCGTACGCGGTGCCGGGCTCGGCCTGCGGCGGGCACTACTGGAGCCGCTGGCCGCGGCACCCGAGTCGCTGGAGCGGCTCGGGTTTTTCGAGGCTGCGCCGGAGAACTGGATGCACCTTGGCGGGCGCCTGGGCCGTACTTTCCGCGAATATACCGAGGCCCACCCGTTCGTCTGTCACGGGCTTTCCCTGGACATCGGCGGGCCACGACCCCTGGACATGGACTTTCTGGCCGATCTGCGCCGGTTCCTCGATACGCATGACATCGAGGACTACACCGAACACCTCTCGGCCTGCGGGGACGAAAAGGGTCACCTCTACGACCTGATGCCGATCCCGTTTACCGAAGAAGCCGTGCGGCATGTGGCCCGTCGCGTGCTCCAGGTACAGGAGACGATCGGCCGGCGCATGGCACTGGAGAATGTTTCCTACTACACCCCGGTCGGGGCCCGGATGAGCGAGCTGGAGTTCCTCCGGGCGGTGCTGGACGAAGCCGACTGCGAGCTGTTGCTGGATGTGAACAACATCTACGTGAACAGCATCAACCACGGCTATGACCCGGTCGAGTTCCTCGATGGTCTGCCGCTGGAGCGCGTGCGCTACATCCACATCGCCGGCCACGAGGAAGAAGCGCCGGATCTGCGCGTGGACACACATGGCCAGCCGGTCTGCGGGGACGTATGGGATCTGCTGGAGGCGACCTACGAACGGATCGGCCCGGTGCCGACCTTGCTGGAGCGGGACTTCAACTTCCCGGCGCTGGAGGTCTTGCTGGAGGAAACGGACCGCATCCGCGCACTTCAGGTCACCGCGGCCGGGAAGCGCGCATCCCTGCAGGCCCATGGCTGAACCCGATTTTCAGGAGTTGCAGCAGGTCCTCGCCCGGCACCTGCGCGACCCGGAGCGCCACCCGCCCCCGGAGGGTATCGAGGACCGCCGGCTGGCGATCTACCGGCGCCTGTTTATCAATAACATTCGTAATCTGCTCGGGCGCGGGTTCCCGGTCATCCGGCGGATCTTCGGGGAGGAGGCGTGGGCAGCGCTGGTGCGCGATTTCTATCGCGACCATGGCTGTCATACGCCGTATTTCCCGCGGCTGGCGGAGGAATTCGTCCAGTACCTGGCCGAGGAGCGGAGGCTGCTTCCGGGCGACTGGCCGTTTCTGGCCGAGCTGGCGCACTACGAACGGGTCGAGACGGAGCTCGTCTACAGCGATGCGCAGCCCTCGGGCGACGTGGATCCGCAGGGCGATCTGCTGACGGGGGTCCCGGTGTTTTCGTCCGCCGCGCGACTGCTGGCTTACGAGTTCCCGGTGCATCGGATTGGGCCGGACCACTGCCCCCAGCAGCCGGGTGATGTGCCCACCTACCTGTTGGCCTATCGTGGCGAGGACGAGCGCGTACGCTTTGCCGAGCTGAACCCGCTGGGAGCACGGCTGTTGTGGCGGGTCTGCGAGGAGCCGGCAGCGGGTGACCAGCAGCTTCGCCGGGTAGCGGAGGATTTTGGCCTCGAGCCCGGTCCCGAGTTATTGGAGAGCGGGCGGCAACTGCTGGAACACTATCGGGGCCTGGGGGCGATCGCAGGTGCGCGACCGCTTGATTAGTGTTCGCTGAGAGAAACATTGATTAATGTACACGCTTGCTGCTTCGTCCCTTTTGCGTGCGAACAAGGCGCAGTGACTGCCGTGCAGTCATTCTGCACAAGGGAGCCGCAGCGCCGTGTGCGCGCCCGTTTTGGATAACGGCGGGCGGCCGAGCCCCTGCATTGAATGGCTTGTGGGTTGGCGCCCCAGTTTCCCTGATCCTGCGTTGCACCGCTTGCGGGTAAAACCATTGCCCGTTACACGACGCGCGTTGTCTCGGATAACAGTGGGCACCAACGCGGACGTGCGATCAAATCAGCGTCTCCTTAAAGATCCCAGTAGTCCCTGGCCGCGGCCCCCGGGCTGTCCAGTTCCAGTGCGGGCTCGTCCAGGGCGGCGGCTTGTTCGCGAAGGGTCAGGATGTGTTCCTCCCAGTAGCGCGGGGTGTAGAACACCGGGAATCCGTCGACGAACGCGGGATCATCCGCCCGGCGGGCCAGCCAGGCGGCGTGGCGCATGATGCGCAGCGTGCGGAGGGTGCTGATCAGGCCCAGCTCGCGGCGGTCGAAGCGCATGAACGTCTCGTAACCCTCCAGCAGGTCGCGCAGCTGTGATGCCATCTCCGGTGGCTCCCCGGAGAGGAACATCCAAAGATCCTGCATCGCGGGCCCATTGCAGGCGTCGTCGAGGTCGACGAAGTGGGGACCGTCGTCGGTCCACAGGATGTTGCCCGGGTGGGTGTCGCCATGCAGCCGCAGCTGCGGGACGGGGCCCACCGCCTCGGTGTTTCGCTGCATGCGGCTGATCAGGTCCGCGCTGAGGTCGCGATAGACTGACTGCAACTCGGGGGGCAGGTAGCCGGAGGCGAGCACGTCCTGCCGCGCCTGTTCGCCCAGTGCCACCGGCTCCAGCGTGATGCGTTCGTGGAATGAGGCGCTGAGGCCCACTTCGTGGATTCGCGCAATGAACCGCCCGATGCGCTGCAGCGTGTCCGACTGCTCCAGGTCCGGCGTACGCCCGCCGCAGCGCGGATAAACCGCGAAGCGAAAGCCCTGATGATGGTGCAGGGTTGCCCCGTCGTCTGCGACCAGCGGCGCGACGACGGGGACCTCCCGCGCGGCCAGCTCCTGGCTGAATGCATGCTCCTCGAGGATCGCGCGGTCGGTCCAGCGGCCGGGCCGGTAGAACTTGGCAATGACCGGCGTCGCATCCTCGATGCCGATCTGATACACCCGGTTCTCGTAGCTGTTCAGGGCAAGCAGGCGGCCATCGCAGCGCAGGCCGGTGGTTTCCACCGCGTCCAGAATCACGGTGGGTTTGAGGGCATCGTATGGGTGGGGCTGTGTATTCATGCGGCCAATGTACGCACGCGGGCAGCGTCCGGGTCCAGCGTTTTGACGAATGCGTATCGGGAGAGGGCAGGTGAATCGAGCGTACTGGGTGGTGGCGATCCTTGCGGTGGCCGCATTGATCGCGTTCTTCGCGCTCGACTTTGGCCGTTTCCTGGAGTTCGAGCGCCTGCAGGCAGCCCAGGGGGATCTGGAGGACCAGCGTGCGGCCCGGCCGCTGTTGGCGGCGGTGGTGTTCTTCCTCGTTTATGTGGTGGTCGCGGCGCTGTCGTTGCCCGGTATCGTGATCATGACGCTGGCGGGCGGGGCCATCTTCGGGGTGTTCTGGGGTAGTGTGCTGTCGTCCTTTGCCTCCACACTGGGCGCGACGCTGACGTTTCTGGTGGCGCGCACCATCGCTCGCGAGCCCCTGCAGCGCCGATTCGCAGACCGGCTGGAACCCATCAACCGTGGCTTCGAGCGCGAGGGGGCCTACTACCTGTTCGCGCTGCGCCTGACGCCGGCCTTCCCCTTCTTTGTGATCAATGCAGGCATGGGCCTGATGCGCATCCGGACGTGGACGTACTACTGGGTGTCGCAGCTGGGCATGCTCCCGGCGACGATCGTCTTTGCCAATGCCGGTACGCAGATCAGTCGTCTGGACGGGCCCGAGGGGATCTTTTCGCCCGGTCTGATTGCCTCTCTGGTCGCGGTGGGCCTGTTTCCGCTGGTGGCGCGGTGGGTCGTGCGTGCCCTGCATGGTTCGACAGGGGACTCGCAGCCGCGGCGCTGATGTGAACCCTGTCTAGATATGCGCGAAAGCGGATATAATCGCCGAAAACCAATAACGGTCCGAACGGGCGTTCGAAGGCCGGGGTACACGCGACGCGTTCGCAGGCTCTCCAACCGGGGGGCGAAACCCGCTTATTGAGGATGTTTGGATGGATAGGCAATTGAAAGGGCGCTGGACCGTATGGCCAGTGCTAGCCGTTGTGCTGATGGGCCTGGCCCTGTTGGCCCAGGCCGAGGAAGAGAAAGAAGAGCCGCGCGATCGCCCCATCGAGAAGGTACTGGAGCCGATCCAGCTGACGGATCGCGTCTGGTACTTCTACGGTTCGCTGGAGAACCGCACGCCGGAGAATCTCGGCTTCACCAATAACACGGGCTTCGTCGTCACTGACGACGGCGTCGTGCTGATCGATTCGGGGCCGAGCTACAAGGTCGCCGAACGCATGGCCAGGGCGATCGCCGAGGTCACGGATCAGCCGATCACGCATGTGATCTCGGTGGGTTCGCAGGATCACCGCTGGCTGGGCAACAGCTACTTCCACGAGCAGGGTGCGGAACTGGTCGCCCTGCAGCGCACTGCGTCCACGCAGGCCGAACGCGGCGAGGGGCAGATCGAGTCCCTGGCGAATACCGTGGGAGAAGAGGCCATGGAAGGGACCGAGCCAGTCCCGGCCCCGAATCCGATTGACGCGGACGAACACACCCTGACGGTCGGCGGGGTGGACTTCGAACTGATCTATGCCGGGGACGCCCACTTCCCGGGCGATATCATGGTCCACCTGCCGGGCGAGGATGTCGTGTTCACCGGCGACATCGTCTACACCGAACGCATGTTGGGCATCCATCCCTGGAGTAACCCGGTGGAGAAGCTGGAGGCCTTCCGGCACCTGGAGTCCATCGATCCCGAGATCGTTGTACCGGGTCATGGCCGCGCGACGGACATGGCCGAGGCGCGCCAGGACACGGGTGACTACCTGGAACTGCTGGTGCGCGAGGTCGGAGCAGGTATCGAGGACTGGGAGTCCCTGGACGAGGTGGTGGAACGCCTGTCCGATCTCGAAGAGTTCAAGCACCTGCGCCACTACGACGACTGGCATCGACCCAACGTGAACCGGACCTATCTGTTCATCGAAGAGAACATGTAAGGGGCTATCCGGGAATCCCGGCTGCAGGCCGGGAAACCTGCCGCGGCGCGGGGCGTGTGATACGCTTCGCGCCGTTGTCGTTTCCGGCAAGTCCAATTTTAGACACGCGACGTTCGACCCCGCGTATGGGTCGGCGAAGGAGCCTCGCAATGCCCGCAGTAACCCTCCCCGACGGCAGCCGCCGCGAGTTCGATCATCCAGTCACCGTGCTGGATGTGGCCAAGGACATCGGTCCGGGCCTCGCCAAGGCGACCCTGGCCGGCAAGGTGAACGGCCAGCTGGTCGATGCCCGCCACGAGATCGACGCCGACGCCGAACTCGCGATCGTGACCGACCGCGACCCGGAGGGGGTGGAGATCATCCGGCATTCGACCGCGCACCTGATGGCGCAGGCGGTCAAGCAGCTCTTTCCCGAGGCCCAGGTCACCATCGGCCCGACCATCGAGAACGGCTTCTACTACGACTTCGCCTACGACCGCGGCTTCACGCCGGAGGATCTGGAGAAGATCGAGAAGCGCATGAAGGAACTGGCGAAGCAGGACCTGCCGGTGGAGCGCTCGCTGATGGATCGCGACGAGGCGGTGAAGTACTTCCGCGACATGGGAGAAGAGTACAAGGCCGAAATCATCGCCTCCATCCCGCAGGGCGAGAACATCTCGCTGTACAAGCAGGGCGACTTTGTCGATCTCTGTCGCGGCCCGCATATCCCGTCAACCGGCAAGCTGAAGGCCTTCAAACTGACCAAGGTGGCCGGTGCCTACTGGCGCGGCGACTCCGACAACGAGATGCTGCAGCGTATCTACGGGACCGCCTGGGCGAACAAGGACCAGCTGAAGGAATACCTGGAACGCCTGAAGGAGGCCGAGCGCCGCGATCACCGCAAGATCGGTCAGGAGCTGGACCTGTTCTCGATCCAGGACGAGGCCGGCGGCGGCCTGGTGTTCTGGCACCCGAAGGGCGCGCGCATCCGCCGCGAGATCGAGAAGTACTGGTACGACATGCACGAGAAGGCGGGTTACGACTTCGTCGTGTCGCCGCACATCGCGAACCTGGAGCTGTGGAAGACCTCCGGCCACGCGGACTTCTACGCCGAGTCCATGTACGAGCCGATGGAGGACGAGCACCAGGCCTTCCAGCTCAAGCCGATGAACTGCCCGTTCCACGTGCTGATGTACAAGGACCGGCTGCATTCCTACCGCGATCTGCCGCTGCGCTGGGCGGAGATGGGCACGGTCTACCGTCGCGAGATGTCCGGCGCGCTGCACGGGCTGATGCGTGTGCGCGGCTTCACCCAGGACGACGCCCATATCTTCTGCCGCGAGGACCAGATCGAGGCCGAGGTGATGGCGGTGATCGACCTGACGCTGGAGGTCCTGCAGACCTTCGGGTTCGAGAAGTTCGATGTGAACCTCTCGACCAAACCGGAAGATGCGGTCGGCTCCGACGAGATCTGGGAGCACGCGACCGCGTCGTTGCGCTCGGCGATCGAGAAGAAGGGGCTGGAATACTCGGTGGACGAGGGCGGTGGCGCCTTCTACGGGCCGAAAATCGACATCAAGATCCACGACGCGATCGGCCGCGAATGGCAGTGCTCCACGGTGCAGCTGGACTTCAACCTGCCCGAGCGCTTCGACATGGAATACGTGGCCGAAGACAACGAGCGTCGGCGCCCGATCATGATCCACCGCGCGCTGCTGGGCTCGGTGGAACGCTTCTTCGGCGTGCTGATCGAGCACTACGCCGGGCACTTCCCGACCTGGCTGGCCCCGGTGCAGGCCGAGGTGCTGACCATCACCGAACGCCAGGACGACTATGCCCGCGAGGTCACCAAGACGCTACGGGACAAGGGATTCCGGGTCGAGTCCGACTTGAGAAACGAGAAGATCGGCTTTAAGATTCGCGAGCACACGCTCAAGCGCGTGCCGTACCTGCTGGTCCTTGGAGACAAGGAAATGGAAAACGGGCAGGTCGCGGTGCGTACACGAAGCGGAGAAGACCTGGGCGTAATGAGCGTCGAGGCCTTCGGCGAGCGCCTCCGGGAGGAGGTCGCCAGTCGCCAACACTGAACCTTGAATTGGAGAGAAGGCTATTAGCGCAGCGAAAACGGTCCGCCTGAACGATCAGATCACGTGCCCGCAAATCCGACTGATCGACGCCGAGGGCGAGAATCGCGGCGTCTGCAGTACTGCAGAGGCCCTGGAAATGGCCCAGGAGAGCGGTCTGGACCTGGTCGAGATCTCACCGAATGCAGAACCGCCCGTAGCCCGGATCATGGACTACGGCAAGTTCAAGTTCGAGCAGGCGAAGAAGGCGCAGGAAGCCAAGAAGAAGCAGAAACAGATCCAGATCAAGGAAGTGAAGTTCCGTCCGGGTACGGACGAGGGCGACTACAACGTCAAGATTCGCAACCTGCGCCGCTTCATCGAGGGCGGCGACAAGGGCAAGGTGACCATCCGCTTCCGCGGTCGCGAAATGCGCCACCAGGAGCTGGGTGGCGAGCTGCTGGACAAGATCGAGCAGGACATGTCCGATATCGCGGTCGTCGAGCAGCGGCCGAAGATGGAAGGACGCCAGATGATCATGGTGCTGACCGGCAAGAAGAAGTAGGCCGGTCAGACAACAAGGATCGCGCAGGTCTCCGCATACCTGCCGGTCCTCCCATAAACGGCCGGCCCGAATCGGGTACGGCCCAAAATGCCGGAGAGAGCAATGCCAAAGATCAAGACCAATCGGGGTGCGGCCAAGCGCTTCGCCCGTACCGGGTCTGGGAAGTTCAAGCGGTTCCAGTCGCACCGCAGCCACATCCTGACCAAGAAATCCACCAAGCGTAAGCGTCAACTGCGCAGTCCGGCCATGGTGCACGAGGCGGATGTCGCCGCCGTGCGCAAAATGCTGCCGTACCGTTGATCTGACCGAGGAAGAAAGACATGCCACGAGTCAAGCGCGGTGTAACCGCTCACGCCCGTCACAAGAAGGTCCTCAAACAGGCCAAGGGCTACTACGGCGCCCGGAAGAACGTCTTCCGCGTTGCCAACCAGGCCGTCATCAAGGCCGGCCAGTATGCCTACCGTGACCGTCGCCAGAAAAAGCGCCAGTTCCGGTCGCTGTGGATCGTCCGCATCAATGCGGCGGCCCGTCAGTTCGATCTCTCCTACAGCCGCCTGATGGCGGGTCTGAAGAAGGCCGAGATCGAGATCGACCGCAAGAGCCTGGCCGATCTGGCCGTGCACGACCTGACCGCCTTCGGCAAGATCGCCGAACAGGCCAAGGCTGCACTGCCGGCCTGACGAGGTCCTGCAGGATTACCCGCCGGGCGCTGCCTGGCGGGTCCCGGAAAGGGGAGGGTCGACGCCCTCCCTTTTTTGTTTCGGGAACAGGGAACACCGGGACGGCGGGCAACCGCCGCCCCGTCACTTTCGGGGAATGCACGTGGAGCAACTGCAACAGCTCGTCGCCGAGGCCCGCGACCGCATCGAGGCGGCCACTGACCTGAAGGCGCTGGATGATGTCCGGGTGCAGTACCTGGGCAAGAAGGGCTCGATTACCGCTCAGCTGAAGGAGCTCGGCAAGCTGCCGGCGGAGGAGCGTCCGGCCGCCGGCCAGAAGGTCAACGAGGCCAAGACCGAGGTCGCCGGCCTGATCGAGGCCCGCAAGCAGGCCCTGGCGGACAGCGCCCTGGCCGAGCAGCTGGCCAGCGAGCAGGTGGATGTGACCCTGCCAGGGCGCCGCCTGCCCGAGGGCTCGCTGCACCCGATCACCCACACCCTGGAGCGCATCGAGGCATTCTTCGCCGGGCTGGGGTTCCGCGTGGCCGAAGGGCCCGAGGTCGAGGACGACTTCCACAACTTCGAGGCGCTGAACATCCCCGAACATCACCCCGCGCGGGCGATGCACGACACGTTCTACTTCGACGCCCACCGCGTCCTGCGCACCCATACCTCTCCGGTTCAGATCCGGACCATGGAACAGCAGAAGCCGCCGCTGCGCGTCATTGCGCCGGGGCGGGTCTATCGCTGCGACTCCGATCTGACGCACAGCCCGATGTTTCACCAGGTGGAGGGGCTCTGCGTGGACGAGGACATTACCTTCGCGGATCTGCGTGGGGTCTTGAGCGCGTTCCTGCAGAGCTTCTTCGACCGCGACGACCTGGCCACGCGCTTTCGTCCGTCGTATTTCCCGTTCACCGAGCCCTCGGCCGAGGTCGATATCCAGTGCGTGCACTGCGGTGGCGATGGCTGCCGGGTTTGCAGTCATACCGGCTGGCTGGAGGTGATGGGCTGCGGCATGGTGCATCCGAACGTGCTGGGCCATGTGGGCATCGACCCGGAACAGTACACCGGCTTTGCCTTCGGCCTCGGGGTCGAGCGGATGGCGATGCTGCGCCACGGCGTGAATGACCTGCGCCTGTTCTTCGACAACGACATCCGATTCATTCGCCAATTCGGACGGACCGGCTAATGCGCATCAGTATTCAGTGGCTGCGGGACTGGCTGCAGATCGACGAGACCCCCGAGGAGCTGGGCCACCGCCTGACCATGGCGGGGCTGGAGCTGGACGCGATCGAGGCGGCGGCACCCGCGTTCAGTGGTGTGCGCGTGGGCCGGGTGGCGAAGGTGGAGCCGCATCCGGATGCCGATCGCCTGCGTGTCTGCCAGGTCGATGTTGGGGAGGCCGAACCGCTGACCATCGTCTGCGGCGCGCCCAATGTGCACGAGGGCATGGTGGCGCCGGTCGCCGTGGTTGGCGCGGTGCTGCCCGACAACTTCAAGATCAAGAAGTCCAAGCTGCGAGGCGTCGCCTCCGCGGGCATGCTGTGTTCGGCACGCGAACTGGGCCTTGCGGAGGACGCCGAGGGCCTGCTCGCACTGCCCGCGGACCTCAAGATCGGCGCGGATCTGCGCGCGGCACTGGGCCTGGATGATCACATCCTGGAGGTGGACCTGACCCCGAACCGCGCCGACTGTCTCGGGATGCGGGGGATTGCCCGTGAATGCTCGGCGCTGCTCGATCGGCCGCTGAACGAGAACGTGGCCGAGCCGGCCGGGGCGGAACTGGACGCACGTGTTGCGATCCGGGTCGAGGATACCGAGGCCTGCCCGCTGTACGCGGCGCGCGTGCTCGACGGTCTGGATGCGCGTGCGTCCACGCCTTTGTGGATGACCGAGCGCCTGCGGCGGGCCGGGGTGCGTCCGCTCAGCGCAATCGTGGATGTCACGAACTACGTGATGCTGGAACTCGGGCAGCCCCTGCATGCGTTCGACGCGGGCCGTCTGGGTGACACCATCGAGGTGCGCTGGGCGCGCTCCGGCGAGGCGCTGACCCTGCTGGGCGGGGACCAGAAAGTCGAGCTCGCCGAGCAGGACCTGGTAATCGCCTCCGCCACCACTGCGGTGGCGCTGGCGGGGATCATGGGCGGCGCCGACAGCGCCGTGGATGACGACACGACGCGGGTGGTGCTCGAGTGTGCCCACTTTGCCCCGCTGGCGCTGGCCGGGCGCGCGCGGGCCCATGGCCTGCACACCGATGCCTCGCATCGCTTTGAACGTGGTGTGGATCCGACCCTGGTCGAGCGGGCCATGGAGCGTGCTACGCGTCTGTTGATGGAGATCTGTGGCGGGCAGTGCGGGCCGGTGGAGCGTGTCGGCGAGCTGCCGTCGTCTCATTTCGCCCAAGCGATTCGACTGCGCCGGCCCCGCATCGAACGGCTGCTGGGGACGACGTTCGCGGATGAAGAGGTCGAGCGCATCCTGGGCGCCCTGGGTTGCCAGGTCGCTTCCTCGGATGACGGCTGGCAAGTCCGGGCCCCGCGTGCCCGCTTCGACATGGAACGCGAGGAAGACCTGATCGAGGAACTGGCCCGGGTGCATGGCTACGACCGGCTGCCGCAGCGTCTGCCGTCCCCGGTGGCGCCGGCCGAGAGGCCGCCGGCCTTGCGTGGTCTGCGCGATCAGCTGGCGAGCCAGGGGTTTCACGAGGTCATCAGCTTCAGCTTTATCGATGCCGAGGCCTCGCGGGCCTTCTATCCCACGGTGGAGCCGCTGGCACTGGCCAACCCGATCTCCAGCGACCTGGCGGTGATGCGCCCCGGCCTGTGGCCCGGTCTGGTCGCAACGGCGGCCTATAACCAGGCGCGCCAGCAGCCGGATCTGCGGCTTTTCGAGCATGGCCTGCGTTTTGTGCCGGATGCCTCCGGCCTGCGCCAGGAGCCGCGTCTCGCGGGCCTGCTGGGCGGACGGGCGCAGCCGGAGCACTGGGAGACCGCGTCGCGCCGCATCGATTTCTTTGATGCCAAGGGTGTCGTCGAGGCGCTTTGCGCCTCCGTGGAAGCGCCGCTGGGCTTTCGATCGGAGAAACATCCTGCGCTCCACGACGGGCAGTCCGCGCGGATTCTGGCAGGTGATCGTCCCATCGGCTGGGTCGGTCGCCTGCACCCGGCGCTTTGCAAGCGGTTCGATGTGGAGCCGGTGTATCTGTTCGATCTCGATGCCTGGGTGATCCTGCATGCACCGGTCGCGCAGTTCGCACCGCTGTCGCCATATCCGTCGATCCGGCGTGATCTGGCCCTGGTGGTGCAGGAGACCGTTCCGGCCGGTGATGTGCTGAACGCGATCGAAGAACTGGGGCTGGAGCTGGTGCAGGATGTCCGGCTGTTTGATGTCTACCAGGGCAAGGGCTTGAATCCGGACGAGAAGAGCCTCGCTTTGGGCTTGATTTTGCGGGCTTTTGATCGCACCCTAGGCGAACAGGACGTGGCAAGCGTCACCGACAAGGTCGTCGAGCATCTGCACGCTCGCTTCCAGGCAACCCTGAGGCAGTGATTCCATGGCAGCAGTGACGAAGGCGGATCTTGCCGCCACGCTGAACGAAGAACTGGGCCTGAACAAGCGCGAGGCCAAGGAATTCGTCGAGATGTTCTTCGAGGAGATGCGCCAGTCGCTGGAAGAGGGCGAGGGCGTGAAGCTCTCCGGCTTCGGCAACTTCATCCTTCGCGACAAGAACCAGCGGCCCGGGCGCAATCCGAAGACCGGCGAGGAAATCCCGGTCTCGGCGCGGCGCGTCGTCACCTTCCGCCCGGGGCAGAAGCTGCGCGAGAGGGTCGAAAGCTATGCTGGAAGCGAGTAACCACCAGGAACTGCCCGCGATCCCGGGCAAGCGCTACTTCACCATTGGCGAGGTCGCCGAGCTGTGTCAGGTGAAACCTCACGTGCTGCGCTACTGGGAACAGGAGTTCCCGATGCTCGAGCCGGTCAAGCGGCGGGGCAATCGGCGCTACTACCAGCGCCAGGACGTGATCCTGATCCGCCAGATTCGGGCCCTGCTGTACGAAGAGGGCTATACGATCAATGGCGCGCGACAGAAGCTGTCTGGCGACGAGGCCAAGGGTGATCGCCAGCAGGCACGCCAGATCATCCAGGATACGATCTCGGAGCTGGAATCGGTGTTGCGTGTATTGCGCGCCTGAGAGGTCTTCTGGTCCGGGTCCTTTCGTGGGGGCAGGGAATCGGATATGATTCGCGGCTTCGGGGCGTAGCGCAGTCTGGTAGCGCATCTGCATGGGGTGCAGAGGGTCGCAGGTTCAAATCCTGCCGTCCCGACCAAGTTCAACGACTTGAAGGATATTCTTCAGGTGAAAAAAGAGGCCGCATCGAGCGGCCTTTTTTGTGTCTGGAGTGAGGGAAGAGACTGGCCTCGTCTGTTACTCCATCGAACGCCGGCGCGCCTCGCGCTGATAGTGCAGCAGGGCGATGTTGAACTGCCGCTCCAGCCACTGGTTCATGCCGGTGACCTGGAAGCCGGCATACACGTATCCGTCGCGCGGGCTGCGACGGCGATTGGCCAGACGCAGGTCGCCGCCCAGGCGTTCGCCAACTTCGGGCAGTAGCAGGTTCTCGAAACGCATCGGGGTCCCGATCTCGATTGTTTCGACCCAGTCTTGTGGTACCTCCACGCACATCCCCTGGGCCGAAAGATCGGCCAGGTCCCCGATACCGGGCTCTTCCCATTCGCGGTACTGCAATTCGACGCGCGGGCGCTCGCTGATCGGGATATGGACGCGAAAGGTCTCGCGTCGCTGGAGATATTCCAGGGTCTCGGGATAGGGGCAGACGTAAAGGGCCCCGGCGTCCTCGCGTTCGATGCGCGAGACGGCGGTGGAGAAGCGTACGGCCACCCCGCGCAGGCTGGCGAATACCCGCATGCCAGTGCCTTCCTGGGCGTGGCGATTCGCTTCGATGGGCGTGAGTTCGTCGAGGAAGAGCTCGCGTGCACCGGAATCAAGGCGAACCAGCGCGGAGTTGTACAGCGGGCCATCGTCGTCGAGGCGGACGTTGACGAGGGTGAGCTTGTGATCCAGATCCTTGAGGATGCCGGCAATCCGCTCCGGCTTGTCGACGGTGTAGTCGGTCTCTTCCATGCGTGGCGTTGTTGTAATTATTGGGCCAAGCCGCACGGTACTGCCGAGCGGTCCGGAATGCCAGCCCCGGGTGTGAGGCGGAGAAGGGCGGAGAGGTGTCGCGCAGAGCGCGCGCGGGTCATGCGCGGGTGATGCGCCGACCGGTACGGCTGCCGGACTGGGTGCGGCCGTAGGGGTCGTAGGTGGGAGCCGGGCCGGGTTCCTCGCCGCGCAGGATCTGGATGGACATCTCCACGCGACGACGGTCGCGATCGATCAGTCGGGCATTCCCCTGGTTGAGGGTATTGCAGCGCTCCACCGAGCGGCGTAGCGCCTGCCAGTGGTCGTCCAGCTCGGCGCCTCCCTCGAGCCGACCGAACAGCCGTGCAAGTCCCTCGGGCGTATACGTTTCGCCGGCGGCCTCGATCGTCTCGCGCTGTCGCCGGCTTTCGGTTTCGAGTTCCTGCAGTAGCGTCTGCTTCTGGGCCACGACTTCGCGCAGGGTCTCGGCGGCCCGTGATTCCACCGCCCGGGTCTCCTGCAGCAGGATGTCCTCCATCTGGTGGCTCAGCCGAATCGAGGCCTCCAGCGAGCGGAGGAAGGCGTGGCGTTGTTCGGGCGACATCGTCGGGTCTCTGTTAGCGCAACAGGCTTTCCAGCTCGATCATGCGATCGGCTAGCTGTTCGTTGTCTACCGGGTACTGACCGTTGGAGATGGCCTCGCGCAGCTCGGCGACTCGCGCCTCGTCGAACGGGGCGTTGCTGGCGGCCCCGGAGGCGGCGTTCATTGCCTGCGCCGCGCCGGTCAGGGTGACAGAGTCATCCTGACGTACGGGTGAGGATGCATTGCCCTGGGCGCCTGCGTCGGGGCGAGAGGTCTCATCGCGGCCCTTCACGCTCGAGCTGTTGCCATCCGGGCGCAGGCCGGGGGAGTTCGGGCCTTTGATATCCATTATTCGGTTTCCTGTTTTTGCAATTCTACTGCAGGGGTTAGCGGCAGCACCGGCTGAAACTGTAGCCCCTTGAGCTGTGAATTTTCGATTCGCTTCACAGTTTGTGGATGGTGACGAGACACACCGCCATTCTACAGGGCAACGCGTACATGTCCGGACTCGAGCACCTCGCCTTCCACGACGCGTCCGGACGAGGTGTTCTTCACGCGGATGCGATCGCCCAGGATGCCATTCTCCAGCGCCTCGCCCTGCATGCGGATCACCACCGAGCCGTTCTCGGCCAGGATGGTGACGCGCTGGCCGCGGCTGACCACCTCGCGCTGGGTGACGTGCTGCTGGCCCAGGATCTGACCGGGCCGGATGTTGCGCCGGGTCTGCAGCCCCACCAGTTCGCCCTTGTTCTCGAAATAGCTCCCCGCATGGCGAGAGGTCTGAATTCGCTTGGTGCGCAGATCGCCGGGGAGGATCGTGTGCTGGCGTCGCAGGCTGCGGCTGGCGACCAGCACCTCGGCGTAGCGCTCGACCGTGACTGGCACATAGATCGACCAGCTGACGGGGGTCTCGCACTGAACCTGTACCGCCGTATTGCCATCGCGTCGCCCGCCGGGCGGGAACCGGGTCTCCAGTGCCTCGCTGCATCGGGCCAGGCGCAGGCGGTTGTCCAGCCGGCCGATCTGAATCTCTACCGCTTCGTCGCCTGGTGTGAGGTTCAACTCCTCCTGGATGAAGCGCTCCGCCGCCAGGCGGATGTTTTCCACTGCCTCGATCTCGGCCTGTGCCGCAATGGAGACCAGGGCCAGAACGACGCCCATGGCGGCCGAAAGCCACCAGGAGCGAATGGAAGGTTTGCGTGCTGACTGGTTCATTGGTCTGGATGCGCGTCGGCTTGTCAGGACTCGAGAGGTTTGCAGAGACGTGCAAGCAGAAAACATGCCAGGCAATCAGGAGCGTACCCTCAAGAGTCACAGCGGCCGGCCGTTATCGGGTCTAGAACGCGTGCAATCGGCATGCGACGGCGGGTTGTGGCATGACAGCGTCGGTCTGCGGGGTGCACACTGGGGCCGGCGAGTCGAGGTGGCTGGCCGCTGGGCGAGGGGGAGAGCAGGACAATGAGTCAATTCATTGACGATGTGAATCAGCGCACCCAGCTGGTGGGGCAGAACCGTATGGAGCTGCTCCTGTTTCATTTGGGGAGCTCGCAGACTTTCGGTATCAACGTATTCAAGGTGCGCGAGGTGATCCCGTCGCCGCCGCTGCGGCAGATTCCCGGATCGCTGAGTGTGGTGCGTGGTGTGGCTACCCTGCGCGGCGGAACCGTCCCCATCATCGATCTGGCGCGCGCGATGGGGCTGCGTACCGCCGTGGGCGAAACGGGCGACCACAAGGTGGTGGTGACCGAGTTCAACCGGTCGGTACAGGGGTTCTGGGTGTCCGCGGTCGACCGGATCGTCAACGTTAACTGGGAAGACGTGAAGTCCCCGCCTCGTGGGACCGGGCGCGAGTCGTTTCTGGTGGCGGTCACCGAGATCGACAACAAGCTGGTCGAGATCATTGACGTCGAACGGGTACTGTCGATCGTCAACCCGTTGCCATCCACGGTATCTGACGCGGTGCGCGCGGAGGCCGAGGAAGAACGCGCCAAGCATGGACAGCGCAAGATTGTGATCGTTGATGACTCCGTGGTCGCGCGCAAGCAGATCGAGGGTGCGATCAAGGGCCTGGGCTGGGAGTACGTGGTCTTCAAGGATGGTCGCGAGGCGCTGGATTTCCTGGAGGAGCAGGCCGAGGCCGGCACCGTGGACGAGGTGGTGGAGCTGGTGATTTCGGATATCGAGATGCCGCGCATGGACGGCTATACCCTCACCGCTCGAATTCGTGCGAACGATCGCCTGAAAGGCCTCCGGGTTCTGCTGCACTCGTCACTGAGTGGGGAGTTCAATACGGATATGGTCAAGCGTGCCGGGGCCGACGCCTTCCTGTCCAAGTTCAACCCCGACGAGCTGGCCGAGGCTGTGCTTGACCAGACCCGCAAGGACTGATGCCGGTGCCTGCGCCGTTTGCGTTAGTCGACCGAGTCGACCCTGGCGGCATGGAAGCGGTAACGGATTGCCGGCCGCATGAACATCAGCGGCCATGGCGCGCCGCATCGATCACCCGTTGGGATGCTGTCGGCGTCCGCGCGGTTGCACGTATACTGCATCCGTCCGGCATGGGGGATCGCGTGTTCCCCAGTCGGGTTTTCCGACACGCTGTCAAGGATTCGTCATCAACGTGCCCGTCCGCCCGTACCGTCGACTTTCAAGGATGACTTCGTGATCGACTCGCGTGACTACGAGGAGTTCTCGCGTTTTCTTTCCGAGTGCTGTGGCCTGGTGCTGGGCGACAGTCGTCAGTATCTCGTGTCGAGCCGACTGTCGCGGCTGCTGGACGAGTTCGGCTACAAGAGTGTGCCGGAGCTGCTGCACGCAATGCGCCAGGCGCCCAACCCGCGCCTGCGCACGCGTGTGATCGACGCGATGACCACGAACGAAACCTCCTGGTTTCGCGATGGCTTCCCGTTCGAGATCCTGCGCCATGTACTGCTCCCGGAACGGGCGGAGAAAGGCGCAGGGATCAAGGTCTGGTCGTCCGGCTGCTCCAGCGGACAGGAGGCCTACAGCATCTCGATGGTGGCGTCCGAGTGGGAGGAATCGCGGCCCAAGCGTGTGGTGCCGGTATCGATCCTGGGTACGGATCTCTCGGAGAAGATTCTGGACGATGCCCGGCGCGCGGTGTACGACGGGCTGAGCATCGTCCGTGGCCTGAGCGAGGCGCGGCGCGCCCGCTTCTTCGAGACCGTGGCGGAGGGCCATCGCGTACGCCCGGAGATCCAGCGCCGCTGCCGTTTCCAGAAGCTCAACCTGATCGACAGCTATGCGGCGCTGGGCAAGTTCGACATCGTGTTCTGTCGCAACGTGCTGATCTATTTCTCCGCCGAGACCAAGCGACAGGTTCTTGACGGAATTGCCCGCCAGATGAATCCCGGTGGCTATCTGTTTCTTGGCGCTTCCGAGACAGCGGGTCCTTACACCCAGGCCTTCGAAACCGTTCGCACCGAGTACGGCTCCGTCCTTCGCCTGAAGGGCTGATCGGCCCTTTCCGCCTTTCCATACGGTCGCTCCCGCGATCCGGGCGCCACCCTCGGCGCTGCTCTCCCAACCTCTTTCGGCCCATAGTGGCACACCAATTGCTTTGTCCCTGTCGTACGGGGCGAAGCGGTTTCGTCCCGAGGAACCTGAAGTTCGCCAGTGGCGGACGGGGTACGACGGATGAGTCTCTCTCTCGACAAGGCGATGGGCATTCTCCCGGAGGCGGTGAACGTCCGTGCGAAGCGGATGGAGCTGCTGGCCTCGAATATCGCGAATGCCGATACGCCGAATTACAAAGCGCGCGATATCGACTTTCGCTCGGTGCTGCAGGCGGCGGCCGGCGAGGGCGGCAACATGCCGATGGCGAGCACACATCAGGGCCATATCGGCGCCGGCGGGGCGGGTGGTGCCAACGGGTCGATGGAGACGCTTTATCGCGTGCCGTCGCAGCCGTCTCTGGATGGCAACACGGTGGACCCGCAGCTGGAGCGGGCGGCCTTTGCCGAGAATTCCCTGCAGTACCAGAGCAGCCTCGAGTTCCTGAACCGCCGGGTTTCCGGCATCCGTGATGCTCTGCGGGGCGAGCGCTAATGCGCGCGCCAACGCTGGGAACAGGAGAGTGATGTCGTGAGTGATCTGTTTAATCTGTTCAACACCTCGGCCTCCGCGCTGACCGCGCAGTCGGTGCGGCTGAATACGGTCGCGTCGAATCTGGCCAACGCCAACACCGTGGCGACCAACCCCGACGAGGCCTACCGGGCGAAGCAGGTGCTGTTTCAGACCGTGATGAACCAGGCCGATCCGAACGGCGCCTCCAATGGCGTGCGGGTGGCGGGAATTGATGAGTCGCGCGCGCCGCCACAGGCGCACTACGAACCAAACCATCCGCAGGCCAACGAAGACGGCTACATCTTCCGTCCCGCGATCAGCGTGGTGGAGGAGATGGCCAACATGATGTCGGCCTCGCGCAACTACGAAGCGAACGTCGAGGTGATGGAGACCTCGCGCCAGCTGTTGCAGCGAACGCTGCAGATCGGCCAGGGCTAAACCGGAGCCTCCCATGACTCAGATATCACCCGAAATGCTGGACCGCTTGGGCCTGTCACGTCCCAAGCAGGACGACAAGGAGACGGATCGCCTGGGTCAGGACGATTTCCTGAAGCTGATGACTACCCAGCTGCAGAATCAGGACCCGTTTGAACCGATGGAAAACGGGGAGTTTATCGGTCAGATGGCTCAGTTCTCGACCGTCACGGGGATCGAAGAGCTTTCGAAGTCCTTCGAGAAACTCGCTCAGTCCATGGGCCAGAGCCAGACCCTGCAAGCGGCCTCCCTGGTGGGTAAGGACGTCCTTGTCCCAACCGACTTCAGCGAGTTGGGTGCGGATGGCACGGTGCGCGGCGCCGTGGATCTGGATCAGTCGACCGGGCAGTTGCAGGTCGAGGTGTACAGCCCCACGGGTGAACGCATCCGAAGCATGAATCTGGGTTCGGCCAGTGAGGGGCTGCAGGAATTCACCTGGGACGGTCTGCGCGATGACGGGACGCCTGCGGCCCCGGGCGTATATGAATTCCGCGCGTCGGCCCAGAGCGGTTCCGACAATGAAGCAGTAGATGTGTTCCTCGATGCCCGCGTCGAGAGTGTTTCGGTAGGTGACGATTCCAGTCTGGGCCTGATGGTCCGTGGCCTGGGCGAGATCAATTTCTCGGATGTCCGGCGCATCAGCAGCTGACGGACTCTAACGGAGGTAGACCAGTATGCCCTTCAATATCGGATTGAGCGGACTGAACTCGGCGCAGGCCGATCTGCAGACCACCGGCAACAACGTCTCGAATGCCGGCACGACCGGTTTCAAGCGCTCGCGCGCCGAGTTCGGTGATGTCTTTGCGCAGAGTTTTGGTGGCGTCAGCCAGACCGCGACTGGGGGTGGTTCGCGTCTCATGGCGGTGACACAGCAGTTCTCGCAGGGACGCACGGAGTTCACCGAGAACGGTCTCGACCTCGCGATTGATGGCGAGGGCTTTTTCGTGATGAACGATGGTGGCAATCGTGTCTATACGCGCGCTGGCGAGTTTCAGGTAAACCGCGACGGCAACCTGGTGAACAACCAGGGTCAGCAGCTGCAGGGCTATCCGCCAATCAACCCGGGCAGCACGGATACTGATTTCAATACCGGACAGCTTGGGGATTTGCGTCTGCAGACAGGGGCCTCCGCGCCGCAGGCTACCAGTGACATTGAGGCTCTGGTCAATCTCCAGTCGGATGCTCCAATCCTGGATCCGGGCGAGTTCGAGTTCGATGATCCGGACAGCTATAACTACTCGACGTCCCTGACGGTGTATGACTCGCTGGGGACGTCCCGCGATGCGCGCATCTACTTCGTGAAGAGCGACGAACGAGAGTGGACGGCCTTCATGAGCGTTGACGGCGAGCCGATCAACGAGGAAGAAGGCTTCGAACTCTCTTTTGACGCCAGTGGCCAGCTGGATGGCAACACGGAATTCCCGTTCTCCACGGAAGATTTTACCAACGGGGCTGAAGGTCTGGACGGGACGATCGACTTTGCCGGGACCACTCAGTTTGGTGGCGACTTTGCGGTGAACGATCTTGGCCAGGACGGGTTCGCTTCGGGCCGGCTGACGGGGGTCGACATCGATTCCAGCGGGGTGGTGTTCGCGCGCTTCACCAACGGCCAATCTTCCGTTCTGGGGCAGGTCGCTCTGGCCAACTTCACCAACCCACAGGGCCTGGAGCAGCTGGGCAACAACAACTGGGCCGAGACCTTTGCGGCCGGTGATCCAGTGTTTGCCTCTCCGGGCACCGGCAACCTGGGCGAGATCCAGGCCGGTGCCCTGGAGGCCTCGAACGTCGATATCGCCCAGGAGCTGGTGAATCTGATCACCGCGCAGCGCAACTTCCAGGCGAACGCGCAGACGATCTCCACGGCCGACCAGGTCACCCAGACCATCATCAACATCCGCTAGGTCAGGGACAGGGACACGAGGGCACAGGCATGGATCGATTCCTCTACATCGCGATGTCCGGCGCGAAGGAGACCATGCACGCGCAGTCGGTCAACAACCACAACCTGGCGAATGCCAATACCGACGGCTTTCGCCAGGCACTGGCCAACGCGAACACCGTCCCCGTGCGGGGTCCGGTATTCGATTCGCGCGACTACGCACAGCTGGGCACCGACGGCACGGACTTCTCCAAGGGCCAGATGCAAAGCACCGGTCGCGATCTGGACATCGCGATCGAGGACCAGGGTTTTATCGCGGTGCAGGGCCCGGACGGCGAGGAAGGCTACACCCGGGCGGGTTCCCTGCATGTGGATGCGTTCGGGCTCTTGCGCACCGCACAGGGGCACCAGGTCCTGGGGGATGGCGGCCCGATCGCGATCCCGCCGTCGGAGAAGATCGAGATCGGCACGGACGGCACGATCAGCGTGCGCCCTCAGGGAGTGGGGCCGGAGGCCCTGGCCGCGATCGAGCGTATCCGCCTGGTGAACCCGGACGTGAATGAACTGGA
Source organism: Thioalkalivibrio sp. ALJ12 (assembly GCF_000378305.1). Lineage (NCBI taxonomy): Bacteria > Pseudomonadati > Pseudomonadota > Gammaproteobacteria > Chromatiales > Ectothiorhodospiraceae > Thioalkalivibrio > Thioalkalivibrio sp. ALJ12. Next base: position 1,491,904 of record NZ_KB899538.1, read on the forward strand.
GCGCGGCGATGACGGCCTGTTCCGCATGGCCGACGGCGGCGAGGCGCCGCCGGATGCCGAGGTGCGGGTGGTCTCGGGCATGCTCGAGGGCAGCAACGTGAATACCGTCGAGGCGCTGACCCGGATGATCGAGCTGTCTCGCCACTTCGAGATGCAGGTAAAGATGATGGACAGCGCCAACACGCTGGAACAAAGCAGCAACCGGCTGCTGGGCCTCGGCTGACGCGGCCCCCATTGCAGGACTGACAGGAGAGCACCATGAACCAGGCACTGTGGATTGCCAAGACCGGCCTCGACGCGCAGCACACGCGCATGTCGACGGTCTCGAACAACCTGGCCAACGTGAATACCACCGGCTTCAAGAAGGACCGTGCGGTGTTCGAGGATCTGATCTACCAGACCGTACGCCAGCCGGGCGCCCAGGCCACCCAGGATCAGCAACTGCCCTCGGGGCTGCAGATCGGTACCGGTGTGCGCGCCGTGTCCACCGAGAAGATGTTTACCCAGGGTAACCTGCAGCAGACCGACAACTCGCTGGATGTCGCGATCGAAGGGCGGGGTTTCTTCCAGGTCCTGATGCCCAATGGGGACATTGGTTACACACGGGACGGCAGCTTCCAGCTCAATGCCGATGGCGAGGTGGTGATGTCGAACGGCTATCCGCTGCAGCCGGGCCTGTTCGTGCCGCCGGATACCCAGTCGCTGGCGATCGGCAAGGATGGGACCGTGACCGCGCAGATCCCGGGGCAGGCCGAACCGGTGGAGCTGGGGAACATCCAGCTGGCGGACTTCGTGAATCCGGCGGGTCTGCAGGCGATGGGCGAGAACCTGTTCCAGGAGACTGCGGCCTCCGGCGTCGCCCAGCAGGCCCAGCCCGGGCTGAACGGTACCGGCACCCTGGTACAGGGCTCGCTGGAGACCTCGAACGTGAACATCGCCGAGGAGCTGGTGAACATGATCGAGACCCAGCGCGCCTACGAGGTCAACTCCAAGGCGATCTCCGCGGCCGACCAGTCGCTGCAGTTCGTCAACCAGACGATCGGGTAGCGCGATGAACCGGCTTGAGACACTGATGCGACCGATCCTGGGCCTGGCGGCTGTGGTGGTGCTGTCCGCCTGCGCCGCGACCCAGCCGACGATGCCCGGGGACAACCCGGACTACAACCCCGTGATGCCGCCGCAACCGGTGCCGCAGGCCCAGAACAATGGCGGCATCTACCAGGTCGCGCAGTCTCAGGGCCTGTTCGAGGACTACAAGGCACGCCAGGTGGGCGACATCCTGACCGTGATCCTGGCCGAGAGCACCCAGGCGCAGAAGTCCGCCTCGACCTCTACGCAAAAGGATTCGAACCTGGATCTCGGCAATCTGCAGGCGTTCGGCGGCGAGGCGACCCACCGTGGCCGTCCGTTGTTCGGTGCCAGCAATACCAGCAGCCGTGACTTCGATGGCTCCGGCGACTCGTCGCAGAGTAACCAGCTGGATGGCGAGATCACCGTGACCGTCGCCGAGGTACTGCCGAACGGCAATCTCGTGGTGCAGGGCGAGAAGTGGCTGGGCATCAACCAGGGCGAGGAATACGTGCGCTTTCGCGGCATCGTGCGCCCGGTGGACGTGACGACCAACAACACCGTCCTGTCGACGCAGGTGGCCAATGCGCGGGTCTACTACGGCGGCACGGGTGTGCTGGCCGACAGCAACACGCCCGGGTGGATCACCCGCTTCTTCAATAGCCCCTGGTGGCCGTTCTGAGCGGGAGATCCGAGATGCAACGAACAGGGTACAAGTCGCATCGGCGCAGCATGCGCCGCATCGCAGGGCGCGTGCTGCCCGGTCTGATGGTCGCCATGGGGCTACTGCTGGGCGGAATCGCCGGCGCGCAGGCCCAGACAGCGATCCAGCAGCAGGCGGCGATGCAGGAGCGCACCTACACCGAACGGGTCAAGGACGTGGCCAGTGTCTTCGGCGTGCGCGAGAACCAGCTGGTGGGCTATGGCCTGGTCGTGGGGCTGGACGGTACGGGCGACCAGACCACGCAGACCCCGTTCACCATCCAGAGCCTGAACAACATGCTCGGCCAGCTGGGGCTGACCCCCGAGGCCGGCAACCCACAGTTGCGCAATGTCGCGGCCGTCATGGTTACAGCCGACCTGCCCCCGTTCGCCAAGCCCGGTCAGCGCATCGACGTGACCGTCTCCTCGATGGGGAACGCGACCAGCCTGAGGGGCGGGACCCTGCTGATGACGCCGCTGAAGGGCGCGGACGGGCAGACCTATAGCATCGCCCAGGGCAACCTGGTTGTGGGCGGTTTCGGTGCCGAGGGGCAGGACGGGTCACGGATCACCGTGAACGTCCCAAGTGTCGGGCGTATCCCGAATGGCGCGACGGTCGAGCGCGAGGTGCCGACCGCTTTTGCCCAGGGCGACCACGTGACCCTGAACCTGAACCGTCCGGACTTCACAACGGCCAACCGGCTGGTGGAGACCGTCAACGACACGTTTGGGCCTGGCGTGGCACATGCACTGGACGGATCCTCGGTGCGTGTGCGCGCGCCCCAGAACCCGGACCAGCGCGTGGGTTTTGTCGCCGAGCTGGAGAACCTGCCCATCGAGCGAGGTGCGCCCCCGGCACGGGTGATTGTGAACTCGCGCACCGGGACCGTGGTGATCGGCTCCAGCGTGCAGGTGACCCCGGCGGCGGTCTCTCATGGCAGCCTGACCGTCACCATCAGCGAGGCCCCGCAGGTGGTGCAGCCGCAGCCCTTTGCCGAGGGCGAAACCGCGGTGCAGCCGCAGACCGACATTGCCATCCAGCAGGACGACAGCACCATGTTCCTGTTTGACCCCGGCACCTCGCTGGACGAGATCGTGCGCGCGGTGAACAACGTGGGCGCGGCTCCGGGTGATCTGGTGGCCATCCTCGAGGCCCTGCGCGAGGCGGGCGCCCTGCGCGCGGAGCTGGTGGTCATCTGATGATCTCCTCCGGCCACGATCTCTCCATGCAGGCACGCTCGGCGCTGGCCAGCGACCCGAGCGGCCTGCGTGACCTCGGGCGCGCCGCCCAGGGAGGCGGGGACGAGGCGCTGGAGGCGGTCGCACGCGAGTTCGAGGCGATGCTGATCGGCCAGATGCTCAAGCAGATGCGCGAGGCCTCGCTGGGCGACGGACTGTTCGACAACGAGCAGAGCAAGATGTACCTCGAGATGCAGGACCAGGAATTCGCCAAGGCCATGAGTCAGGGCGACGGGATTGGACTGCGCGAGGTACTGATGCAGCAGCTGTCGCAGCAGAGCCAGCCGCAGGACGGGCAGGGTCTCCGGGATCCCGAGCGGCTGGCGTCCCTGGATCTCCCGCAACGCCGGGGTGACCTGAATTTCCGGCGCCTGTCCGACGAACAACGCGAACTCGAGCCCGTCGCGCCCGTGCGTCCTGCACAAAGCGACACGGGGGCTGGAGCCGGTGAGCTCCAACGGCTGGGCGGTGCGCCGAGCCCGCTGGCGATCGACTGGCCGCCACGCGACCCGTCCGAGTTTGTTGCGACACTGGAACCCCTGGCACGGGAAGCGGCTGCCGACCTGGGCGTGGAGCCCGGCATCCTGCTGGCGCAAAGCGCCCTGGAGACCGGCTGGGGACGGCACGTGCCCTCGCGCGAGAACGGCCAGCCAAGCTTCAACCTGTTCGGCATCAAGGCCGACTCCCGCTGGGAGGGGGATCAGGTCGCCGTGGGTACTCTGGAGTACCGTGATGGCGTGGCCCAGCGCGAGCAGGCACGTTTCCGCGCGTACGCCGATCCGGCGGATTCCTTCGCCGACTACGTCGACTTTATCCGCAACAATCCGCGCTATCACCGCGCCCTTCAGGCTGGCGACGATGTCCAGTACATCCGTGAGCTGCAGGCCGCCGGCTACGCGACCGACCCCGCCTATGCGGACAAGGTGCTGCGGGTACGCGATCAGCTGTCGGGCTACGTGAATCCGGAGCCGACTCAAGCATTGGCCGAGCCGGCCGTTACCCGAAACGAGGGGTAGACCATGTCGCAGACACGTAAATCCAGCTGGGCGAGCCTGACCGGGAGGGGCGGGGTATGAGTGTCTCCGGTATTGGGACCTCCGCGCTGCTGGCGTTTCAGCGCGCGATCGGCACGACCAGCAACAATATCGCCAACTCCGCGACCGAGGGCTACAGCCGTCAGCGCACGGAGCTGGGCAACCTGAACCCGCAGTTCCTGGGTGGCTCGTATCAGGGGCAGGGGGTCGGCGTGGATGCCATCCGGCGCATCTCGGATGACTTCGTCAACACCCAGCTGCGCACCAGCATCTCCGAGCAGTCCAACGCCCAGGCGAAGGCGGATCTCGCCGGACGGATCGACAACCTGCTGGCGGACGAGGCCAGTGGCCTGGCGCCGGTCTTGCAGGGGTTCTTTGATGCCGCCTCCGACGTGGCCAATGATCCGACCTCCAATGCTGCACGCACGGTGTTCCTGACCGAGGCCGAGTCGCTGGCCGAGCGCTTCAAGGCCATCGACGGGCGCCTGGAGGAGCAGCGGCGCATCCTGAATGGGCAGATCGAGACCAACGTCAAGGAGATCAACCAGCTCGCCGAATCGCTGGCGGGCCTCAACCGCGAGATCGTTGCCAAGAGCACCCAGGGCACACCGAACGACCTGCTGGACCAGCGCGACCGTGTGCTGAACCAGCTGGCGGAGAAGATCGACGTCACCACGGTCGAGCAGGACGACGGCGCGCTGAATGTGTTCATCGGCAATGGTCAGGCGCTGGTGCTGGGCGGAACCAACCAGTCGCTGGTGGCCGAATCCTTCTCCGGGGACCCGGGCAAGTTAGAGGTCGGTATTCAGTCGGGCAGTGGGGTAGCGAATGTGACTCGCTTCCTGCAGGGCGGTGAGCTCGGGGGGCTGCTGGAGATTCGCGACTCGGTCATCGACCCCGCGCAGAACACCCTGGGTCAGATCGCCACTCAGTTGGGACAGGCCTTCAACGAGCAGAACGCCCAGGGTCTCGATGCCGATGGCCAGATCGGGGGCGACATCTTCGGGATCGGCGAACCCGCAGTATGGGGACGTTCCAGTAACGCCGAGAGTGGTGTCCCGGGCGTTGAGATCGCTGACGCCGACCGGCTGACCACATCCGACTACCGTCTGCGCGTAAACAGCGACGAGGAGTTCGAACTACTGCGGCTGCCGGGCAATCAGGTGGTGGAGATGGAAGACCTCGGCGACGGTCGCTTCCGAGCCGACGGCATGATCATCGACGTAAACGAGCTCGATAATCCCGATGACCCCACGGAGGGCGACAACTGGCTGATCCAGCCGACCCGCAATGGCGCGCGCGACCTCGAAGTCGTCTTGGATGACCCGGCCGGGATCGCCGCAGCTGCAGCTCTCCCAGAGGCGACTGTTGCCGACGGGGATGACTGGAGCGGTACGGTAGATGCCCTCGAAGTTGCCGACGGGTTTGATCCATCCTTGCTGGACAGCGCGGCCACTATCGTTATCGATAGCGATACTGACGAATACGTGGTCGAGGACGCCGATGGCAACGAGATTGGCCGGGGGGCAGTGAATGGTGGGGATGCGGTCACAATTGAGACTGAGCATGGCTGGTCGATCACGCTCAGCGGTGAGCCCGGTCCGGATGACCAATTGACCATCGGGCTCGACCGCGACCGGCCGGGGGATAACCGCAACATGCTCGAGATGGCTGATCTGTCCGAGGCTCGCACAGTTCAGACAGAAGACGGCGAACGTCGTGTACCCGGCTTTGGTGATTCCTACAACAGCCTGATCGCGAATGTCGGCACGCGCACGCGACAGGCCAATGTGGCGCTGGACTCCGCGAATGCCCAGCTGGAGCAGGCCAAGGCCCAGCGCGAGTCGATCTCGGGCGTGAATCTGGATGAAGAGGCCGCCGACCTGATCCGCTACCAGCAGGCCTATCAGGCCGCCGCCCAGGTGATCCAGGTCAGCAATTCGCTGTTCGACAGCCTGCTGGGCGCGTTCCGCCGTTGAACAGCTGGCAATTCGAGGGAAACCCGATGCGTATCTCCACAACCCAGATCTTCCAGAGCGGGATCAACCAGATCCAGGCGGGCCAGGGCGAACTCAACCGCACCTCGCTGCAGCTGGGCTCCGGCAAGCGCATCCTGTCGCCATCGGACGACCCGAGCGGCGCGACCCAGATCAACCAGTTCGAGCGCATCATCAAGGCGACCAAGCAGTTCCAGCGCAACATGGAGAACACCCAGCCGCGCATGCAGCAACAGGAATCACTGCTGCAGCAGGGCACCGATGCCCTGCAACGTGCGCGCGAGCTGGTCGTCACCGGCAACAACGACAGCCAGACGCGTGAGACCCGCGGGTACCTGGCCGACGAGCTGCGCCAGATCCGCGACGGCCTGCTGGATGTTGCCAACACCAAGGATCCCAATGGCGAATACATTTTCGCTGGCACCAAGTCCCAGAATCAGCCCTTCCGGCAGGATGGCGATGGCGAGATCCGTTACGAAGGGGCTGCGGGTGCGGGGAGTGTGCGCGAGGTGGCCGTTTCGGCCGATCGCAAGATCGCGGTGGGCCATGATGGCGCGGCCGTGTTCATGGATATCCCGGAGAACGATGGCCGTGTCGGTGCCGAGGTCGTCGAGAACAATGGGTCGCTGGTGCTGGAGAAAACTGGCGTCACGAGTGTTTCCGACCTGGATGATCGCGAATACAGCATCTCCTTCGACGAGAACGGCGATGGGGGGCTTGTCTACAGCATTACCTATGTCGACGAGGACGGCGGTACTGTTTCGCTGGAAGAGGATGTCCCCTATGTATCGGGCGAGTCCATCGAATTCGCCGGCCGCAGCGTGACCATCAGCGGTACGCCCGAGCCGGGTGACGAGGTGCTATCGCGTCCGGCCGAGAATTTCAGCGTGTTCCAGACGCTGGATCGCATTATCGATGCCCTGGAGCGCAGTGGCGACTCCGCCAGTGCGCGGGCGGATCTGGCCAGCGCCAGCAACACCGCACTGGCGGATCTGGATGCCGTGCTTGGTAACTTCAGTGACAAGCGTGCCGAGCTGGGGAGCAAGCTGAAGGCCTTTGACCAGCAAAAGGACCTCAACGAGGACCGGCTGCTGGATCTGGAAAGCGCGGTGTCGCAGATCCGCGATCTGGACTATGCCGAGGCGATCAGCCGCTTCAACCAGCAGCAGGTGGCGCTTCAGGCGGCCCAGCAGACCTATACCCAGGTCAACCGGCTCTCCCTGTTCGACTTCATCTAGGCAGAAGCGCCTGCGCACACGCGTGGGTGTCTGTGCGACCATATTGCGATCCCCATGAAGCGTCCCCCAGGGACGGAACCGCGCAATGGCCAAATACAACGAACCCTCCGCACCGATCCAGTACCGCTCCACCGGGCGGCCCCCGCGCTATCTGATCGTCCTGCTGGTGCTCGCGGTCATCTGGGCGGCGTTCTGGGGCGTGGTGATGCTGCAGTCCGGCGAGCCGAAGCCCGTGACCCTGAGCGAGCAGGAGCAGGTGGAGCTCGAGGCCAAGCTGCAGGCGATCTCTGCACCCGATGCACCGCGCCCCGATCAGGCCCCCAGTGAGCCGATCATCGACCTCGAGGCGGAAGCGGAGCCGCTGATCCCCGAACTCTACGAAGAGACCGACGAGGCGCGGATCGTCCAGTTCAGCGAACGCGAGCTGAATGCCCTGATCGCGCGCGATCCGGACCTGGCCGGCCGGGTGGCGGTCCGCCTGACGCCGGGGCAGGTGAGCACGCGCGTGCGCATCGACGTGCCGGCGGATGTGCCGCTGATGGGCGGGCGTGTGCTGAACGTGCGCTCCGGTGTGCGCTTCGAGACCGAAGGCGAGGAACTGCGAGCTCGGCTCGTCGGTGTGTCCGTCGCCGGCATCCCCCTGCCGGATGCGTGGCTGGGCGGCCTGAAAGACGAGGACCTGCTGGCGCTGGAGCCCTTCCAGCACCTGCGCGCGGGGATCGAGAGCATCGATGTGCGCGAAGGGGAGCTGGCCCTGCATCTCGCACGCTAGCCAGCTCCTGTAGATTGACTACGGGTCGACGCGCAGCGTCTCGCCCCCCAGCGCTTCGACTTTGGCGCGCACGGTGACGGAAACCGTGGAGGTCCCGGCCTCCAGTGCAGGCTGGCTGGCGGCTTCGTCCATCGCGCGCATCGCCATCATCGGCTGCGGGCGGTCATAGCCGCTGTCGACGAGCTCGACTTCCACGGGGCGCAGATGGGTAGCCCCCAGGGAACGTGCCATCGCGCGGGCCTGTTCCTTCCAGTCGTGCATGGCGGCCTCCAGCAAGGCCTTGCGGTGCTCCTGCTGTGTCTCGCGGCTGAGCGAGAAGCGGATCTGGCCCACGGTGAGTTCGTCTCCCTGGAGGGCCCCGACCAGCTCGGTCAGGGTCTCGAAGTCGCTACTGACGAGTTCCAGGGTCTGCTGGACCTGCCAGGCTGTGATCTGGCCAGGTTTGTCGCGGTCGTGGATGGCCTGTGTCGTGTAGCTGCGGGTCGACGCCTCGACCGCGTCGTAGTCTTCCGCGCGAGCCAGGGCCTGTTCCATGCGGCGGTTGACCGTGTCTGCGGCGTCCCGTGCGTCCGGGGCACGGGCCTGGGCCTGCATCTGGACCGTCATGCGGTCATTCTCCACCTGCTGCTCGGCATGGCCGGAGAGCATCAGTGTGGTGTTTCCATCGGCGCTGGCCAGGGCCGGGATCAACAGCAGGGCGCTTAGCCAGAGGCATGCAACAAGGGGACGCAGGGATAGGGTGCGGCTCATGGGATGTTATCCGGTGGGGTCAGGGTTCCATCGTACGTGCGAGGCGCACGCCGGCAAAGACATGGCGTTTCTCCGGGGTGAAGAAATTGCGCATGCTCGGTCGTTTCAGCAGCGGATCGCTCCAGTCGCTGCCGCCGCGCAGGACGTAATGCTGGCCGTCAAACCACGGGGCCGAGTATTCGTTGTAGGGGAACGGGCGGAATCCGGGATACGGTGCGAACGGATTTCCGCACCACTCCCATACTCGGCCGGTGCCTCGCAGCGATCCCTCGCGCTGAGCATGTTCCCATTCGTGTTCGTGGGGCAGCCGGGCGCCGGCCCAGCGGGCGAAGGCCTCGGACTCGAAGCGGGATACGCCCACCACCGGGGCATCGGCGTTGCGCTGTACCGTTCCCTCCGGCAGAACCTGCAGGCCAATGTCGGTCCCGGACCCGCGCCACCCGAGTGGGGCCCGGATGTCGTGGGCGTTGCGCCAGTCCCATCCCTCGCGGCTCCATAGTTCGGGGCGGTGATAGCCGGCCTCCTGCATGAAGGCCTGCCACTCCCCGTTGGTGACAGGGTCGCGCCGGATGGCAAAGGGCGCGAGTTCCTTCCCGTGAACGCCCTTTTCATTGTCGAAGACCAGTACGTCGTCGCTGCCTACGGTGGTGTGCACGGCATCCCATTCGCGCCAGGATTGCGAGGTGATCTCGGGCGCCTGCAGGCGGGGTTCCGAGTAGCCGGGCTCAGGCCCCTGAAGGCGGGCAAACCAGCGCACCTGAGCCAGGGTCTCCAGGTGCATCGCGTGGTGCTGGGCAAGGAACCCCGTCAGGTACTCGTCAGCCATCAGCGGGTGGTCGAGGATCTCGGCGTTACGCGCAAGCCAATCGCGATGCCGGAACTGGAGCTCGCGTCCCCATCGAGTGAGTCGATCGAGCGCGGGGAGGCGTCCACCCCGGCGCCATTTGGGGCTGAGTTCCGGGAAATAGAGGTCATGCCAGTCCCGCGTGCGGGGTGGTGGGTGCCCGAGAATACGTTCGCGCAGCCAGACGGCCTCGATGAAGTGGCAGTGGGCGTAGTGCCAGCCGATCGGGCTAAGGTCCGGGTGATACTGGTTACGCCAGATTTCGGCGGGTGTGCTTTCCAGTGCAGTGTTCAAGCGCTCGTGCTGACGGGCCAGGTCGTCCAGCAAGGACGAAGAAGAGACGAGGCTTGCTGGAGGGTCGAATGCTGGGGTGCTCATATCCGAGTGGAAAGGCTAGAGCGCAAGGAGTTCCGGTGGCTCGTCAGGATCCAGGATCAGGATGTGCCCTGAAGGGACGGGGCGCCAGCGCTCGCGGTCCGTCAGCGGCTCGGAGGCGACGATCACCGAGTCCTCGGGGAAGTCGTCATCGTCGGACGTGTAGTACAGGCTGGGGCAGGGGCTGTTGATCGCATGGCGGCTGGCGACCAGACGGCGCCCGTCGGACAGGAGGACGTTGAGCAGGGCCATTTCGTCGCCGAGCCAGGTTTCCAGTGTTGAAAAGGCCTCGCCCAGGGCGCCTTCCAGTGTGGCGTTCTCGTCATCCGCCAGGAACTGGCGGACCAGGGCAAACAGGTATTCAGAATCCGTGGTGCCCTGGATGCCCGCCTCGATCTCGGGCGTCAGCAGGTTCTCGATCTGGCGGCGGATCTGCGGCCGGAAGCCGCCAATGAGCCCATTGTGGCTGTAGAGCAGCCCGTCGATGGCGAACGGCTGGGCATTGACGGTGTCGCCCCCGAACCCGGGGGTCGCGCTGCGGATGGCGGAGATCCACAGCGGTTCTTCCAGTGTTTCGGCGAGTGCTTGCAGGTTCGGGTCCTGCCACAGGGGGTCGGCACGCCGATAGCAGCGTGCGGTGCCGTCCTCGCTGAACCAGCCAAAGCCGAACCCATCCGCATTGACGCGGGCGTAAACCAGCTCCTGCGGGGCAATTGCCTGCTCGATCAGATTGTGCGGCGGGTCCAGCAGTATCCGCCTGAGTGCCAGTGGCGGGCCGAGATAGGCTAGATGGCGACACATTGGCGCGGGCTCGCGGTTGGGAGGTCGGGAGTTTCATGGTAGCGTGCCGGGAACCCCGAAGCACGGATGTGCCCATGAATCCCGAGAGTCCTGCCATGTCGCTCCCGGAGCGCTATACCCGTCATGTGGTGCAGGTGCGCGATCCCCATGCGGAGTTGGTAGCGGACTTTTGCAAGGGCATGCTGGAGGCGCCGCGCTGGCTGCCGCCAAAATACTTCTACGATGCCCGTGGCTCGCAGCTTTTCGATGCCATTTGCGACACGCCCGAGTATTACCCCACTCGACTTGAATCGGCCCTGCTGGAGTCCCGAGCGACCGAGATCGTCGAGACCTCGGGTGCCCATACGTTGATCGAGCTCGGCAGTGGGACCTCGCGCAAGACCGAGTACCTGATCGCTGCGTTGAACGAGCGCGTCGACGATCCGTATTACGTCGCCAATGATGTCTGTGGAGAGATCCTCGACGAGGCGGCCGAGCGACTGCTGGGACGATTCCCGACGCTCGTGATCGAGGCCCTGTGCGGTGACTATCTCGCCGCGCTTTCGGCTCTGCCGACGCTGACACCTGTCCCAATAGCCCCGCGCCTGTTCACCTTTCTCGGCGGCAGCCTGGGTAATTTCGAGGACGCGGAGGCGATCGCACTGCTGTCGCAGATTCGCGCGGCCATGGGCGCGGAGGATCGGCTCCTGCTCGGGCTGGATCGGGTCAAGGCTATTCCCGTGCTGGAGGCGGCCTACAACGACGCGGCCGGTGTGACGGCGGCGTTCAATCTGAACCTGCTGTCCGTCCTCAATCGCGAGTTGGGAGCCGATTTTGATCCCGATGGTTTCCGCCATCGCGCCCCGTTCGTCGAGGCGCATTCACGTATCGAGATGCACCTGGTCGCCCAGGGTGATCAGACCGTCCAGGTCTCCGAACCCGCGACCACCCTGCAGTTCGCCGATGGCGAGGCCATTCGCACCGAGATCTCGCGCAAGTTTACGCGCCCGATGGTGCAGCAACTGCTGTCCGGCGCCGGACTGGCACAGGTGGCGGAGTGGTCGGCGCCGGATGAGGCCTACAGCCTGTTCCTGCTGGCCCCGGGGGGCGCACAGGCATGAGCCGGAGCCCGCGTCTCGTGCTGGTCCGCCACGCCCAGGCGGGCAACGCAGGGGAGTGGGAAGGTGCCGATCGGGATCGGCCGTTGAGCGAGGCCGGCCAGGTGAGCGCTCGGCGCATGGCCGCCTCGCTGACCGGTTTGCTTTCCGGGCATGTGGAACTGCTAACCAGCCCTTACCTGCGTGCGCGTCAAACGGCGTCACCCATCGCCGAAGGACTGGGCGTCCCGGTGCGCCAGAAGAAATGGCTGGCACCCGGACAGGTGGCCGGCGTGGAACTGGAGGCCCTAGCGGCGCGCCTGCCGGCCGACGGCAGTCTGGTGGTGGTCGGCCATGAGCCGGACCTCTCTTCGCTGGCCGGGCGCCTGATGGGCTGCCCGTCGGGGGCTTCCGGGGTGCATATGGGCAAGGGTTCGGTCTGCGCCCTGGGAGGCGGCCTGCCCGGTCCCATGCAATTGCTCTGGCTGTTGCCCCGACGGGTGCTGGAGGGTCTCTCGGGAGAATACGGGTAGATGGCGATGGACGGACAGGGCGAGACTGTCGCGGCGGTCGATCTGGGTTCCAACAGCTTTCACATGATCGTGGCCCGGCGTCATGACGGTGAGGTCCTGAAGATGGACCGGCTGAAGGAAACGGTGCGACTGGCCAGTGGTCTGGATGCCCGCGGTCGCTTGGATGCAACCGTCGAACGCCGCGCACTGGACTGCCTCGAGCGATTCGGCCAGCGCCTGCGCCAGCTACGCCAGGGCAGTGTGCGCGTCGTGGGCACCAATACCCTGCGCCAGATGGCCGACAGTCACCGTTTTCTGGCCGCTGCGGAGCGGGCCCTCGGGCATCCAGTGGAGATTATTGCCGGGCGCGAGGAGGCCCGGCTGATCTATCTGGGCGTGGCCCACACGCTCGCGGATGACGAGGGGCGGCGGCTGGTGATGGACATCGGCGGTGGCAGCACCGAATTCATCATTGGCGAGCGCTTCCGGCCCATCCTCGCCGAGAGCCTGGAGATGGGCTGTGTGACCTTCACCCAGAGGCACTTCTCCGATGGCCGCCTGACACCCCGGGCGTTTGCCGCCGCAGAGCTGCATGCCGGCCAGGAGCTGCAGCCGATCGCCTCCATCTATCGCGAGGCCGGGTGGGACCAGGCGCTGGGGGCCTCCGGCACGATCCTGGCACTGGACCGTATTGTGCGCGAGACCGGCATCGACGAGGCACCGGGCATGACACTTGACGCGTTGCGCACCCTGCGCCAACGCATGATCGAGGTTGGGCGTCTGGACAAGCTGGAGCTGCCAGGGCTGGCCGAGGACCGGGTGCCGGTGATTGCGGGCGGGCTGGCGGTGCTGATCGGGGCGTTCGAGGCGCTGGGGATCGAGCGGCTGCATCCTTCCGATGGCGCGTTGCGCGAGGGAGTGATCCACGATCTGCTGGGACGCTTTCGGCACGAGGATGTCCGTGGCCTGACGATTGAAAACCTGCGCCGCCGTTTTGCCGTCGACGAGGCCCAGGCCGCGCGGGTACAGGCCATGGCCGCGCGCCTGCTGGGGGCGGTTCGGGCCCGCTGGGGGCTGGACGAGAACGACGGCGAGCGCCTGGACTGGGCGGCTGAGCTGCACGAGGTGGGACTGGCGCTCGCGCACAGCAAGTACCACAAGCACGGCGAATATATCCTCAACTGGGCCGATCTGCCGGGCTTCTCGCAGCCCGAGCAGCACGAGCTGGCGCTGCTGGTGCGCATGCACCGCCGCGCGTTCAAGCCGAAGCTGCTTAATGACGTCCGTCAGGCGCGGGTCGAACCGTTACTGCGTCTGGCCAGTCTGCTGCGACTGGCGGTGCTGCTGCATCGCTCGCGTGCGCCGGAGCCCCCTCCGCTGGAGCGGATCGAGGCGCGCGAGCGCGGGCTGGTGCTGGGTTTTGCCGCTGGCTGGCTGGATGCGCATCCGCTGACGCGGGCGGATCTGGAGGAGGAGGCCGGGCAGTGGGCGCGCCACGACCTGGAGCTGGTCTTCAGCTAGCGAGCGTCGTGAGCAACTGTTGCTGTGCCGAATGGGGCGGCTCGTTGGCAACCGGTTGGACCCGCTGATAACTCCCGTCGACCTGCAGGGCCCATGCGCTGGCGGTATCCCGCAGGTAGTTGAACAGACACTCTTCCGCGACACGGTCGCGCATGGCGGTATCGCGGATCGGAAAGGCGACCTCCACCCGTCGGAAGAAATTGCGGGGCATCCAGTCGGCGCTGGACAGATACAGCTCGGGCTCGCCCCCGTTCTCGAAATAGAACACCCGAGAGTGCTCGAGAAACCGGCCGAGCACCGAGCGCACTTCGATGTTCTCGGAGATGCCCGGCACGCCCGGGCGCAGGCTGCAGATGCCGCGCACGATCAGCTGAATCTTCACGCCCGCCTGCGATGCGCGATAAAGCGCCTGGATGATGCCGGTCTCGTTCAGCGAGTTCATGCGTGCGACGATCCGCGCAGGCCGGCCTTCGCGGGCGTTCTCGGCCTCGCGTTCGATCTTCTCGCACATCGCATCGTGCAGACGGAAAGGCGCCTGGATCAGCTCGCGCAGGCGTTCCACCTTGCCAAGGCCCGTGAGCTGCTGAAACACGCGATGGACGTCCTCGGTGAGTACTGGATCGGCCGTCAGCAGGCCGTAATCGGTATAGGCCTTGGCGGTGCCCGAGTGGTAGTTGCCCGTGCCCAGGTGGGCGTAGCGCACGAGCTTGTCGCCGTTACGGCGCACCACCAGGGCGAGCTTTGCGTGGGTCTTGTAGCCGACCACGCCATAGGTCACATGCACGCCCGCATCCTGCATGCGGTTGGCCAGCTCGATGTTGTCGGCCTCGTCGAAGCGGGCGCGCAGCTCGATGACCACGGTCACTTCCTTGCCCGATTGCGCGGCCTCGATCAGCGTTTCCACCAGTGGCGACTGGGTGCCCGTGCGATAAAGCGTCTGCTTGATCGCCAGGACGCGCGGGTCGCTGGCGGCCTGGCGCAGGAAATCCACCACCGGCATGAACGACTGGTAGGGGTGGTGCAGCAGCAGGTCCTGCTGGCGGATGGCCGCGAAGATGCTTTCACCGCTGGCATCCGTGCGCGGCAGGGCGGGGATGAACGGGGGAAACTTGAGGTCGGGTCGGTCGACCAGGTCGTACACGGCCATCATCCGGTTCAGGTTGACCAGACCGGTGACCTGGTAGAGGTCGTCTGCCTCCAGATGAAATTCCTGCAGCAGGAACTGCGCGACTTCTTCCGGGCAGTTGTCCGCGACCTCCAGGCGAACGCCCGCGCCGTAGTTGCGCTGGGGTAGTTCGCCTTCCAGCGCGTTCAGCAGGTCGTCGATCTCCTCTTCCTGAACGAACAGATCAGAGTTGCGGGTCAGCCGGAACTGGTAGCAGCCGGTGACCTTCATGCCCTTGAACAGCTCGCCGACATGGGCGTGCAGGATGGACGACAGCAGCACGAAATCGGAATCGCCGCTGGCCACCTCGCGCGGGAGTTTCACCAGACGCGGGAGGGAGCGTGGTGCCTGGACCACCGCGCGCCCGGATTCCCGCCCGAATGCGTCCTTGCCCTTGAGCGTGACGATGAAGTTCAGGCTTTTGTTCAGGATGCGCGGAAACGGGTGCGCGGGGTCGAGCCCGATCGGGCTGAGGACGGGCTGCAGCTGCTCGTGAAAAAACTGGCGTACCCAGGCCTTCTGCTGCTCGCTCCAGTGCGAGCGCCGCACGAAATGGATGCCTTCCTCGGCCAGCGCCGGGATCAGTTCGTCGTTGAGCGCGCGATACTGATCGTCCACTAGGGCGTGCGCCCGGGGCGCGATCAGGCGCAGCTGTTCCGCCGCGGACAGGCCGTCCGGCCCCGGCGCCTGGACGTTCAGGTCGAGCTGCTGGCGCAGCGAGCCCACGCGGACCTCGAAGAACTCGTCGAGGTTGGTGGACGAGATGCTCAGGTAGCGCAACCGCTCCAGCAGGGGAAAGCCCGGGTCGCGTGCCAGTTCCAGCACGCGCCGGTTGAATTCCAGCAGTGACAGCTCGCGGTTGAGGAAGAGCTCGGTATCGGTCACGTCGGCATCCGGCATGCACGACTCGGGGCAAGGGTGGGGCCCCGAGTGTAGGTGTGCATTATGTCAGTTTCGTGACAGGTCCTGTTCTGGATCAGCTGCCGCGGGTCAGCAGGAACTCCATCAGGGCCTTCTGCGCGTGCAGCCGGTTTTCCGCCTCGTCCCAGACCACGCTTTGTGGGCCTTCGAGGACCTCGGTGGAGACCTCTTCCTCGCGGTGCGCGGGCAGGCAGTGCATGAACAGGGCGTCGTCGTTGGCCAGACGCATCAGGTCGGCGTCCACGAAGAACCCGGCAAAGGCCCGGCGGCGGGCGCTCTTTTCCTGCTCCTGCCCCATGCTGGCCCAGACGTCGGTGACGACGAGGTCGGCACCCTCGGCCGCCGCGCGCGCATCGCGGGTCAGTTCGAAATGGTCGCGTGTGGCATCCACGACGTCCTCTTCCGGGTCGTAGCCCTCGGGGCAGGCCGCCACCAGCTGGAAGTCCAGCAGGTGCGCGGCATACATGTAGCTGTGGCACATGTTGTTGCCATCGCCAATCCAGGCCACGCGCTTGCCCCGGATGTCGCCCCGGTGTTCGAGATAGGTCTGCAGGTCAGCCAGCAGCTGCGCGGGGTGCTCCCGGTCGGTCAGGCCATTGATCACGGGGACCGAGGAGTGCTGGGCGAACAGTTCGATCTTCTCGTGTTCGTAGGTGCGGATCATCACGCAGTCCACCATGCGCGAGAGCACACGGGCCGTGTCCTCGATCGGCTCGCCGCGGCCCAGCTGGGTGTCGCGCGGGGACAGGAACAGGGCGTTGCCGCCCAGTTGCTGCATGCCGACCTCGAACGAGACACGCGTGCGGGTCGAGGACTTCTCGAAGATCATCCCCAGCGTCTTGCCGCGCAGGATGTCGTCGTGGTGCTCGCCCGCGTGAGTCTGGCGCTTCAGTTCGACGGCACGTTCGAGCAGGGCGCGTGTCTCGTCTGCGGACAGGTCGTGGAACGACAGGTAATGGCGGGGCTTCATGCCTGGGCCTCCCGGGAATCTTCGGATACGAGCAGGGTGTCGACCAGATCGGCCACGGTGCTGGCGATCTGGTCGACCTGGGCGTCGTCCACGATCAGTGGTGGCAGTAGCCGGATCACCCGCTGCGCGGTCACGTTGAGGATCAGCCCTGCGTCGAGGGCGGCCTGAACCAGTGTTCCGGCCGGGCGATCCAGCTCGATGCCGATCATCAGCCCGCGTCCGCGCACGGCGACCACCCCCGGTTTGTCCTCGAGCCGGTCAGCCAGGCGGCGGCGGAGGATCTCGCCCTGTCGGCCCGCTTCCTCGCACAGGCCCTCGTCCTGCATCACGTCCAGCACGGCCAGGGCCGCCCGGCAGACCAGGGGATTGCCACCGAAGGTGGTGCCGTGGGTGCCGGGGGTGAACAGGCCGGATGCGCGTCCGGCTACCAGGTTTGCCCCGATCGGGATGCCGTTGCCCAGGCCTTTTGCGAGTGATATCACATCGGGCGTGATGCCTTCATGCTGGAAGGCGAACCAGTGTCCGGTGCGGCCGATCCCGGCCTGGATCTCGTCCAGCATCAGCAGCCAGTCGTGCTGGTCAGCCAGTTCGCGCAGGCGCCGCAGGTATCCGGGCGGGGGTACGTGGATGCCGCCTTCACCGGTGATGGGTTCGACCAGGATGGCGACCACGTCCGGATCGTTGCTCAGGGCCGCGACGGCCTCGGCATCGCCATGGGGGACGTGCACGAAGCCCTCGACAAGGGGTTCGAATCCGGCATGGATCTTTTCGTTGCCGGTGGCCGACAGCGTCGCGAGCGTGCGCCCGTGGAAGCTGCCGTGCATCACGATGACCTTCGGCTTCGCGATGCCGCGGCGGCGGGCATGCAGCCGGGCCAGCTTGATGGCCGCTTCGTTGGCCTCGGCGCCAGAGTTGCAGAAAAAGGCCTGCTCCATCTGTGCCAGCGCGCACAGGCGTCGCGCGAGCTGTTCCTGCAAGGGGATGCGGAACAGGTTCGATGTATGTACCAGCGTCTGAGCCTGATCGCAGATCGCATGCGCCACTTTCGGGTGGGCGTGTCCAAGGCCGCAGACCGCGATGCCGGACAGGGCATCGAGGTAGCGTTTGCCCTCGGTATCCCAGAGCCAGGCGCCTTCCCCCCGTTCGAAGGCAACCGGCAGCCGGCTGTAGGTATTCTGCAGGACATCACTCATTAGCAAAGCTCTCCCAAATGAAGAAGCCGGCGAGCGAGCCGCCGGCTTCTGCCCAGGGTGCCGCACTGGGGCGGCCCCCAATCGCGTTATCGCGACTTATTTCATCTGCTGGGCGACAAAATCCCAGTTCACCACGCTCCAGAAGTTCTCCAGATACTTCGGGCGCGCGTTGCGGTAGTCGATGTAGTAGGCATGTTCCCAGACATCGCAGGTCAGCAGCGGGGTCTTGCCATCACGCATCGGATTGGCCGCGTTGGAGGTGTTGACGATCTCCACTGAGCCGTCGCTATTCTGCACCAGCCAGGTCCAGCCGGAGCCGAAATTGCCGACCGCGGCCTCGTTGAACTTCTCCTTGAAGCCATCAAACGAGCCAAAGGCGCTGTTGATCGCGTCGGCCACCTTGCCGGACGGCTCGCCGCCGGCGTCCGGGCCCATGCAGTTGAAGTAGAAGGTGTGGTTCCAGACCTGGGCGCCGTTGTTGAAGATGCCGCCGGCCGGGGCCTTCTTGATGATGTCCTCCAGCGAGGCATTCTCGAACTCGGAGCCGGGCAGCAGGCCGTTCAGCTTGGTCACGTAAGTCGCGTGGTGCTTGTCGTGATGGTATTCCAGCGTCTCGGCGGAGATGTGCGGCTCCAGCGCGTTCTTGGCATAGGGCAGATCGGGCAGTTCGTAGGCCATGAAAGACTCCTTGTAAGAAAACATGCGAGACTGCGGCTGGCCGACCATTGGTGGCCGCGCCAGTAAACCCGTCAACGATAGTCACGTTGCTCGGGTGATGCAATTTCCGATGATGCGGCTTGGTTATCGTTCAGCCAACGTTTGCGGAAGTGTGAAGGAGCCACGGCATGTCCGCGCACGATGCCGATCGACAATCGGACGGCGCCCCCTCGTCGGTGGGTGCGAACCCCTCGCGCAGTGCCTACGCCTGGCGCGGGCGCATTGGGCTTTTCCTGGGCCCGCTCCTGATGCTTGCGTTCCTGGTTTTTCCAGCGCCAGAAGGTGTTGCACGCGAGGCATGGTGGGTGCTCGGGTTGACCCTTTTTATGGCGACCTGGTGGATTACCGAGGCCTTGCCACTACCCGTAACGGCGTTGCTGCCGATTGCCCTTTTGCCGCTGCTCGGCGTGATGCCGATGGACGCGGCCACCGCGCCCTACGCCAATCCCATCATCTTTCTGTTCATGGGCGGTTTTGCGATCGCGCTGGCGGTACAGCGCTGGGGACTCCACCAGCGGATTGCGCTCGCGATCGTCAGCCGGGCGGGGGATCGCCTGCATCGCCTGGTCGGGGCCTTCATGCTGGCCACGGCGGGGCTGTCGATGTGGGTCAGCAACACAGCCACTGCTGCGCTGATGTTGCCGATCGCCCTGTCCGTTCTGGCGCTGATGGATCGTGATACGCACATCGCGGGTAACGGCCTCGGCGCCGATTCGCGCCGCCCCGCACTGGCGCTCCTGCTGGGGATCGCCTTTGCCGCCAATATCGGGGGCATGGCGACGATCATCGGCTCTCCGCCGAACGCGCTGACCGCCGCCTATCTGGGCGACCGGCATGGCATCGAGATCGGTTTTGTGCAGTGGATGATGCTGGGCCTGCCCCTGGCCACCGCGTTGCTGCTGCTGGCCTGGTGGTTGCTGACGCGCTGGGTCTTCCCGGTTCATCGAGTACGCCTGCAGGGGTTGCAGGCGATGATGGACCAGCAGCGCGCCGAGGTCGGGGTCTGGTCTCGGGCCGAATACCGGGTCGCCGGCGTCTTCCTGCTGGTAGCGCTGGCGTGGCTGTCGCGCCCCTTTCTGGAAGGTCTCCTGCCGATTCATCTGACGGATGCCGGGATTGCCGTCCTGGGGGCCGGGCTGCTGTTCCTGCTGCCCTCGGGCGCAGCAGACCAGCGCCGGCTGCTGGCCTGGGACAATACGCGCGAGCTCCCCTGGGGGGTGCTGCTGCTGGTCGGCGGTGGTCTCAGCCTGGGTTCGGCCATCGAGGCGAGCGGCCTGGCGGAGCTGGCCGCCGAGGGCCTGGGCGCCGCCCAGGCATGGCCGCTGCTGCTGATCATTGCCGGGGCCGTGGTGGTGACCATGTTGCTATCGCATGTGACCAGCAACACAGCCACCGCTGCCACGCTGCTGCCGCTGGTGGCTGCGCTGGCGATGCGCATGGATATTCCCGTCGTGCTCCTCGCGATCCCCGTGGCCTTTGCCGCCTCCGTGGCCTTCATGTTGCCGGTCGCGACCCCGCCCAACGCGATCGTGTTCGCCAGCAACCGGCTGCGGGTGATCGACATGATCCGTGGCGGGGCGCTGCTCTCCCTGGTGGCAATTGCCATGATTACGCTTGCGGTCTACGCCCTGGCGGAGGCCATCCTGATGCAGGGCTAGGCCTGTCTCCCAGCCTTTCCGGCTTCCTGTGATCTCCCTCAAGTTTTATGCTTCGCCGCCGCTATCGACGGTGAACTGCCGCAGCAAGGACGCCGCTGGCCCGCAAAGCCTTATTGGGGAGAGTCTTCAACATGTTCGATAACATCCGAATCGGGGTCCGGCTGATGGTCGGGATTATCACGGTGGTGCTGCTGGCCGTGATCCTGACCCTTGTAGTCGTGATGAACAGCCTGGGCACCATGGCCGATCGTGCCGAACAGCGCGAGTTGACCGATCTGGCCGCGCAGCTTGTCGGTCGTCTGGACCAGGAAGCCGCGCGCGCGACCGCGATGGCAGAGACCGTGGCGAAGATCCCCGACGTGCAGGAGGCGATGGCGACGGGCGATCGCGAGCGTCTGGCCGAGATGACCGTTCCCAGCTTTGAATCGCTGAACGAGCACTACGGGGTGGACCAGTATCAGTTCCATACCCCCCCGGCCACTTCGTTCCTGCGCGTCCACTCCCCCGACAACCACGGCGATGACCTGTCCGACTTCCGGCAGACCGTGGTCGACACGAACGACAAGCGCAACGCGATCTCGGGGCTGGAAGAAGGCGTGGCGGGTCTCGGGATCCGCGGGGTGGTACCCATCGAGCACAACGGCGACCACGTCGGCTCCGTGGAATTCGGCCTGTCGTTTGGTGACAGCTTCTTTGAAGAGTTCACCCAAGAAACGGATTCGCCGGTTGCCCTCTACCTGCGTGATGGTCGGTCGTTCAACCGCTTTGGCGGTACGATCAGTGGCGAGTCCACCTTCAGCGATGCCGAGATGCGCGAGGTCATGGAGGGCGAGGAGCTGGTGCGAAACGTGACCTATGAAGGCACCCCGATGGCCGTGGTCGCGCGTCCCGTTACGGATTTCTCCGGTGACGTGGTCGGCGTGCTGGAGGTCATGGTGGACCGCAGCGCGTATGTCGCGATGGCGCGCAACGCGACCGGCACGGTGGTGGCGGTTGGCGTGGTTGCCGTGGCGCTTGGTGCCCTCCTGGCCTGGCTCCTGACCCGAAGCATCGTTCGTCCCCTGAATCGCACGGTGGCCCGGCTGAACGATATCGCGGGAGGCGAGGGCGATCTGACCCGTTCGCTGGAGGTCTCTGGCAAGAACGAACTCGGAGAGCTGGCGGAGGCGTTCAACAACTTCGTCAAGAAGATCCGTGGCCTCGTATCCACGGTCGCGGCCGGTGGCGATCAGGTTGCCGCAGCGGCGAACGAGCTGTCTGCGACCAGCGAGGAGACCAACGAGCAGGTGCGGCGACAGAAGTCGGAGATCGATCAGGTCGCCACGGCCATGAACGAGATGACGGCAACGGTGCAGGAGGTGGCCCGCAATGCAGCGGATGCCGCCGCCGCGGCACAGAACACCGACCAGGACGCCAACGAGGGTCAGCAGGTGGTGCAGCGTACCGTGGCTGCGATCAACGCGTTGTCGCAGCAGGTGGATGGCGCCGCCGAGGTGGTCAGCCGCTTGTCGCAGGATGCCGAGGAGATCAACAAGGTCCTGGAAGTCATCGGCGATATCGCCGATCAGACCAACCTGCTGGCGCTGAATGCGGCGATCGAGGCGGCGCGTGCGGGCGAACAGGGCCGCGGTTTCGCGGTGGTTGCCGACGAGGTGCGTACCCTGGCCAGCCGCACGCAGGACTCGACCCACGAGATCCAGCAGATGATCGAGCGGGTGCAAAGCGGTACCCGCGAGGCGGTGCAGGCGATGGAAGATGGCCGTTCCAAGGCGCACCAGAGCGTGGAGCAGGTCAATCTCGCGGGCGAATCGCTGACCGCGATCACGCAGTCGGTCACGCGCATCAGCGACATGAACACGCAGATCGCCAGTGCCGCCGAGGAGCAGTCGACGGTGGCCGAGGAGATCAACCGCAACGTGGCCAATGTCACCGAGGTGCTGGATCAGACCGCGGCCGGATCGGAACAGATCCGCAATGCCTCCGAGGAGCTGTCCAAGCTGGCCTCCGAGCAGCAGCAGCGGGTGGGTCAGTTCAAGGTATAAGCCCCGAGCCAGCTGACGCCAAGCCCGGGACCGGAGACGGTCCCGGGCTTTTTTGTGGCCGGGTTACTGGCTCTCGGCGGGCGGAAACAGGCGCTCGCCGTTCTCCAGGGCAATCATGCGCTGGACGTTGGCTGGCAGCTGTTCGAGCCAGGCCCGGGTGCTGTCCTTCAACGCGGTAAAGTGCTCCCAGCGGGCCAGGCTGAAGGTGTCATTGCCGATCAGGAAGCGATCCGGATAGTCGAGGAACAGCTCGAACCAGTCGGCGTCGATGATGCCGCCGGGATTGATGCGCGGGTTGCGCATGGAGACATCCATGACCATGTTCGGATGCCGCTCCAGGTAGTCACGAACCAGTGGCGGGTAGGCATAGGAACCGGCGTGCGCCCAGAGGATGCGTACCTCGGGCTGGACGGCGTAGGCATGGTCGATCACGGCAGGGTCGCCATGGATCACGATCCACAGATCCCGCTCGACTGCCAGTGCCAGCAGGTCCTCGAAGCCGCGGGCAAATCGGTCATCGGCCTGTATGTGCAGCTCCCCGATCCCGCGCCACTGGACCTGGCTTCGGTCGAGTATGGTCTCGACCTGTTCCCGCAGGCCGTCCTCGTGCATCCAGTCCATCTTGCGCCCCAGGCGCTGGGAGATCTCGAGAAACGGGACGATGCGCGCATCCACCTCCGGTTCCAGCGCTTCGATCAGTTTCGAGCGCGGGGACATGATGATCGCGGACTGGATTGAATTTTCTTGCAGCGTGCGCGCGACGGCCTCCGGCGGGAAGTGTTCCATCTGCCGGTCGCGGTAGTGCAGGTGGGCATCGAACAGGGGTTCAAGTGCCTGGGCAGAGGCTCCGCCAAGCAGTGAGCCGAGCAGCAGGGTCGCAGCCGGAAGAATGAACAGACGGGGCAGTCTTCGAGGGCGGTTCAGGGCAGCCATCCAGCGGGTTCCTCGGGTACGGGAACCCCAATCTTATACCGTGCTGTGCCGACAGTCCCCGAGTCGGTGGCCTGTCGCGGTCAGGCGCGGGAGTCCCCGGACACCGCGGCATCTCCGGAGCTACCGTCCGGGCGGTTCGGGTCAAAGCGCTCGCGCAGGTATTCGCCGATCGCATCCGACTCGTACAGCCAGCGTACCTGGCCGTCCGGTTCCTCGATGCGCAGGCAGGGCACCTGCAGCTTGCCGCCCTCGGTCTGCAGCTCCTCGCGGTGAGGGCCGGCCGCCTGGGCATTGCGCAACTCGATGTCGAGCGACAGCCGCTGCATGGTACGGCGGGCCCGGATGCAGAACGGGCAGGCCGGGAAATGGTAAAGCGCGAGGTGGCGCGTCTGTTCGTCAACGCGGGCCTGGTCGGCGGGGTCGCGTTCGATGCCGCGCGGGCGCGACAGGCGCTCGCCAATCAGCATAAACGGCGTGAGGATCAGGCGTACGCCGCGGAAAAACCATCGGATCAGAAATCGCATGCGCGAAAGGATGCCACAAGCCCCCTGGCGGGTGACAGAGCCCGCATCGGGCGTGGCACGTCACGGCTGGCCGAAGTCGAACTCCCAGGGGTCTTCCGCCGGGGCGTCCAGCAGGGACGGACGCAGGCGGATCACGGTGTAGCCTGCGGCCTCCAGGTCATCCAGCCGGTCCGGTGCGGCCGTGGCCACCTCGACATGCTCGGGGAAGGCATCGGGCTCGAGATCGCGCCAGCCGGCAAAGGTCCCGCAGACCACGACGTTGACGCCGTCATCCATCACCAAAGACTCGATCTCGGCGTGGAGCGAGCCATGCGCCACGGCCTCGGCGCGGGTGAGAGTGAACTGCTCCGCCCCGTGGGTGACGACCGCGATCGGCAGGTCCGGGGCGCGCTGGCGCAGCACTCGGATATTCGCTTGGATCTCGGGCAGCAGCGCGCTCAGGGCCGCGCGGTCATTCTCGACAATCTCGAATGCGACGCCATCGGGGAGTTCGTCCTTCTCGAGCAGTGCCTCCACCTCGAAAGAGGGTGCGGCCTCTTCGACGTCATCCGCCGCCCACACGCCTCCAACCGCCGCGAACAGGGTCAGGCCGGTCAGGGCCAACAACGTCGGGATGAAACGCGGCATCGGGTACCAGGGGTCAGGGCATGGGTGTGCTGAACCCTATTTTGGGCCTGATTGCCGGGTCGGTGTCTACTCGGCCCGGGTTTGTCGCTTTCCTAGTGGCGATCCCCCGTGGCCTCGGCTGCCATCTGGTCGTAACTGGTGTGGCGGACGTTCTTGCCCTTTACGAAATACACCACGTACTCGCAGATATTGCGCGCGCGGTCACCGATACGCTCCAGCGAGCGGGTCGCCCAGACGATATCCATCAGGCGTGGCACCGCATCGGGGGAGGCGGTCATCTGTTTCATCAGCTTGTGCGTGATGGCCTCGTAGAGGCTGTCGATCTGGATGTCCTGCTGTGCGACTCGCACCGCCTGCTCGGTGTCCATGCGCGCGAACGCATCGAGCACGCCGCGCGTCATCTCGCGCACGAGCTGGCCCATCTTCGCGATCTCGTCCATCGGTGCCTCGCGGCGGTCGGAGTCCAGCAGTTGCAAGCCCATGCGGCCCACACGCTCGGCCTCGTCGCCCATGCGTTCCAGGTCGGTGATGGTCTTGATCACCGCGATCACCAGACGCAGGTCGGAGGCCGTGGGCTGGCGACGGGCGAGGATGTGGGTGCATTCCTCGTCGATCTCGACCTCGAGCGCGTTGACCTTGTAGTCGGAGGTCATCACGGTCTCCGCCAGCGCGGTGTCGCCCTCGACCATCGCGGTCACCGCATCGCCGAGCTGCTGCTCGACCAGGCCGCCCATGGTCATCACCTTCTTGATGATGTCCTCCAGCTCGGCATTGAACTGCTGGGAGATGTGCTGCTTGAAAAAGCTCTTGTCCATGATCCGGACTCCTGATCCGAAATGGCCTAACCGAAGCGGCCGGTGATGTAGTCCTCGGTCTGCTTCTTGGCAGGCGAGGTGAACAGGGTGTCGGTGTCGGCGTATTCGATCAGCTCGCCCATGTACATGAAGGCGGTGTAGTCGGACACGCGTGCGGCCTGCTGCATGTTGTGGGTGACGATGACCAGCGTGTAATCCTTCTTCAGCTCGATCATCAACTCCTCGATCTTCAGCGTGGCCAGCGGGTCCAGCGCGGAGCAGGGCTCGTCCAGCAGCAGGACCTCGGGGTCGATCGCGATCGCGCGGGCGATCACCAGACGCTGCTGCTGACCGCCGGACAGGCCAAAGGCGTTCTCGTGCAGGCGATCCTTGACCTCGTCCCACAGCGCGGCACGCTTGAGCGACTTTTCCACCACCTCGTCCAGGCGTCGGCGATTCTTCACGCCCTGCAGCCGCAGGCCGTAGGCCACGTTCTCGTAGATGGACTTCGGGAACGGGTTGGGCTTCTGGAACACCATGCCGACGCGGCGGCGCAGCTCCGGCACGTCCACGGCCTTTTCGTAGATGTCGTCGCCGTCGAGCCGGATCGTGCCTTCGATGCGGGCGGCATCGATCAGGTCGTTCATGCGGTTGAAACAGCGCAGGAACGTGGACTTGCCGCAGCCGGACGGGCCGATGAATGCCGTGATCCGGTTCTTCGGGATCTGGATGTCGATGCCCTTCAGGGCCTGATCCTCACCATAGAACAGCTTCAGGTCCTCGGCGGTCAGGCAGATCTCCTCACTGGAGAGCCGCAGGCCGCGGTCGGGTCGGTCGCCTTGCGTCACGTTGACGGCGTGGGTAGCGGTGTCACTCATCTCGGGTACTCCATGGGAAACAGGGTTCGACGCATCCCGTCCTCGCGACGGTTCGGAAAAGCACCGTCATCGCGAGCGCCGCAGGCGCGTGGCGATCTCCGTGGGTCGGCCCCGACGCGACCCCGGGCAGGCGTCGGGGTGGCGGCGGGAGGTTGCCGCGGCCCCTTCGGGGCCTCGCAATGACGGTGTTTGCGGGAGGCGTTGTGCATCGGGCAACTCAATCGCTGTCGGCGCGGTATTTCTCGCGCAGGTAGTTGCGGATCGAGATCGCGGTCAGGTTGAGCACGATGATCAGCATTACCAGCACCAGGGCGGTGGCGTAGACCAGCGGGCGGCCGGCCTCGACGTTCGGGCTCTGGAAGCCGACGTCGAAGATATGGAAGCCCAGGTGCATGAACGCGCGGTCCAGGTGCAGATAGGGGAAGTTGCCATCCAGCGGCAGGGTCGGCGCCAGCTTGACCACGCCGACCAGCATCAGCGGCGCCACCTCGCCCGCGGCACGCGC
The DNA here is from genome assembly GCF_000378305.1 of Thioalkalivibrio sp. ALJ12. NCBI lineage: Bacteria > Pseudomonadati > Pseudomonadota > Gammaproteobacteria > Chromatiales > Ectothiorhodospiraceae > Thioalkalivibrio > Thioalkalivibrio sp. ALJ12. The sequence goes on from NZ_KB899538.1 coordinate 1,518,760, forward strand.
CACGGCCAGGATCAGCCCGGTCATCATCGCCGGGGCCGACAGCGGCACGATCAGGCGCCACAGGGTCTCGGCCTTGGTCGCGCCCAGTGCCAGCGAGCCGTGGCGGATGCTGGCGCCGATCCGGGTCAGGCCTTCCTCGGTGGAGACGATCACCACCGGCAGCGTCAGTAGCGCGAGTGTGAGCGAGGCCCAGATGATCGCGGGCGAGCCGAAGGTCGGCGAGGGCAGGGCATCGCGGAAGAAGATCTGGTCGATGTTGCCGCCAATCAGGTACACGAAGAAGCCGAGCCCGAACACCCCGAACACGATCGACGGGACCCCGGCGAGGTTGTTCACCGAGATACGGATGGTGCGCACCAGTGGGCCCTGCTTCGCGTACTCGCGCAGGTAGATCGCAGCGAGCACGCCGAACGGGGTCACCACGATGGACATCAGGATGACCATCAGCACGGTGCCGAAGATCGCCGGCAGGATGCCGCCCTCGGTGTTCGCCTCGCGCGGGTAGCCGGTCATGAAGTCCCAGAAGGCGACGACATAGTGGCGTAGCTTGGCCGGCACGCTCATGTCGTTCGGCCACCAGGCGTTCACGATGCGCGAAAGCGGGATCGTCGCGTGCTGCCCGTCGGCGGTCTCCAGCACGATCGCAAAGCGGCCCAGTTCGTCACGCAGGGCGTTGCGCTCGGCCTCCAGTTCGGCGTAGCGGGCGTCCAGCTCCGCGCGCTCGGCGTCCAGCTCCTCCTGGCGCTGGCCGCGCTCCTCCAGCGACAGCTCTTCGGCACGCTCGACGCCGCGCTGGGCGATGCGCAGGCGCTCGAGCTCGAAGTTCACCCGGCCGATCTCGATACGCTCGATGCGCTCGATCTGTTGAACCAGCTCGCGGGTCTGCGGCATGCGCTCCTCGAACGCGGTTCGCGCCTCGCCACCCTCGGCGACCGTTTCGCCGTCTTCCTGGTATTCGCGGATGTAGCCGTAGAAATCGCCCCACTGCAGACGCTCCAGCACCACCACGTCGCGCGGGCGTTCCCATTCGGACATGAAGTCGTCCAGGTACCACTGGAAGTCGCGGCTGTCGAGGTCACGGTTGCCACGCTTGATCAGGTGGCGGACCACGATGTCCTGGCCTTCCGGCACGGTGAATCCAGCGTCGCGCATGGCCTGGGCGGTCATGGTCTCCGAGCGTTGCAGCTCACCCATGACGCGCCGGGGTTCGGAGTCCTGCTCTGTCTGGTATTCGAACTCGATGACCTCCGAGGGCCAGAAGAAGGACAGGCCGTTCACGGCGATCATCAGGATCAGGCCGAAGACCATCACCAGCGAGGCAGCGACCGCTCCGGCATTCAGCCAGATCCACGGGGTGCCGGATTTGAACCAACGATTCATCGGGTATGCCTCAAAGGGAGCTGTATTTCTGGCGCAGGCGCTGGCGCACGATCTCGGCGACCGTGTTTACCGCAAAGGTCAGCGCGAACAGGACCAGGGCGGCCAGGAACAGGATGCGGAAGTGGGTACTGCCGACGGCGGCCTCCGGCATCTCCACCGCGATGTTCGCGGAGAGCGTGCGCATGCCCTCGAAGATGTTGAAGTTGACCACCGGGGAGTTGCCGGTCGCCATCAGCACGATCATGGTCTCGCCCACCGCGCGGCCGAAGCCGATCATCACCGCGGAGAAGATCCCGGGGCTGGCGGTCAGCAGCACCACGCGCACCACGGTCTGCCACGGGGTCGCGCCCAGGGCCAGCGAGCCCTGGGTCAGGTGCCTGGGCACGTTGAACACCGCATCCTCGGAGATCGAGTAGATGGTCGGGATGACCGCGAAGCCCATCGCGATGCCGATCACGAGCGCATTGCGCTGGTCGTAGGTGATGCCCTGATCGGTCAGCCACTGGCGGGCATCGCCACCGAACATCCAGACCTCGATCAGCGGGCTCATGGAGACCGAGAACCAGCCGATGACCAGGATCACCGGGATCAGGATCGCGGCCTCCCAGCCGGCGGGCACGAGATTGCGCAGATTCTCCGGCAGCACACGGGTCCACAGGAACGCGGCGACCAGCATGCCCAGCGGTATCAGGATCAGGATGCTGACGACAGCCGGCAGATTGGCCTCGATGAACGGGGCCAGCCACAGCCCGGCGAGGAAGCCGAGGATGACCGTCGGCAGCGCCTCCATCAGCTCGATCGAGGGTTTGGTGATGCTGCGCATGCGCCGCGACATGAAGTAGGCGCTATAGATCGCCCCCATGATCGCCAGCGGGGTGGCGAACAGCATCGCGTAGAACGCGGCCTTGATGGTACCGATGGTCAGGGGCACCAGCGAGAATTTCGGCTCGAACTCGTCGGTTGCCGAGGACGACTGCCAGACGTAGTCACCCCCGGAGCGGCCCTCGTACCAAACCTTTTGCCACAGTACGTGGAAAGAGACCTCCGGGTGCGGGTTGGACAGGTCCTGCAGGTGCCAGGTCTCGTCGTCGTCGATGCCGATCAGCAGGCGGTTGCGCGGGTCGACATACACCCGGTGCAGCGGCTGGTCGGTGATCTGGCGTTCGATCAGGGTCCGTTGAGAGGTGGAGTAGTGGATCTTGACCTCGCCCTGATCGTCGGCGGTCAGGAAGCCCTTGCGGATGTACTCCGGCTGGGTGTTGCGAATCAGGCCGGCATGCGACGGGAAATCGCGTACGCGGGTGATGCGATTCACGTTGTCGTCGTCGCGCACCAGCATGTACTGGGCGACCGTGCCGTCGGAGCCCCCGACGATGATGGAGACCGTGCCGAGCAGATACTCCAGCGAGGTCACCTCGGCATCATCGCCGCGGATCACGCGCTTGCTGTCGACCAGGCTGGCGCGCGAGGGGTTGTTGATGTCGAAGAAGTGCAGCTGCCCCTGATCGTCGCCGACCAGCATGTGGCGGCCGGTGATATCCAGCAGGATGCGGGTCGGTGTGGCGCCATCCGGGAGCGAGGGCAGGTCGTAGGCGGAGCGTCGGACCTCGGTCTCGCCGGTCATCATCGAGGTGCGTTTCTCGAAGCGCACCAGCTTGAGATCGCCATTCTCCGTCGCAGCGGCGACGCGGATGCCGCTGGAGCCGCGCTGTATGCCGACCACCGAGATCGCGCGGCCGTCGTCGTCCACGTCCAGCAGTGCGGAGTCTTCGTCCCCCAGGGGGTACACCAGGCTCGGGTCGTACAGACGGCCTTCGGGACTGAAACGCTCGTTGTATTCGTACTCGATGGCCAGTACCTGCCCGTTGTCCAGGCCCGCGGCCACCAGGCGCGTGCGCGGCTCGGCGGCGCTGAAGCTGGTGACCTGCACATCCTCCGGGATCGGTAGCGACTCTTCTTTCACGATGTCGCCGCTGTAGGGGCGGAAGAAGAGGGCGCGTCGGTCTTCGGTCAGGCGAACCGCCATCTCGCGATGGCGGTTCACCGCCAGGTGGATGGTCTGCGTGTCGGCGCCGCCTGGAGCCGCGTATTCCGTGCGCGGCTCCAGGGTCGCGCCCTGGAACATGGGCAGTGTCTCGCTGGCGAGATACACGAACATCAGGGTCAGTGCACCAACCACGGCCACACCGAAAAAGCCGATGGTGTAACGGGCGGTGCGGTCCTTGGTGCGGCGCCAGCGCTGGAAGCGGCCGAGCGTCGAGGTGGCGGAGAGGCTGGACATTCAGGGTCCCCTGATGCGGCGGGTGTAGGGTGCAACTGGCCGGCATGCTACGGCCGCTTCATGACAGAAACGTGACAGCCATGTGACGGACCGTTGAACGCTGTATTGCGGGTCGAGCGGGCGGGCAGCAAGAGGCGGGCACAAAAAAACCGGGCCCCGCGAGGGACCCGGTTCGGGCCATCCGGAGATGGCCGGCGCGAGGCCTGGGTTATTCCAGACCGAGGTTCTTGCGCTCGCGTTCGGCCACGGCGGCCGGCAGCGGGATGAACCCGTCACGCACCACGACTTCCTGGCCTTCCTTCGACAGCACCATCTTCAGGAACTCGGCCGCGCGCGGGGTCAGGCCGTCTTCCGGGTGCTTGTTGACCATCACGTAGAGGAAGCGGGCCAGCGGGTAGTCTCCGGTCGAGGCGTTTTCGGCGTTCGGCTCGTAGTACTCGCCCTCGTTCTCGCCCAGCGGGACGGCGCGAACACCGGAGGTCATGTAGCCGATGCCGGAGTAGCCAATGCCGTTCAGCGACTCGGAGACACCCTGGACCACCGAGGCGGAACCGGGCTGTTCATTGACCGAATCCTTGAAGTCACCGTCGCACAGGGCGTGCTGGCGGAAGAAGCCATAGGTGCCGGAGACCGCGTTACGGCTGTAGAGCGTAATGTCGCGGTTTTCCCAGGAACCGTCGAGGCCGACCTGGCCCCAGCGCGTAATATCCTCGGCCCCACCGCAGCGGCGGGTGGAGGAGAAGATCGCATCGGTCTGTTCGAGGGTCAGGCCCTCGATCGGGTTGTCGCGGTTCACGTACACGGCGATGGTGTCGATCGCGACCGGGACGGCGGTCATTTCGTAGCCGTGGCGCTCTTCGAACTCGGCATGCTCGCTGTCACGCGGCATGCGCGACATCGGGCCGAAGTCGGCGGTGCCCTCGGTCAGGGCCGGCGGCGCGGTGGAGGTGCCGGCACCCTGGATCTGGACGTTGACGTTCGGGTAGAAGTTCTGGAACTCCTCGGCCCACAGCGTCATCAGGTTGTTCAGGGTGTCGGAGCCGATGCTCGACAGGTTGCCGGAAATCCCGGAGACCGCCTCGTAGGCCGGGATGTCGGCATCGACTTCGGCGGAGGCGGTAAACGGCGTAACGGCCATTGCGGTGGCGGTGGCCAGGGCCAGAATGCTGCGCTTCAACAACATGGGAATCTCCCCTTGAATGGAATTCTTGCAAGGTCACTTCAAGCGACCTTGGAGGGGGATTATGCGGAGCCGCGTTGACGCTCCTGTGACGGGGACATGACAGCCGTGTGACATCGCAGGGCGTCAGTTTTTGGCGGGCTCGGTGGGCTTGGTGCGGGTGATCGAGAGGGGGAACAGGCAGGTGAAGCGCGTGCCGCGACCGAGCTGGCTGTCGATCTCCAGGTGGCCGCCGTGTCGCGCGAGCACATGCTTGACGATGGCCAGTCCGAGCCCGGTTCCGCCGCGGCGCTGGTCGCGGCCGGCGTCCACCCGGTAGAAGCGTTCGGTCAGGCGGTGAAGGTGGTGGCGGGCGATCCCCGGTCCCTCGTCGATTACGCTGAGGCGCGCGCCGTCCGGGTCGGATTTCCAGCGGACCTCGATGCGGGTCCCGGCCGGGGTGTACTTGATCGCATTGAAGATGAGATTGGCGAAGGCCGAGCGCAATTCGTTCTCGGCCCCCTGTAACTGGAGCCCGTGCTGTGCGTGGATCTCGATGCGGTGGCGCTGGTCGCCGGAGAGCAGTTCCGCCTCGCCTTTCAGCGTGTCCAGCATGGCCCCGACGTCGACCCATTGTGGCGGGCCCTGCGGGCTGCCGGTCTCCAGGCGGGAGAGGGTCAGCAGGTCGTCGACCAGCAGCTTCATGCGTTCGGACTGCTCGCGCAGCAGCTGGACCGAGCGCGCCTTGTCCGGCTGGTCCGCCAGTTCGTCTTCCAGCGTTTCCACAACTCCGTACAGTACGGTCAACGGCGTGCGCAGCTCGTGCGAGACATTCGCAATGAAGTCGCGCCGCATCACTTCCAACCGGTGCAGGTGCGTGGTGTCCCGCGCCAGCAGCAGGAATTGCGCATCGCCATAGGGCACCAGGCGGAATTCCAGCTGCTGGTCGTCGTAGATCGGGGAGGGTGTGGTCACGCTGCCCGGCGTGGTGCGCGCGCTCTCCATGAACGTGATGAATGCCGGATTGCGCAGCAGGTGCGTGATGCGCTGGCCCTCGTCCTCCGGCCAGTTGAGTCCCAGCAGCTGCGTGGCCATTTCGTTCAGCCACTCGATGCGCAGATCGTCATTCAGGACCACGACTGCATCCGGCATCGCCCGTGCCGAGTCGCGGTAGCGCTCGAGGTACTGGCGCAGCCGGTGGACGCGATGTTCGTGGCGCCGGCGTCGGCGGTAAAGATGGTCGAAGGCCAGCCCCCAAAGCCCGCGCACATCCGGTGGTTCGCTGCGCCCACCCTGTCGCAGCCAGCGTTCCAGCAGCAACAGGTGCGAGAGGTTCCAGAACAGCGCCGCCCCCAGCAGGAACGCGATCGTGGCCCAGAACTGCCCCATGCTCCAGCCGAGCAGCGCGATCGGGACACCGACCAGCAGGGTTCCCGCGATGACACCGGGCCAGGGGTTGCGTGATTGCATCGGACGACCGAGTGGGGTGATTGGAGCTCGCGGCGCCGGCCGCGGTCAGGGAGTCTGGGAGAAACGGTACCCCGATCCGCGTACGGTTTGCACGAGGTGGTCATGCCCGGTCAGCGCCAGCGCCTTGCGCAGGCGCCGGATATGCACGTCCACGGTGCGTTCCTCGACGTACACATTGGTGCCCCAGACCTGGTCCAGCAACTGGCCGCGGGTGAACACGCGGTCCTGGTGGGTCATGAAGAAGTGCAGGAGGTTGTATTCGGTCGGGCCCATCGACAGGGCCTCGCCGTTGCCGCTCACGCGGTGCGAGACCGGGTCCAGACGCAGACCCTCGACTTCCACCGGCTCTTCGCTGGTGATCGGCGCGGTACGCCGTAGCACGGCCTTTATACGGGCAACCAGTTCGCGTGGCGAGAACGGTTTGGTCACGTAGTCGTCGGCACCCACATCCAGCCCGCGCACGCGGTCTTCTTCTTCGCCGCGGGCCGTCAGCATGATGATCGGGATGTCCTTGGTGAGCGGGCTGGCCTTTAGCGTGCGCGCCCAATCGAGGCCGCTCGTGTCCGGCAGCATCCAGTCGAGCAGGATCAGATCGGGGGGATCTTCCAGCAGCAGGGCCTTGGCAGTGCGCACATCGCCCGCCTCGCGCACCGCGTATCCGGCCTTGTGCAACGGCAGCTGGAGCATTTCGCGGATTGCGGTGTCATCCTCGACCAGCAGTATCTTTACAGCCATGACCCATTCCCGAGTTCAGGATGCCCTGCATTAGATAACAGAGATGTTACAGCCGTGTGACGGTGAGGGAACGGGAATGGCCGGATGCAGGCCGGGCGTTGCGGCTGAGAGCCTATCCGACCTTGAGGGCCCGGTTCTGGGCATGCAGTTCGAACCGCTCGCTGCCTTCCAGTAGCACCATCCGGCTCGCATGCCGCGACTGCTGGAGCTGCCGGCGGATGGCGGATTCATGTCCGGGCTTCAGGTGTGTGATGGCGATCCGTGGCTGGTGATGGAGCGCCTCCAGGTCGTCCGCAAGACGATGCGGGGTGTAATGCTTGGCCAGCTCGGCCATGCCGTCCATTTTGTCCGGCAGCCCGGACTCGATCATCAACAAGTCCAGATAGGGCAGGGTATTCAAGGCATCCCACAGGGCCCCGGAAGACGAGGTGTCTCCGGTGAACGCGAAGCCCATGCCGTCGTTGTGCATCACGCCGTACCCCACGGCGGGCACCGTATGCAGCGCAGGCAGGATATGAATCTCGCGCGATCCGATCATTACCTGCTGCCCCGGCTGAATCGCCTGAAACTGCAGCAGGGGCCGCTCGGGAGAGGGGAGACAGGTGAAGTCTGGCCAGATCACCCAGTTGAACACGTGCTTGCGCAGGGCCCGCAGGGTGGCCGGTAGCGCATGGATCTGGATGGGGGGCGCGTCCGGTGAATACACCATGTCCGCGAGCATCGGCAGAAATCCGATGTGGTCGAGGTGCGAATGGGTCAGAAATACGTGACGGACCTTTTGTAATTCGCCCAGAGTCAGGTCACCGACCCCACTGCCGGCGTCGATCAGGATATCTTCGTCGATCAGAATCGATGTCGTGCGACGGTTGGGGCCGATGCCGCCACTAGCGCCCAATATGCGGACAGAGAGACTCATTCCGGATCGGACTGCAACTGAAAGTTGTGAATGTCTCGGCAGACCATGCGGCAGAGACGCCTCCTTGAAGAGACGGTAGCTACGACGGATTTCCGACGTACTTCTAACATACATTAAGACTAGATCAGGTCTAAGCGTGTCTGACGTGACCTGCACCACGAAAATGGCACGTGTGGTCGGACAACGGCTGAAAAAGGTGCTAGGCATCGCGTTTTCCACCCGGTTCCGGGCCTGTGCTGGCACCCGGGATGGGGCGAGGAACGCCGCTTGGTCAGCCTGGGCAAGGGCGACGGGCAGGGATTACGCGACTGTCTCTTCCCGCGCTCGTCGGGAGTTGCTAGAATGCGCGCCTTGATTGGGGCGGTAGCTCAGCTGGGAGAGCGTCGCGTTCGCAATGCGAAGGTCGGGAGTTCGATCCTCCTCCGCTCCACCAATACATCAGAGAAAAGGCCTGCAGACGCAGGCCTTTTTTCGTTTCAGCTTCCGGTTTGGCGGGCGCTCGAAGGGTGGTTGGACTGCACCAGCTCGATCACTCGCTCGGGGGGCACGGGGGGCGTGGTCAGGTAGCCCTGCCAGGCATCGCAGCCCTGCGAGGCGAGAAAGCTCCGCTGGGCCTCGGTCTCCACGCCTTCCGCCAGCACGTCCAGCCCCAGGTTGTGGGCCATGCTGATGATCGCCATGGTCAGTTCCACGTCGTTGCGGTCCTCCGGCAGGTCGCGCACGAACGTCTGGTCGATCTTCAGGATGTCGATCGCGAACTCCTTCAGGTAGGCAAGCGACGAATATCCAGTGCCGAAGTCGTCGATCGCCAGCAATACGCCAAGGGATTTCAGTTGTTCCAGTGTGCCGCGGGTGGCCTCGGCCTGGTGCATCAGGGTGCTCTCGGTAATCTCGAGGGTCAGACGGCGTGGTTCCAGGCCCGTGTTGCGCAGTACCTGACGAATCCGGCGCGGCAGGCCGGGCGCGGCGATCTGGTGTCCGGACAGGTTGACCGAGACCTCGAGCGGAGGGTGTCCGGAGCGGTCCCACTCGATCACCTGGCGGCAGGCCTGCTCCAGCACGAAGTCGCCGACCGCCCCGATCAGGCCGGTCTCTTCCGCGACCGGGATGAACACGTTCGGAGAGATCAGGCCTTCTTCCGGGTCGCGCCAGCGCACCAGGGCCTCGACCCCAGTGATGCGGCCGGTGGCCATCCGTACCTGTGGCTGATAGAAGACCTCGAGCTCGTCCTGCGCCAGGGCCCGGCGGAGGCGGTTCTCGATCTCCAGGCGGCGGCTCGCCGCCTCGGTCATCGAATGGCTGTAGAAGCGGAACGTATTGCGGCCGGCATCCTTCGCCTCGTACATCGCCGCATCCGCCTGAGTGATCAGCTCTCCGGCATCCCTGGCATGGTCGGGGAAAAGCGAGATGCCGATGCTCGCGCCCACCTGCAGGTCGCGCCAGCCCCCGACCGCGAAGGACTCCGCGATCAGCTCCAGCAGTTCGCGGGCGCGTGCCTCGACATCGGGCCGGTCGCGGATGTCATCGAGCACCACGATGAATTCGTCCCCGCCGATGCGTGCCACGGTCTGGGCCCGGAAGCGCTCTTTCAGGCGCTCTCCGAGGATTTGCAACAGCTCGTCCCCGACCGCGTGGCCCAGGCTGTCGTTGATGGTCTTGAAGCGGTCAAGATCCATGAACAGCACTGCTATTCGGTCCTTCTGGTGCCGGGCCTCGGCCATGGCGCTGTCCAGCCGCTGGTGCAGCAATACGCGGTTGGGCAGCCCGGTCAGCGGGTCGTGGCCGGCCTGATAGGCCAGGCGCGCCTCGTGCGCGCGCAGGCGCGATTCCGCCTCGCGCCGCTGGTCAACTTCCAGGGCCAACTGGGCGTTCAGCCGGCGGTAATGCACCACGGCCAGCGTCGAAAGCAGCAGCAGGGCCAGCAGAAACCCCAGCGGGATCTCCGGGCGGGCCTCCAGGAGCGCGCGGAGATCCAGCACTAGCGTCGGTTCGTAGGGCGGCAGGCCCAGCGTCTCGAACAACTGGTGCACCGGGGTGTAGGACAGGGGGGCCGACCAGCCGTGGTAGCCGCCTGCGCTGGCCGCGAGGTGATCGGCCGGCAGGCGCAGCAGGGCGATGGTGACCGCCTCCGCGATTGCATCGGGGGTGTGGTCCAGACGCGAGAAGGGCCATTCCGGGTACAGCCGGGTCGTGTGGGCCAGCGGGAATTCGGCGGTTTCGCGCGGCTGCAGTACTCGAAGGGCATCCGAGGGGATCTCGCCCGCTTCTATCAGCGATTCCAGCAGCCCGGTACGGACCATCCCGGCGTCGGCCTCGCCGGCAAGCAGGGCGTCGATCACCAGGCGGTGCGGCATCCCGGTGAAGGTGAGCGATTCGAGATCCTCGAACGGGTCGATCCCGGCGCGATGCAGTTCGAAATGGCCGGCCTGCCACCCCCCCAGCGAGTCCTGGTCTACGGCGAGCAGGCGCTGGCCACGCAGGTCGGGCAGGGTCTGCAGGTCTTCGCGCCCGGCGGGTACCAGGACCACGCCGCCGAACTGGCGGACCGGTTGGCCCTGCTCGCTCCCGATGAGAGTGGCCAGCCGGGTAATGCCCTGCTGCGCCTCCAGCCGCACGTAGTGTCCGGTGTTGGTCAGTACGAAGTCCAGCTCCCCCGATTCGACGGCGCGATTGAGGTCAGCGTAGTCGAGCGCACGGATCCGGAACGCGGCGTCGGAGATGCTTTCGCTTAGATAGTCGGCCGTGGGTTGCCAGCGCGCCTCGGTGGCCTCGAGGTCTTCGAAGGCGAGGACCCCGATCGTATGCACGTCGGGCGTATCGGTGATGGCCAGGGCGGGCGCAACAGCGGTCAGCAGCGCCAGCAGCGAGGAGAGCAGGGGTCGTGGCCAGAACATGGCAAGAGCCTACTCGATCTGGGGGAATGCCGCATGGGGGCGGGCGAGTGCGGTGCAAGGGGAGGGACCCCGCCGCCACGGGTCGGCGGCAGGGCGCACGGGCGGACTACCAGCTCTTGTAGGGCAGGAATTTTCCGTTCCAGGTGATCTTGACGCGGTCGCCCTTCGGGTCCTCGACCTTGTCGATATCCATGGTGAAGTCGATCGCGCTCATGATGCCGTCGCCGAACTTCTCGTGGATCAGCGCCTTCATGGTGTCGCCATAGACGTTGATCGCCTCGTAGAAGCGGTAGAGCACCGGGTCTGTCGGGATGGTCTTGTCCCAGTGCTTGTGCGGGAAGGCCTGCAGCGCCTGGGCAACCTCGGGCCCGAGGCCGAGGAAGCTCGCCAGTTTCTCGGCCTGGTCCGCCTCGAGGTGATTCATGCCGTAGCAGGCAGAGGTCACGTAGACCTCGTGCAGCCCGGTGGCGGCGGCGATCGCGGCCCAGGTGCTACCGCGGTTCTCCTTGGCCTCGAGGATGGTGGTGGTCATGGCGGTCTTGCTGAGACTCATCGGGTAAGTCCTCTTGGTCGTGTTAGTGGATAAGGGTGTTCAAACGGCCCGGATCGCGGCCCGCTCCTGCGGCGCGGCGGACTCCGAGGGCTTCGCCGGATTGACATGGCGTGGCTCGTGGCGCGGATCCATACCCTGAGCGGCTTCCTGCTGGGCCTCCAGGGACATGTCCTTCGCGCGGTGTACGAGGAAGTCCACCAGGTGATTGCGGATCTTGTAGTAGTGCTCGTGCTGGTGGAGCGTGGCGCGCTCGCGGGGACGCGGGATGTCGATCTTCACCGACTCCGCGACCTTGGCGTGCGGGCCGTTGGTCATCAGCAGCACGCGGTCGGCCAGCAGGATGGCCTCGTCGACGTCATGCGTGATCATGAATACCGTCTGGTGGGTCTCCTGCCAGATCTTCAGCAGCTCCTCCTGGATCACGCCGCGGGTCAGGGCATCGAGTGCCCCGAACGGCTCGTCCATCAGCAGCAGCTTCGGCTCGATCGCAAAGGCGCGGGCGATGCCGACGCGCTGGCGCATGCCGCCGGAGAGCTGCGACGGCTTGCGGTCCATCGCGTGATCCAGCCCGACCATCTTCAGATAACGCTCGGCATGTTCCAGACGCTTCTGCTTGCTCCAGTTGGGCCAGCGGGCGCGCACCGCGAACATTACGTTGTCGCGCGCCGACAGCCAGGGCAGAAGGCTGTGGTTCTGGAAGATCACGCCCTGATCGAGGCTCGGACCCTTGATCTCCTTGTTGTCCATGATCACGTTGCCGTCGGTGGGCGAGGCCAGGCCGGCGAGCACGTTCAGGATGGTGGATTTGCCGCAGCCGGAGTGGCCGATCAGGCAGACGAACTCGCCTTTCTGGATCTCCAGATCCACCCCCTCGAAGACCGTCATCAGGTCGTCCGAGTCGGGCTGCGGGAAGCGTTGGCTCAGATTCTCGATTTCGAGGAAGCCCTTGCTCATGGTTGTACTCCTGGTTGGGCTGCGCCGACGCTAGTCGGCGTAGCGCACGAGTTTGGTGGCCTGGGCGAGGCTGAGATCCAGCAGGAACCCGATGATGCCGATCATCACGATCGCGAAGATCACGCTGGCCAGGTCGAGGTTGTTCCACTGGTTCCAGATGTAGTAGCCAATGCCGGTGCCGCCCACGAGCATCTCGGCGGCCACAATCACGAGCCAGGCGATGCCGATGGAGATGCGCATCCCGGTCAGGATGGTCGGGGCCGCGGCGGGCAGGATTACGGTGAACGCCGTGCGCACCTTGGACAGCTCGTGGGTCTTGGCCACGTTCAGCCAGTCATTGCGCACCGATGCGACGCCGTAGGCCGTGTTCACCAGCATGGGCCAGATCGAACAGATGAAGATCACGAAGATCGCCGAGATGTTCGAGTCACGGATCACGAACAGGGCCAGCGGCATCCAGGCCAGGGGCGATATGGGCTTGAGCACCTGGATGAACGGGTCAAAGGCCTTGTTCAACAGCGGCGACATGCCGATCACGAAGCCGAACGGAACGGCGATCAGTGCGGCCAGGAAGAAGCCCAGCAGGACGCGGTAGATCGAGTACCCCAGCTGGATGCCGATGCCCTTGTCGTTCGGGCCGGCATCGTAGAAGGGGTTGCTCAGCTCGGAAACGGCGTGGCTGATCACCTCGGACGGTGCGGGGATGCCGCTGGAGCCGCGTTGCCCGCCGCCCCCGGTCAGCATTTCGTACTCGCTGAGTTCTTCCTCCTGGATCATCAGGACCTCCGGGGCGGTGGCCAACTGCCACACGCCCAGGAAGAACAGCAGGATCACAACCGAAAGTACTCCGGCTCGAAAGTTGAGATTGCTCAACATGGCTTAGCTCCTGCGCATTTCGAAGCTTTCGAGATAGCCTTCCGGGTCGGTGTAGTCGAACACCTTCCCCATGATCTCGAAGTTCTTGTAAGTGTCGCTCGGCGGTTCGTAGCCCAGCTCTTTCATCACCTCGGCACACTCGCTGGCGAGGAAGACATCCTCGGCGAGCCGGTTGTAGTCGAAGTCGCGACTCACATAGCCCCAGCGCTTCATCTGCGTGAGGATCCAGGTGGCCATCGAATGCCAGGGGAACGGGTCGAAGTCGATCCGGTGCGGGTCGTCCTGCACGTTGCCCAGGCCGTCGGCGTAGCGGCCGGTCAGGACCTGGCGCACCACCGGCTCCGGCTGGTTCAGATAGGCACGGGGCGAAATGACCTTGGCGATCTCGGCCCGGTTCTCGATGTCGGACGAGTACTGGGTGGCATCGATCAGCGAGCGGAACAGTGCCCCGAAGGTGTTCGGGTGTTCCTCGGCCCAGGCCGCGGAGCAGGCGAAGGCGCAGCAGGGATGACCGTCCCAAATCTCTTTGGTCAGCATGTGAATGAAGCCGATCTCGTCCCAGACCGCGCGCTGGTTGAACGGGTCGGGGGCCAAGTAGCCATCGATGTTCTCGGCGCGCAGGTTGGCGACCATCTCCGGCGGCGGGATCACGCGAATGCTGATGTCCTGATCCGGGTCCAGGCCGTGTTCCGCGACCAGGTAGCGCAGCAGGAAGTTGTGCATCGAATACTCGAACGGTACCGCGAAGCGGAAGCCCTTCCAGTCCTTGGGATCGCGCTTGTCTTTGTGCTTGTTGTGCAGCGTGATTGCCTGGCCGTTGATGTTCTCGATCGCCGGCATGATGAAATGCTCGCGACTGGAGGAACTGGTGCCCAGCGTCAGCGAGAGCGGCATCGGCGAGAGCATGTGCGAGGCGTCGTATTCACCCGAGAGGGACATGTCGCGCGCGACCGCCCAGCCCGCCGTGTTGATCACGTCGACATCCAGGCCATAGCGCTCGTAGAAGCCCATCGGGTGGGCCATGATGATCGGCGTGGCGCAGGTGATCGGCACGAAGCCGATGCGCAGCTTGGTCTTCTCCAGCGGCCCGCCGTCCTTGATCGCGGCCTTCACCTTGTCCAGCGGCATGACCGAACCCAGCGCCGCGGCCAGGGTGCCGCCACCCAGCATCTGCAGGAAACGCCGACGATTGATCTCGTTGTGGCCGAACATGCCGCGCACTACCGCGCTCTCGACCGCGCGGTCGATCAGGGCCTCTTCGTCCAGCGTGTCCTGGGCCTTGTGCTCCGCATGGTGCGGCTCGGTCGTGGCGAATTCGCCGTTGTCCATTCGGCGTTCGAGGTTGGGGTCGGCCGTGTCGAAGCAGCTGCACTGACCTGGGCCGTGGTGGCCGTGGCGGCAGGCGCTGTCGTGGCGCAGGTCCGAATTGGCGTCAAACGGGTCGCTTAGGCTCTTGGTCGGCATGGCGATGTTCTCCTGGGTGGACGGATTCAAAACGGGGCGGTTGCGCCGCCCATGCCCAAGGGGTTGCAGAAGCCATGCCAAGAAGGGAAATGACGATTTGTGGGGAGGCGGCGGGGAGGTGTCTGGCGACACTTGGTCGACACTCTGGACAGAGTGGACAAAGTGTCCCTATTAAACGGCTTGATCGCTTCTAAGTGACTTCTATGCCGAGTTTTTTCAGGCGGTAGCGTAGCTGGCGCGGGGTCAGCCCCAGGCCGAGTGCGGCCCGCGTCTTGTTGCCGCTGGATTCCTCGATGGCGCGCAGCAGACGCTCGGCCTCGGATGCATGGACACGCTGGTAGGGACGCACCACGCTGGTGCGCTGTGCGTCATCGTTGGGCGCCAGGGGTGCGGGATTGACCGCTGGCGGGGCAGCCGCCTCGGCGGGGGTTCGAGTGGGCTCGTGGGGGCTGATGCGCGATTCCTCGTGCAGGATCTCGTCGATCAGTGCCGTCGTGATGCGGCCGTCGCTGGAGAGTAGAACGGCGCGTTCCAGCACGTTCTCCAGTTGACGGATGTTGCCCGGCCAGTCGAAGGCCTCAAGCCGTTCCAGCACGCGTTCGTCCAGCACCACGTTCCAGCCGTGCAGATGGGTGAAGCGGTCGAGGAAGTGCCGTGTCAGCAGGCGGATGTCGCTGGCACGGTCGCGCAGGGCGGGCATGTGGAGCGGGATCACGTTCAGACGGTAGAACAGGTCGAGCCGGAATTCGCCCGCGTTGACGGCCGCCTGCAAGTTCTTGTGGGTGGCGGCCACGATGCGCACGTCCACCGGGATGTCACGATTGCCCCCGATAGGCTGGACCACGCGCTCCTGCAGCACGCGCAGGATCTTCGACTGCAACGCCTCCGGCATGTCGCCGATTTCGTCGAGGAACAGCGTGCCGCCGTCGGCCAGCGCGATCTTCCCGGTCTTGGCGCTGCTGGCACCGGTGAATGCCCCCTTTTCGTGGCCGAACAGCTCCGACTCCAGCAGGTCGGCCGGGATGGCCGCGCAGTTAAGCGATATGAAAGGGCGGGCGTTGCGCTGGCTGATCCGGTGGATCATGCGCGCGACCTTCTCCTTCCCCGTCCCCGAGTCCCCTGTGATCAGGACCGTGGCCTGGGTATCCGCAATGCGGTGGACCTGCTTGAGCACATGCTTGAGGGCGGGGCTCTCGCCGAGGATGCCGTACTGCCCGCCCTGGGTATCCAGCGCGCTTTTGAGGTAACGGTTTTCCGATACCAGTTCGGCGGTGCGCTCGGCGATCAGCTGATTAATGCGCAGGACCTGGCCGATCATGCTGGCGATCACGCGCAGCACGTTCAGGTCGTCCTGGAACTGGCGCGAGCGTCGGCGCAGGCGGTGCACGCCGAGTACACCGATCGCGTGTTCGTCTTGCACGATGGGTACGGCGATATAGGCGACCGTCTCCTGCGGCAGGGTGGCGCGGTCGATCGCGCGGGCCAGGTACTCCGGCTCGTTGTCGATATCCTGGATCAGCGCGATCTGGCTGGTCTTCATCACGCGCCCGGTCACACCCTCGCCGAGGCTGTAGCGACCCCGTTCGCGCTCGGCATCGGTGAGCCCGTAGGCATGGCGGATACGGAGCTTGCCGGTGTCCGGGTCCGGCAGCAGTACGCGGCCCCGGTTCAGCCCCAGCAATTGCGACATCATCCCGAGGATGCGGTAGATCGCGGCGTCGGGATCGCCCGAACGGCCCATCAGCTTGGCCACCTCCAGCAACAGGGTGATCTCCTGTTCGCGGGTGGCCAGGTCGGGTGCAGCCGGTTCGGAAAGCGAGTGCAGTGCCATGGCTGGGTATATGCAGAAAGCCTGCCAGCCCGTATTTCCTGTCATAAGGCGGGCTGGCAGGCGGTTTTGTGGTCCGTTGTGGTGCCGTCTGCCTCGCCGCGGGGCGTGTATTGCACCGCGGCGAGGCTTGCGACTTGCTAAATCTAGCTCTCGGCGTGGTAGCTGCTGCGCTTGATCAGGCGCACGCAGATCGCGTCGAGCATGTAGCCGATGATGCCGATCACCAGCACGAAGGCTGCGAGCTTGTCGTACTCCAGCGTGTCGCGGGCATCGTTGATCGCATAGCCCAGCCCGGAGGTGACACCGAGGTACTCGGCGGGAACCAGCACGATCCAGGCCACACCTACCGCCAGGCGGATGCCGGCAAACACATCCTGGGCGATCGCGGGCATCACGATGTAGCGCAGGGTGTGGATCGGGTTGGCCCCGAGGTTGGAGCCCACCTTCAGCCACATCGGGTCGATGCGCTGGACGCCATGGGCCGTGGCATAGGTGATCGGCCAAATCGCGGCGATCGCGATCAGGAAGATGATCGCCCCGTCCCAGGTGGCGAAGGCCAGCACCGCAATCGGCATCCAGGCCAGCGGCGAGATCATGCGCAGGAACTGGAATGGCACATGGGTGATCTGCTTCAGCGTCAGGAAGTAGCCGATCATCACGCCCATCGGCACGCCGATCGCGATGGCATAGAACAGGCCCCAGCCCACGCGGTACAGGCTGGACTCGATCGGTTTCCAGACGTTGCCGGAGCTGACCAGGTCCCAGAACGCCGTGAGAGTCGGGCCGGGGGCAAAGCTGGCGAACGCCATCGTGTCCTCGTTATTGGCGATCAGCCAGCCGCCCCACCACCACAGGGCGAAAAGCCCGGCGATGCCCACCGCCGGGTATTGCACCCGGCGCCGGACCTGATCCGCCAGCCGCAGGAACGGGATCATCCGTTCCAGGGCCGGGTTCAGCTCGTTCATCGTGGCTTCGCGGTTCATAGCGCGATCACCTCCTCGCGCTCGAACGGCGAATCGAGGTTTACGCCGGGCGCGCCGTGCCAGGCGGTGTGCTTCTCCATTGCCTTCTTGACGAACTCGTAGTTCACCAGGTCCTCGGTCACGAAATCGGGATCCAGGTCCTGGAGGAAGGTGGTGTCGCCACCGACCAGCGTCTCGTTCATCGCGCTGACCAGATACTTGGTCGCGGACGGATAGGGCCAGGGCGAGAAGTCGATGCGACCGTTGCCCCAGTCGGCGTTGCGGATCGCGCCGCTGTCGGTGTAGGTGGAGTCGTTGGTGTAGTTGGTCATGGCCCGCTCGACGACACCGGCTGGCATTGGCAGGTAGCCCTTGCCGTCACGCGAGAGCAGGGTGGCGACCGCCTTCTTGTCCTCCTGGATGGTGCCCTGGGCGCGGACCACGGCGTTCATGACCTTCTGCGTCCATTCCGGCTCGCGGTTGGTCAGGCGTTCGTTCATGCAGATCACGCAACAGGGGTGATTCTTCCAGATGTCGCCGGTAAAGCGCAGCAGGTTGCCGTGGGCCAGCATCTCGCCTGCCGCGTTGAAGGGCTCGGCCACGATAAAGGCATCGATAGAGCGCGCGGCCAGGGCCGGCGGCATATCCGGCGGCGGCATCAGCATCAGGTTGACCTCGTGCGACTCCAGCGCCGCCCCCTGGTCGCGGATCACCGGGGTCAGACCGGCGTCGCGCAGGGCCATCTGCATCACCACGTTGTGCATCGAGTACCAGTAGGGCACGGCAACGCTCTTGCCGCCCAGATCCGAGAAGTCATTGACCTCTACGTGGCGCCCGGTGACCACGGCCGATCCGTTGATATGGGCCCAGGACATGATCTTGACCGGGAAATCGTTCTGATAGCGCATCCACAGGGGGATGGGCTTCAAAAGATGCACGAGGTTGAAGCGGTTGGCCGCGAAGGACTCGATCAGCGGCGACCAGCCCCGGATCAGCGTCGGATCGGCGACCTCCAGGCCCTCGTCCTCGAAATAGCCCTCGGAGTGGGCCACCAGCAGCGCGGCGGCATCGGTGATCGGGATGTAGCCGATCCGCACCACGCCGTCGAAGTCACGGGTGATCCCTTCGGGCTCTTCCAGGCCATCCGGCTCGGCGCCGAACAGCGACCCCGGCAGGGCGAGACCGGTGCCGGCCAGGCCGCCGACGGCGGCGGTGCGCAGGAAGTTGCGTCGCGAGAAATTGGTCGACAGCAGCTGGTCGAGCTCGCGGTCGATGTCGTGGTGGTGGTCGCAGTTGCACATGACGTTGGTTCCTTTTTAGGCGATGACGGGGACGACGGGTATCGGTTGGTTGCGGGTATTCAGGCCGCGCGGATTCGCGCCTGACGACGGCTGGATTCGCTTTCGGATTCAGCGCGGGGTTGCACCCCGGAGCCGCCCGGGTGGCGAGTGGCGCCGAAGAACTCCATGAGCTCGCTCTTGAGATCCACGAACTGATGGCTGGCTCGATCACGGGGGTAGGGGAGTTCCACCTTCAGCTCGGCGGTGATCGTGCCGGGGTTGGAGCCCATGACCAGCACGCGGTCGGCCATTGCGACGGCCTCGTCGATGTCGTGGGTGACAAACACCACCGAGATGCCGCGTTCACGTGCCAGGCGCGTGACCTCGTCCTGCAGGGCAACACGGGTGAAGGCGTCCAGTGCGGAGAACGGCTCGTCCAGCAGCAGCAGTTCCGGGTCCGTCGCCAGGCTGCGGGCCAGCGCGACGCGCTGTTGCTGCCCCCCTGAGAGCGACTGCACGTTGACCTCGGCCTTGTCCGCCAGGCCCACCGTGTCCAGGAGCTGATCGATGCGCTCCTTCAGACCTTTCCGGCGACCCTGGAAAATCAGCCCCAGAGAGGCGTTCTTGCGCACGGTCATCCAGGGGTACAGCGAAGGCTTCTGAAACATCATGTTCCAGCGCGGGCTGGGCTTGATGACCTGCTGGCCGTTGATGCGCACGCAGCCGTCGCTGGGCAGCAGAAGCCCGGCGAGCATATGCAGCAGGGTGGATTTGCCACAGCCACTCTGGCCGATCAGGGCGACGGTCTCGCCCGGCGCGACGGTGACCTCGATGTCCTTCAGGGTCGGATCTTCCTGACCCGGATAGTGGTGGGTGATGTAGTCGATGGAGATGGCGGCGCCCATGGCATTTCCCTCGTAAGCCTGCGTTCATGTGCCGCCCGGTGGACGGCGCGTTCACAGGTGTCCTTACAAGGGGCGTGCCAAACCTCGCGGTGTGATCGCCCGAGGATTCCCGGGCCCTCCGATAAACGGCGACGTGGAGCCGTTCCGCAGGTCTTGAATCACGGCGGGGGTGGGGCATCTGTGGGTGTCGAACGGCCCGGGGCGTCCGGCGTGTCGCGGACAAAGACGACAAAGTGTCCGGCTTGGGCGACAAAGCGGACAAATCGTCCGGCCCGGATGGTTGGTCAATTTGTCGTGTTCAGGTGGAAATCGCTTCATGAAGCCGTTTTTCGGTGGTTGGCACAGCTTCTGCACTGCGATGGTCGACCCGGCGCGATCCGGGATGGTCACCACAGCCGGTGGCCCTGACCGCCAACCATCGAGAGGAGCTACACCATGTCCACTGCCGAAGCCACCACCACCCTGTCCATGAACGCGCTGGAGCCGATCGACCAGAACGGTCTCAACGATCTGGCTGCCAAGGGCAAGGCCAATCCGGAAAGCATCGTCACTCTGAAGGCCACCACGGTCTGCGAGGGCAAGTTCCGCAACCTGACCTACGTGCGCGATCTGGATGCGCATGTGATCGACGAGCCGCCGCACCTGCTGGGTGACGACACCGCCCCCAACCCCTCCGAGGCGGTACTGGCCAGCCTGGGCGCCTGTCTTTCGGTCGGCATGCACGCCAACGCCATCGACCGCGGCATCACGCTGACCAAGCTGGAACTGACGCTGGAGGGCGACATCAACGTGACCGCCGTGTGGGGTGTGGGCGATACCGACGTCAACAAGCGCCTCGGCTTCACCGATATCCGCGTGAAGGCGCACCTGGAGGGAGATGCCAGCGAGGAGCAACTGAAAGAGCTGGTGGCCCATGCCGACTTCTGGTCGCCCGTGGCCAACACCATGCGCAACCCGGTTGGTGTCAGCGTCGAGCTGGCCTGAACCACCTGCCATCCCGAACGGGAGAGAGAACCCATGTTGCAGACCCGTACTGACGAACAGACGGGGGTGTCGCCGGCCGCAGGGCCGGCGGACGCCGATGCCCCGCTGAAGGCGCTGGTGGAACGCGAACTCGCGCCGCTAACCGCCCGCATCGATCGCGAGGGCGTCTACCCCGAGAATTTCCTGCGCGAGGCGGGTCGCCTCGGCGCATTCAATCGACACCTGGCCAGCCAGAACGCGACCGGTACGACGGACATTGCCGGCGCGATCCGCGCGACCGAGGTGATTTCGGCCGAGTGTATGACCACAGGCTTTGTGGCCTGGTGCCAGAACGCCTGCGCCTGGTACGCGGAGAACAGTGACTCCGACGTGCTCAAGCGCGAGGCCCTGCCGAAGCTCGCCAATGCCGAGGCGCTGGGCGCGACCGCTCTGTCCAATCCGATGAAGTGGTTCGCCAACATCGAGGAGTTGAAGCTGAATGCCGAGCGCGTCGATGGCGGCTATATCGTCTCCGGCGCGCTGCCCTGGGTGTCCAACCTGGGCGAGGACCATTATTTCGGCGCGATCTTCCGTACCACTGATGCCAACCCGCGTCCGTTGATGGCGCTGATCAACTGTGCCGATCCCGGTTTCAGCCTGACGGCCTGCCCCGAGTTCACCGCGCTGGAGGGCTCGCGCACCTTCGGTTGCCACTTCGACCGGGTGTTCGTGCCGGATGCCCATATCCTTGCGGACCCTCTGCCGGAGTACATCCGCCGCATTCGCCCCGGTTTTGTGCTGCTGCAGATGGGCATGGGGCTGGGCCTGATCGATGGCTGCATCGAGACCATGCGCGAGTCCAACGAGACCCTCGCGCACGTGAATGGCTATCTGGATGACCAGGTCGGCGAGCTGGAGGAGGCCCTGGCGGATGCCCGCAGTGCCTGTTACGCGCTGTCGGAGACACCGTTCGATGACTCCGAGCGCTTCTTTGCCGATGTGCTGCAGATGCGACTGACGGGCTCCGAGCTGTCGCTGCGCGCCTCGCAGTCGGCCCTGCTGCACTGCGGCGCGCGGGGCTACAAGGCGGACGCGGCGGCCCAGCGCAAGCTGCGCGAGTCGTACTTCGTCGCGATTGTGACGCCCGCGATCAAGCACCTGCGCAAGGAGCTTGCGCGGATCCACGCGCACTGAACCGGTGCCCTCGAACCCGCGTGGCCCCGGTGAAGCCGGGACCGCGCCCCGAATGCAAGGAATCCCCATGTTGGAAATCACCACCCGACTGGACCCCGAGACCGCCGTGGAACGGCTGAAGCAGGCGATCGAAGCCCAGGGACTGAAGCTGGTCTCGCACATCAATGGCCAGGCCAATGCGGCAAAGATCGGGGTCGAGGTCCCTACCGACCAGATCCTCGAGGTCTTTCACCCGAGCTACGCGGTGCGCGTGTGGCAGGCCTGCAAGGGCGCCGGAATCGATATCCCGCTGCGCATCCATGTATCGGATGAGGGCGATGCCCTGTGCATACGCACGCGCTCGGCGCGGGAGGTATTCAAGCCCTGGGCGAGCCCTGAGCTCGACACCATCGGTGCGGAGCTGGATCCGAAGCTGCAGGCGATTCTGGACACTCTGGAGGCCGCGTGATGACTACCGAAACCGACGACTACAAGCGCTATATCTGCAAGGTCTGCGGCTATATCTACGACGAGGCGAAGGGTGATCCCGACTCCGGCCTCGCGCCGGGCACCCGCTTCGAGGACATCCCCGAGGACTGGTACTGCCCGGACTGTAACGTGACCAAGGCGGACTTCAGTCCCTTCGAGCCGCGGGCCGAGTCCACCGACGCGGTCTCCGCCGCAAGCGCCTGGAGTGGCCCGCGCGGCGACGACCCCGACGCGGTCGTGATCGTGGGTGCCGGCATGGCCGGCTGGGCCCTGGCCGAGCGCCTGCGGGAGCAGGACCCGCGCCGCACCATCCGCATGATTACCGCGGACAGTGGCGACTATTACACCAAGCCGCGGCTGTCGAACGCGTTTGGCCGCGAGACCGCGCTCGACGAACTGGTCGAGGAGGGCGGGCAGCAGCGCGCGGGGCGTCTGGGTGTGGAGCTGATGCCGTTTCTGCGCGTGCTGGGCATCGATCGCGACCGCCAGCGTGTGATCACGGCCCGGGGGGGTATCCCCTATGGCCAGCTGGTGCTGGCCACCGGTGCCCGGCCGCGCCGCATCGAGTTTCCGGGGGACGCGCCGGCCCCGCTGGCCGTGAACACCCTGGATGACTACTGTCTGCTGCGCGAGGCACTGGAAGCGCCGGGAAAGAGCCCGGCCGAGACGCCGGTGGCCATCATTGGGGCGGGTCTGGTGGGTTGCGAGCTGGCCGATGACCTGGCCAGGGGAGGTTTCCCGGTCACGCTGATCGAATGCGCCGCACAACCACTCGCGGGGCTGTTGCCGTTGCCCATGAGCCGGGACCTCGCCGCAGCCCTGGAGAAGAGTGGTGTCGATTTGCGGCTGGATGCCAATATCGTTGGCCTGAACAAGGGAGGGCCGGGGACGACCATCGAGCTGCAGGACGGCGAACCGGTCCAGGCGGCGGTGGTGCTGTCCGCACTGGGGCTTGAGGGTCAGAACGACATCGCCCGGGCGGCTGGTCTGGACTGCGGCCTCGGGGTCCGCGTGAATGCACAACTGGCGACCTCCGATGCGGCGATCTTTGCCCTCGGCGACGGCTGCGAGTTTGCCGGCCGGTTGCGCCCGTACGTGGAGACGCTGCGCGACCAGGCGGCGGTGCTGGCTCGAACCCTCGGTGGCGACGTGACGGAGTATGTGCCCGGACCCGGTACGGTCCAGGTGAAGACCACAAGCCTGCCCCTGAATGTCTGTCCGCCGCGCGACGTCGCTCGAGGCGCTTGGGTCGAGACTGAATCCACTCCCTCCGGTCGCCAGCTGGAGTTCCATGCCGACGGTGTGCTGGCCGGGTTCGCGGTGTCAGGGTCCCTGGCGCGGCGCGCGGCCGACCTGGAGGCCCGGCTGGGACAACCCGTGGGTGCCGAGCGGCCGCGCATGGCCAGCTAACAGGTGAGATGGCCGTTGGCGGCAAGGCCCCGGCCGGCGTGGAAGAACCGAGTGCTGTACGGGGTGTTCGTTATACTGGGGCGCTGATGCATTTACGCGATGGCCGTTCCATCGTCGGCAGGAGAGAACGCCTTGGCCAGTTTTACGATCACCTTGCATGCCCGCGCGGCGGACGAGCCCGAAATTCAGCGCGTGTCCGTGACTGCGGGCGAGGACGAAGAGCTGCCGGAGTACGGCCAGGTCTGGGTATGGGACATCCTCTACGCCCAGCAGCTGTTTGCCCTAGGCGAGACGCAGACGGCTCAGCAGCTGAAGGAGGCCCTGGAGCTGTGGGCCGTGAATATGTCCAGCAAGGTATTCCAGCCGCATGGCCACATCCTGGCGAAGGGCTACCTGGACCTGTCGGAAGACCTGAAGCTGATCAGCGGTGAAGAGGAACGCCCGGTCGCGGCTGACGGTGATCGCGAGATCGTCGTGACCGTGACCGGTCAGGCCGGCCAGCTGCCGGATGTCGCGGTCAGCCCGGAGGCGCTCGAGGCCGAGGAGCGCAAGAACCTCGTGCTGGGCCTGGGGCAGTTTTTCAATTTCGACAACCCGATGTTTGCGCGCGAGCTGCCGATCCATGTGCTCGCGATGCGCAAGTATCACGCCGACGTCCATGAGCCGCACACCCGCGAGGCCCTCGACGAGGCCCCGTTCTATGCCATCCAGAAGGCGATGGAATACTTCCAGGCAGCCAACCAGGGCACGGTGCAATAGGACGTACTGACTGCTAGGGTCGGGTCATGCGTACCGTTTACACCGCTGCCGACCCGGTGATGGCCGGGTTCATCGAGAATCTCCTGAAGGAGGCCGGCATCCCCGCTTATGTCGCCCAGGCCGGGCTTTATGGCGCCGCCGGCGAGATCCCGCCGACCGAGTGCTGGGGGCGGGTGATGGTGGTGCACGAGGCCCAGGCCGAGCAGGCCCGCGAGCTGATCGTGGAGTACCTGGAAGGCGAGCCGGAGCACGACGGGAAGGAATGGAAGTGCTCGCGTTGCGGCGAGCGGATCGAGCCGCAGTTCACCCAGTGCTGGAACTGCGGGCGCGAGCGGCGCTGATTCTCCACCACTAGTCCGCTACGCAGGGCGTCTTTCTAGCGAATCCCGTTACCCGAGCCGTACTGGGCCCGTACCCGCTGGATGTAGGTCTGGGTTTCGGGGAAGGGCGGTACGCCGCCATGACGCTCCACCGCCCCGGGGCCCGCGTTGTAAGCGGCCAGGGCCAGGTCCAGATCCCCGTCGAAACGCTGCAGCATCTCGGCCAGGTAGCGCGTGCCGCCATGGATGTTCTGGGCTGGGTCGAAGCGGTCGGTCACGCCCAGGTCGGCGGCGGTGGCCGGCATCAGCTGCATCAGGCCGTGCGCACCCACCCGCGAGACGGCCTCGGGGTCGAAGCAGGACTCGACGTGAATCACGGACTGTACCAGGGCCGGGTCGACACCGTTGTGACCCGCGGCGGCGCGGATCAGCTCGGCGAACTCGCCACCGCCGCTGGCCAGGGCCTGGCGGGCCCGTTCGCCGCAGCGCGCCCGGGCTGTCGGGCGGCCGTAGGTGGCGATCAGGTTCATGTTGGCGTTTTGGCTCCGCTGGTTGGTGACCAGACGCTGGCCGTCCGGGCCCTCGAACACGAAGATCTCGCTGGGCGACCAGCTACCCCCTGAAGCCGTTCCGCTCTGGCTGGCAGAGGTGCCGGGACGCTGGGGCGAAGGCACGGTCTCGTACTCGATGCCCTCGGGGCGCTGGTCCGTAATCACGCGGGCACCCGTGGCGTCGTAGTAGGTGTAAAGGTCGGCCTGGGCGGGCAAGGCGAGGACGCCGGCGGCCAGCAGCAACGCCGGCAGTCCGCCCGCGAAACGCTTACCATATGCACGATTGCGCAACCGAATCCCCCCCTTGTCGCCCACGTCCGAATGAACGCTCCCCAGACGACCGATCCCATTATGGCGCCGGAAACTGCGCAACTGGAAGGGCTGCTGCGCGAGGCCCTGGCGGGAACCGCGCTGGAACCGCCGCTGGTGGAGGTGCTGGAACGGGTGGATTCCACCAATGCACGACTGCTCGACCCCGCGCAGATGCATGCCGGCCCCAGGGTGTGTCTGGCGCGCGAGCAGCTGGCTGGGCGGGGGCGACGAGGCCGGGCCTGGGTGGCGCCCCCGGATGCCGGCCTGGCCCTCTCGCTCTCCTGGCCGATTGCCGCCAACCAGCCGGTGCCTGCGGCCTATCCGGTCGGGGTGGGGATCGGGGTCATCCGCGCGCTGGAGGCGCTCGGTGTGGAAGGCCCGGGTCTCAAGTGGCCGAACGACCTGGTGGTAGGCGCTGCGAAGCTGGGCGGTATCCTGGTCGAGCAGCGGCTTCCCCGGCCGGATCGGCCCGGGCGCCTGGTGGTGGGGGTCGGGCTCAATCGCCGGGGTTCCGGAGCGCTCGGCCTGGATCGCGAGGTGACCGACCTGGAAGCCCTGTCAGACGGGCAGGGGCCCGACTGGCTGGCGCTGGCGGCCGAGGTGACAGGCTGGCAGATGCGCCTGCATTCGCTGCTGATGGCACAGGGGCTGGCGGCGCTGGCGGACGATCTCGACCGCCTCGATGTGCTGGCCGGACGCCCCATCCAGGTACCGGATACGGGCCTGTCGGGCATTGCCCGGGGCATTTGCCTGGATTCGGGGCGTCTGCGCGTCGAGGATGAGGCGGGCGTCCTGCATCATCTCGACGCAGGAGAAGTATCCATCCGGAGGGCTGGGCATGCCTGACTGCGCGCTGATCGACATCGGCAGTACCCGAATCAAGTGGCAGCGCCGCGACGCGGCCGGTCATGTGCTGGACGAGGGCACAAGCCTCGCGATTGATGATTGTGCTCAGGCGCTGAAAGACGCTGGTCTGGCGATCTGGGCCGCCCGTGTCGGCAGCCCGGAGCGCCAGGCGGCGCTGGAAGACGCGGTGGGGGCGGCGGTACCCATCCACTGGGTGGGAACGCACGGGGGCGGGCGCTATGGCGTGCGCAGTGATTATGCCGAAGGCCAGCTGGGTGTGGATCGCTTCTGTGCACTGGTGGCGGCCCGGGCGGAAGGGCCGGGGCCCTGCGTGCTGGTGGATGCGGGAACCGCGATTACGGTCGACCTGCTGGATGCCGAGGGTCGGCATCGGGGCGGGTACTTGCTGCCGGGGCGACAGCTGGGCTGGGATTCGCTGCAGGCCCGGCTGGCCGACCGCGTCGCTCCGCGCGATCCGGGTGGCTGGCCCGCGACCCTCGACTCGACACCGGGGCTTGGTAGCGAACAGGGCCTGGAGCGCGGACTGACGCTGGGTCTCTCCGGCGCGGTCGATCGCCTGATCGTCGAGGCCCGCACCCACCTGGGCAATGACACCGTCTGCTGGCTACACGGTGGGGATGCATCCTGGCTTGCCGGGCAGCTCACCGAATTCGTCACTCTGCGCGAGAACCTCGTGCTGGAAGGCCTGTGGCAGATTGCACGCGCGGAGGGGGGCTCGTGATGCGCTGGTTCGTCGTTCTGTTGCTGCTGGCGAATCTTGCCCTGTTTGGCTGGAGCTGGCAGCAGGGGCACTGGAACGGCGAGCCTTACGCCGACGTGCCCCCACCGGAGCGGGGTACGCAGATGCTCGACGAGGGAGATGTGCGGATTCACCCGCTCGACGGGGGCGACTAGGTCAGTCGTCCAGTCCCGGGATGCCGGCGCGCAGGGCCTGGAAGCCGATGGCCACGTCGTCGGGATCGGCGCCGGGTTCGATGTGCAGCCGCGCGCGAACCTTCTCCGGATCGATGTGGGATTCTTCTACGATCTCTTCCGGCAGACGGTGCAGCCACCAGGCCAGTGCAGCCTGACTGCGCGTCTCTGACCACGGTTCAAGGTCCGATCCGACACGCTCGGCGTGCGCCTCCAGCTCCTCGTCAAAGAACGGTTTCAGGCGGTCCAGCGCGGCGACCGGATCGGGCAGATCGGGCTTCTCGCCCTCCAGCGCCTCGATCGCGCGGGCCAATTCGAGGCGGGCGATCTCCGGCCAGATCTGTGCGGGCAGGTATCCCTCCATCGCCGGGCGCCCGTCGGCGGTGATGCCGTGCAGGAAGCCGGCCTCTGTGCCCAGGTACCGGTCCAGGGCCTGCATGGCCTCGCGCGCCCAGTCGAGGGTGTCCTCGTCCTCCATGACCCGGGCCATGTTGGCCAGGGCGGCAATCGCCTGGCCGGAGCTGTCCGCATAGGTGTTGCGGTCCACCCGCGGGGGATCGGTCTCCAGCCGTTCTTCCGGGTCGAGCTGGTAGTAGTCGCGATCCGCATACTGGCTATTGCCGAAGCGCGACTGAGCCTCGTCCCAGAGCTGGTCGCGCAGATAGTCGCGAATACCGCGGGCGAATTCGGCGTGATGTTCCTTGCCGAAGCGCTCGTAGGCCTCGGCATACAGCCAGAGGAACGCGGCGTTCTGGTCCAGTCGTTTGGAGGTTTCGAGGGCCAGGACCGGATCGCGTTGATCCCAGTCGTGGAAAAAGAAGAATCCTCCCTCCACTCCGTCGTACAGGTCGGCGGCGATCTGGTCGAGCATGGCGGGCATGCGGTCTTCCCAGTCCGCCTCGTCGAGCAGGAAGCGATAGGTCCAGGGCTGCGGGCGTTTGCTCAGCGTGCCGAAGGCCGCGCTGCCGCTCAGGCGGTGGCCGGAGCGGTCGTAGACCTCGTCGAGCATCTCGCGGAAGCGGTCGAGGTCATTGATCGCGGCGTCGTCCGGCGTGATCTCGCGGCCGGTGACCGAGAACATGTCCCGCTGGGCCTCCAGGATGCCCTGCAGGTCGCGTGGATTAACATGCCCGGTAAAGCGGGTGAGCATCTCGTCCTCGTGGTTCACGATCACCACAAACGGCAGACCCCGACCACCGTAGCGGCGGAACAGGTCGGCGCGCTCGTCGAGGTCGACCAGGACCGGGATGTAGTGCTGATCGATGGTGTCGACGACGTCGGGGTTCTCCAGCGACTCGTCCTGGAAGTCGCGGCACCAGGTGCACCACTGCCCGTGAAAGTAGAAGAAGATCGGCCGTTCGAGCTCCTTCGACTCCTCGAACAGTTCGCTGTCCCAGGACTGCCAGTCGATCTGGGAGCCTTCCGGGTAGTCATCCACCTCGAAACCGTTGTCGGGCCCGTTATCCGGGGCCTCGGCGGGTCCGGCCGCGCCTTGAGCACCAACAATGCCCGCAAGGCCCAGCAGAACAAGGCCCAGGACGGGACTGGTCCACCCGCCGATGGTGGCGACTGCAAAAAATTTGTGCTCGTCCATGGCGCACCTGGAGATTTGGGCTGCTTACTACGGTAGACCACAATCAAGGGGTTGCCGTTCCTCGGGAGACATCCGCCTCGGTGGTAGCATGGCCGTGGATCAAGCCACGGGGGGATCGAGATGCGCCTTTGCAGGGGAGGGACGGCCGCGACGAGGGGAGACCCGAGATGGCGAGGGTGACGCTTCTGCTGCCCGGATTGTTTCGGCGTGCCGAGGCGGCCTTGCCGAAGGACGGCGAGGATCCCCCGGGAATCCGGCATCTGGCGCGCTGGCTGGGCCGAGCACGCCCGCTGGTAGCTGCGCCGGCGGATGCCCGGGAGGGCTGGGAGGTCCAGCTCGCGCGGCGGCTGGGCTTCGAGCAGCCGGTCTCGGGATCGCGCCTGTGGCTGGCCTGGCCCGTGCGGCTGACGCCCGGGATGAAGGACCTGGTCGCGGATCCGGTCTTCGAGGTCCACCGGGAAGAGCGCGAGGCGCTGTGGGAGGCCGCGCGTCCGGATCTGGAAGCGGCGGGGGCCACGCTGCGGCTGTCGTCGGCTGGGCTGTGGCTCCTGGAAATGGAGGGCGAGGGGGATGGAGCGGGCGAGCCGCCCTCAGCGGGCTGGGGTCGCTCGATGAGCCGGGGTGCGATGGACAGTGACGTCGCGCGCCGTCTGCAGGTCCTAAACAACGCCCTGCAGATGACCTGGTTCCAGCATCCGGTGAACCAGGCGCGCGAGCAATCCGGGCGCGAGCCCGTTCACGGGCTGTGGTTCTGGTCACCGGGGCGTCCAGAGGGCGCCACGGCCGTGCGCGCGGTCTGTGGCGGTGGGCCTGTCGCGCACTTTCTGGCGGACTGGACGGCGCTTGATTGGAATCCGGATCCGGCCGCCGCGGCGGAGGCGGTGCGCGATACCGTCGTGGTACTGGATGCCCTGGCAGGCGCGCGCGATCTCGAACGCCATGCGGAGGTGATGCAGTCCCTGGCCGATGACGTCGTACGGCCTCTGCTGCCTCTGCTTCGGAAGGGACACCTGGAGGCGCTGGAGTTTCACGATCCGCTTGCGCGCTCGGAGCCGCCCAGGGTGCTGGAACGCCGGGACAGCCTGGCCTTCTGGCGGCGCGCGCGAGTCCTCTGACGCACCCCGTCCGGTTGGACCCGAGTGCGCCAGACGCCGGGTCAGGGGTGTTATACTGCGCGGCTTTTCTGCCCACCCGCACACCGGAAATCGACGCATCATGGAACTGAATCCGCTGTATACCCAGATTGATGACCTGAAAGGCCGCCTGGAAGGCCTTAGGGGGTATCTTTGACTACCCGGTCAAGGAAGAACGCCTAGAAGAGGTCCAGCGCGAACTGGAAAACCCGGACATCTGGAACGACCCGGATCGTGCGCAGGCGCTGGGCAAGGAACGCGCCCAGCTCGAGAACATCGTCGTCAACATCCGCGAGATCGGCACGCAGCTGGCCGACAGCCGTGACTTGCTGGAGATGGCCGAGGCCGATGACGATGCCGAGACGGCAGCGGCGGTGGAGGCCGACGTCGCGGCCCTGACCGCGCGGGTCGAGGCACTGGAGTTCCGGCGCATGTTCTCCGGCGAGATGGACGAGGCCAACGCCTATCTCGACATCCAGGCCGGCTCCGGCGGCACCGAGGCCCAGGACTGGGCCAACATCCTGTTGCGCATGTACCTGCGCTGGGCCGAGAACCACGGCTTCAAGACCGAGATCATCGAGCTCTCCGAGGGCGATGTCGCCGGTATCAAGAGTGCGACTGTGCGTATCGAGGGCGAATACGCCTTTGGCTGGCTGCGCACCGAGACCGGCGTGCACCGCCTGGTGCGCAAGTCGCCGTTCGACTCGGGCAATCGCCGGCACACCTCGTTCGCGTCGGTGTTCGCCTCGCCGGAGGTGGACGACAGCTTCGAGATCGAGATCAACCCGGCCGATCTGCGCGTGGATACCTACCGCGCCTCCGGGGCCGGTGGGCAGCACGTCAACCGGACTGAGTCGGCCATCCGCATTACCCACGAGCCCTCCGGCATCGTGGTGGCCTGCCAGAACGACCGCTCGCAGCACAAGAACCGCGACACGGCGATGAAGCAGCTGAAGGCCAAGCTCTACGAGATGGAGATCCAGAAGCGCAACGCCGAGAAGCAGGCGGCCGAGGACGCCAAGTCCGATATCGGCTGGGGCAGCCAGATCCGTTCGTATGTGCTCGACCAGTCGCGGATCAAGGACCTGCGCACCAGCGTGGAGGTCGGCAACACCCAGGCCGTGCTCGACGGCGACCTGGATCAGTTCATCGAAGCCAGCCTTAAGAGTGGGCTGTAACGCTTTCTTTTACCGGGATTCCCGATGACCGATATTACCGACGAGAACAAGCTGATCGCCCAGCGTCGCGCCAAGCTGAACGAGCTGCGCGAGGCCGGCCCGGCCTTCCCCAACGACTTCCGCCGCGATGCCCTGGCGGCCGATCTGCACGCCGCGCATGACGACACCGAAGGCGAGGCGCTGGAGGGGCAGGGGATCCGCGTGACCGTGGCCGGGCGCATGATCGGCAAGCGCGTGATGGGCAAGGCGAGTTTTGTCCGCCTGCGCGACCAGTCCGGGGATATCCAGCTGTTCGCCCAGCGTGACAGCCTGCCGGAGGGTGCCTACGCGGCCTTCAAGCACTGGGACCTGGGCGATATCGTCGGCGGGCAGGGCACGCTGTTCAAGACCAAGACCGGCGAGCTGACGGTCCAGTTGGACGAGCTGCGCCTGCTGACCAAGAGCCTGCGCCCGCTACCGGAGAAGTTCCACGGCCTGACCGACCAGGAACAGCGCTACCGCCAGCGCTACGTGGACCTGATCACCAGCCCGGACAGCCGCGAGCTGTTCCGCACCCGCACCCGGATCGTGCGCTACATCCGCGAGTACTTCGAACGCGAGGACTTCATCGAGGTGGAGACCCCGATGATGCAGGTGATCCCGGGCGGCGCGACCGCGCGGCCGTTCGCCACGCACCACAATGCGCTGGACATGCCGCTGTATCTGCGTATCGCGCCGGAGCTGTATCTGAAGCGCCTGGTCGTCGGCGGCTTCGAGAAGGTCTTCGAGATCAACCGCAATTTCCGCAACGAGGGGCTGTCCACCCGGCACAACCCCGAGTTCACCATGCTCGAGTTCTACGAGGCCTTCGTCGACTACCACGCGCTGATGGACCGCACCGAGACGCTGCTGCGCGGGCTGTGCGAGAACGTGCTGGGCACGACCACCATCGAGTACCAGGGCGAGACCTACGATTTCGGTCAGCCGTTCACGCGCATGACGGTGCGCGAGGCGATCCTCGAGCACAACCCGGAGATCACCAGCGAGGACCTGGCCGATATCGACAAGGTACGCGCCCACTGCGAGCGCCTGGAGATCCCGATCAAGGCGAGCTTCGGCCTCGGCAAGCTGTGGACCGAAATCTTCGAGTACACCGCCGAGAACAAACTGCGTCACCCGACCTTCATCACCGCCTATCCGACCGAGGTCTCGCCGCTGGCGCGGCGCAACGACGAAGACCCGTTCGTGACCGACCGCTTCGAGCTGTTTGTCGGCGGGCGCGAGATCGCCAACGGCTTCTCCGAGCTCAACGACCCCGAGGACCAGGCCGAGCGCTTCCAGGCCCAGGTCGCGGAGAAGGACGCCGGCGACGACGAGGCGATGCACTATGACGCCGACTACATCCGCGCCCTGGAATACGGCCTGCCACCCACGGCCGGCGAGGGCATCGGCATCGACCGCCTGGTGATGCTGCTGACCAACAGCGCCTCCATCCGCGATGTGCTGCTGTTCCCGCACCTGCGCCCGGAGGCCTGAAGCCGCCCTTTCTCCGCCGAGACCGTGCCGACGGGCAAGCCGATTGCGGGAACACCGGGAAACCCTGTCGGTCGCATGGTTGTGGTTTCACGGAAAGAACGGGAGGTTGTCATGGCGAATTACGGCCCTGTCTGGCGCAGTCTGGTTGGTACTGCGGCCGCCACGGCGCTGCTGGCCGGTGGTGCCCAGGCCGGCGAGACGGTCGAGTCCGGCATCAGCACCGAATACGAGCAGTTCGACCTGGTGCGGGTTGCGGGCGATCTGGAACACCCGTGGTCGGTGGCGTTCCTGCCCGGTGGAGGCTATCTGGTCACCGAGCGTACCGGCGCGCTGAAGCACATCCGCAGGAACGGCGAGGTCCGCGAGGTGGCGGGTGTGCCGGATGTGGTGGCCCGCGACCAGGGCGGGCTGCTGGATGTGTCCCTTCACCCGGACTTCCGTGACAACGGCTGGGTATACCTGACCTATTCCTCTGGTGACGAAGATCAGTCCTACACTGCGATGGGCCGTGGCCTGTTGGAGGATGGCGAGCTGCACGACTTCGAGAAGCTCTTCGAGCAGGATCGCGGGGGCAGCAATCATGGCCACTTCGGTTCTCGCCTCGCCTGGCTCGCCGACGGCACCCTGCTGATGACTATCGGCGACCGCCGCCAGGAGGAGCCGGCCCAGGACCTGTCCAGCCACACCGGCAAGCTGCTGCGCCTGACCGAGGATGGCGAGGCCCCGGCCGACAACCCGTTTGCCGACCGTGACGACGCCCAGCCGCACATCTATTCTTACGGCCTGCGCAACTCGCAGGGGCTGGTGGTCGATCCCGCCGATGACACGATCTGGCTGACCGATCATGGTCCACGCGGCGGGGACGAGCTCAATCGGATGGAGGCTGGCGGTAACTACGGCTGGCCGGGTGTCACACGTGGACGTGAATATCCGACGGAGCGCCCGTTTGGAGATGCCCGTGAATCGGACGATGTGATTTCCCCGATTTACGAGTTCCTGCCTACGCTGGCGCCCTCCGGGCTGGCGCTGATCACCTCGGATCGCTTCGAGGCCTGGGAGGGTAATCTGCTGGCCGGCGGCCTGCGCGCCGAGCGTATCCTGCGCATCGTGATCGAGGACGACGAAGTTGTGCACATGGAGGAGCTGCTGCATGGCAAGATCGGGCGCATCCGTGATGTGCGCGAGGGCCCGAACGGGCATATCTACGTGCTGACAGACGAGTCCGACGGCGGGCTGTACCGGATGGAGGCCCGCTAGCACCACCGGTCCTGGCTGCTACCAAGGTCCGGACAGTAGAAGGCCCTTCCCGAGCGGGAAGGGCCTTGTTCGTTGCAGGGCTAGAACAGGTCGTCGGCAATGGCCTCGATGCCCGCCTCGGCACACTCGTGGTCGACTTCACCACTGGGGGCGCCGGAGACGCCGATGCCGCCGATGATGCTCCCGTTATCGGTGATCTGCACACCGCCGCCCAGGATGGTGACATTGGGGAGGTGCTGAATGCCGTAACCGGCTTCGCCCGGCATCGTCATTTCGCGCAGTTCCAGGGTATCGGTACGGAAGCTGACCGCCGTCCAGGCCTTGGATACGGCGGTATCGACGGTATGAGCCCCGGCGAAGCGGTCGCGTTTGACGGCCTGGGTTACGCCGTGACGATCCACGACGGCCACCGCGACCTGGGTATCGCGATCACGACAGGCCTCCATGGCCGCCTCGACCGCCTTGACGGCGAGTTCGGGGAGGAGCGTCGGAGTGTTAAAGGTGCCCTCGCTGCTTTGCGCCGGGCTTGCGGCGAATACGAGGGCGCCGGCGAGGAACAGGGGGGTGAGCTTGGTCATGCGCATGGGAGCGACTCCTTTGTTTGGATCCCATCTGTTATCTAGTCATTGCTCGGGCGTTTCGCAATCCGGTGGAATACGAACGTGATCGGCGAAACGCTCGTCTGACGGGTGACCTCTCGGCGCGTATCGGGCACGGTCGGGTGGTGAGAACGAGGCGCCACAAGTGTTTGGGAGATTGGGTGGGCTTGAGTAACGCCACGGAAGCCCGGCGACGGATGGAAGGGGTCGATGCGGCCCGTGCGCTGGCCATGATCGGCATGCTGATGGTGCATGTGGGGCCCACTCGTCTCGATTCGGTTGCAGGGCAGTGGTACGCGCTACCGCATGGGCGGGCCTCGGTGTTGTTCATGCTGGTGGCCGGGGTCGGAATCTCGTTCCTGGCGGCCTCGCGGCGTGTCGCGGCCGAGGGCCTGGCCGGGCAACTCCTCTGGCGTGCCTTGCTGCTGTTTCCATTGGGTCTGGCCCTGCAGGCGATGCAGAGCGAACTGAACGTGATCCTGCAGACCTATGCCCTGTTTTTCGTACTCTCCATCGGGCTGGTGCGGTTACGCACCACGGTGCTCTTCCTGGTGGGCCTGTTCGCTCTGGTGCTGGGGCCACCGCTGTACCTATATGGCCAGATGCTGGACCCCGATACCTTCCAGCGGGTCGGTATCGGGCCGGACAACCCGCCCGGTGTAATGCTGCACGCCCTCCTGTTCTCGGGCCCGTACCCGCTGATCACCTGGATCGTGCCGTTTGTGGTGGGGCTGTGGCTGGGCCGCTGCGATCTGCGCAGCGATGCGCTGCGTTTGCGGATGCTGCTGGTGGGTGCCGCCGTTGCAGGGGTGGCCTGGGCGCTGCATGTCGCCCTCTTTGCGTGGTGGGGCGAGCCAGGCGGAGGTCTGCGCTGGGCCGATCTCGCCGACATGAAGGCCCACAGCCAACGTCCGCTATGGCTGTTGAATGCGACCGGGGTGGCGGTAGCCGTGCTTGCCGTGTGCCTGGTGGCGGCGGATCGCCTCGGGCGTGCGCTGTGGCCGCTGGTCGCGACCGGCCAGCTGGCGTTGACCTTTTACGTGCTGCACCTGGTTGTGATCGCCCTGTGGCGCGACGACGTGGTCTTCAAGCAGGACGTTGGCCCCGCATTGGTGGTGGTCGCGGTATTCACCGGGCTGTTCATGCTGTTTGCGGTGGGCTGGCGCCGACTGTTCCGCAAGGGGCCCCTGGAAAGCCTGCTGGTCGTGCCGTGGGCATGGAGGCGCCCGACGAAGAGCTGATCAGGCCGATTGGCGAGCTTGCTGCGCGAGGCTGCGTGTGGCCTGGCGGAACACCGGGCGCAACGGCTTGTTGAGGAAGGTTCGCGCCCGGCTCGGGGCAATGCCCTGATGGTGACAGAACAGGGCCAGCGCGTAGACGAGATCGTCGCGCCCGAGCGATGCCTGGCGTTCCGCACTCGGGGCACTGCAGGAGCCACAACCACCGACCCGCACGTGAAAGGCCGTATTGGCGAGCATCACACCGAATCCCATCTGTGTGGCCAGCAGTTCGGCTACATGCCCCTCGTTGCCCTCCTGCGAGGGGGCAGGTTCTTCCGAGGTGGGGAGGAGCCTCAGCGCGATCTCGCGGGCAAAGTGCCCGATCAGGGCCTCGTTCTCGCCGACCAGCCGGGGATCGTAGGGAATCGGTATGGATTCGGGGCGGGGCGCATGGCCCCAGGAGCCCATCGGCACCGGGTTATCCAGGAG
Organism: Thioalkalivibrio sp. ALJ12; assembly: GCF_000378305.1. Taxonomy (NCBI): domain Bacteria; kingdom Pseudomonadati; phylum Pseudomonadota; class Gammaproteobacteria; order Chromatiales; family Ectothiorhodospiraceae; genus Thioalkalivibrio; species Thioalkalivibrio sp. ALJ12. The sequence continues at coordinate 1,555,161 of NZ_KB899538.1, forward strand.
GTCATCCGGTTGCGCGAGCCGAAACGGGCCGTCGGCAAAGCCGGCATGGCTGCATACGGCGTCGAACACGATCTGCGCCATCCCGTGGCGGGTATCGGCCTGCCCGGGGAAATGCTCGCGAATCGGCAGAACGAGGTGGGCCTGACCGAGCGGCTGCGCCCAGACGGCCTGGCGCCGTGCCCAGAGCGTAACGGCGCGGACCCACTGGCGGGCCTCGGTGTCGGGTTCGGGGGCGCGCTGGAACAGACGCGGGATCAGCGAGAGCATCGTGGGAGGCTGGTTTGGGTGCCCCTCCATTGTGCGCCAGGGCGGGGCGTTTTGCAGGCCCTTAAGGAAACACTGTTCAGTGTTCCCTTAAAGCAAAAAGGCCCGGACCGAGCGGCCCGGGCCTTGCCATATTGCGGACCTAGTTGAAGGCCTCGCCGGGCTTGACGCCCATGGCCTTCAGGATCATGGCCAGCGGGCAGAAGCCGGTGAATGCCGACTGCAGCAGGTTGAAGCCGACGAACAGGGTCAGCAGCAGCCACCAGGGGCTGAACACCCAGGCCAGGATGGCACTGATGATGACGACGGTGCCGGCAAAGGCGAGGACAATGCGATCGATGCTCATGGGGGATTCTCCCGGGTTATCTATTAGACAACTCTAATATGTGCCCGCAGACACAGAAATACAAGGGCCCACTGGTCGGTGGGTCCGCACACGTGCCGGAACAGGTCGGTTCAGTGGAAGATCTCGCCGGGCTTCATGCCCAGGCTCTTCAGCACCATGGCCAGCGGGCAGAATCCGGTAAAGGCGGACTGGATCAGGTGGACGCCGATAAAGATCGTCAGCAGCAGCCACCATCCACTGGCGGCCCAGGTCAGCAGGGCACTGATCAGTACAACGATCCCGGCAAACACCAGGAAAAAGCGATCAAGCGTCATGGACGGTCCCTCCCTTGCGTCCGTTGTTTACCCAGTGATAGCACTGGCGCAGTCGCACGGCAAGGGAGGGGGAGCGCCAAGGGAAACACTGATCAATGTACACGCTCGCGTTGGTACCCCAGGTTTTCCGAGACAAGGCGCGTCGTGCAACGGGTAGTGGTTCTACCCGCAAGCGGCGCAACGCGGGATCGGGGAACCTGGGGTACCAACCCCACAATCCATTTAAAGCAGGGGCTCGGCCGCCCGTTGTTGATCAAAAACGGGCGCGCGCACGGCGTTGCGGCTCCCTTGTGCAGAATGACTGCACGGCAGTCACCGCGCCTTGTTCACACGTAAAAGCGACTCGAGCGCGAGCGTGTACATTGATCAGTGTTTCCGAAGAACGTTCCTAGCGTTCCTCGATCGCGATGTACTCGCGTGAGGGGTGCCCGGTGTAGAGCTGGCGCGGACGGCCAATGCGTGATTCCGGATCCTGCATCATCTCGTTCCAGTGCGAGATCCAGCCCACCGTGCGGGCCAGCGCAAAGATCACGGTGAACATGTTCAGCGGGATGCCCATCGCGCGCAGGATGATGCCGGAGTAGAAGTCCACGTTCGGATAGAGCTTGCGCTCGATGAAGTAGTCGTCCTCCATCGCGATGCGCTCGAGCTCCATGGCGACGTCGAACAGCGGTTGATTCTCGGCGCCCATGTCGCCCATCTCGGCCAGCAGTTCGTGGCACATCTTGCGGATGATCTTCGCCCGCGGATCGTAGTTCTTGTACACGCGGTGGCCGAATCCCATCAGGCGGAACGGGTCGTTCTTGTCCTTCGCGCGGGCGACGAAGTCCTGCACGCTCTTGTCGGAGTTCACGATCTCCTCGAGCATGCGCACGACCTTTTCATTCGCGCCCCCGTGCAGCGGACCCCACAGCGAGGCGATGCCGGCCGAGATCGCGGCAAACGGGTTCGCCTCGGAAGAGCCGGACAGGCGCACGGTGGAGGTTGAGGCGTTTTGTTCGTGATCCGCATGCAGGATGAGGATCAGGTCCAGTGCGCGTACGAAGACCGGGTTCGGCTGGTAGGGCTCGCTGGGCACCCCGAACATCATCGACAGGAAGTTGGCCGTGTAGGACAGGTTGTTGTCCGGATACATGAACGGCTGGCCGTGGGCGTACTTGTACGACCAGGCGGCGATCGTTGGCATCTTGGAGATCAGCCGGTGCGCGGCGATGCGGCGGTGTTCCGGGTTATGCACGTCGACGTTGTCGTGATAGAAGGCCGACAAGGCCCCCACCACGCCGACCATAATCGCCATCGGATGCGCATCGTGACGGAAGCCGTCGAAGAAGCGGCGGACCGCCTCGTGCAGCATCGAGTGGTCCTTGATGATGCGCGAGAAGTCGTGCAGGTCGTCGGAGGAGGGCAACTCGCCGTTCAGCAGCAGGTAGCAGACCTCGAGATAGGTGCTCCCTTCCGCCAGCTGTTCGATCGGATAACCACGGTAGAGCAGGGTGCCCTCGTCCCCGTCGATGAAGGTCACATCCGAGCGGCAACTGGCCGTGGACATGAACCCCGGGTCGTAGGTGAAGTAACCGAGTTCCTTGTACAGCGCACGGATGTCGATGCAATTGGGGCCGTGGGCACCCTCCTGGATCGGCAGCTCGATGCTCTTGCCGGTAGTGTTGTCGGTCAGCGTGACGGTCTTGCTCATGAAACGGCCTCGAAGATTCGCTGGGGCGCCCGAACGCGCGGGGTCGAAAAGGGGCATGGTAAACCATCGACACCCGGTGGGCAGCGTCGTTCGGGCCCGTTGTTCCGAATTCTGGACAGGGTCCACCCCGGGCTGTCAGTGGTCGTTGCGCTGGCTGCGCTTGTCGTCGTACATGGCCTTGTCGGCATAGGCCTGGGTTGTTTGCAGGTCGCCACGCATATCGCGCGAGCAAGCGCCAAGTGCGGCGGAGACGCCGGCTTGGTCGAGTGCGTCACGCAGGCGCCGGGCGAGATCCGGGATGTAGTCGATGGGGGTCTCGGGGAACAGGACCGCGAACTCGTCGCCACCGATGCGGGCGACAGTGTCGATGTCGCGTACGGTCTCGCGCAATACACGGCCGGCGGTTGCGATCAGTCGGTCGCCGGCCTCGTGCCCCTCGCTGTCGTTGAGCCGCTTCAGTCCATTCAGGTCGACCATGACGACGCCGGCCGGTAGCCCGTGCCGCGCGCAGCGTTCCTCCTCGGAGGCAAGGGCGAGCGACCAGCCACGGCGGTTGTACACGCCGGTCAGGGTGTCGGTGTGGGCCTCCAGTCTGAGCGCCTCCTGCTCCCGCTCCAGGCTGTCGACCTGGTGACGCATGTGAATCAGGGCCTCCAGCGTACCCACCGCGGCTTGTATCGGCGCGTTGTGTTCCTCCGACGAGATGGCGATGGTTTCCGGATGGATGGCGCAGAGGACGCCATACAGCTGGTGGTCAACGTCGCGGATGGGGTAGCCGATATAACTTCTGATTGGCGTCTCGCTACCGGCGGCGGCGAGCGCTTCCAGGGCCTCGGCATACGAGGGTTCGCGCGCGGCGTCCGCCGCAATGCGCGGGGCGCGGCCCTCGAGCATGCGGATGCAGAAGGAATTGCTCCAGTCGAAGACCGAGCCGGCCTCGATACCGTAACCGTGGTCATCCGCGCGCACTACGATCTGCTCGTTGCCCTCCACCCTTGTCAGCATCCAGGTGTCGAGCGGGGCCAGCAAATGGAGTAGCCGAAGCGTGCTGTCGACGCCCTGGTTGAACGAGTCGTAGGTGCCGTCGCACCGGTCCCGGGAACGCTTCATTCGATTGGGTCGGGCACCTCGTCAAGGGCCCGTGATCTTGGATTCTCGCTGCATCTTAGAGGATATGTCTCCAAGACTAAATAGTCCCGGGCCGCATTCGCCAACGCTAAAGGCGCGGCAGGTCGGGGTGCGGGAGTTGGCCGCCATGCACGTGCTGGCGACCGAACTCGGCGCAGCGTGCCAGTGTGGGCACCGCCTTGCCGGGATTCAGCAGGCCGAGCGGATCGAAGGCCTGCCGCAGCCGGTGGAACTGCTCGAGCTCGAGGGGCGCGAACTGCACGCACATGCCGTCGAGCTTCTCGACGCCCACGCCGTGTTCGCCGGTCACGGTCCCGCCAACTTCCACGCAAAGCTCCAGGATCTGCTGCCCGAAGGCCTCGGCCGTTTCCAGCTGGCCGGGCTGGTTGGCGTCGTAGAGGATCAGGGGGTGCAGGTTGCCGTCGCCGGCATGGAAGACGTTGCACACGCCCAGGCCATGTTCGCGCGACAGTGCATTGATGCGCTCGAGCACGGTACCGAGCTGGTGACGGGGGATAGTTCCGTCCATGCAGTAGTAGTCCGGCGAGATTCGGCCCGCGGCCGGAAAGGCGGCCTTGCGCCCGGCCCAGAACAGGGCCTGCTCCTGGGCGTCGCGTGCGGTGCGAACCTCGGTGGCGCCAAGCTCGAGCAGCTTGCGGCGCACCACCATGATGTCCTCGGAGACCTCGGCGTTGGTGCCGTCGAGCTCGCATAGCAGGATCGCGGCGGCGTCCACCGGATAGCCTGCGTGCACGAAGTCCTCGGCCGCGCGGATCGCGGCGTTGTCCATCATCTCCAGGCCGGCCGGGATCAACCCGGCCGCGATGATCCCGGCCACCGCGCGCCCGGCCGCCTCCACATCGTCGAAGCTCGCCAGCAGGACCTGGGTGCGTTCCGCACGGGGCAGCAGGCGTACCGTGACCTCGGTGACGATGCCGAGCATCCCCTCGGAGCCGATCATCAGCGCCAGCAGGTCGGGGCCCGCGGTGTCCAGCGTCTTGCCGCCCAGGCGGATGATCTCGCCATCCAGTGTGACCATCTCCAGCCCCAGCACGTTGTGCACGGTGAGGCCGTATTTCAGACAGTGCACGCCGCCGGCGTTTTCGGCGACATTGCCGCCAATCGAGCAGGCGATCTGGGAGGAGGGGTCCGGGGCGTAGTAGAGGCCCTGGGGGGCAGCCGCCTCGGAAATGGCGAGGTTGCGTACGCCGGGTTGCACGACCGCACAGCGATTGTCGGCGTCGATCTCCAGTATGCGGTTGAAGCGGGCCAGGGACAGCAGCAACCCGGTGGCACTGGGCAGGGCCCCGCCCGAGAGTCCGGTGCCCGCCCCGCGGGGTACGATCGGGACCTGGTGCTCGCGGCATACCCGCAGGCAGGTGAGCAGTTCCTCCCGCGTGTGGGGCAGCGCGACGGCGCCGGGGGTCTGGCGATAGGCGGACAGCCCGTCACATTCGTAGGTGCGGCGCTCGTGGGCCTCCAGGATCAGCCGATCCGCGGGCAGCTCTTGCTGCAGGACCATGATCGCAGCCGCCAGCGCATCCAGCGCAGTGGAATCCGGGGGCAGGGGCTGTGCGGCAGTCATGGTGTGGTCAGGGGCATCCAGGAGGGCGAAAGGCCCCTCAGGTTACAGGCCGTGGGCGGCGCAGGAAATGTCCGTGTCACTTCGTGGTGTCTCTAGGAAACGCTGATTTGGCAAGACGCAGCAACGGCGGATGCAATAAACAGAGTAAGGGTCGGGAATTTTTATTGTTTCGTGACAGTCTAGTCATTCGCGGGATTACTAGAATGATTCCAACCCCGACCCAAGGAGATTGAGATGCGGCATTCATGGATCACGACGGCCTGTGCGGCCGCTTGCCTGGCTTCAGCCCCGGCGTTTGCGGCCGACAAGGTCACGCTGGAGCATGACGACCTGACCCTGATCGGTCATTTCCAGGAAGGGGCCGGTGCCTCGCCTGAAGATGGTGTGGTGCTGATGCTGCACGGCACGCTCGCCCACGGCCGCATGGAGGTCATGCAGGCGGTCCAGGATCAGCTGGCCGACCGAGGCCACAATACGCTGTCGATCAACCTGAGCTACGGGATCGACGAACGTGAGGGGATGTTCGAGTGCGACGCGCCGATTCATCATGGCGTGGACGAGCACATGAAAGAGGTCGCGCTCTGGCAGGAGTGGCTGCAGGGCGAAGGCTATGGCCCGGTCACGCTGTTCGGGCATTCGCGTGGAGGCAACCAGGTGGCCCGCTATCTGACCGAGCACGATCCGGACGACATCCGCGCGATGGTTCTGGTCGCTCCGTCCACCTTTGATGCGGACAAGGTCGCGGCGGATTACGAAGATCAGGCCGGGGAACCACTGGGTGAAGTACTGGCCCGCGCCCAGGAGAAACACGACCGTGGCGACGGCTCCATGCTGGAAGGCGTGCGTTTTCTGCAATGTGGCGAACTGGATGTCGCACCCCATGCGTTCCTGAGCTACTACGATCCGGCCCCGGTCCACAACACGCCAAGCGTGATCGACGGCATCCAGACCCCGACGCTGGTGGTGATCGGGTCCGAGGATGACGTGGTGGCAGATCTGCCGGAGCGGATGGATGCGGTCGAGGACAAGGAGCACATCACGGTGAACACCGTCGATGGTGCGGATCATTTCTTCCGCGACTTCTTCGCCGACGACGTGGTGGACTTCACCGTCGACTTTCTCGATGAGCACTGATCGGCTGATCTGAGCCCATCAGGCCGGCCCTTTCGGGTCGGCCTTTTTTGTGTGTGTCTCAACCGGCCCAGAGGGTCAGGTACAGACCCAGCATCGCGGCGGCGAACAGCAGGCCGATGGTCTCCCAGCGGGTGAGTACACCCTCGGCCAGTTCCAGCCGTTCACGAAGCCGGTAGCGTAGCCAGCGCAGGCGCGCCGGGTGGCGCCCGACGCCGATCAATGCAGGGCGGCGGTGCCACAGGCGCTGGCTGGTGTGCGCGAGCCACTCCAGGGGCACGACGAGATCGCCCTCCTGGAGCCACGGCCGATCGCGATCCCGAGCCCATCGCCAGGCCAGCAGCCCCAGGACCAGGCCGACACCAATTGGCCAGACAAGGCTCAGACTCGTCAGCACGACCCAGGCGGAAACCTGCTCCGGTGGGGCGACTGCCACCCCCAGCAGGGGGAAGACCAGCGACATCGCCGCCAGGCCACCCCAGGCCCACCAGCGGCGTGAGTCCGCGCGCGGGGGCGTCTGGGTGTCTTGCTGTGTCTGATACCAGCGCCAGAGAAAGCGCAGCATCAGGAGCGTTGTGCCGGCGGCCGCCAGGGTCAGGGCGAACTCCGTATGAGCCATCCAGCCGGCCAGATCGGCGTCGTACAGCGGTTCCTTCAGGGTGTTCTTGGCCAGTGCGCCGCTGGTCATCGGCATCCCGGCCAGGGCGAGTGCTGGCAGCACCGCGAACAGGAAAAAGGCCAGGCGGCCTGTGCCACCCGCGGGGCGCTGCGCGGTCATCCCGGCGGCCAGGAACAGCGCACCCTTGGCAAAGCCGTGGTGCACGGCGTAGAGCGTAACGGCCATCAGCAGCCAGGCCCGCAGGTCAGGCAGGGCGAGTGCCAGCCCGACCCCGGCCGTCATCAGCCCCATCTGGCTGATGCTGGAGTACGCGAGGATGGTCTTGGGACGCGACTGCAGAACCCCGGCGAGTGCGGCGAGGAAGGCTGCCGACAGACCCAGGAGCACGAGGGTCTCGCCGAGCAGCACATGGCCGGTCTCATCCAGTGGCAATACCCGCAGCCAGCCCAGCAGGCCAGCCTTGATCATCGCCCCCGACAGCACGGCGCTGGCCGCGACTGGTGCGGCCGGGTGGGCCAGCGGCAGCCAGAAATGCAGGGGAAGCATCCCGGCCTTGATGCCAAACCCGAGCACCAGCAACGCAAGGCCCCAGCCTTCGGGGCGCGCCTCGGCGATCGCGGTCAGCCGCGTATCGCCACCCGCCTGGTGAATCGCCATGACGAGGCCGGAAAACAGCAGGATTTCACCGACGACCGCCAGGATCAGATAGATGCGTCCGGCGCGCCAGGCCTCCGCTGTATTGGAGTGCACCACCAGGCCATAGGCCGCCAGGCTCATCAGGGAGAAGAACAGATAAAAGCTCAGGGCGTCCTGGGCGAGGATCAGGCCCAGGTTCCCGGAGAGCGCCAGCAGCCAGAACGCGTAGAAGCGGTGACGCAGCGGGTCATCCTGGCGATCGCTCAGCGCAAACAGGCCGGCCGCCAGCCAGAGCCCAGAGGTCAACGCCAGAAAGGCCTGCCCCAGAGGGTCGAGCCCCAGTAGTGTGTTGAGCATCAGCCAGTCCAGGGTGGCGGGCTCGATATCGCCCCCGAAGGCCGCACCTCCAAGGCCCGGCAATGCCGCCCACGGGGCCCAACGGTTGAAGCGGGTCCGGTGCGGCCGCAGGCCGATCAGTACCGCGAGCAACAGCGGGACCAAGGGGATCGCGAGCCAGATCAGGGCGTTCATGGCGCGAACCCCGGGATCGAATAGTCGCGTTCCACGATCAGGGTCACCCAGTCGAGCGGGCTCAGGCTCATCCCCGCCAGCAGCCCGCCGAGCAGGCTCAGGGCCGCGACGAACATCGTGGGGACGAGCAGCATCCAGTGGGTCTCGAAGCGTGTGGGGCCGCTATGTTCGACCATACGCTCGTGCCAGGACGTGCGTCGCTCGCCCAGCCAGCCGCGGATCACCGGCGGCAGGAAATACGCTGCATTGAGCAGGCTGCTGACGATCAGCACGGCCAGTACCCAGTGGAACTGGGCCTCCAGCGCCCCCAGGCCCAGATGCCACTTGGTGACGAAGCCCGCGAGCGGCGGCAGCCCGATCATGCCCAGGGCGCCCAGGGTAAAGGCCAGCATGGTCAACGGCATGCGGCGGCCCACGCCGTCCAGCTCGCTGATCTTGTGGATGCCGAGTGTCTCGGCAAAGTTGCCGGCACAAAAGAACAGCGTGATCTTGGTGATCCCCTGATGCACCAGATGCACAAGCCCGCCGATGACCCCCAGCGGCCCGGCCAGCGCGACACCCAGCACGATGTACGAGACCTGGCTGACGGTAGAAAAGGCCAGCCGCTGCTTCAGGTCGTCCGTGCGCAGGGCCTGGATCGAGCCGTACAGGATGGTGATCGCGGCGACCACTACCAGCCCTGCGGCGAGCCCGAGTTCCATCGTGACCTCGGCGCCATAGACGTCGTTCACCACCCGCACAATCCCGAAGGCCCCGGCCTTGACCACGGCGACCGCGTGCAGCAGGGCACTAACAGGGGCGGGCGCGACCATCGCGATCGGCAGCCAGGAGTGCAGCGGCACCAAAGCCGCCTTGACCCCGAACCCGATCATCAACATCACGAACAGGACCTTGAGCGTGGTCTCGTGCGTGGTCGCGAGTTCGCCGAGGTAGCCGCCCGGCACGAAGGATTCGGCACCGGCCAGAAGCGTCAGCCAGACGATCGCGGTGAACAGCACCAGCCCGCTGGTCAGGGTGTAGGCCAGATACAGGCGTCCGGCGCGCAGGGCGGCGGGTGTGCCGCGGTGCACCACCAGCGGCCAGGTGGCCAGCGTCAGCAGCTCGTAGAAGATCAGCAGCGTGATCAGGTTGCCCGACAGCGCGATCCCGACCGTGGCGCTGACACAAAGGGAAAAGAAGCCAAAAAAACGGCTCCGACGTGGCGAACCTTCCAGATAGCCGATGGCGTACACGGTGGTGACGAACCACAGCACTGCTGAGAGGGTGGCGAACAGCAGGGACAGGGCGTCCGCCGCGAGTACGAAGTCGATCCCCGGCAGCAGCGGGATGCTGAGCTGATATTCATCGCCGCGCAGGACGCCCAGCAGCAGCCAGCCGACCAGTACCAGCTTGGTCCCGGCCCCGCCGAGGTTCAGCAGGGTCCGCAGGCCATAGCGCCGTTCGGGCAGGAAGAAGATCGCCAGGCCCGGGCCCAGCGAACTCATCAGGATGGCGAGGAGCAGCCAGCCGCCGTCGGTCATGGCGCCCCCGGGGTCAGTGTCAGGGTGTGCAGCGTCAGGGTGCCGGCGAATCCGGCGGCGGCCGCAACCACGGCCAGCCCCAGCGGCACCCAGTCCATCCACGGCGAGACGGCCTCACCGGCGTCCCGGGGCCCGCGGTGAAAGGCCGGGGCCACCATGCGCAGTACGTAGCCGGCGGCGAGCAGCCCGCCACCGGCAATCGCGCTTACCCACAGCACGCCGATCAGGCTGCCCGCCAGGATCGTGGACAGCCCTGCCTCCAGCAGCAGGTATTTGGCGATGAAGCCGCCGGTGAAGGGCAGGCCCATGAGGCTGACCCCGGCCAGCCCGAGCGCAAACACGGTGCGTCCACGGGCGCGCAGGATCGCGCCCATGTCGGCCAGACGGTCATGTCCGGCCGCGTGTTGCAGCGTACCGGCGGCGAGAAAGACGGAGGCCTTGGCCAGCGCGTGGACGACGGCAAAGAACACCACGACCCTCCATGCCCCGGAGTCCACCAGCATCAGCGGGAAGGCGATCAGCAGATAGCCGAACTGGGCCACCGTGGAATAGGCAACGATGGATTTCAGACGCCCGGACCGCAGGGCCTGGGCCGAGCCCCAGACCAGCGCGGCCACGCCGAGCAGCCCCACCAGGATGCCGAACGCCGGTGTGGCCAGCGGGGCAAAGGGCCCCATCCACAGGCGCAGGATCAGGTAGAACGAGCCGGTGACTACCAGGCCCGAGAGTACGGCACTGACCGGGGCCGGGGCGGAGCCGTGTGCCGGGGCGAGCCAGACATGCAGTGGGAACAGCGCCGCCTTCAGCATCAGCCCGGCGGTCATCAATACCGCGGCCATGCGCTCGGTGGGGCCGATCTCGGTGCGCGCCTCCAGCAGCACCAGGTCCAGTACTCCGTGCTCCCCGAACAGGAGTACAACCCCCATCAGGAAACTGAGCGAGCCGAGGATGTTGATCAGCATATAGCGCATTGCCCCGGAGACCGCGGCGGCGGTGCCGGTGAACGCCACCAGCGCCACCGCCGACAGCGACACCACCTCCAGCGAGATGTACAGGTTGAAGGCATCGCCGGACAGCAACAGCATGTTCAACCCGGCCCACAGCCATAGCCACAGGGGCCAGAACTGGCGACGTTCGATCGGGTCGTGCACGTAGCCGAGGCTGTACAGGCTGGTTGCCAGCCCCACCACGCCGGTCAGTACCAGCAAGGTCATCGACAGGCCATCCAGGTGCAGCATCACGCCCAGTGGTGCCTCCCAGCCGCCCAGCGCCACGCGCGTGGCCGCGGACTCCGGGTCGGGTCCCGCGGCCAGGAACAGGGCGCTCAGCACCACGACGGCTGCGGTCATCAGCACCGCGCCATAACCCCCAATCCGGTGCGCCTGACGGGGCCAGATCGTGGCCAGGATCGCGAGCGCCAGCGACAGGGCCACCAGGCCGCTGATCGCAAGCGGGAGCATTGCGGCGGGTGTCTCGCTCATTCGCGACGCTCCCGCTCGTACTCCGCCGAGGGGGCATGTTCCTCGCGCGAGATGTCGTCCACCGGCGCGTCATCGTCCGGCGGACCGGGCAGCATCATCGCCTGGCCCGTGATGCGCGCCAGGCGCACGACCAGCGCGAGCGCGAATGCCGTGGCGCTGACCGCGACTACGATGCCGGTCAGTGTCAGCGCCTGCGCGACCGGGTCCGGTGGGCCTTCGCCACGGGCCGCAATGCCCAGCAGCACCATGAAGACCCCGGAACCCATGATGTTGAGCGCAAGAATTCGCAGGACCAGGTGATGGCGGCGGATCAGCCCGTACAGGCCGAGTGCGAACAGGACCGCGCCAGCCGTCGGATAGATCAGGCCCGGGGCCAGTTGCTGGGCGAGCCATTCCATCAGCGTGCGTCTCCGGCCATCAGTGATCGTCTCCGGCAGGCCGTCCGGCAATGAACAGCGCCACCAGGGTGAGCGCGATCGACAACGTGGCCGCGACCTCGATCACGATGATCAGCGGGTAGGCCCATTCGGGCGGATAGCCGAGCAGGCCCGGGCCGATGAAGAGCCCGACGACCCCGATCACCAGGAACAGGCCCACCCCCGCGGTCAGGCCCAGCCGCAGCGGCGTACTCGGCGCCATCGGCAGGTCGCGGGGCCGCGCCAGCACCAGCAGGATGCCGGCGGCGCCCAGGATGGCCCCGGCCTGGAATGCACCGCCCGGGGCATGGCTGCCCGCCCATAGGATATACACGCCCGTGACGATCGCGACCGGCACCAGGAGCCGGAGGGTACCGGGGAGGATCGGGCCCGGCGCCGGGCGTGCCGGAAGGTGGTCGTAGCGTCCCAGCGACCAGGCCCCGAGCAGGGCGATCAGCACGATCGCCAGCTCCAGGAAGGTGTCATAGGCGCGAAAGTTCAGCAACACGGCGGTGATCGGGTGATCCACGCCCGAGACGCCCATGTGTTCGTCGACCACCGGTTCCAGACCCACGGCGTCCGGCTGGTGCCACAGGGCGGTGACCATGAGTCCGCCGACCACCAGGGCAAAGGTCAGCGCGGGGACAAAGGTCCGTCGCGGTGGCGGGGGGTCATGCAGGGCGTGCAGCAGGGCATCGGCACCGGCGGGGTCGGGTGGCTGGTCGGGACGCCCGCGTCGGCGTTCGACCGCGATGCTGCGCAACCGCTCCAGCGTGACCAGCAAGAGGGCACCGGTAATACCGGCACCAATCGCGGCCTCGGCCAGGGCGATGTCCGGGGCCTCCAGACGCACCCAGGCCAGCGCGAGTAGCAGCCCGAAGGTGATGAACAGCACCACCGCTCGGAACAGGTCGGTGCTCGCGAGGCAGCGCCAGGCGACCCCGAGGAGTCCGACCAGCAGGACCAGATCGAAGACGACGAGGAGCAGGTCGCTCATCGATCGGACTCGAATTCCCCGTGAGTCCAGGTGCGTTGCGCCACCATGTGCGCGGCCGTGGTGCCGGCCGCCAGGACCAGCACCCAGATCAGGAACAGCTTGAGGATGTCCGCCGGCCCGCCGGCCTGCAGCATCAGGCCGAGGATCACCAGCCCCAGCCCGACGTTGTCCGCCTTGGTCAGGGCGTGCAGGCGGGAGTACACATCCGGGAAGCGCAGCAGCCCGGCCGTACCGGCCGCGAAGAACACGAGCCCGGAAAGGATCAGGATCACGGTCAGGGTGTTAGCGATCATCGTCCGGCTCCTTTTTCTGGCCGTGGCGCTGATGGATGGGGGTGCCCGACGGTTCCGGCAGGCCGTGCTGGCGGACGAACGCGACCGCGGCCACCACCGCCAGCAACGCGAAGACCAGCGCGACGTCGACCAGTGCCGGGGTCTCCAGCGTCAGTGACAGCAGCAGCAGGATGGTGACGCCGGTGGTGCCGAACAGCTGGGCGGCCAGCATGCGGTCGCCGGAGCCTGGGCCACGTAGCACACGGATCAGGCCGAGCAGGATCGTCGCCAGCAGAAAGAGTGCGGCACCCAGATAGAAGACAGTCATTGTGTCTCCTCTGATTGCCGGCGTGGGTCTTCGAAGGCGGCATGGATGCGTTTCTCAAGCTCACGCAGGGCCATTTCAGGTTGGCTGTGGCGATCCAGCACATGCACGGTCAGCAGGCGCCCCTCGAGGCGAACGCTGAGGGTCCCCGGGAGCAGGCTGAGCACGGCCATGAACAGGGTCAGCGGTGGTCCATGCGGGAGGTCGGCCCGGTACTCGATGAAGTCCGGCGCGATGGGCAGCTTGGGGTCCAGTGCGCGTCGGGCGATGTCGATACCGCCGAGGAAGGAAGCTCGCAGGAAATAGCCGATCAGGCCCGGTATGGCCCGGAATCGGACGGCGAGGGGGCGACCGGTGGGCAGTACGAGGCTGGCGGCCCCGGCCAGCAGAACCGCGAGCAGTGCCAGGGGTTCCAGCAGGGCATCCAGCCCGGCCAGGATCCACCAAAGCACGGCGGCGGCCAGGACAGTCCAGGCTGCCCGCCGCCAGCGTGCCCGGGCGCGGTTGAGGCCGGCCCGGCTCGTTGCGTCCCTGTGCTTCGCCACACGGGTCATTGTACCGGCCCGTGTGGCGCAGCCAAGCGAAGGCCTAGAGCCGCTCGCTGGCGTCGGTGAAGCCCATCAGCGAGACGTCGAAGGCCAGCGGCTGGTCGCCGTGCAGCGGCCAGAAGCCGACCGTCAGCGCACTGCCGCCACGCATCGCGTTGAACTGGCTCTCGCTGAGCTCATGGCCCGCGACGCAGCCCTGCTCCACGCAGGCGATGTAGGGGGCCTCGATTTCCTCGCCATCGTCATCCACCTGCATCAGGATGCCGGGGCGCAGGTCCACGCCCAGTGGCAGCAGGATCTCGATGATGTAGCTGTCACCGTCGCGGAAAACCGACGCCTGCAGGTAGGCGCCCTGCGCCTGCTCGTCCTGGATCTGCAGCGTCTGCTGCATGCGGCAGCGTTCGCCACCCTGAGTCTCGATGCAGGCGACCTCCCAGTCCTGGTAGGTCGTGGTCTCCGGCTCTTGCTGCTGCATCTGCTCTTCCATCTGCGGGTCGGTCTGCGCCTGGGCCATGGCCAGGCCGGGCAGGGCCAGAAGAAGAGCCGGGATCAGGCCTGCGCGGAGGGGGCGGATATTCATTCAGTGTGCTCCGGTGACAAATGTTCAACGTTACAGGATGGTCAATGGCACCCCCTTGGGGCAACCATCTTTGTGCATCTTCGAGACCATATCGCCAGGCCGGTGTTCCTCGGCCCCCGAAATTCTGCGGGGTCGCGACCCGGGTCACCGTCCGCCCGCTAGTGCCCGACTGGCCAGTATGGCGTCGGGCGCTCGGGGCGGTGCTGGTCATCGAGTACACCGGCCAGGTGTTTGGTGCTGGCGCGCAGCGATTCGCTTCCATCGGCAGGGCCTCGCAGTTCTCCGCTGGCGTTGTAAAGCGGACTCCGAACAGTGCGCCTTCGAGCTCCGCTTCGCTGAGGTCGTTGTACCGTGCCATGGTTGCCCTTGCGGGGCCGGGTTCGGCATCCATGTAGTCCAGTGCCCCGAACCATGCATCCACCAGCTGTCGGAGATGTCCGGGGTGGTGATCCATCGCCTCGCGCCGGACTACCAGCACATCGATGATCTCGCCCGGGATCTCGGTGCTGTCGAACAGTTCCTCGGCGCCCTCATTCAGCAGCCGGGCTCGGGTTGGCTCGAAGGTCGCCAGGGCACCAACCTTCTCGTTCAGGAAGGCTTCCTCGTGACGGGCGGCATCGACACGAACGATATCGACCTTGTCCCGTTCGAGGCCGCCTTCTTCCAGACCCCGCGCGAGCAGGTAGGCCATGGCCGCGTCCATAAAGGACAGTATCCGGGGGGAAATCCATGGTCAATGCGGGGCCTTTTCACGATTCGTCCAGCACAGGCAGACGCAACCGCGCGCCCGGTTGTACGGGCCTGTATGGAAGGGAATGCCGGGGCGGTGCGTTGACTACGCGCAGGCACAACTCGGGAATGTTGGCGATATGTAGCGCCATCCAAGTCACTCGAGGGTTAGTGTCATGGATCCCGCAAGCACCAGGGCGACGAGCTCTGCCTGCCTGTGTGTGTCGGTCTTCTGGAACAGATTACGAAGGTGGAAGTTGACCGTGGTAATGGAGACCCCAAGATGGTGTGCTATATCGGCGGTGCGCCAGCCTTCTGCCAAGGCCAGGGCGATATGTGCTTCCGTGGGGGTCAGATCGAACAGGCGGGCCACAATCTCCTTCGGGAGCTGTCCCTGTCGCTCGGGGTCCGAGAGCAGGATAATGGCAGCAGGGTCGTTGCCGTCATCTGGCGACCCGTTCCGGGGGGCCGCTTCTTCCTCGTCGGGGAGTGGATAAATCATGGCCAACAGATCCCGATGGCGCCCATCACGGGGCAGCCGCAAGCATTCGATCGTATCGCTGGTGTTTTCGCAGTCGTCGAGGACCCTTCGCAGGGCCTGATGCAGGCGGCGGTCCTCTTCGGCATGCACCGCCTGTGGGGGGGTTCCTTCGCTCAATGTCAGCGCCCCGGTGGCCATACGCCGAGCGGCACGATTAAAGAGCAGGGTACGCCGGCCAGCGTCGACCAGGATCACGCCGGGGGCGACGGGGTCTAGCGCCTTGGCTGCAACCTCCAGGTTCGGGGTGTTCTTTCGCATACCCAGATCGTTAAGGGTGTGGCGCAGGTCGGTCAGTTCATCGTCGTTCTTTTCGCGTATCCGGCGTACTTGCCGGAGACGAGCTTCCACTGTGGCCAGCAGGAGATCGAAGTCCACCGGCTTGACGAGGTAGTCGTCGGCACCCGCGCGCTTGCCTTCGACGACCTCGCGAGGGTCTGACAGTGCAGTCAGAAAGACAAAGGGTGTTTCGGCTAGATGCGGCCCCTGTTCCCGAACTTCGGCCAGCAGTTCATAGCCATTCTTGCCGGGCATGTTGATGTCGCAGAGGATCAGATCGGGACAGACGGCGTCGATCTGCTCCATGGCTTCGTCTCCGTGTGCCGCTTCGATGGCAACGTAGCCAGCCTCGGTCAGTTCGTCACAGATGTCCCGTCGAAGCAGTGCTTCGTCTTCGGCGCAGAGGATGCGCGCGGCCGGGGTTGATGCCTCAGTCGGTTTCGAGCCGGTCATCCTGGTCCTGTCCGCACGGGAGCTCTAGTGTGAATGTGGAACCTTTCCCTTCTCTGGATCGTACGCTGAGGTCGCCGCCTTGAATGGTGGCTAGCTGGCGCGCGATCCCAAGCCCCAGTCCGATCCCCCGGTGTCGCTTGGCGTTGCGTGCCCGGAAAAAGCGGTCGAACAGGCGGGGTTGATCCTCGACAGGGATGCCGATGCCGTGGTCGGTCACACGGCACAGGGTTTTCTCTCGGGTCGAGCGGAGCTCGACTTCGATCGCCGAGGTTTCGGGTGAGTATTTACCCGCGTTCGACAGAAGATTCGCCAGGATCTGTTCGACCAGTGCGTGATCACATCGCGCGAATACCGGTCCGGCCGGCTCGACTTCCAGATGGATGGGGTTGTCGGGCGTGATGAGATGCTGGGTTTCGATCGCCCGCTCGACCAGGGGGCGCAGGTCGCACAGCGAGGTGGAGGCAGCCACGTGGCCACCCTCAAGACGCGCCGAAGTCAGGGCGTTCTCGATCAGCCGGGTCATGTGGGCAACCGCATCGCGCAGCTGGCGATAGCGCTGCTGTCGAGTTTCGCGGCCCATGTCCTCGCCGCGGCGCAGCAATCGCTGCAGACCGGAATCGATAATGGCCAGCGGGGTTCGAAACTGGTGCGAGGCCATGGCCGCAAAGCTGCGGTAGAACTCGCTGACCCCGCGCTCGCGTTGCAGCGAATGCTCCAGGCTGCGGGCGGCATCCTTGTAGCTGGTGATATCCGCCAGGCGGAGTACCTGCCCGCCGTCGTCGGTGCGTCGCAAGGTCATCTGGACCCAGCCGCGTCCGGGGACCTCCAGGTCGTACTGTGCGCCGTCATCAGCGGTAATCTCCTGCGGGTCGGCCTGTTCGGTATCCGGGCGAGTGACGGAGCGGATCTGGTCGAGGAGCGATTCCAGCGATTGACCCTGGCTCGGCACTTGCCCGGGCAATGGCAACAAGCTGGCGAATTGTGGATTGACCAGGATAAGGCGGCCGTTCGAGTCGAAGGCGGCGAAGCCGTCAGGTGCAGTATCGATCGCATCCACAACGCGACGGCGTTCCGCTTCCAGGTCACGGGTACGATTGCGGACCTCCAGTTCCAGATGATCGCGATGGGCGGCCAGCGCATTCTGCGCGTGCCGGCGCTGGCGCAATGCGACCATCATCAGAGTGGCCAGGATCATCCCGCTGACGAGGATTCCCGCCATCATCGCGATCGCCTGGATCAGGTTGGCGCGGTGTTCGTCCAGGCGTGCACCTGTGCTTTCCCATTCCTCGATCATCACGGCATTGGCAATGCGGTTGAGGGCTGACATCAACGGACCAAGTTCGGCGTGAACGGCATCCGCAGCGGCGGTGTTGTCCGCAGCAACATTCTCGACCAGACCCTCAAGACTGGAGAGGTGCTCAAGACTCTCGTCAAGGGGTCTTTCCTGGTCGGCCTGATCCAGATAGCGCCGTTGTGGCCCCGCGTCCAGCAGTGCCAGACGGCTGGCGAGCACGTCATAGCGAAGGCCGGGCTGAGCATCGGGGTCACCCATGGTGAGTCGGTAGACCGCTTGGTCCAGACGGTGACTCGCAACCTGAGCCTGAGTGATGACCCAGAGCATGTTCTCGTCCACGTTGGTGCGCATGTCCTGTTCCACCTCGTGCAGGCGCACCAGTGACACTGTAAGGAAGGCTGCGAATGTCAGCACTGCCAGCACTGGCAGGGCATATGTCGAAACCCGACGCAATCGCGGTCGGGAAGAATGGGTGGGATCGGTCTCGAGGATGGCTGTCTGGCCCCGGCTCGCGCTTGCCGTCATCGCACCTCCACATGCGCCAGCTGCCAGACCCAGCGGTAGTCATAGCGGATGTCATCCAGTTCGGTGTGATCATCCCGCGGGTAGACGATCCACAGCGGTCCCTTGTCTCGAGGCGTCAGGGGTTCTCCATCCTGAGTGTGGGCCACGATCACGTCGTACTCGTGGAAATCCTCCATCGGGATTTCCACGATGTAGTCGTTGAGGGCAGTGGCCACGACTTCTTCACCTTCCGCGCCCAGGGCCTCCAGCAGATCGCGCAACAGGAAACCCTCGAAGCGATTCACCCCGTCTGTTACCACCGTAGAGGTATTCATCTCTCGTTGCGGGAGGCGGTCCAGCATCGCTCGATCCAGCACGGAGCGGTCTCCGTCGTTGGTATGACGGATCTTCCCCTCGACCCGAAGGATTACCTCGCCAGTGGGTTCGGCCTTGGGATCGAAGCCATTGCCGGGAGCATCGGGATTCGTGCCTGAAGCGGTGCCCGGCAGGGCCAGCAATGCGGCCAGCATCGTTGCCGTGCGTGGCGCGGCCTTGTGCAAGAAGCATCTTGATCGCACTGGCACAGCTTCTCCTCCCAAGGGTCCACGGTCATTCTGTGAAGAGTGTCGCGAAAATTCTGTCGACATGAAAGGCCGATCTGCACCGTCATTCGTCGGCAGAAAGGAAGAGTGAGGCCCGGGCTGAAGAGCGCCCGGACCTCAAGGTTCCTTACCAGGTCCGCCGGAAGGACACACCGATTGCATGGAGGTCATCGGAGCCTGCGATTTCCCCCTGATAGCCCGCGTTGAGGAAGCTGTTGCTGTTCAACTGGGATTGCACCCCCAGGGCGATGCGAGCGCGGTTGCGGCTCAGGCGCGGCCCTTCGATGGTGAATCGGCCTGCGGAGTCGCCAGAGAAGGCCGTATCCATCCGGCTCGCGCGATCACCGTGTTCATGGACCCAGGCTGCCTCGGCGTAGGGGGCCACCCAGCCACCTGTGGTGTCGAAGGTCTGGTCGAAACGTACGCCCGCCTGGCTGCGGAGGGAGTATTCGCTTTCGCTGTCGACGTCGAGATTGGCGGCTCCCGCGCCGGATTCGCTGAAGCTGCTGCGGCGCAGATACTCGTAGTCGAGGCCGCCAAAGGGGGTCACCCGCGCGACGTCCGTGACTTCGAAGACATAGCCCACTTCGATGCCGGTCCCGATGCCTCGGGCCGAGTAGTCGGCGGTGGCGGTCTCGTTCAGCGTGGCAACAGAGCGTTCGGAATCCGCCCGGTGGTATCCGACGCCCAGACTGCCGCGTGCGTACAGGGCATCCTGCTGCCAGCCACCGTAACCGGCCAGATGGAACGAATCGACGTCAAGGTCTCCGCTTGCGGTGGAGGCACGGTTGCGGGTGTATCCCATGGCCGCGCCGACGAAGACGTTGTCCGAGACCGGCGTATCGAACCCGACACTGATCCCCCCGAAATCGTAATCGGCGCCGGAGGCATTGGACGTGTCGTCGATGTCGCCTCGACCCCCCTCGGCGGTTACCCACCAGCCGCGGTTGGGACCCGATTCACCCTC